>NZ_PENZ01000012.1 GCF_003144395.1 Proteus faecis | reverse complement strand
ATTGATCTTTAAAGCCCTGCGGGCTTTTCGCCTTATATCCTCGCCCGCATTGGGCGAGGGTTTACGGCGTTTTTCGCTAAAAGATAAAAACATATAAAGAAAGCTGTTAAATAAGCTATTTACGTAATAATGCTATTTTTTCAATAAGGTGAGAAAGGTTACTGAAAATTAATGCGGAGATCTCTATTATAAATATCCGGTATAGATTTATCAGTGTGTATTTCTTTTACCATTAGGTGTGAGGAGTCAAACTCTCTATCTTCATTTGCTCAAGTGAAGAAGCAGACTATTTTTCGTAAAGGACAAGATAATGGCGCAACCTTCCCGTGTTTCACTTCATATCAAGAAAACAGTCATTTCGTTAGCGATTGCTACCTTAGGTTTTACCGTTTCATCAAATGCATTGGCTTATCAAAAAGTTCATCAACCAGATAATAGCTATCAACAGTATGTTTCTCAGCGCCAAACGGTGGATAGTTTGATCCAAGATGCATTAGATGCCTTTAAGTCACCAGCGCGTGTTTCTGATGCTGGGTTTACGGGAAAACTGCCATCCAATATGGAAATTGTGGCGCAAAAACTGCAACAAGCTTATAAGCTAGAGCCTTATCGTTTAGATTTGCTGTTTAGTACTGCGAGTGCTTATATTTATAACAATGATGTTCCTCGTGCGGTGACTATTTATAAACAGATTTTAGAAGTAGCCCCAGACGATATTGATGCGTTAATTTATGTGACGTCGTGGACTCGTTTTGAAGGTAAAGATAAAGAAAGTGAAGCTTATTTCACTAAATTGAAATCATTAAATCCAGCGAAAGCGGATGAACTTAAACGTTTCTTTGCCGAGGTCGATCGTGTCAGCAAAATGCCGTTAAGTGATAAATTAACCCCTGCTGATTTAGCGAAACTGAAGAAAACCAAAGATAACAACGCGATTGTGACATTGGGCTATGCGTTAAACCCAGATGGTACAATGAATAAAATTTTAATTGAGCGCTTAAATAAAACCTTAGAAGTGGCTAAACAGTTACCGGATGCCATGATTGTTGTTACGGGAGGTGTACCTAAAGCGCATCAAACTGAAGGTAAATTAATGGCGGATTGGCTGGTGAAAAACGGTATTCCAGCTGAACGTATTTTCCAAGAAAACTACGCACGTACCACTGTCGAAAATGCGTTATTTAGTCGTTATGCACTAACCAAACATCGTATTAAAACAGCCGTTATTATTAGCTCTGGTAGTCATGTTCGTCGTGCTGATGCGATTTTCACTATCGCGAGTTGGCAAAGTGGCCCAAGTGATATCTCTTACCTAACGGTTGTGGCACCTGATAAGCCATTAGCGGAATTACAAAAAGCCAGTAAATCAGATATACAAGGTATTTATCGTGATGGCTTAAAAGCACTAGGATTATGGAGTTTCCGTAGTTATCCACTAGAAGAGCGTTAATTTAATTAAGCTAGAATAGAAACCCAATGATATGAATAAACTTCTAAATTGGGTTTCTATTTGCCGTAAGCTAACAACTGCTAATTTGAAATTGGCACACCAATAGGTCCATTAAGTAGAATTACAGGCGTTGCAATGATCACTAGAGGGAGAAGAACCGCATCTCCTACCAGCGTAAAAGGTGTTAACGCAAAATTACGCAAAATTCGACTCGGATGATTCTTCTCTTCTTCTTTGGCAGTATAAAACATTAAGTTATATTTCATTGCAAGATTATCTTTAGGATAAAAATTAAATCTTAGTTGTTCTCGTGTAAATATCATTCCTTCTATTTTATAACTCTTATAATAGCCATCTTTATTTGAATTATTTAATTGAATTGATAACAATTATCATTACTATTGTTTCTCACAATAGTTTATAACGAGAATAATATAGTGAGAATTTCTCTGATGATATGTGCACTAATGGCATCCTTTCCTAGTTTTGCTAATTGTTTATCTGTAACAGAAGGTAATGAAATAACAGGCCAGTTTGATAACAATACAGTGTGTTTTGCTACTCATTTAGATCGCGAGCGTTATGTTGAATTAAACGTAAAAGGAATACAAAATCTACGGTTAGAGAAACAAGATGGCACTCATGTTCGTAGTTTATTAAAAGATATTCCTTCTGATGGGCAGCAAAAAGTACGCTTTTTACTGCCTGAAACGGCGAGCTATCAATTAGTTGCTCAAGGTGAAATGGGAAAAACATGGCAACTCACACTGACAACACAACCTTATCAGCCTTTAGATAAAGATGCGGGTATTGCACTAACTAGCCCTCGTTTACAAACTCTCGCTAAACAACTTGATCAAAAAAATATTCAGGCATTTTGGCAACAAATACGCCAAGAAGGGGCTCCTCTGATTGAGCCTTATGATAATGATAAAAAGCGAGTAACTTTTTTATGGCAAGGTGCTAAAAAGAATGTTTATTTATTAGGATCACCCGAGGGTAATCACGATCCATTAACCCATTTAGCCAATAGTGATATTTGGTATCGTAGTTATATCGTGCCTAACGATACATTAATGCAATATAAATTAGCACCTGATGTACCCGTTATTGAAAATTCAGAGCCATTTGAGCAACGTCGCGCTATTTTAACCACAGCACAGGCCGATCCGCTGAATTCTCAAAATTCCCCAAGTCAATCTGAGGATATCTATAATCACTTTTCTTTATTGTCATTAGACAGTCAACGTGAATGCCAATTACCCGATATTCTTGATAGAACAATGAAAGGCAAGACAAAAATTGTACGTTTTCACAGTGAGATCTTAAATAATGATCGTGAAATTGCACTTTATCTGCCAGCCCAAAAAATGGAAACACCTCGATTGCTCGTATTATTTGATGGGCAAACTTACCGTCGCCAATATGGTATTGATCGGTTTTTTGATAAACAGATCGAAGAAGGTAAATTGGCTCCGATGATGATCTTATTTGTTGATAGCATTGATAGTGATCGTCGTAGTGTTGAATTACCGCCGAATCCTGATTTTTACCGCTTCTTGGCAGATGAACTCTTTGTTTGGCTAGAAAAAGAGCAAGGTATTCAGGTATCAGGAGAAGAAACCATTGTCGCGGGTTCGAGTTATGGTGGATTAGCTTCTTCATGGGTCGCATTTAATCGCCCTGATCGCTTTGGTAAAGTGTTGAGTATGTCTGGCTCTTATTGGTGGGCACCTGAAAATGAAGAGCCTGAATGGCTTATTCGCCAATTTGAACAAGCAGATAAAAAGCCATTACAGTTTTTCTTAGAGGCGGGATTATTTGAAAGCCGTGGTGATAAGGGCGGAATTCTAAATAATAATCGTCATCTTAAACAGGTTTTAGAGCAAAAAGGTTATCCTGTTAAAACACTCGAAATGGCTAGTGGGCATGATTATATTTCTTGGTGTGAAACCCTGTATTTGGGGGCGAAAGCATTAACCCAAGAGAATGACTAGCTTAAGCTCTCGTTTTCCTATCGTGTTTTAACAATATGTTTTAATACAACAGAAGCTTATATCCGTATTAGTGATATAAGCTTTGTTTGTCATCAACATGTCATAAAGCTGTCATCGAAATCGCTTTTACTCTTCATTTCTCTGTCATTTAACTGCCGTAAGCTTTTCCTGACTTAAAACATTAACCCTGTTTTTTTTACTTTAGAGTGCAAGGAAAAAGCTATGTCTCATCGTTACCAACGTTCTATTTTATCCGTTATTGTAACAACACTATTGGCTGGCGCGAGTTTCTCTTCTTTTGCAGCTCCCGTTGCTGCTGATGCAATTTTGGCACAAGATCGTGCAGCAAAAGGTAATATCACGGAATTTGGCGGTGCTCGCCGTATGACTCAAGATCAAACTGAGGCATTAAAAGCAGCTTTACATAATAACCAAGCAAAAAATGTGATCCTCTTTATTGGTGATGGTATGGGGGATTCTGAAATCACTGTTGCACGTAACTATGCTGAAGGTGCTGGTGGCTTCTTTAAAGGTATCGATGCCTTACCTATTACAGGTCAATACACACACTATGCTTTAGATAGAAAAACCCAAAAACCTAACTATGTAACAGACTCTGCAGCTTCCGCGACAGCATGGGCTTCGGGTGTGAAAACGTATAATGGTGCATTAGGGATTGATGTGTTTGGTAAGGATCACCAAACTATTTTGGAATTAGCAAAAGCCAATGGAAAGGCAACAGGTAATGTGACAACATCAGAAATTCAAGATGCAACACCGGCGGCACTGTACTCTCATGTAACAGGTCGCAAATGCTATGGCCCTGTTGAAACTTTAGAAAAATGTTCAACTAATGCATTAGAAAATGGTGGTAGAGGTTCTATCTCTGAACAACTATTAGTCACTCGTGCCGATGTGACATTAGGGGGCGGTGCGAAAAGTTTTGCTCAAACTGCAGCTGCGGGTGAATATAAAGGTAAAACGTTAGAGCAACAAGCGATTGAGCGTGGTTATCAAATCGTGAAGGATGCCAAATCATTAGATGCAATTACGCTTGCAAATCAAGATAAACCTGTTCTTGGTTTATTCCACGAAGGTAATATGGCCGTGGCTTGGGAAGGACCTAAAGCGACGTATCATGGTAATTTGAATAATCCACCTTTAGAGTGCAAACCTAATTCTAAACTCGATCCAAATGCGCCAACACTGGCACAAATGACCAAAAAAGCAATTGACTTACTGAAGACCAATGAAAATGGATTCTTCTTACAAGTCGAAAGTGCCTCTATTGATAAGCAAGATCATAATGCGAATCCTTGCGGACAAATTGGTGAAACGGTTGCGTTAGATGAAGCCGTACAAATCGGCTTAGATTTTGCTAAACAAAACGGCGACACACTGATTATCGTAACTGCTGACCATGCTCATTCAAGTCAAATTATTGAGGCGGATGTGAAATCAAGCGGATTAACACAAGCACTTATTACCAAAGATGGCGCAGTTATGGTCGTGAACTATGGTAACGCAGAAGAAGGATCCCAAGAACATACAGGGGCTCAGCTACGTGTTGCCGCTTATGGTCCACATGCTGCGAATGTCGTTGGGTTAACTGACCAAACCGACTTATTTTTCACTATGCGTGATGCGATGGGTCTGAAGTAAATTCCAGTTGAATTTATAGTCTGTCTGAACTTGTAGTCGAATTGCCTTACTAACTTGTTGTATTTTCGCGCGACTTAGAGAGATACCCTCTGGTCGCGTTTTTTTATGAAAAATTGAGATCATTTAAATAAAGTGATAATAAATCAATGGGTTATTTATAGGTTGATTTTGAAAATTACATATTTCCTGTTATAATTAACAGAATTGACAAATTAATCCATGTAATATTCTCAACTTCTCCATTGATTATTGTACTTTAGTTGCAATATCTTTTTGTCTAATAACGCTCTACGTTATTAAGGGCATTACCCGTAAAAATCTTTTCTCAGATAGATTATCTGCTCGTGGTCTTTCTCTTTTTTATGAGATTGAAGGAGAACAGAGTCAAACAAACAACGATAAAAATAAGGTTATTATTTCTATGCTGACACTGCTTCATTTACTCTCATCAGTCGCGCTTCTTGTCTGGGGAACACATATTGTTCGTACAGGCATTATGCGTGTTTTTGGCTCTGATTTGCGCCGAATTTTAGGTAAAAGTATTAATAAAAAATCCAACGCCTTTCTCGCAGGTGTGGGAGTAACAGCATTAGTCCAAAGCAGTAATGCGACGGCACTTTTGGTTATCTCTTTTGTGACACAAGGACTAATTTCGATTACACCAGCACTTGTTATTATGCTAGGTGCCGATGTAGGTACTGCACTTATGGCGCGTGTGCTGACTTTTGATCTCTCTTGGTTATCTCCACTACTTATTCTTGTCGGGGTGATCACTTTTTTAAGCCGTAAAAAAGAGCGCGTCGGGCAATTAGGGCGAGTAGGAATTGGCCTTGGCTTAATTATTTTAGCCTTGCAATTAATAGTCACTTCTGCAGAGCCAATTACTCATGCTAGTGCAGTGCAAGCTATCTTTACTTCATTAAGTGGAGATACCGTTTTAGCACTGCTCGTGGGTGCTTTATTTGCGATGGTGAGCTACTCAAGCCTTGCGGCCGTGTTATTAACAGCGACACTAAGTGCAACAGGGCTAATGCCTTTGTATATCAGCTTATGCATTGTGATTGGTTCTAATATTGGTAGTGGCCTACTCGCGTTAATGAGTAGTCGAGGGCAAAGTGTTGTTTCACGCCAAGTTGTATTAGGAAGCCTCTTTTTTAAATTAATTGGTGCATTATTGGTTTTACCTTGGATAACCATAATTGCAAATAAAATCCAGCAATATGGATTTTCACCAGCTGAAGTCGTTATCTATTTTCATGTTATTTATAATCTGGCTCGCTGTATTTTGATGATCCCTTTTGTTGGCATAATGGCGAAATTATGTCAGCGACTTATTCCAGAATTACCGACGACTGACTCTGAAATGGCGCCGCGTTATTTAGATCAATCTGCTATTGATACGCCTTCATTGGCTATTGCTAATGCGGTGAGAGAATCACTACGATTAGGTGATGTTATAGAACAAATGCTGCAACGTTTTACTGCGTTAATGGAAGGTGATCGTCAGCAAAAAAGGGAAATTAGCCAGTTAGAAGAAGAGGTGGAATTACTCCACAGCAGTATTAAATTGTATATGGCACAAATTCAACAGCATGATCTAGGGACGGAAGATTCCCGACGTTGGGCTGAAATTATTGATACAGCGATGAATTTACAACAATCATCCGCTATCATTGCGCGTATGTCGGCTGAAGTGGTAAGTAAAGGTTTAAATCACCACTTATTTTTATCGGAGGAAGGACGTCGTGAATTACAGACACTCCTTGAGCGTCTGCAAAGTAATCTGAATCTGGCGATGTCGGTATTTGTTTCCGGCAACATGGAGCATGCTCGCAAATTACGTCGAGCAAAACATCGTTTCCGTTTACTCAACCAGCGTTACTCGTTTGCTCATGTAGAACGTCTTCATTTGCATAATATGCAAAGTATTGAAACCAGTTCTCTGCATACCAGTTTGCTCGGTGATATGAAACGGTTGAATTCCTTATTCTGTGCGGTGGCTTACCACGCATTAGAAAAAAGTGAATCATCATCAGAACAGGTTAATCTTTAATAATGAAAAATAATATTCGTCAATTAACACGAAATGAAATTCCGCTGGTATGGGAAATTGATAGAACTGAGCTTATTGAAAAGCTATATGTTTTAAAAGAAGGAACATTGCTTTTATCAGAGCAACGCTTTGATATGAAAGGTTGGCCAGAAGGTGAAGCTGAACATTATACTCCTGTTTTACTCGAAAGCTTTGATCGAGGAGCGCCTTTCTGGGGCGTTTTTAAAAACGGTCAACTGGTTGCAGCAGCGAGTGTTGATCCGCAAAAACGGGGTCAAAATGGCACTTTACTTCAACTCTCTTTTTTACATGTTAGCCACCAGCAACGTGGGCAAGGTTTAGCGCGAATATTATTTGATTATTGTGTGGAATATGCGAAGAAAAAAGGCGCTGGTGGATTATATATTTCATCAACACCTTCTGAAAATAGCGTAAATTTTTATCAGCATTTAGGGTGTCGTTTAATTGATATTCCTGATCCTGAACTTTATGAAAGAGAGCCAGAAGATATTCATTTGGTCTTTCATTTTATCGAGCCAAATAACGCTTAATTTCGTTTATTGACCACAATAACAACATAATAAAATGCCTTATCGTGAAAAAATGATAAGGCATTTTTATTTCTTGTACTAAAAAAGATATATAACCCTTTAAAAAATAAGGATATAAAATAATTCTTTTCTTTATTTAAGTTGATTTAGTATAGTTGTTATATATAATAATGAAAATCATTATCATTAATGGTGGATGTTATGGCTAAACCAACACGCATCTCTTCAGCGACACCTTGGACATCTCGCATTAGTTTATGGGAAATGTTGGCCGTTTCTTCTTTACTAACAGTGATTACGCATTCCATTGTAGGCACATCCGCCTTTACGCTGGTTTTAGTGGTTTCAATGCTGTTATCAACCTTGATGCTGTTCCATAAGAAATTACAGATGTGGGTAATGATCCCCGCGGGCGTTGTATTAACCTACAGTTTGATGACACTTTTAGCCACGTATCATGGATAGAGAATAAGGTATTCAGTGTGTAATCGAAAAGGGTGTTATTACAGGAGAAAAGAACGGTTATTGAGTGGTGCGAAGAGGGGGACTTGAACCCCCACGTCCGTAAGAACACTAACACCTGAAGCTAGCGCGTCTACCAATTCCGCCATCCTCGCAGTCTTACTCAATTAATCTTGTCTGTTTGGTGCGAAAAGGGGGACTTGAACCCCCACGTCCGTAAGGACACTAACACCTGAAGCTAGCGCGTCTACCAATTCCGCCACTCTCGCATTCAGACAGGAAGCGAATTTTATGCCAATTATTTTTGGCGTCAATTATTTTTTATCAATAAAATATCTTGGTGATGAAAAATAAAACCCTGTTATAAATAACAGGGCTTGTGATTAGTCTTTCTTGGTTGCTTGGTAAACTTTGAATTTACCTGTTGATGCAAGAACTTCATGAGAGCCAAATACATGATCCAGTATATCTGGATAAGGGATAAACGAATTCGCTACAATGCGTAATTTACCGCCTTTTTTCAGGTAATTTGGTGCAAGGCGAATAATATCTTCAGCCGCTTCATAGCTAGTACCTAAACCATCATGGAAAGGTGGGTTTGATATTATCCAATCATAAGTTTCTTCAACTGCGGAATAGACATTACTCGCAATTACTCGACCTTCTAATTCATTTACGTTTAAGGTGGCGATACTAGAAGAAATAGCAGCAGCATTTACATCACACAGTGTGAGTTTCAACATTGGGTTTTTCTTGCCAAGTACAGTGGCGAGAACACCACAACCACATGCCATATCCAGTAAATCCCCAACCATTGCATCATCAAAAGTGGAGAGTAATAAACGGCTACCTTCATCTAATGCATTTTGGCTAAATACACCCGGTAATGCCATTATAGTAAGGTCGTCATGGCGATAAGTTTGCCACCAGTTATTACGGTCAAATAGTGTTTGATATGTTTGAGTGCCAAAAAATAAGCTACAACGGCGTGCAGAATCTATTTTTTTAAGTTTAGCAATACCATTCATTAATTCTGTGGCACTTTTAACACCACTACGGTTTTCACCGACAATAAAAATTTCAGTACCCACTTGTAAGTTAGAGCAAAGGCTACGCAGTTGGAAAGTGGCTTCGTTTTTATTTTTAGGCCAAAAATAGATTAAGGTATTACAATATTTCACAAAGGATTGATCGGCAACTAAACCGAAGAGTGCGTTATCACCCATTGATTTTAGTAATGGTAGCCACTGGTGATATTGGTTGGTATATGCTCTGACACTTTTCGCCTGAATTTGTGCTGCAAAAGTATCTTGAAGATCACCTGCAATAAGTACATGCCTGTCTGCGAAATGATCTAGGTGACGAAGAATAACTTCGCTAGCAGGGGACAGTGAGGACATTATGATTATTACTCCTTAAAAAACATGAGACGCATGATATCAGATATAAAGAAACCGACGCTATTTATTGGCGTAGTTTATGCCCTCTGATACTATGTACCGTTGTTCTACACTTGATAGGTAAGCATAATGAGCCGTAAAGACAGAATGTTATCCCAACTTGGAATTCGTCAGTGGGTACTTCGTAAGCCTGCTGTGTTAAAAGGCGAGCATTCTGTTCAATTTCCGGATACAACACGTTTACTTATCATTACTGATGATACCGTTGATCTAAATAACGGGCTTTTCTCTGATATTTTTAGCGCCATGGGGATAGATAAAGACGAAATCTATTGTATTACAACAGATGATGTGAGCATGCTCACAGAATCATTTGATCTTCCCTGTTGGTTATTAGGCACTGATCTCATACTTCCCTCTGAATATACTTCTCTGAGAAGCCCTTCATTACATCAGTTATATTTTGATGCTGATGCAAAACGCGATCTTTGGAAACAAATCTATCAATATGAAGACCATTTCACTCTTAAACCCTGCTGATTTACCTCTAGCATGGGAAATTGAAAAATTAAGTCATTCATTCCCTTGGAGTGAAGAAACATTTTATAGTAACCAAGGTAGTCATTATTTTAATCTGAAAATTTGCATTGATAATATTATTGTAGGTTTTGCAATTACGCAATTAATATTAGATGAGGCTACACTTTTTAATATCGCAATCCATCCTGATTATCAGGGAAAAGGTTACGGTAAAGCACTCTTATTGGAACTGATTGAAACACTTGAGAAAAAAAATATCACCACCTTGTGGTTAGAGGTGCGAGAATCTAATGAAAAAGCGTTCAATCTCTATGAATCTATAGGATTTAATTTTGTTTCAAAACGCAAAAACTATTACCCAACAAAGACGGGAAATGAAGATGCGATTATCATGGCTTATCCTATTTCTTTCTAATTAAATCTTTATTTAAGTTAAATTTAAAACGCCTTCTATTAGGCGTTTTTTATTTTATTTAAAGACTGAAAATTTCATTTTTTCATTATTTTTATTTGAAATTTATCTTTATTTTTACTTAATGTAAATTAATCAAGTTAATTTCACTTTTGTCATGTTTTTATTTTTTATCTAAGTTATTATCACGATGTTAAGAAAGCTAAATATTTTTATAAATAAAGTATCCATTTACTTCTGTTTTAAATAAAAGCACATTTCTATTAAGTAGGTGATATTAAAATCAATGAGAGACTATTTACTATTTTAGCTTTCATTTTTAGTTCACCTTTTGACACTATAAAAATAGTTTCATTCTTACGATTTGTTTCATTCTTACGATTTAATAATTTAGCGTTTTACATTGGCTTTCCTGTTAGTGCCTTTGTGGTATTTGTCTGTGTTATCGATAAAAGCATTGTGGTTTATATTATTAATTATCACAATCACTAGGCATCACCCGCTCAAGTAGATAAAATAGTAACCATTGATTGTTTATACAGACAAGATAGGCGAAAATAAGCGCCAATTAAGATTAACTTACGGGTTGAATGTCTTTATAGTCACTTTAATTATTACTTATAGCAATATATCAGTGTCTTACATTCTCTCGTCTATCAACCAGAAGATCACCATTGATGTCTAATCCTATTTTTCAGCAAGAAGTTGCTCGTCGTAGAACTTTTGCCATTATTTCCCACCCCGATGCGGGTAAAACAACCATCACTGAAAAAGTGTTGTTATTCGGACAAGCAATCCAACGTGCAGGAACCGTAAAAGGTCGTGGTTCAAATCAGCATGCAAAGTCTGACTGGATGGAAATGGAGAAACAACGTGGTATTTCTATTACAACCTCAGTCATGCAGTTCCCTTATGCCGATTGCCTAGTTAACTTATTAGATACCCCAGGGCACGAAGATTTCTCTGAAGATACTTATCGTACTTTAACCGCAGTTGACTGCTGTTTAATGGTCATTGACTCCTCTAAAGGGGTTGAAGATCGTACTCGTAAGTTAATGGAAGTCACACGTTTACGTGATACTCCAATTCTGACTTTTATGAATAAACTTGACCGTGATATTCGTGATCCAATGGAACTCATGGATGAAGTTGAAACAGAATTAAAAATTGCGTGTAGCCCTGTTACTTGGCCTATTGGTTGCGGAAAACTCTTCAAAGGGGTTTATCACATTCTGAAAGATGAAACTTATCTTTATCAAACAGGTCAAGGCCATACTATTCAAAATTCTCGCGTTATCAAAGGACTAGATAACCCAGAGCTCGATGAAGCTATTGGTGATGATTTAGCAAGCCAACTACGTGATGAATTAGAGTTAGTATTAGGTGCCTCCCATGAATTTGATCATGAGGCATTTTTAGCTGGCGAATTAACCCCAGTGTTCTTTGGTACTGCATTAGGTAACTTTGGTGTTAACCATATGCTTGATGGCCTTGTAAAATGGGCTCCAGCACCAATGCCTCGCCAAACAGATATGCGTGAAGTTACCGCTTCTGAAGAAACGTTCACCGGTTTCGTCTTTAAGATCCAGGCTAATATGGATCCTAAACACCGCGACCGTGTTGCATTCCTACGTGTTGTATCCGGTATGTATGATAAAGGTATGAAGTTACACCAAGTTCGAATTAAAAAAGATGTGGTGATTTCTGATGCATTAACCTTTATGGCCGGCGATCGTTCTCACGTTGAACATGCATATCCTGGGGATATTATCGGTCTTCATAACCACGGTACAATTCAAATTGGTGATACCTTTACTCAAGGCGAGATCCTGAAGTTTACCGGTATTCCAAACTTTGCGCCTGAGTTATTCCGCCGCATTCGTTTACGTGATCCATTAAAACAGAAACAGTTACTTAAAGGGTTGGTACAGTTATCAGAAGAGGGCGCTGTACAGGTCTTTAGACCACTGGCAAATAACGATTTAATCGTAGGTGCTGTGGGTGTACTTCAGTTTGATGTGGTTGTTGCAAGACTTAAGAGTGAATATAACGTTGAAGCGATTTATGAATCCGTTAACGTTTCAACAGCACGCTGGGTTGAATGTAATAACGAGAAAAAACTCGAAGAGTTTAAACGTAAAAATGAACAAAACTTGGCACTTGATGGTGGCGATAACTTAACTTATATCGCACCAACGATGGTCAACTTGAATTTAACACGTGAGCGTTATCCTGATGTTGAGTTCCATCAGACTCGTGAACACTAATATTCGAGCTTGCTCGTCATACTTCAAGTTGCAACGTTGTTGATTAGGTTCATTCGCACAAGTCACATACTGATGTATGCTCTTAGCGACTCATTCACTTGTCGCCTAGTT
The DNA here is from genome assembly GCF_003144395.1 of Proteus faecis. Taxonomy (GTDB): domain Bacteria; phylum Pseudomonadota; class Gammaproteobacteria; order Enterobacterales; family Enterobacteriaceae; genus Proteus; species Proteus faecis. The sequence continues at coordinate 200,339 of NZ_PENZ01000012.1, read as the reverse complement.
GTAGCATGAATTATGTAGAGTAAGAGTGCGGAGAATAACTTAGGGTAAGCGCGTTGTTTTTTGTATGATCTCAATAATGAAAAGGCTATGTTTTTAATATAGCCTTTTTTGTTGCTTCGTTTTGTTGAGTCTTTATCCTTAATAAACCGCTCTCTGTGAGAGACGCGCTCTTCTTTGTTAATAAATGTCATTGGCATAGCCTTAATATCCTATCTAAAAACACCTCTTAATTTGGAATTACTCTCTTTTTTTTCTGTTAAAATTATGCTTGTTTTTACACTTATTGATATTTCTTTATGAAGTTTTTTATAGATTTATTTGTTATTATTAGAATAAAATTATTAGGATTAGTCTTTATTTGTTATTTTTTACTTTATTTAACTCAGATAGCTTATTAGTGTTATAGCTTGGATTGTTAAATTTTTGTAGTGCTTAATAAAAAGACAGATATTAAAACACACGTATATTTCCTATCTCAGTTATTGTGATTAGGGGGAGAGCAATGAAACAATATAAAACGCTAAAATTGGCGTTATTAATGTCAATCGGTTTAGCTTTTGTCAGTATGGGCGTGTCCGCTGAAACATCGTGGTATAGCGAGATTAATAAAAGTGGGAATAATACGGGTCACTATTTAAGTGATACCTCTATTTCTAATAAAATTAAAGATGCGCTATTGCCAATGCAAGATATTAATAGTGAGAATATTTCTATTCGTACTGAGTTTGGGCATGTCTTTCTTTCCGGTTTTGTTGATAGTAAAGCGCAAGAAGAAAAAATCTTACAAGTTATTGAAAAAATTGAAGGTGTTAAAAGCGTAGACTCAGATGTAAATATCAAATCATAAACGTAATTTTCTTTTATATTCGTCAGACTCTAAGAATATATTGTCTAATTTATTTAAATGAGTACGGAAAAATAATGACGTCGAAAAAATGTGCGGGTATCCTTTGATAAGTTGTATAAAGGAGACATTATGGGGAAGTATATACCTGTCACATTAAATAATATTACTGCACTCGAATTTCAATCTTCACTGCCACAAGGTAAAGTTGCTTTAGTTTGTGAAGGCGGGGGGCAACGCGGGATCTTTACTGCGGGTGTCCTTGATGAATTTATGCGATCACGATTTGATCCCTTTGATGTTTTACTTGGGGTATCTGCGGGAGCACAAAACTTGTCTGCTTTTGCCTGTGGTCAGCGTGGATATGCACGTAAAATTATTAATCGCTATACAACCAATAATCAATTCTTCAACCCTATTCGCTTTGTCCGTGGTGGCAATTTACTCGATCTTGATTGGTATATAGACACGACAGCCAAAGAAATGCCTCTTGATATACCAACAGCACTACGCCGATTTGATACGGGGCGTGAATTTTATATGGTGGCAAGTCGTTCTGATAATTTTCAGGCCAATTATTTTCAACCCGATGAAATGACTTGGCTTGAGATAATCAAAGCGTCCAGTGCTATTCCTGCTTTTTATCGTAATGGTGTCTTATTTCATGATGTTGTTTATCATGATGGTGGTATCAGCGATGCTATTCCTGTGAGAGAAGCTTATCGACGAGGTTGTCGTACTATTATCGTTATTCGTACAGTTCCTTCTGAATATCAATACACAACAGAATGGGTTGAACGTATGGGGAAATGGTTTGAAAATAGCCGTTTACAGCGCTTTATGGCGATGGCACAAGTCCATATAGAAACCTATACCGAGACACTTAAATTTATCCAATCTCCACCAGAAGATAGTGTTGTTGTTGAAATATATCCACCAACTACATTGCAATCAAGTGCATTAGGAAGTCGTTTAAGTGCATTAAATCATGATTATCATGTGGGGAGACGTTGTGGGCGCTATTTTCTGGCGACAATTGGTCAACACTTTTCTAAGAAAAAATTCAAACAGCACGATAAAAAAGTCTTTAGTTTGTTTGAAACAGAAGCGAAGGCTGATAAAGCAGAGAATGCTTCTATTATTCAACAAGGAACGCGAAGCATACACCCTGACGTGAGACAAATTCAGAATGAATAAATTTATTGATACTCACTGCCATTTTGATTTTCCCGTTTTTTATGATGATATTGCCAATAGCTTGTCACAAGCGCATCAAGGTCATGTTGAAAAAATAATTATTCCTGCTGTTGCACGTTGGAATTTTGATGTTGTTGCAGAGTTAGCTAATCATCACCATCAATTATATTGTGCATTGGGGTTACACCCTTTATATATTGAAGAGCACACTGAACAGCATCTATTGGAATTAGAACAAAAATTAAAAACAACTTCTCGTTGTGTTGCCATCGGAGAGATAGGGCTTGATGGCTATATGAATAATCCTCAGGCAGAAAAGCAAGAGGCGTTTTTAATCGCACAGCTTAAACTAGCAATTGAATTTGATTTGCCAGTGATCCTGCATTCTCGTAAAACCCACGATAAGTTAAGTGCACTTTTACGCCGTTATGATGTGCCTCGAAAAGGGGTGATCCATGGTTTTTCAGGAAGTTTGCAACAAGCTGAAAAGTTTATTCAGCAAGGCTATTTTATTGGCGTTGGTGGAACCATTACTTATGAGCGAGCACAAAAAACTCGTCGCGCAATTGCCTCGTTACCACTAGAATACCTATTATTAGAAACAGATGCTCCTGATATGCCAGTGAGTGGTTTTCAAGGTGAACCCAATCGCCCAGAACGAATTCAATATATTTTTTCTCAACTCTGTGAGCTACGTCAAGGATCACCTGAGGTAATCGCTCAGCAACTCTATTTTAATAGCCTACAATTATTTCGGTTAAAAGATAATATCTAGCTCTTGAATTGAATTTAACTTTACTGGTTAAAATTGAATACATGGTTTGTTAATCGGATGATGTTTTCTCTCTATTCAACCTATTCAATAATGCGGTTTCCCCCTCTTTTTGTGTGATCTACTTCTCATTTGTGACTTTTGTGTTACTTTTTTCAGACCCTATTTGTGATGGATGTTGAGGGTTCTTTTCTTAGACTAGGTATAATTATCTGGCAAAAAGAGTCAATAAGCTCTGGTAAGGGTATTATTGATAATCCATTAAATTTTTATGTGAACAGGGACCCTTCAATGCAACTCATTATGAGCTTGGTCGGAATGGCAACATTAATATTGATAGCCATTCTGTTTTCCAGCAATCGACGTGCAATTAGACTACGTACAGTTGGTGGCGCATTCCTTATTCAGATTGGCTTAGGTGCATTTGTTCTTTATTCTGACGGTGGCCGCGAAGTGCTTATTGCGGTTTCTGAGAGTGTTAAGAATGTTATTGATTACGGCAATAATGGGATGAGTTTCCTCTTTGCGGGCTTAGTATCAGATAAAATGTTCGAATTGTTTGGTGGTGGCGGTTTCGTATTCGCCCTACGCGTACTGCCTGTTATCGTGTTTTTCTCTTCACTAATTGCTGTGTTGTATTACCTTGGCATTATGCAAATCGTCATCAAAATTCTTGGTGGTGGTTTACAAAAAGTACTGGGTACATCACGAACAGAATCTATGTCTGCAACTGCAAATATTTTTGTTGGACAAACAGAAGCACCGCTTGTTGTTCGCCCTTATATTGCAAGAATGACAACCTCAGAACTCTTTGCTGTTATGTGTGGTGGTTTAGCCTCTGTTGCGGGTTCAGTACTTGCTGGATACGCTAGCATGGGCGTACCGTTGGAGTATCTGATTACAGCTTCCTTTATGGCGGCGCCTGGTGGTTTACTCTTTGCTAAATTATTGATCCCTGAAACAGAAACACCAGATGATCAAAAAGATGCACTTGATAAAATGGCAGATGAAGAAAAGCCAGCCAATATTATCGATGCGGCAGCGGCGGGGGCCTCTTCAGGTTTACAACTCGCCCTTAACGTCGGTGCTATGTTACTTGCTTTCGTTGCCTTGATTGCATTAGTTAATGGTATTCTTGGTGGCATTGGTGGCTGGTTTGGCTATGAAAACTTCTCATTAGAGTTAGTGCTAGGTTGGATCTTTGCACCAATCGCCTTCCTCATCGGTGTGCCTTGGAGTGAAGCAACTATCGCGGGCTCTTTTATAGGACAAAAAATTGTTATCAATGAGTTCTATGCTTACTCTGAATTTAGTAAATACCTAAAAGAAGACGCAATTGTTGCGGGATCAGGACTTATGGTGCTATCTGATCAAACGAAGATCATTATCTCTTTTGCACTGTGCGGTTTTGCTAATCTCTCTTCTGTTGCTGTATTGTTAGGTGGTTTAGGTGGAATGGCACCAAACCGTCGTAAAGACGTTGCTCGTTTAGGTATGAAAGCAGTACTTGCAGGTACACTTTCTAACTTAATGAGTGCCACGATTGCAGGGTTCTTCTTTGCATTAACGGCAATGGCAGTTGTTGCCGCTTAATTGATTTAATTGTAAAGAGCAGATGGGTAATTTACCTATCTGCTCTTTTATGTTTGTTTTCTGTTGTAATGTTAACTACTTTTATTATGTGAGATATTTCGCAGATTATATTGAATATGGTCACTGAGATTGCCATTAAATACGTATTACGCTTTTTTGCGTTATAAAAACGACTTAGAAACGGTATTCAAGTAACATTAAACCAGAAAATGACCTAGTTGTGATTTACGTCACATTTTTATGTCATTGCTTGCAAGTTACATTTGATTAGTGTGACGCAAAGCACATCTAATTGTTCCCTAGCGTGTTCAAATAAGATGTGCTGAAACTTCATGGAATGGCGAAAGCTCAATGACGGGTCGCCGAAGTGAGCATAGCGCGGTGAGAGGGAGCTCAGCTGTCGTTGTGGTATTAAGCTGCAACAACATCTTCAAGGAACCAAGTCCGCTCGCCAACAAATTTAATCGCTAACCTTAAGCGTACGCCCAAAAGGGCTTGAGAAACATCGTTGGAGAGTTTTATGACAGATTTAACCGCTGCAGCGCGCCTTGCGCTGTCTTTGATGGATTTAACTACATTAAATGATGATGACACTGATGCCAAAGTGACGGCATTATGTCATCAAGCTAAAAGCCCAGAAGGCAATACTGCTGCTATTTGTATCTACCCACGTTTTATTCCGTTAGCACGTAAAGTGTTACGCGAACAAGGTACTCCTGACGTCCGTATCGCAACCGTAACTAACTTCCCTCATGGTAATGATGATTTAGATATCGCATTAGCAGAAACCAAAGCCGCATTAGCTTATGGCGCAGATGAGGTTGATGTTGTTTTCCCTTACCGTGCATTGATGGCAGGTAACGAGCAAATCGGTTTTGATATCGTTAAAGCATGTAAAGAAGCTTGTGCAAAAGCTGGCGCTTTACTGAAAGTAATTATTGAAACGGGTGAGCTGAAAGATCCAGCGCTTATCCGTAAAGCATCTGAAATTTCAATTAAAGCAGGTGCAGACTTTATTAAAACCTCCACAGGTAAAGTACCTGTAAATGCAACACTGGAAAGTGCTGAATTAATGATCCAAGTGATCCACGATATGGGCGTTGGCAAAGAAGTTGGTTTCAAACCGGCTGGTGGTGTACGTACTGCTGAAGAAGCTGCTCAATACCTTGCATTGGCTAACCGCATTATGGGTGATAAATGGGTTGATGCCCGTCACTTCCGCTTTGGTGCATCAAGCCTATTAGGTAATTTATTAGCCACTTTAGGTCATGGTGAACAAAAATCATCTAGTGGTTACTAATCCATTCGTGAAATACGCCCACTTTTCATGATAGTGGGCGTTACCAATGCTATAAAACCAGGAGGTTGCAGTGTTTCTTGCCCAAGAGATTATTCGTAAAAAGCGTGATGGTCATCCTTTAACTGAGGAAGAAATTCGTTTTTTCATTAATGGCGTCAGAGATAATACTGTTTCTGAAGGTCAAATTGCTGCATTAGCAATGACTATTTATTTCCACGATATGACAATGCCAGAGCGTGTTGCTTTGACATTAGCCATGCGTGATTCCGGTACAGTACTGAACTGGAAAAGCCTAAATTTAAATGGCCCAATTGTTGATAAACATTCAACGGGTGGTGTAGGTGATGTTACATCCCTGATGTTAGGTCCAATGGTTGCGGCTTGTGGCGGTTATGTTCCTATGATCTCTGGTCGTGGATTAGGCCACACAGGTGGAACATTAGATAAGCTTGAAGCAATTCCAGGCTTTGATATTTTCCCTGATGATGAGAAATTCCGCGACATTATTCGCAATGTTGGCGTTGCTATTATTGGACAGACTAATTCATTAGCACCAGCGGACAAACGCTTTTATGCGACCCGTGATATTACTGCTACAGTTGATTCAATCCCGCTTATCACTGCATCTATTTTAGGTAAAAAATTAGCTGAAGGTTTAGATGCATTAGTGATGGATGTTAAAGTGGGCTCGGGTGCCTTTATGCCGACTTATCAAAAATCTGAAGAGCTGGCTGAGTCAATTGTTCAAGTAGCAAATGGCGCAGGCTGTCAAACCACAGCACTGTTAACTGATATGAACGAAGTATTAGCTTCTAGCGCAGGTAATGCGGTTGAAGTTCGTGAAGCTGTTCAATTTTTAACAGGTGAATACCGTAATCCACGTCTATTTGAAGTCACTATGGCGCTGTGTGTTGAAATGTTAGTATCAGGCCGTTTAGCGGATGATCGTCAACAAGCTCGTCAAAAACTACAAGATGTGTTGGATAACGGTAAAGCGGCAGAAGTCTTTGGTCGTATGGTTGCCGCGCAGAAAGGCCCAACTGATTTTGTTGAAAACTACAATAAATACCTGCCAACTGCGGTATTAAGTAAACCTGTATTCGCTGAGAAAGCTGGGTTCATCACAGAAATGGATACACGCGCATTAGGTATGTCAGTTGTGACATTAGGTGGTGGTCGCCGTAAAGCGACTGATGCTATTGATTACAGTGTTGGCTTAAGCGACATCGTAGCGCTTGGATCTGAGATCAATACAGATAAACCTTTAGCGATGATCCATGCTAACAGTGAAAAATCATGGCAAGAAGCTGCTGCTGAAGTCCGTAAAGCGATGGTAATTGGTGACAGCAAACGCGAAGCTTCACCAATGGTGTACCGCCAAATCAGCGAATAAGAACTCAATGACGATTTATAAGTGACATATCCGTAGCCTACGGAGAATGACACAGGAGAGAGAATTATGAAACGTGTACATATCATGGTATTAGATTCCTTCGGTATCGGTGCTGCCGGTGATGCGGAGAAATTCGGTGACCAAGGTTCAGACACTTTAGGGCATATCGCACAAGCGTTTGCTGAAGGTAAAGCAGATAGAGATGGTCGTAAAGGTCCTCTTCATTTACCTAATCTTTGCCGCTTAGGTCTAGGTAAAGCAGCAGAAGAATCAACGGGCAAGTTCCCTGTTGGTTTAGATAAAAATGCAGAAATTATTGGTGCTTATGGCTACGCGAGTGAAATCTCTTCTGGTAAAGATACTCCGTCAGGCCACTGGGAAATCGCAGGTGTTCCGGTTCTGTTTGATTGGGGATATTTCAAAGAGTTGAAAAACTCATTCCCACAAGCGCTGTTAGATAACATCGTTAAGCGTGCAAAATTACCAGGCTACTTAGGTAACTGTCACGCATCTGGTACAGTGATTTTGGATGAACTGGGTGAAGAGCATATGAAAACCGGTAAACCGATTTTCTATACCTCTGCTGACTCTGTATTCCAAATTGCATGTCATGAAGAAACCTACGGTTTAGATAAATTATATGAGCTGTGTGAAATTGCTCGTGATGAGCTAAACAAAGGTGATTACAATATTGGTCGTGTTATTGCGCGTCCATTTATCGGTGATAAACCGGGTAACTTCTCCCGTACAGGTAATCGTCATGATTTAGCAGTTGAGCCACCAGCACCAACGATGTTGAAAAAACTGGTTGATGAAAAACAAGGTCACGTTGTTTCTATTGGTAAAATTGCTGATATCTACGCAAACGTAGGTATTACTAAGAAAGTGAAAGCAACGGGTATTAATGCTCTGTTTGATGCAACACTTGAAGAAATGAAACTCGCAGGTGACAACACAATTGTATTCACCAACTTTGTTGACTTTGACTCTTCTTACGGTCACCGTCGTGATGCAGTTGGTTATGGTGAAGCACTTGAGTTATTTGACCGTCGTTTACCAGAATTAATGGAACTGGTTAAAGAAGATGACATTCTTATCTTAACAGCAGACCATGGTTGCGACCCAACTTGGCCTGGCTCTGATCATACTCGTGAACACATTCCTGTTCTTGTTTATGGTCCAAAAGTTAAACCTGGTTCATTGGGGCACCGTGAAACCTTTGCTGATATCGGTCAGACTGTTGCTAAATACTTTGGCTTATCTCCTGTCGATTATGGTAAAGCAATGTTTTAATTTTATTTCGGTAGGTATAGCAATATGCCTACCGAATTATATTTAAATAGTAAAAAGATCAATTAAAAGGAAGAATTATGGCTACCCCTCATATTAACGCAGAAATGGGCGATTTTGCTGATGTCGTTTTAATGCCGGGCGACCCGCTTCGTGCTAAATACATCGCTGAAACTTTTTTACAAGACGTCCGTCAAGTAAACAATGTTCGTGGTATGTTAGGTTTTACAGGTACGTATAAAGGCCGTAAAGTTTCTGTTATGGGCCACGGCATGGGTATTCCTTCCTGCTCAATTTACGCAAAAGAATTAATTACAGATTTCGGCGTGAAAGTTATCATCCGTGTGGGTTCATGTGGTGCAGTATTACCAGATGTTGAACTGCGTGATGTTGTTATTGGTATGGGCGCATGTACAGACTCTAAAGTTAACCGTCTGCGTTTCAAAGGCCAAGATTTCGCCGCTATTGCTGATTACCAATTAGTTCAAAATGCTGTTGATGCAGCAAAAGCGAAAGATATTAAAGTTCGCGTTGGTAATATCTTCTCTGCTGATCTGTTCTACTCTCCAGATCCAGAAATGTTTGATGTAATGGAAAAATACGGCATCTTAGGTGTTGAAATGGAAGCAGCTGGTATCTACGGTGTTGCCGCTGAATACGGCGCAAAAGCACTGACTATCTGTACTGTCTCTGATCACATCAAGAAAGGTACACAGACCACAGCAGAAGAGCGTCAAACTACCTTTAATGAAATGATTGAAATTGCATTAGAATCTGTTCTGTTATTAGAAGACTAATCAATACATTTTGTTGCTTAAAAATAAAAAACCCAATTTTGAATTGGGTTTTTTTATGTCTAATTAATAAATCTAGAAATTATGGAGCATAAATATAGGTTTCTAAATAAGGATCCATTTTTATTGAGTAATTTTTTAAATTATCTAAGCTGGGTGTTAATGGCTGTTTGCACTCTTTTTTACTGATAATGTCATTGTCTTTATAGACAATAACACCGTTAAAATTCCAACCTCTCCCTTCTCCGTCATAAACGACATAGCTGTAGTTTCCATTTTTAAAACGAATATAGGTCGATGCACCTGCAACAAACATTTGGTGCCCATAAAAGACATTATTATTGGGGTGCTGAGGAACAGGTAGTGTTATCTCTGTTTTTGCAAGTGTGCCATAGCGATAAACAGGTGGCTTTCCATGTTCAACGAACACGCTGACATACTTACCATTTTCAAGTTGGCAGGTAAATTCTTCAGCATGGACACTTGCGGATAATAATACGAATACAGCAGCAACAGTGATATGTGCTTTCATATTGTGTTCTCCGTTAATTACCTACTCTATTACCTTAGTATCGGCAAAGAACACAAAAAATGTAGAGTAAACATTCTGATTATTTAGTTAGATTGCTAGCTTTCATTTTAACTAATATTTCTGTTATTAGTAGAATAATCAACTGTAATAATTTCTTTGTTTATTTTTTCATTGGGTATTATATGTAAGCTTGGTCTTATCTAATATTTTGTACCTAATAATGGTTAAAATTAGAATTAATTAGCTAATTATGAAAAATATTATAGTGATTTCGTTTGATTTTGTTCGGTGTGACTAAATTAAATGTAATTTTCGTTGTACTAATTGTAGAAATAACAGATTAATTCAATTAATTAAATAAAGAGTTCAATAATATCAGTTGGTTATCATGTTATTAATATATTTTGAATATATTTCAAATAGTTAATAGTATTACGGGTGATTATTTTTGTTTGTAGCTTAATTTTCATTGTGATGTCAGTCACATAAGCATATATATAAAATAATAACATCTGTAAATTTAGCTTTCCAAAAATTTCTATTGTATTGATATTAAATAAAATATTTTGTTTTATGTGATGATGAGTAGAGACTATGCGATCGCATGAAGCACTAACTAAATTAATTAGAAAATGTATAGTATTGTTATGCAGTCAATTTAAATTTTTGTCGGTTTCTATTTGGAGAATATAGTGAAAAATCAAGATTTATTAGGTCTATCTTCTGCTAACATTCTGAATGCGGAATTCGAGAAGAAATACCACAACGTTATTGCTCACTTTTTCAGCCGAGATCCGAAGTATTGGCCGATATTTCAGGATAAAACCATCCAATCGATTACACAGTTTAGAAAAACAACCACTAACGATAATGACCAATTACAACGTTACTCAAATGGGCAACAACTATTTGAACGTTTAATGACGGATACGCAAATTCAACAAAACATCAATTACCCAGAAAACGATCCTAATGAATTACTGATGTTAGTGTCGACACTGTGTAAAAACTGGGAAAATCCGTTAGCTGTTGAAAACGTGATTGCAATGCCGAGTGATCCGGGTGTTTATGGTTCAATGTTAGGGTTAATGGGCAACCCTAATATGGTGTATTGTGAATATTCAGGTGTCGCAGATGCCTTAGAAAAAGTGACGATTAAAAAAGTCGCTAAATTGGTTGGTTATGATCCAGAAGTGGCATCTGGTGTGTTCACTCAAGGTGGCACCATGTGTAACTTATATGGTTATCTATTTGGTTTACGCAAATCTATGCCTAATTCTAAACATTTAGGTATGGCTGCAGATCAAGATTATCGCATCATTAACTCTCAAGGTGGTCACTACTCAAATATGACTAACCTAGCCTTATTAGGCGTTGATGTTGATAACAAGACCATTCGTATTAAGGTGTCTGAAGATAACACCATTAATTTAGAACACTTAGAGCGTGAATTAAGAGCGTGCTTTACTGTTAAGTGTAAAGTGCCAACGATTATGTTAACCACTGGCACAACAGATACCTTTGGTGTCGATGATGTGAAAGGTGTTTGTGAGTTACGTGACCGTTTATGTGAAGAGTTTGAGATCTCTGTTAAGCCACACGTACATGTTGATGCAGCTGTTGGTTGGCCGATTATTTTCTTCTTAGAATATAATTTTAGCAGTAATCCACTGGCAATTAACGATGTCACTTTAGAAGGTTTACGCCAGAACGTTGAAAAATTTAAGCATCTGAAATATGCCGACTCTATTACCATCGACTTCCACAAATGGGGTTATGTACCTTATACCTCAAGTTTAGTGTTGGTGAAAAACGGCAATGACTTTGTGGCACTTGAAAACGATCCTGAAAACTTCACCTATTTTGAACATGAGCTAGAAGGGCAGACTCATTTACAATCTACTATTGAGTGTACTCGTAGTGGTGTGGGTATTTTTGGCGCTTATTCTGCAATGCACTATATGGGTATTGAAGGTTACCAAACCATTATCGCTCACTGTTTGCAAAACGCGAACTATATGCGTCATCAATTATTGGCGATGGGGAATGCGAAAGTGATCGTGCCACAAAACCAAGGACCAAGTGTTGGCTTTAAACTGTATGATCCTAATTTAGTAAAAGATCCTCACGTTGCTTTCGATTTAGAACTAACATGTTCTACGGATAAAGAAGCTTATGACTTTATGGTTCATAATACGCAGTGGCATAGAAAACTTTTCTTACAGCGTGGCAGAGAGGGGTTATTTACTAACTGGGTTGATTCTATTGCTTGCTCTAAATATGCAAAAAATAATCGTTATGTTTATCTGCCAGGTGAAAAAGCAGTATTTATGAATCCAAATACAGAGCGTACGCATATTGATAATTTTATGAAGATTTTAACTGAAATGAGTCAAAATATGAGCTCGAAGAAAGTCGCAAAAATTTAATCAAATCATTGGTTGATTAAATAAAACAAACTGTACTTTAGATGAAAAATAGCCACATTCCCTGTGGCTAAAATGATTTTGGTGTGCTCTTTTTTTTTATTATTTACTTCAAGTTGCCTCTCTCATAAGCCCCTTGATGGAAGACACTCAAGCTGTTGCTGCTTCAACTTGTTTGACAGGAACAAGATGACAACAATCGCTTTCACCTGTTTTTTCAAAGGTTGATAAACGGGTGATTAAGAGTGAATTCATGTCTGTTAATAATCCCTCTGTTTGCAGTTTTTGCATGATGTTTTCATCACAGTCATTATTATTTTGACGTTGATAAGCCACAGGCGTTACCCCACGTAATACCGTCAATTGACCTGCAAGTGCGGGATTATCTGTTAATGCATATACATTGTTGTTTGGCATAAAGCGTGACAATAAGGTCACTGATTTACCATTTTCTGTTAATGCGGCAACACTTAAATGCTTGTCGTCATGGAAAGCTGTTGTCGCTGCGGCTAACGCAATCCAACGACCTGTTTGTGAATAGTAAGACGGTGTTTGCCATGGGTTTTCAACATTCGCGGCAAAAGAGCGCTCAGCCCCTTCAGCTACGCGAGCCATTGCACTAACGGCTTCCACGGGATATTTTCCTGCCGCTGTTTCGGCTGATAGCATTACTGCATCAGTTCCATCACCAACAGCATTCGCAATATCCATGACTTCTGCACGAGTTGGCATCGGGCTTTCAATCATAGATTCCATCATTTGAGTAGCTGTAATAACAGGACAACCTAATGCGCGACAGCGTGCGATTAATAGTTTTTGAGCCCCCGGTAAGCTGGCATCCCCAATTTCAACAGCGAGATCGCCTCGCGCTACCATAATGACATCAGATGCTTTAATGATGTCGTCCATATTTTCTTCACAGGAGACCACTTCTGCACGTTCGACTTTAGCAACGATCTTGGCATGGCTGCCTGCCGCAATCACTAAACTGCGCGCATATTCAATATCAGCACCATTACGAGGGAATGACACTGCAATATAATCAGCTCCAATCGCGGTAGCTGTGTGTATGTCTTGTTTGTCTTTTTCTGTTAATGCAGGTGCTGATAAACCGCCACCAAGTAGGTTAATGCCTTTACGGTTAGAGAGTTTTCCACCTACAGTAACTTTTGTTTCAATTTGATTATTATTTACTGCGCTGACTTGTAATTGGATATTACCATCGTCGAGTAGCAGAATATTCCCTGGTGTGACTTCTTGGACAAGTTGTGGATAATCCAAACCAACTTGTTGCTCATCACCTAATGTGCTGTCTAAATCAGCATTTAGAGTAAATGTATCGCCTGGTTTTAAATTAACTGAATCGTTTCGGAAATTAGAGATGCGAATTTTAGGTCCTTGGAGATCAGCTAATATTCCGATAAATATACGATGTTTTTCTGCGACCTGACGGATAGTTGCTGCTGTTACCTGATGTTGTTCTCGAGTGCCATGTGAAAAATTTAAACGAAATACATTAGCACCCGCCAAAATTAGTTTTTCAATCATGCTTTCTGAGCAGCTAGCAGGCCCAAGTGTCGCAACAATTTTTGTCTTACGCATAGTGACATTCTCTTTTTAAAATAGGGATACCTAAAGGTATCCCTTGATGACAACTTTATTATTACATGGTTACTTTTTTCGCATTCCAGACCATCATGGCGAGGATCATGGATACGATGGCAGAACCAATCCAGAAATACTGTACTATGCTGAAGTCATAGTGAGTGACACCATCAATTTCAGTGACTTTAATTAATGATGCAGAAATTAATTCTTGTGCTGAGGCTGCAATATAAGCAAATAGTCCAATAAACCCTTTTACTGCACCTACTGCATTTTTTGGCATTAGGTCACAAGCGGTTAAGCCTGCTAAGAACACAACCAGACCACCAATTGCAAAACCAATCATACTTAATGCAATCGCATCCATAACACGGCTTTGTGGTCCCCAGAACATCAGAGCAAAACCTGCGATATTGGCAATACCATAAATCAGTGTTGGAATATGACGGTTAGCGTTAAACAGTTTGTCTGATGCGATACCTGCTAAGATTGCACCAAAGAAGCCTGCGATCGGGTAAGTTGACATGGCAAAACCCGCGTCAATCAGTGAATAACCTTTTGAACCTTGTAAATAAAGGACCGCCCATGAACTGATTGCATAGCGAGAGATGTACATTGCGGCACAAGCTGTAGCGATGATCCATACAGTAGGTTGTTTTAATATGAATAATTGTGCACGGCGTGTTTCTTTTGGATCATTACTTTTAGCCGATTCAGCTTCTTCACCAAATGCAGTTGCTGGTTCTGGTAGACCATAAGTACGAGGGCGATCTTTTAATAGCATTAATAAGATAATACCAGCAGCTAAACTAGCAATACCTGCACCGATAAAGCCTGCGCGCCAGCCAAAGAAGCTTACAACAGTCGCAGTTAAGATCCATGTGATTGCTTCACCGATATTACGTGAACCACCCCAGATAGAATAAACACTACCTCGTTGTTTTGGTGAAAACCATTGGAAGATAGAGACACAAGAAGGAGCAGAACCGACAGATTGGAACCAACCGTTAATACCCCATAATAGGACAAAGAAGAGACCCGCGGTTGACATCCCCATAAAAATACAGGTAATTGAGGAGGCAATTAACGAGATGGACATAAAGCGTCCAATATTGGCATAATCAGATAAGAATCCGTTAGAGAACTTACCAAATGCATAAGTAAAGAAGAACGCAGAACCCATTAAGCCCAGTTCAGTTGTTGTTACAATACCCGCATCTAGCATGGGTTTTTTTACCACACCAAGTGCCATACGAACGACATAGAACATGGCATAGCCAAAAACAAGTCCTATAAAAACCTGCCATTGGTATTTTTTATAAATTGATCTGATCTTTTCATTAGATTCTTCTAATAGAGGGAGATCTTTTCTTGTTTTAAAGAAATTAAACATATAGATAGCTCCGAAAAAAATAGATAAAGCTGAAAGTTTTTAGTCGGAGTGAATACTAACGAGTAGGAAGGAATAACAGCAAAACGTTAACAATGGGTCACGATTGACTCATTACCTTAATTCGATGGGTTAAAACTGTAATCTAGGCAATTTATATTAGTATCAAAAGAAGGGAATATAAGCGTATCTACAAAAAGATTGGGTCATAGTTGACTCACAATCGAAATAAAATAATTGTCATGAAATTTTAAATTTATGATCTTGAGCACAATTCTAAGAAAACTTTTATGGTGAGGAAAATGAAAGGGAAACTTATTCTGTCATTCTTTTGTTTGTTTTTTATTTTCGGTGCAAATGCAAAAGATGATCGGCTTGTTATTTTGACTACACATTCAGATACAGTAATGCGCCCATTAATGTTAGCTTTTGCTGATAAATATCCTGATATTAAAACACAAGTTGTTTATCGACGTGTTGAAATTGCAGAAAGATTAATAAAAAATTATCCTTATCAGTCCATTGATATTGTCATGTCTTCTTCTGCAAATTTTTATCATCATCTTGATAGGGAAGGTTTGCTTTCTCGTTTGCCTATTAAATATGAAACCCCTGATTGGTTATTGAAGCACAGTAGTATTATCAACGATAAGGTAACAACATTTGGTTATTCCGGTATTGGGATTATTAGTAATACACAGTATTTACAAAAACATCAGTTACCATCGCCTAAAAGTTGGAGAGATCTCACTGATCCTATTTATCAAGGTCATTTGACGATGACAACACCCGCTAATTCTGGCACGACACAGCTAATGGTTGAAAATATTTTACAGGAAAACGGTTGGGAAGAGGGGTGGAAAATCTTATTGGAATTGAATGGTAATTTAGCATCAATATCCGCACGAAGTGCCAGAGTCAGTGATGCTGTTGCTCGGGGAATTGTTGGTGCTGGGCCTGTAATTGATAATTACGCTTTCAATCATCAAAAACGGTTTGATTTTATTGATTTCGATTATTTTGATAAATCAATAATTTTACCCGCTTATGTTGCTATTTTAGCTGAAAGTGATAAGCACGTTGAAGCTGGTATTTTTATTTCTTTTCTTCTTTCTGAAGAGGGACAAGAGATTGTTTATAACAGTGATATGGCAAAAATCCCGCTAAGTGAAAATGTATTAAGTACTAATTCTCAATTAGCTGATTCAACAGATTTTATTCTAGATAGTAATAAAGCGTATCATCGCCGTGAAGTTGTTAATGCGTTATTTGATCAAATGATCACCCATAATTTTCCGTTAATGCGCCAAGTTTGGAGTGATATCCATGAAGCAGAAAGACAGGAAAATAAAACGTCAGAACGTCTTGATGCGATTAGTAAAGCACGCAATATAGCAAGTTCGGTGCTGATTAGTGAAAATGAGGCTAATTCACCAACTTTGCAGGCACTTTTTACAAAAGCAGCGGATCAACGAGAGTATTCCGATCAGGCGTTAGCCGTTCTTTATCAATGGCGTACCTTAGAAGCAGAAAAACTTGAACAAGCACGTGCTTTATTAAGAGAAAACAAATCACCCTAACCGCCTTGTGGTTCAGATATACAGCAGGAAGCGCTGTTTTTATGAAAGGTATTACGGATGAAATTATTAGTGCCTAAACAATTTGGCAAATTAGGTAGACGTCTGTATATGGCGTTTATCTTTAGCTCTTTACTCACCTTATTAATTGGTGTGGTTATCTTTTTTATGTGGGGGAAATTGGCGACACAAATTAATGCGTCAGTAGGGGGATCTCTCCCAATGTTAACCACTAGCTATAATATGGAACGTTATAGCACCAATTTACAAATGTTATTAAAAGAGCGAGAGCAGACACAGAGAAAATCAGTTTCAGAGCAACAACAGCAGGAAATTCATCAGTTACTCGATAATTTACGTGAGTTTCCTATTGAGCAAAAGCCACAGCGTGATTTTTATACTCAACTTGTTGATGAGCTTTCAGAGCTCATTAATCAGCAGGATGTGTTGCTGGATAAGCGGCGTGAATTAGAGAATCGTCTTGCTCAATTATTGGGGCAATTGGCATGGATGCATGACGCTGTTGGTGAAGATATTAAACCGTTGTTGAATGAAATTGAGTGGCATGTTGGCCAAATGATTAATGAGAAAAATGTACAGGAAAACAGCCTACAACTTTTACTTGAATCCACATTATTACAAGAATTATTTACTACAGAAAATGAGTTAATTAGTTTAGTTGAAGAAATTGCTCACCAACGTTATAGCCGTGATATCGATGTCGCTTTTCATTATATCAGTGTTAAGATTGATGAAATCATCGCCTTAAATCAGAAGCTAAAAAGCTATCCATCAACGATTGCTCACCGCCAGATATTACAAGAGATCATCGCCATTACTCGCTATGATGGTGATATCTATCAAACACTGATTGATGATGTAGATAATGAGAAAAAGCTTAAAGCATTAACTCCTGAACTGAATGAAAAATTATCTCAATTTGATAGTGCTGTAAGAAGCAATGTTTTTGCTACAAGTGAAGCGCTAAATAAGCTTAATGATAATACTCGTAAGCTAATGGCAACGGGGAAAATCGTTATTGTTGTCATCATTATTGCATCACTTTTGCTGAGTATTATTGTGATGAAAATCTTGATTGATAGAAGACTTATCGCAAGATTGAATAAACTAAGTGATGATTTAGCGCATGTCGCTAAAGGTAATTTAACCGAGCCTGTACTGATTGAAGGGCAAGATGAAATAGGCCTATTAAGTCGGCGACTTCGTCGATTTTGGCGTCAAATGAAAGAAGTTGAAGCCAGCAATGCGTTAAATCTTATTAATAACACCGATGCAAGTTTAATAACTTGTCACCACGATGGCAGAATAGAAACAGTTAACCCAAGTGCAGCAATGTTATTAGGAACAGGAAAAGAGCAAAGTAATAAGCCACTTTGGCTACTGTTTAGTGGAGAGGCGAGTTCAATGCTTAAAGCGCAATTTGGCTTAACTAGTCAGCTTTATCGCTTAGGGCAGAGTGAATGTATTATTCGAATGGTAAAAGCGGGTGAGCCTCATTTCTTACAATTTAATATTCGAGAATATCCACATAAAGATGAACACAAATATATTGTGACTATCACAGATATTACGCGCCAAGAGTTAAGCCGATTAGAGCTTCAACGGCTGGTGGCATTAAAAACACAAGATTTACAGGATAAAAACCAGCAATTAAATGAAGAGATGTTACGTCGTGAGCAGGCACAAAAACATTTAATTCAGACACAAGAAGAGCTAGTACAGGCCGCTAAAATGGCGGTTGTAGGTCAGGCGATGACAAGCCTCGCACATGAGCTTAATCAGCCACTCTCTGCAATCAACACCTATCTTTACAGTGCAAAACTGACTATGCAGATGGGAAAATATGATCAATTACCTGATTCTATCGAACGTATTGAAAAGTTGTGCGCACGAATGAATCGAATCATTACTGCATTGCGTAATTTCTCACGTAAATCTTCATCTGAAATTAGTTTTGTTTCAGCGCCATTAAAAGAGCTGGTAGATAGCGCGATGGTGCTGGTAGAGTCTCGTTCTAAACGAGAGCAGTGCATTATTAAGAATAATATTCCTGATGAATTAACCATTTGTGCAGATCCGACACAAATTGAACAAGTCTTAGTTAATTTGTTTGTTAATGCGATGGATGCTATTGCGGGTCTCGGTGAAAGCCAGATCACCATTGATCTTTTATCTGTTGATCCCAAAAGAAAATTAGTGGCGATCGCTGACAGTGGAAAAGGATTCAATTCCGAGGTTTTACCCAAATTATTTACCCCATTTACAACCACAAAAGATGTGGGGCTTGGGTTAGGGTTATCCATTTGCCGTTCAATTATGCAACGGTTTGGTTATGAAATTTACTTGGCCTCTACATTACAAGGTGGCGCCATGGTTGTTTTGGAGTTTACAGATGACACAATCACACATGCATGATATCGATGTTTTATTAATTGATGATGATGAAGATATTCTGGAATCTTATCGTCATTTGCTTAATCTTGCGGGAATGGTTGCTAGAGTAACTGACTCACCAGAAAAAGCCTTAAGCTTTTTAACACCAGAATGGCAAGGTGCTGTTGTGCTTGATATCTATATGCCAGCAATGAATGGTATGGAAGTATTAGAGCGCATTAAACAAATAGACTCTCGTATTCCGGTTATCATGATCACCGGCCATGGCGATATACCGTTAGCAGTAGAAGCGGTAAAAAAAGGCGCTTATGATTTTATTGAAAAACCGATTAATCCTCCTGCTTTCTTAGAGTTAGTGTCAAAGGCTCATAAAGAGCGTCAATCCATTCTTTCTCTGAGAAACGCCATAATAAGCACTACACAAGAGCGATTAGTGGGAGACAGTGCGCAAATCACCGCGATCAGAAAACAAGTACAACAAATTGCCGATATCGATAAAGATTTAATGATAGAAGGTGAGATGGGCACGGGGCGTCATCTTCTTGCTCAACTATTGCATGAATTAAGCCCGCATAGTGATAAAGCTGTCCAAACCGTTGATTGTCAAAATTTATCGGATATCAAACAAGTTATTGCTCAAATTGAAGCGGATGAGGTAGGTACACTGATTTTGCGTTCTCCTTATGATTTATCATCAGAAGCACAACGCTGGTTAAGTTCTTATCTTTTAGATATGGAACGCCAAGGAAAACGCTATTTTAGAACGATTGCAATTTTAGAAAATAATACACAGAAACTTGTAACAGAAGGGCGGTTAATCCCTGAATTCTATTACTATTTTTCACAAATCACCTTTTCATTGCCCCCGTTAAGCGCAAGACGCCCAGATATTATTCCGTTATTTAGAGCTTTCTTACGACAAAGCGCGCAACGACTCGGTATTGTTGTGCCGAAGATTGATCGTAATTATCTCGATATTTTAAAGCGTTACGATTGGCCAGGGAATATTCGTGAGTTACGAAATGTGGCCGAACTCTATGCGGTAGGCATTGTGAAAATGGTTGATAGTGAACAACATCGAGCTATTATCCCACCAGAAGGCCCTTTAGATAATCTTGTGGATGAATATGAGCGTCGATTAATTGAAGATGCATTATATCTATTTGCGGGACGTGTTAGTGATGTGGCGGATTATTTGGGGATCCCACGTAAAAAGCTATATTTACGAATGAAAAAACATGAGCTCGATAAAGATAGTTATAAACCAAAAGTTTGATTTACCTTGCATGTAGTAAAGCCCGTCCTTAAGGGCGGGAAGGATATTAAAAGCACCTATTTGAGTAAGGGAGGAACTCCCTTCATAGCAATAGCAAAAACTGTCATCTTTATTACTATATATTAAATTTATTTTTCTTAAAATCTTATTAATTGTTAAATATAAAAAAGAAAAAATAGTGACGAGATATCATTTTGTAAAAAAGATTATCTCTATTTATCCTGCAAGTTTCCACTCAATAATTGACTATATTAAAAAGAGTGCTCATTAAAAGATTATCATATTTACTTTTTATTTATGATTTGTTTTTATTTTTTATTAAGAATAAAAAACGATATTTAAATATATTGTCATAATTAGATTGTCTAAATTTTAATTAAATTAAAGAATATAAAATTATCAACTAAATAAGATGAATCCTAAGTGTTTTTGTATATATATGGAATTGTTAGTATGATTTGGTTTTATTATCTTAATTTAGATTAATTTCGTTTATAAAAATCTGTAATAATGGCCTTTTTTGGTTTTTATATTTTATTTACACTTAATAAGTGTTAATTGTGGTGTCTTTATTTTTTATTAAGTAATAATATCTAATTTATATATTATCTTAGTTTAAAATACCTTAAATACTCACTTTAAGAGTTATTTCGTAATGTGACTATTCTTTGATATTACTAATGATATCATTTTTTGACTTTTGACTTAATTTACACCTTTTGCGAGTATTTAGTCGCAAATAAGCCAAAGAACATAATTTAAATCTGTTTTTTTGCTTTGAATTTTGTCTCTTACTTTCTGATTAAAATTTATTACTTATTTATATGTCTAATTAAGATGTTTTTATTAATTAAGGAAATTATTTTTATAAAATATTTAAAAATGACGTTTAAATAAGTTAATGCGATTAATTTATTCCATAAATTAATTTGAATATGAATGCAAAAAGGATGCATTTGTAGGATATCCCCTATCTTGATTTTATAAATTAAGAACGGTGGAGTTGTGAATTTTAAATTGTAGAAAGGCGGTGAGGTTTTATGACCTATCGCTTATTTAGTCAGAAACCAAGAAATATCAATATATTTATTGTGTATAAAGGAAATTTTATGAAATTTACTAAATTAGCTTTAGGTGTTGCGTTATCTTTAGTTGTTGCTGCTCCTAGCTTTGCAGCAGATCCTGCTGAAAGTAGTGAAGGTAAAGTACGTTTTACGGGCTTTATCAATGACGTTCCATGTTCAATCGATGATAAAAGTTTAGATCAAACTGTTAAGTTTGGTGAAATCGCATTGCATGAACTGACCAGCAATAAATTCCGTTCAGATAGCGAAAACTTCGATATTATCCTGAAAAACTGCTCAACAGAAACTTACAAAACTGCAAAAGTGTCATTCACCGGTGCAACGGTAAGTGGTTTTGACGGCTATACCGGCGAATTACTGGGCTTAGGTGGCAAAGTACAAAATGCAGGTATCGTTATCACTGACCGTGGTAATAATCCAATTACTTTTGGTCAAGGCTTCCCAGTTGACGGTCACGCTTTAAATAATGGCGACGGCTCTATCACAACATTGCAATTCTCGGCTTACGTGAAAGGTAATGAAGCTGTTGATAAGAAAGCAACAACCGGTTCTTTCGACACAGTCGCTAACTTCAAAGTTATTTACGAATAATTGTTGTTTTTTAATAAGATGTGTGGCGCTTAGGCGCCATGCATCTCATCAATATTGTCTTCTGTTAATAATGCTGAGGATGGCATAGCAAAATGAAAAGCATGAAAATAAATAAGATCAAAAAAGTAATGCTTTTATTCTTTATTCCTTTTTCGTTTTCTGTTTTTGCAGAAGAAGCTGTCGATTTTAATACCGATTTCTTAACCGATAAGGGTATTGAAAACACCGATTTTACTAAATTTTCTTACGCAAACTATATTCAGCCGGGTACTCATTTACTGGTTATCGACGTTAATAAACAAAGAGTAAGAAACGAAGAGCCTATTTTATTTTTTGCCCCAGATTACAACGCAGAATTATCTATTCCTTGTATTACTCCAGAGGTTTATCCCATTTTAGGTTTAAAGTCTGAATGGGAAAAAAAAGTCACTTGGTTAACCACAGACAATACCCAGTGCCTTGATTTCCGTTCTATCCCTAGCATGAATGCAGTGGGTGATCTCTATACTGGTATTTTAAATATCAGCGTTCCTCAAGCCTTTATGGAATATCAAGATCCTAGCTGGGATCCGCCTTCACGTTGGGATGATGGCATTGCAGGTTTCTTTCTTGATTACAATATGAACAATCGCCTTATTCGATATGAAAATAATGGAAAAGGCACAGAAACGGGTACCAATATTAGTGGTGTGATGGGCATTAATATGGGTGCTTGGCGCTTTCGTTCAGATTGGCAAGCTTCTGGCGGTAATTTAAATAATAACGATAAATCATGGCGTTGGAATCAGCTTTATATTTTTCGTGCTATTCGCTCTTTGGGTGCCAAATTAACGTTAGGTGAGCAATATCTCTCATCAGAACTTTTTGATAGCTTCCGTTATTTAGGTGCTTCATTAGAGAGTGATAATGCGATGATCCCCCCTCGTTTACAAGGCTATGCGCCTGAAATTGCTGGGGTTGCAAGAACTAATGCCACGGTTATTGTGCGTCAAGATGGTCGTATTGTTTATCAAAATGAAGTGAGCCCTGGACCGTTTCGAATTCAAGACATCAATACATTTGGGGGTGGTACTTTAGATGTTTCTATTGAAGAACAAGACGGTTCTATTCAAACTTTTAAAGTGGAAACGTCGCGTTTAGGAACACTGACAAGACCGGGACAGTTTTTATATAAATTGGTGGTGGGTAAGCCCACTAAAAATGAACATGATACTGAAGGGCCTGCATTTTCATTAGGCTCTTTCTCATGGGGAGCTGCAAATAACACTACAATTTATGGCGGGTTATTGGGCTCAACAGAGTATCAAAATATTGCTTTAGGTTTAGGGCAAGACTTAGCACCATTCGGGGTTCTCTCTTTTAATATTTCAGCGTCACGCGCTGAGATGGGCAGTAACTTTGATGATAAAACGCTATCAGGAACGTCTTATAACGTTACTTATTCAAAGCAATTTGATGAAATAAATAGTCAGATCACGTTTGCGGGTTATCGTTTTTCTCAACGTGACTATTTAAGTATGACTCAGTTTTTAGATGGTCGTTATCGTGGGCTTCATATTGATAGTGGTAAAGAACTTTATACCGCAATCTTTGGTACGGCTTTCCCTGAATATAATATTAATACTTACTTAAACTATTCTCGCCAAACGTATTGGAATCGACCTTCAACGGATAATTATAGTTTTACGGTTTCGAGTTATTTTGATTGGGCTAATTTTAAAAATTTATCCATTAACTTATCAGCTTATAAAGTAGAGTCTAACCATAATAATGACGAAGGTGTTTATGTGTCATTGGGTATTCCACTAGAGCGTAATGAAGCCAATATTAGTTATTCAGGATCTTTTAATCGTCATAATACCAGTAACAGCGTTAGCTATTATGAACGACTTAATGATCGCAGTACGTATAATTTATCTGCGGGAACGTGGGATAGCGATAAAGTTAATCTTTCAGGTTTCTACAATTACGACGGTAATTTAGCCAAACTAACTACAAGTGGTACTTATACTCAAAATAATCAAAGCGCTTTATCGATGCAATTAATGGGGGGAATAACTGTTACTCCAGAAGGAGGAGCATTCCACCGAGTCACATCAATGGGAAATTCACGCATATTGGTTGATACCAATAATGTTCAAGATATTCCGATTAAGACAAGTTTAACGCCAATTGAAACTAACCGACACGGTAAAGCGGTTTTAATGGGAGTGCAGAACTACTCTCGTAGCCATATTAAGATCGATATTAATAATCTTCCTGAAAAAGCGGATGCCGTTCAATCGTCACAATATGCCACGTTAACCGAAGGGGCAATTGGTTATCGCAAATTTAATGTGATTGAAGGTGAAAAAGTTTTAGCGGTGATCACCATGGCAAATAATAAATATCCTCCTTTTGGTGCCAGTGTTTATAACAAAGACAAATTAGAAGTCGGCATTATTTCAGACGACGGTTTTGTTTATTTGTCAGGTGTAAAAGCAGGTGAAACCTTAGAGCTTGCTTGGAATGGCGAAACTTGCCAATTCCAATTACCTCAAGTACTAGAAAATAATTTAAGCAACATGTTGTTGCTTCCTTGTAAGTAATTAAATTTAAGTCAACGGTGAATGAAATGAAATATATCAATATAAGAACATTAGGCGCTATCGTTACACTTTGCCTTTTTTCTCAATCCGCTTATTCCGCTATCGCATTAGATAGAACACGTGTTTTATATAATGAAGGTGAGCGCTCAGTCAGTATGGTTTTAGAAAATGAAAATGAATCTAAACCTTATTTAGCACAATCTTGGCTTGAGAATAGTAAAGATGAAAAAATTAATTCTCCTTTTGTGGTAACACCGCCTGTTCAACGTATCGAAGCCGGTAACAAAAGCCAAATTAAAATACAGGCATTACCTGCAATAAATATGTTGCCCACAGATAGAGAAAGTATTTATTACCTTAATGTTCGTGAAATTCCCCCTCGCAGTGATTCTCCAAATGTTTTGCAAATTGCATTACAAACAAAAATTAAAGTGTTTTATCGACCAAAAAGTATTGTCGCACCTAGCCGTTTAGAGGCTAATCCAATGGAAAAAGATATTGTGATTGAAAAACAGGGTGGTCATTACAATGTGAAAAATCCTTCACCTTATTATCTGACTATCACCAAAGTGAGAAAAAATAATACTGAGGTTAATGGTTTTGAGGCCGTGATGATTGAGCCTTTTGGTCAACGTCCATTAGGCTCAAAAGTCGGTGATTTAGGCGCAACGCCAGCAATTGAATATCTCAATGATTTTGGTGGTTTGGTTGAAGTTACTTTCCAATGCCGTGGAGATATTTGTTCAGCAAATATTAAAGATAAGAAGGCGTAATATTATGCTTATATTCCGAGGTGTAATACTTTTTCTTTGTATGAGTTTTCTCGCTCCTTCTGCGTGGGCCGTTTCTGGTTTTTTAAAAGTGACGGTGAGCGGGAGTGTAGAGTCACGTCCTTGCAAGATTAACGATGGTAAACCTATCGAAGTGAACTTTAATGATGTGATGACCACAAGAATAGAAAATGACAATTATAAACAAAAAATGGATTACACCTTGGATTGTAAAACAACAGGTGATCCAAGTATGTCGCTGAAATTTACAGGTGATGGCGCAGGGTTTGATACACGTTATTTACAAACGAGTGTGACAGATTTAGGGGTGTTATTTAAAACGACTGATACCAATATTTATATGAAAACACCTTTTCAGTTTAACTATCAAACTAGACCCGAGCTTTATGCGGTACTTGTGAAAAAAAGTGGTGCCACGCTACCAACAGGCTCCTTTACTGCAACTGCGACTATGCAGGTTTATTACAACTAACAGAGGAATAAACAATATGCGTTATTATCCATTCCTCATGATGTTATTTTTATTTTCTGTATTTTCTTCACCCAGTTTGGCAAAAGATAATGAAACACAAGTATTGATTAAAGGTAATTTACTAACGCCTCCTCCTTGTAAAGTGAATGATGGCAATATGATTGAGGTAAATTTTGGTCCTGTCGCGATCAAAACAATTAAAGGTTACGACCAAAAAAGAGAAATTAATTACCAGATTACCTGTGAAGAAAATTTAAATAACTGGAATATGTATTTATCGATTGATGGTAATAAAAGTAGCTTCGATCCTAATGGGTTGAGAACCAATATTAATGAATTAACCGTAAAATTTATGCTGGGCAATTCCATTATTGATTTAAATAAAAAATATCCGGTTAATTTAAATAACCCTGAAAAGATTTGGGCAGTATTGGTGAAAAAAGAAAATAGTGAATTGGCTCCGGGGAATTTTACTGCGGGTGGCACTTTATTTGTGGAGTACCAATAATGAATAGATTAAATGTGTTTCGCTCTATTATTGGTAGTTGTTTATTATTTTCTTCTTCTGTTTTTTCAGCTGAGAATCTTAATATTTTTGGTTCATTAATTATCGCACCTTGCAAAGTTTTACCTGAGCATTCTCAATTCGATGTTGTTTTTGATGAAATTCGTTTGGATGATATTTATAAAAGTTATTTTGAATTCGAGAAAAAGGATTTCAAAATTATTTTATCGGAATGTGATATTTCTATCGCTAAGCAAGTAAAAATTAAGTTTGAAGGGGCAACGCATAATGAACTTGCCGGATTATTAGCATTAGACGATAACGCTAATAATCCTGATTTAGGAATAAAAATTACGACTAAAGAAGGTGTCCCTGTTAATTTAGGGAATTATACCAGTCTATATAATATTCCTAATAATGGCATTTTTGAGCTGAACTTTATTGCTTATTTACAAGCGACAGCAAAAGCGATAGCAGACAAATCAATTAAACCGGGACATTTCTCTGCTACTGCCGTGTTTTCTTTGAAATATGAGTAAAAGATAATGAAAAAAATACAGCAAATTTTAAAGCTATTAATTGTGTTATGCAGCTTTTCACTCTTTAGCGTACAAGCAGGTTATTTTACTTATATTACTAAATCAGGCCCTTCTCCAGAGATTAAAGGTAATATTCGTTATGACTATGTGTTGGAATATTGGACAGAAATGGGATTTACGCCAAATCCTTGTAAAAGTTTAGGGTTGAGTGGTCGGTGTTATATTCAATTAAATCACTTCCACTCAAAACCTAATAGAGGAGGAACGGGTACTGAGCATCGAGCAAGATGGCGGTGTGGTGTAGATTTACAACATTTAAGCTCTATGGCTGAAATACGCGATGTGGCTGTTAATCAGTGCGGTCTGACATTCCCTTATGTGAATTATAGTACCCATGCGGGATCTGTAACCGTTGATGAATGTATCGCTTTCTTTATGACAAGTAGCCCAACAGGTGGTAGCGGAAGAATGGTACCTGGTGGCGTATGTGGTATTGCTCCACCGCCTGAAGGAAAATGTGCATTTATTTCTAATAATCTTACTATTTCACATGGTGTACTTGATGTGACACAAGTTAATGGTAATGAGGTGGAAGAACAATTTGCGCTCACTTGTAATGAAACTATGCCAGTAAAAATTACCAGCTCGATGGATGACCATTTTTTAAACTTAAAACCTGATGGTAGCATTCGCTCTTTTTTAACGTTAAATGGTTCACCTGCGTCAATTGGAACACAGGTTGATACAATAAAGAACGAATATACTTATGTGAGAGTGAGGTCAAAGCTTCAAACTTATGGCACACCTTCATTAGGTAACTTTAGTGGTGCTACAACATTGGTATTATCAATACCTTAATAATTATAAGAGTCAATAATGACCTATTATCGATAGCGTTTTTCGTTGACTTACCCGCACATTATTGTGCGGGTTTTTTTGTGTGGATGAATTGAAAAAAGGGTTATGGCATTATTGGTTCAATACTTAACTCGCCTTTATTTGTGTCTAATTTTAGCATCTGAGATTCAGTTACTTTTAATAGTTCAGGCCCCAAATTTACTAACATTGGTAAATGCATTTCAGTCGCGATAATGGCGCTGTGAGAAAGGACATCGCCTTTAGCTAACGCTATTCCCACGAATTTTTTATATTCCAATTGAATTAATGTGGAAGGAAAAATCTCTTTGGCGACCAAGATTGCGGGTTGTGAAGGGGTAAAGCTTGGGCGAGTTTTATCTTGTAAATGATAAAGCACTTGATTACGCAGATCACGAAGATCGAGTTCACGTGCGCGTAAATAAGGATCGGTGAGAGCACAATACAACTGTGTTCTTTCTAGCATTTCATCCGACCAGCTTTGCTGGGCACTGATCTTCTTTTCTTTGATGCGATCAATCACACTTGTGATTAATTCATCATCATCTAACATCATGATATGGCCGTTAAAAATGGCACCGATATGCTCACCTAATTTTTCGCTAGCTTTATTGGCACTCTGTTGTAGTGCTTTTAGAGTGCTTTTTATTGCAAATTTAAGTTTGCTGATTTGAGCATCAATATCCATCGGTTCAGATAAGTTTTCGATTGGCGAGAGCTCTATTTCATGCCAAATAAAAGCAGGGGCTTTTATTGGGGTGACGGGGGCTAACATACCTTTTAATGTAATGGTATTAGAATCAGAAGATAGCTCCTCTCCAAAGCCATTTTGGGCAAGTTCAAGAAAAGCCGCAATCGCTTCCTCTTCTTGTTCACCAGAGGCAATGAGTGTTATCTCATCACCTTGGCGAATTTGTATTAATGAAAGCTGATTTAAACTGAGGGGATTAATACGTCTATCCCCTTTAACTAATTGATAATCAGCCTGAAAAGCAGAAAGTACCTCAACTAACGTTGCGGCCGGTCTGACGTGTAGACCATGAGGATTACGGACTACCCAACTTGCCTCTTTACCGTGAATTTTGGCAGGGGCATTAATATCACTTTTAGGTTGAACGAAATTTTCACCAAGTTGGATTTTCTTTGGATATAAAGAATTTGAAGCTTCTTCAATCACTTTTTCCAGTGATGCACCTGAAGATGCCGCTACAACTGCAGCAAGCGTTCCTTCAACTAAAGGCGCTGAGCAGAGAGTGACTTTTTTTGCTAGCTCTGGATCAAGTAACTCAATCGCAGTTTCTGCACTTAGTATTGCACTACCTAAATCCATCATCACAACAATAGATTGTGCTGGTGAAAGCGATTCTATCGCCGTCATAATTTTAACGGCATCAGTACCAATGGTATGTTCTTCATCATTGACACCCGCGGCAACAGCAAGTTGGCAATGAGTCGGATTAAGCATCTGACTGGCAAGTTCTGCCACACCATCAGCGAGATGTTTACTATGAGAAACAATAACGATATTTATCATGGTAGACCTTTATGGGTTGCTTGGTCAGTTATGCATTAATGCTATTTGCAAGGGCTTGTATCATTAGTACCACAGAAGCACTGCCGGGATCTTTATGTCCGATACTGCGCTCGCCTAAGTAGCTTGCTCGCCCTTTTCGAGCCTGCATCGGAATGGTATTTTCAGCCGCTTTTTCAGCGACAATTTGTGCTTGATTGAGGGCTTCTTTGAGAGAAAGATTTTGTTCACTTGAGTGTTTTAATGACTCAACTACAGGCCACCAAACATCACACATAGTTTTATCATTTGGCTCTGCTTTTCCTCGGTTTGCAATGCCTTCTACACCTTCTGTTACCATTTCAACAAGTTGATTAAGCTCTAGGTTTTGCAATGAAGCCGTAGGTTTGGCTGCGCGAATAAAGAAGGTGCCAAATAGTGGGCCACTTGCTCCGCCGATATTTGAGAGCAATGTCATGCCTGTGGTTTTAAGGATTGTGCCAATATCTTGTCCTTCAAATTCAGGTAGTTTTTCTTGCACTTTTCTAAAGCCACGGTTCATATTTAAACCGTGGTCAGCATCACCAATTTCACGATCTAAATCGGTTAAATAATCACTGTTTTGTTCAAATAGCAGTGCACATTGTTGTAACCAAAGAATAATTTGAGCATGTGTTAAAGCCATTTATTGTTCCTTTTCTTGTTATTAAAGACTTATTTCACCATCGCTGGTGTATTCACAGGGGCATCCCATAAGGTCAGTAATTCATTATCAACTTTTAATAACGTTATTGAGATCCCTGTCATATCGAGCGAAGTACAATAAGAACCGATTAAAGAACGTTCGATGGTCAAGCCAAATTTTTCACAGCATTGAGTTAAACGGTTATAAACACCATAAAGTTCAGATTGTGGTGTGGCACCAAGGTTATTAACTAAGACAATGACGTGATCGCCAGATTTTAACGGCTGTTTTTCCTGATTTTCATCGATCCATGTGCCGTTTTCACGATCCCAATTGCGGATCACTCGTTGATAGTGGCCATTTTCAATTAAGGTATTAAACATGGCATCAACAGTATCATTGAGGGAAGTAAATTTACGACGGTCAATACCTGGTTCACCGTGAATACCGACACCAAACTCCATTTCATTTTCAGGTAAAGTAAAAGAGGGTTTTCCTGCGACTGGAACCGTACAGGCTTCTAAGGCAATACCGATAGAAAAACCATTGTTATTAATGTGGTGACCTAATTTAACCAGTTCATCTAGAGTGTCGCCTCTTTCCGCTGCCGCGCCCAGTAGTTTTTCTACTAAAACGGTATTGGCAACACCACGGCGTCCTGCGGTATATAAGCTATCTTTTACCGCTACATCATCATCAACTAATACCGTTGCGATTTTTACACCATCGTCATGAAGCAGTTCTGTTGCGGTTTCAAAGTTAAGGACATCACCGGTGTAGTTTTTCACGATCATTAAAACACCTTCACCGCTATCAATCGCTTTGGCGCAGTCATACATTTTATCTGGTGTTGGTGACGTAAATATTTCACCCGGACATGCACCATCAAGCATTCCTTTACCCACAAAACCCGCATGCATAGGTTCATGCCCGCTACCACCGCCGGACAATAGTGCAACTTTACCTTTTACTGGAGCATCTTTTCGCGTGACATAAAAAGAGGAGGGATGAAGTTTGATTTCAGGATGGGCTTTTGCAAAGCCTTGTAGTTGTTCAGATAACACATCATCAACTCGATTAATCAGCTTTTTCATCTTAAATGCTCCATTTGAAATTTGTGTTTAGTCTTCAAACTAGAAATAGGGGTTCTGGTTTGGGGGCTGACAAATTATTTATTAAAGGATTAGCAAACACAGCATCAATAGGCGTGTTTGTTTTATTTAAAACATAAGAATTATTTTTATTTAGCTTAAAAATGAATCTACATCATTTATCTTTCTATAAGAATAGGTTAGTCAAATAACCTGTCAGAATGGGAGCAAGATCATAAAAATAAATGAAAAAAGAGTATCTGTTCGTGATGGTTACATGTCTTGCAAAAGCGTTAATGCTTTATCTCGTTGCTCTGGAGAAAGATTTTTAATCACATCTAATAACAACGTATCCTTATTTTTTGCGCTTGGCATAAGGGTGTGACTAAACGTGAGGTTTAAAACAAAGGTATGCCCGCATTCAGGATCACGACAAGCGCAATAGAGATCGGATAACTCTTTGTGTTTACGATTACTTTTCTTTATAAGCGCTTTTTCACCACATTCAGGACAAAAGATAGTTAAGACACGCATATTGTTTTTCTCTTTACTAAGGGCTATCGGATACCTTCTATATTAGCTTAAAATTGTATTATAACCAGCCTATTTATTGTTTTTTTATATAAATATTTGTTTTGTGGTTGTTTAAAGGGATTTAAAACAAGTTAATTTGTTTCGAGTGGTGTAAATAGTTCGGTTATTGTCGGTTAAGGCTTGATAACCGACAATAACCGAACAAACTTACTAGCCTGAAATACAAACTTTGTAGATAATGGCTTCACGTTAAATCAGATGGAGATAAGCAACATATTGAATTTATTGTTTATTATTTTTGTTTGTTTTCAGTGTGAGTAGAAAACAAGAGACAAGAAGTCTATTACAAGTTAACAAGGATGTGAGCAGTAATATAACTGGATCGCCTGTTGTTTATCGCAAATGGATGTGGCGTATCGTTGAAATAAAAGGAACTTACGTTTATCTCAATCGGGAGTTTATTCAGTTACACAAGGTCGTGGCTTACTGCTAATTCTTTACAGATTATCTGATGAATGTTGGGAGGAGAGGGTTCTTTTTACGGGTAAAGAAAGTGTGATCAGAGATGAGGTGTATTCATGGATGAATATGACAGCACATTGATATCGTTAGTGGTAGTGGGCGCTTTTATTGCATTAGGAAAGATGCTCGTTGCGAATGAAACAATGACATTAAGATTGTTTATCGGGAAAATTATTTTAGGCTCGGCGGTTTCTGTTGTTGCTGGTGCACTGCTTATTTTATGGCCTGGAATTGATTCTGTCGCAGTAATGGGGATCGGCTCAGCGCTC
The DNA here is from genome assembly GCF_003144395.1 of Proteus faecis. Lineage (GTDB taxonomy): Bacteria > Pseudomonadota > Gammaproteobacteria > Enterobacterales > Enterobacteriaceae > Proteus > Proteus faecis. The sequence continues at coordinate 167,877 of NZ_PENZ01000012.1, read as the reverse complement.
GGTATTGTGGGTTATCAGTTAGTTGAAATCTGGTTACGTAAACGAGGTAATCAATTTTTTTCAGGGAAAGAAAAAGAGGATACCAAGTAAAAAGTGCAATATGTTTTCATCATAATAAAAGTCGATAAAGTCAGTTTTGTCTCGAATGACGAAGGAGTTAGGTCATGTTCAACACACAAGCGTTATATGCATGGATTGCACGACTGGCGTTTAGTTTGGGTTGGATTGCTCAAGGATGGCATCGAGACAATATAACGTTAGAACAACGGATGTTAATAACGGCAATCGAAGATCAAGCAAACAGGGATGCTTGTCTTGATCTTCACTTTTTTCTTTAACAATGAATCTAAATATGTTGATATCCTTTTGGGCTAATTAATTGCCCTTGTATGTCTGCGATACCGATGTGGGCAATGCAACCCGCATTAAATTGTAAATAGTCATCTTCAATACCATCAGAGAAAATTACGCCATTTTCTGGCATTAAAGATTCTAATTGTAACGGTGAATCTGGCTCAATAGTGCCAAAAGTCAGTGACACGCCTGTTGTTCTGCTTGGAAACGGTTCTCTTACACTGAATTGTAGTTTTCGTTCACTCCAGCTAAAACCTTGTAACAGAGGGTGCGAAGTTTCTCCTGTAATTGCCATCGCACCAGCAAGAATAGATTGAAACCAACCTGTAGATCCCAGTCCTGTTGATATAATAATGCCTGATGAAGATTGTGCTTCTTGGGTGCCACTCCATTGCAAAATATACCGTGCAGAGGTGTGGCTTTTAGGACCAATAAACAAGTCATTAACCGCTAATAATGATTGACCATCATTGGTTGTTGCTTGTGCAAAAGTAACTGTTTTAAATGGCATTTTTTTATTAATAGTATTAATAACTGTCTCTTTTAATTGTCCGATTTCGAAAGGTAATAATTTACCATCCCATCTTGATGGATCCGGGTTTATGGCAATAATGGGTTGTCCATTAAGATATTTCAATGTATTAGCAACCAGCCCATCTTGACCGATCACGACCACAATGTCGTGGGGTGAGAATTGATAGCTAGGTAATAAACTTCTCTCTAAAAGTTGAAAACGTCCTAATGATTTTAAAATCAGTTCAGCTTCTGTTAGTTGTTTTTGATATAAATTGTGTTCATTGAGGTAATCCTTTACCTCAACATTGTTGTGTTCAAGATAGAATTTGGCTTGTGACCAAGTATTAAAACGCTCAATTAATTCCTGTAAGCGGCTTTTTCTCATCACTAGCACAAAACGAAAATCTTCGCTACGTTGCATTATTTACTCCCTTTTTTCATAAATTGGCTAAATAAATCAGGTGTAATATTCAATTCGCCAATTTTCCCCGAATTTAGTGCTAAGGTTTCAAATGCCATTGCCATTAATTGTTGTGAGTCCATTTTTGCCAGTGCCATGGCTTTTAGGTTTTCAACCGGCAATTCACGATAAGCTCGCATGGTCGCTTCAATAGCATAAGCATCGGCTTCTGATTGTGTTCGCTGATTTTCAGCACTTAACGCAACCAGTTCTTTGCGTTTTGCTTCTGCATTAACCTTCGCTTCAAGGCGCTCTTTTTCAATCTCTGCTTGCTCTCGTAATAATGTACGTTCATTTTCTAGGCGTGCTTCTTCAATTTCTTGACGTTTACGTTGAACGGATAAATCGGTTTCTAATTCAGCTTCTTTAATGGTGCGTTCTTGTTCTACTGAGAATTTACGGCGAGCATAAATCGCATCATCAGCTTCTTTCAGTAAGGATTCTCTTGCTTCGGCTTCGAGTGCTTTTAAGGTTTCTGGTGATGGAGTGATTGCCGCAATAGAGACATCTAAAATCGCAATACCTAATGCTTCTAATGATGGGTGTTCGATTAATTGTTCCATCACTAAAGTGACTAATGATTGACTGAGTAATAACGCTTCTCTAAGTGGTGTGCTTTGGATCTTTGCTTGAATTAAGGTTTGTGCAATACGCACAACACGATCGCTGAGTTTTAGTGGATCTTCAGAGGCATAAGATTTGCCGTTTTTGCTCAAGTTAAAATTGAGTACTTCTGCGGCTTTTTCAGGCGCTTTAACCTGAAATGAGATTTGCCCTTGAATGCGTAAACCCTGAAAGTCCGAGGTTTGGAAGTTAAAAATAAAAGGAGCTTCTTGAGCGTTTAAAGGTAATGCAGCAATAGAGGTTGTGGCTGAATTATACCAAAAACTCAACCCTTTACCTTGTTGGCGCACGTTACCATTGACGGATTTGATAATGAATGTTGATGAGTCTGCTTTAAAGTAATTTAAGTTAAACATAGTCTTCCTCTAATTAGTGTCCTTATGACAATAATTGAATTGTGTCCTATCGACACTATGCTTGTCAACTTATTTAGTGTCTTTATGACAAAATTTGATTTTTTGCTGTTTAAGCTTAAAATAGTTTTATCGTTTTCTAATAAAGCTTACGCCATGAATGAACAAGATTTTTTAGCCAGCTATAACCGCCGAGATTTCCTATCCCCACTTATCACCGTCGATGCTGTACTGTTTACTTATCATGAAGAGCAGCTAAAAGTATTGTTGGTGAAAAGAGGGGAACACCCTGAAAAAGGAAAATGGGGTTTACCCGGTGGATTTGTCGATGAACTACAGGACAAATGCCTTGAAGATACTGTGCTAAGAAAATTAAAAGAGAAAACAGGTGTGATCCCCCCTTATATTGAGCAACTTTGTTCAGTAGGAAATAACCAGCGTGATGTAAGAGGTTGGTCTGTGACGGTCTGTTATACCGCATTGATTGCACATCAAGTGTGTGAAGCACATATTGATACCGTAGATTCAGTAATGTGGTGTCCTATCGATGAGGTTGCACAACAATGCTTAGCTTTTGATCATCATGAATTAATTGCACAAGCGAGAGAGCGTTTAAAACAAAAATCACTCTATTCAATTGTTCCTGGGTTTGCATTGCCAGAAGTCTTTACTTTGCCAGAGCTGCAACATGTCCATGAAATTCTGATAGGTAAAGAGATCCAGAAAAAATCATTTAGACGACGCATCGAACAAGCAGATTTATTGATTGATACGGGAGAAAAACGAGCAGAGAGAGGACGCCCCGCAAGTCTGTATCGACTTAAAGAGGCGTCAGCAGATTATCGTTTTATTCGTAATCTTGAGTTTTAATTCTTGAGTTGTTTAACAAAATAATCGGCGCCATCTCGAATGGCGTCATCTGCGATTTTCATCATGCGTGAATAATGTAAAAAGGCATGTAATGTGCCGGGATACATTTTATATTCACAATCTAGTTGGTGGGCTTTTAGGGTTTTAAATAGCGTCAAGCTATCATCAATAAGCGGATCGTACTCAGCGCTGGCGATAAAGCAAGGGGGAATATTTTGTGTTAAGTCATTATTGAACAAGCAATAATAAGGTGCATCACGACTACCAAGCTCGGTTAAATAGGCATTATCATATTCTTCGAGATCTTGCTGGCGCAATCCATCCCATTCACCACCATAAAGCCGACGGCTGGTGGAATCGCGTAAGCCATATAATCCATACCAAAGTAAAGTAGCACAAATATTACCACAGTGAATTTGTCTGTCGCGTAGCCATAATACGGAGGCCAGAGATAGCATTGCACCCGCAGAATCACCAGCAAAACCAATATGTTGTGTATTAATATTATAGCGTTTTGCATTTTGATGATAATACTGACAAATCTGTGCCGATTCATCAATAGCTTGCGGGTAATGCGCTTCTGGTGACAGTGAATAGTCAATACCAATAACAGCACAACCAGTATAGCAGGCAAGCAGTCGCATAATGCGATCGTGGGTATCTAAATTCCCTAAAATAAACCCCCCGCCATGAAGATAATAGAGTGTTGCAGGTGTTTTTTCTTTGGGCTGATAAAGACGTGTTAATATTTTTCCATAAGAAGTATTAACCGAAATATCTTGAATACTAAACATTTCTGGTGCATCTGCATTCCAATAACGTCTATCTTGATTATAAGCAAGGCGCATAGAAGGGTAGTCATGACTTTCTGGTGCAGGTTGTGGGTTATCTGCATAAAATTGCATAACTTGTTGCATTTCTGGCGAAATAAGTTCTAGTACGTTGATTTTATTTTTAGTTTTCATTAGCCCCTCCAATTATCACTGTGCGGTATTGTAAACACTGGGGCTTAATAAACTGGGATCTTGTTATCCAATATTGAACATTAGTACTAAATAGAAAGAGTAAGAGGTGTAATTATGCGATCTGATTTAGATTTAAATAAAATGGCTAAAATAGGATTGATTCAACAATTTTTCTTAACTAAATGATGCTGTTAGGAATAAAAATAATCATAGCGCTCAGCTCAGCAGTCGAAATAAAAATGAGTATAAAGATTGAATTGATAAACAGAGAATAACCCACAACAAACTAAACAGATTATTCTCTTGTTTTATTAATTTGAGACTAATTGCACTACAACCAGTCGTCCGCCTTCTTCTGTCGATAATACAAATTGCAATCCATCAGTTAGGGCAATTTTATCGCCAATGGCTATCCGTTTTTTTTCTGGCAATACCATTAATCCCTCAATACGCTCATTAACAAGCCACCATGTTGAATTGTGATAAACAAAATAACCGACACGTTTTTTCTGTTCATCGGTGGTTCGCTCATTTGGGGCAATAAGACGATTAACGTGCCATGGAAAGAGTGATTGATTACTCCAGACCATTAAGCGGTGATCATCAGGTCTAAAACTGCCCGCTTTACGTGAGGAGTAGAGGTTTAAAATCGGTAATTGACCTTTATAAGGTGTATGACAATAAGGACAGACGGGCTGTGTTTTTCCAGAAAAAACATACCATTGCTGTTCACAATCTTTATTTTGACAAGGTTGAACTAAATCTACCGTTTTGACTAAAGCCGTCTCCCATTCATCAGCGGTAGGGCGTTGTGAAGGATCGTGTAATCCAGTAATAAAGGCTCTTTCAAAAAGAGGCGTTAGGTAGGGTCCTATAATTGTGTATGGGATCTTTTCAGGATCAGCCCAAGGTAGCGATGACGGTTTTACCTGATTCAGTTTTACAGCATTGCTACGATCAGTTGGGTGCTCAATAAATAACGCTTTTTCACCCATAGAGAGTGTTTCATCTCGCATTTCATCGTTAAGATCGTGAATTTTACCGCCCCGTAATGGATGACGATAAAATAGATACATGTAGATTAATACCGCAAGTGCGTGTCTATCAGTCGTGATACTTGGCAAGATTCGGTTAGGATCTTCTTTCGGTAAATGGCTGGTTTTTACCACTTCTGGCGCAATAAAATCAGGCGTTCCCACGACATCAGGAGGGTATTTACCGGGGACCACTAATCCGTCAATATCAATAACACAAGCATGGCCTTGCTCAGGATCGATAAGGACGTTTTTATAGCTTAAATCACTATGACATAAGCCAGCCGCATGCATTCGGCGTACAGCTCGAGAGAGCAATAAACAGACTTTTAGGTAATTTAATAGATTGCCTCTTTCACGAGGATCGAGGAATTTATTTTGGTTATTAGCACTTGCAAACCATTTACCTTCTTTTTCTCGGCCCTTTATTGCAAGAAAGTCATTGTTTTTAGAGCCATATTTAAAGAAAAAGTGGGATTGATAAGTCGGAACAACAATACCAATTTTTCCTTGATGTTCGACAACATCAGTTGGCCAGCAAAAAAGGTTTTTCCAATATTCTCCACCACTTTGCTCGAAGATATTATGTCGATAAGAGCCTGTTATCATATCGATTCTATCTTTGGCTTGTGCATTCTGTTTTGTTTTATAGAAGGCAACAACATAGGTTCGGTCAGGGGAAAAATAGACATCTTTCATTGAGCCTGAGCCAATAATCTCATTGACGTACTGAACTGTTTTTCCACTTTGTGTTGTACAGGTAATGATCTCTGCCATGAAACTCACCCATTCTCTCTTTTATGATTACCAAGCCACAACCAGAGTGCGGTCATCGTGATTGCCTGCTGAAAAGAAATTCAGCCATTCAGCCAATGCGTTATCTGCATTTTCAGGAGAGGCTAAACAAGGCGATATTTCATCAATCAGTGCCGCCCATTTATTGGGATCTTGTAAGCCATTATCCGTTTCAAATACCGGATCGGATACTCCGTCAGTCATTAAAATAAGATGTGAAATGTCTTTCCATTTGCCAATAATAATGCGTCGATTAAATTCAGCATCGTTGAGCGCACTATCATCAAGGAAACGGGTTTGTCCTGCATATTCACCACTATCAGGAATACCTAAAATACGCACTTTTCCTGCCGGACCATAAGCAGCAATAGCACCATCTCCCATCCAAAATGAGGCTGCAAATAACTCATCATTGATACGCAAAGAAACGGTGGCTAATAACGTAGTAGAAAAAGATTTTACCGGCTCATTAATATGAATAGCTTCATTTTTGAGGTTATTAATCGCTAATTGGGCCGCATTACGGAAGAGTTGAGCGAAAAAGCTTCCCACTTGATTAATTGCGTTACTGTCATTCCATTGATGAATGGTTTCAAGATGAGGTTTAAACGCTTTATTTTCCAAACTTAACTGCGATTTTAAATAGTGGCTTACGGTATTGATAGCAATGCGTGAGCCTTCACGAGAATAGCGCGCACTGCCTGCACCATCTGCGACAATTAAAATATTCCATTGGCTTTGGTTATCGTGATGAATATAAAAATCATCATCACGGAATGTGCCTGCATGTTCGTGCGAACGTCCGCGACGGCTTGCACCGACAATACGAATGTCTTTTTCAAGAATAAGTTTGCTATCAATATGTGCTTTAGGATAAAGGCTATCTGCGGGAGGCTCATTGATTTGCCATAAGCTACGAGGATCAGGGTTGATGATTAATAAAACTTCATTGTGATAGTGAATGGCATTTACAGACCAATGGACAATCAATGTGAAATTGCCACTTTTTGTTGGCGTACCCACTAAGCAACGACTTTCAGGATCAAAACTTATTCCAACTACTTCGGGAAAATCAACCGATTCAATTTTGGCAATGTCGAGGGTATCTAGTTCAATACTGAGTGTGGAATTGAACGCTGTACCTACTTTTGCGTTAGAAAGGGTAATTTTTGCCGTAGGGCGATGAATAATCGGTTTTTCTGGAGGCATTGGCGATGAGTGTGTTGGAATTTGACCTGGCTTTAATGAGGGCTCTTCTGGTAATGATGTTACTTCAGAGGCTAAATTGCGAGCGGGTGGCAATAACAGAAGAATAGGGGGGACTTTGTCTTGCGGTATTATTCTTTCTGCCGTTTTAGCATTGATTTTATCAATAATAAAATCAATGTGTTGAGCAATTTCTGTATCTTCATACAACGCAATAACCAGCTCTTCATGTACAGGCGTGCGATATTGTGTCAGCGTGTTATCAATAATTAGTTTTGTGAGTAGGGCTTTTTTATCCATTAGCCTTTACCTCGTGTGACATCAAAGTCAGATTGATTGCTGTTATCACCAAAGGTGATGCTGTTATCACACCAAGGGCAAATAACGGTTTCAGGGCCATTTACACAGAGTAATTTACCACATTGGCAAACGGCAAAAGCAGTTGCATTGCCACAATAAGGGCAACCGGGTGTACCATGAAGTTCGCTGGTGTTAACTTGATATGCCGTGGCGCTGAGATCGCTCCATGCAAAGTAATCTTCATTTAAGGTGTAGCACCCCGTCAAGTTAAAGCCATTAAGGTTGAGGTTAAAATCGAGTCCTGATGCTTTCATCGGCGGGCGTTCATATTTCATTAAATAAGGTGAACGCGTGTGGCTACAACGCCCGATAAAAGTGACACAAGATTCATCATAAGCACGAGCAACATCATCTTTCGCAAGACGAACAATATGTTCTGTTTGATTTAGAAGTGGTGGTGGCTCTTCGCCAACACTTCGGCTATGAGAAACCACTGACATCGTTATCCATTTAATAAAACGAGTAAAATCACCGTCTTGTGCTTCGGTAAATAACAGCACATTTTCAGTTAATTGTGACAGTACATGTAAGTCTGCGCTTAAGCCCAATCCAATTGCAATTAAGTTAACTTTGTTGGCATAGTGTGCTTTCCAACGCTTGATCTCTTGTGCGTAATCATCGGTAGGTCTGCCATCTGTTAAAAGGTAAACGACGGGTTTCCAATCCCCTTTTTGCTCAAGCGTGGTTTTTCTTACTTGAGTGTCGATTTGGTGAGAAAGTTCTCGTAATGCACTACCTAATGACGTGCCTCCTCCTAAAGGAAGTTGAGGAGGATAAAAAGAGATGACTTCAGTGAGTGGAACAATCGTTTTTGCAACGCCAGCAAAGGCAATAATAGAAATATAGGCGGTTTCAAGGGCGTGTGGATCTCGTCTTAAATCGCTAATTATCGTCGTTAGACCGTCATTCATCTTTTTTAGGTTTTCACCAATCATAGACTCTGAACAATCTAAAACAAAGAAAATGGGTAACCTTCTCATTGTTATACCTTATCACTTTATCGTGGCTATTATGTATTGTGATGGATAAACCAAAGCCTGAATAAAATAAAAGCAAAGCCTTTTGAAGCGCTTTGCTTTTGTGGATCATAATACTAGTTGGATTTCAGGAGGTGGTGGCGGTAGAGTATCTTTATCCGTATTCACACCTGCACTTGAACTGCCGGATGCAACACTGGCGGAAACCCATTTAAAAAAGCCAGAAAAAGCGTTGGAGTCTAGCGTTTCTAAAGCGACCACTTGAGGCGTGAGTTCTTTAAGGTGATCATGTTTGGCTTTAGGGCCAACAGCGCAAGCGATGATCGAACCAAATGAACGTTTTTTCACTTCTTTAATCGCTTCACCATAAGCGTAAGCATCAGAAGGTGTGCCATCCGTCATCAAAAAGACAAGAGGACGCCAGTCACCTTTTTGGTCACCATCGGAACGCTTAATATCTCGATCGACACACTGGATTAAACATTCTAGCGCAGCACCCGTGAAAGTGCCGCCAGAGCTAGGTACGGTGATATCAGAGAATTGGAAATCTTCTAATGCAGTTAATGGGATAAATTCACGTGCTTCGTTATCATAGGTAATAATAGAGATATGCACGCTTTCTAATGCGTAAGGATCTTGTCTCAATGCATTAAGCATTGTTTGTATCCCTACGTTAACTGCATGAATAGATTCTCCTCTCATTGATCCTGAGGTATCAATTAACAGGTAAACAGGGAGTCTTCTCATTAGGTGAAGTCCTTTAAGTAAGAAATAAAGCTATCTGAACTCGAAGGCTCACCAATGGCGTTAAGTTTCCAGCCATTTTCTTCTCTGACCAATTCAGCAAACAGCATTGAACGTTGATTGTTGAAGGCTTCACCTCCAGATAAATCAAAACGTGCCATTTCTATATTTTTCGCATCAACAGCGCGAATAAAGGCATTTTGTACTTTACCAAAGTGTTGTTGTCGTTCTCGACCATTGTAAATCTGAACAATAAAGACAATTTTGGTAAATTTAGGATCAAGTGTGTTTAATTTCACGATGATCTGCTCATCGTCTCCATCACCTGCGCCTGTTCGATTATCACCTGTTAACCAAATCTGTCCTGATTTGTGTTGTAGGCTATTAAAGAAAATAATATCGCCATTGACGAGAGAAGGTTGTCCACCTTCGATTTTACCCAAATCGTTAACTTTGCCGTTTTCGCCACATAAAAAGGCGATAACATCTAAATCGTATTCTTCGCTTTTTTTACCAAAGAGACCACCAAGAAATCCGCGTTTTTCTTCGTTGATATCCCAGCCTAAACCGATAGTAACAGAGGAAAGGTCATATTCATTTTTCTTTAAACTAACACCTTGTCCTTTTTTTAAACTAACAGACATATTCATTCCTTTTTTATTTAAAGTACAACGTTAACCTCAGGGGGCGGTGGCGGTAAGTCATCAAGATCACTAATATCTTTCTTAGTTAAATCAACTTTTTGACTACCCACAGAAATACTGGCTGAAACCCACTTAAAGAAAGACTTAATCGTATTGGAGTCCGCAGTATCTAGCTGTAATACAATTTCAGTGATATTTTTTAGTACATCTGTTTGTGCTGATTGTCCTGCTGCACACGCAATAACAACACCAGTGCGTGCTGCTTTAAATTTCTCAACGCCTTTTTTCCAATCGTCCGTGGGGGCGCCATCTGTCATCACGAAAACCAATGGGCGCCAATCGCCTTTTGTTTCAGCCGTAGTTTTTTGTACTTCTTTTTCAATACGATTAGAAACTAAAGTGAGCGCAGAACCTAATGCTGTTGTTCCACTTGCGACTAAATCAGGGACTTTAAAATTGATTAAATCAGTGAGTGGCACAATCTGTTGTGCGGTTGAGTCAAAGGTGATGATAGAAATATAAGCGGTTTCTAATGCGTAAGGATCTTGGCGTAGCGTTGATAAGAGCATTTCAACGCCATTTTTTACTGCAGCAATAGGTTCTCCATACATAGAACCAGATGTATCAAGTAAAAGGTAAACTGGCAATCTTCTCATGCATTTATCCTGTGAGTGAGATAGAAACAAGCGATTAATATACTAACCGACTCATGAAGGTGTTCAATTGAGATTATGCTTAGTTTAATTAAATTGGTGAAAAAACGCAGTGATGATTGTCCAATATTATTAATCTGAATAAAGATAGTATAAAAAGCAAAATAAAAGAGGAATTGGCCTGTTTATCCCTCTTAAATCGAGTGACGAAGCGATTTAATTTTATTAAAGAAAACCTATATTATTAAGTCCGTATTTATAAGTATGACAAAAAATGAATGGCTAATAATGATTAGGTGTAAATACTCAATTTAATTAAAAATACTAATAATTATAAAAGCCAATAAATTCAATTAATTAATATATTTGTTTTGGGGTTTTTAAATTTATTTAAAAGAAAATAAAATCGAGTATTAATATGAAAATTAAATTCATTAAATGAGTTATTTATATATTTTTTGTTTTGTAAAAAGTAACTTGATGCCGAAGCGTCAAGTTACTTTTTATTATTTATTTTAATTCTTTTTCTTTCTTAGCTTTTTCTGCGAGTGTTGATTGAATTAAATTTTCAATATAGTGATCAACTAATAATTCTACAGCTTCACTACGTGTGGAGTTATTTAAATAAGATAATCTATCAATCTTGCGTAATGCTGACATTTTTAATGAAAGTGAAACTGATTTCTTTTTATCTTTATCGAGATAAACTCGGCTTGTCATTCCATTGTGACGAAGATATTCACTGGCGGATAATGCTTCACGCATACGACGTAATGCTTTACTATCGAGTTGGCCTCGTTCAGTCATTTGATACGCGCGAGAGGCTTTGCTGTATTTTATTTCAGCACCATAAGAATCTCTTATCTCTTTTAATACGCGAGTTAACGTAGGCTCTGAGCATTCAAGAGCAGAAATAATCTTAATGGTTGGAACCTTTTTTCCTGAGCTTAAAAGGGTTGCCAGTGTAAAGACTCTGACCTGACGGGTGCTTAATTGCATGCTTAGTTACCACTTATTCTGTTATTCGTGTGTTAAAATAGTCAGCAATAATTTTTATTATTCTTGTTCTGTGTTGACAAGGATAAATAAAATAAGCTTCCTATTAAATGTAGTATAAATTAATAATTGAAATAAAAAATGTACTTTTTAAATAAAAAAGTTCGCGTTATTCTTATAAGTTCTAGTTAAAGATAATATGCTTTAACTAGAAACTTATAAATTGAAATCAATACAAAATAATTATTTTATCTCATAGAGATTATTGCTCTGTTATAGAGTATATTACGTCGCGTTAAAACGTTGAGCATTATTTTGTTGGTTAGGAATAATACCATAAATTTTAGCTCTAGTTAAAATACTCAATGCCCAGCGACGATGTGTTGCTGGCTCACACATTGCTCCTTGTGATTTAAAAACGGCTTGCGTTGAATTTAAAATACGCAATGCATCTGAATGATCGGATTGAGACACCATGAGAGCTTGTTCAATTTTATGAATTTGCTTTGGATGGATCGCTGTTTTACCTACAAGACCATTGGCAATATCAAGTGCCAGCTCTTTATCCATAATGTGGTGATCATCAATATGCTCACAAACAGGTGCTGTGAGGGCAAATTGACGAGCACCAAAGACAGCAACCAACATTTTTATCACGTAACCCATTGGGCCATCATAAAGTGTTAATTGGCGATTACGTCTAAGAGAAATAACATTCATTAAATCATTGCCACCAATACGCAATGCAATAATTCTGTTATGGCAAGGGTGAGTGAGTAAGTGATTTGCAAGCTCTGTCATTTGGATAACATCAAACACTTCTTCTGTTTCAAGTGTTGGCATCATACATAACTGCGTATTTTCAATAATTTTCCACCAAACTGGCAGAGAAGCTTGCGTAAACTTAGGCAAAACAAAGCCATCGATGGCACTGACATCAAGGTTTTCAGTGATCCATTGACCCATTTCAGTATGGCGAGGGCGAATAAATAGCAGTGGCCAATGGCTACAATCACTGTTTTTTTTGTGTTCTGCTAAAGTATTTAATAATACTGCTAGGTTTTCTAATGCAACAGGAATATCAGCATCACTCACGGCATCTTCTAAACAGATAATTAAAGAGCGTAACCCTTCAATTTTCTGGTTGATAATTGTCGTCGCGATATCTGTCCGTGTTGCCGGCATATAAAGCGTTGCCCCTAAATTCCATGGGGATAATCGTTCAATCATTATTTCACCTTTTTAATGATAGTCACTGCGCGATATTGACCAAGCGCTTGCCCTGCTTCAATAACAGCAATATTTTTTTCCTGCGCAAGATAAACCAGTAACGCGACATCAGGATCGGTTATTTCTCTTACAAGGATATGATCAGGTACACGGCGTAAAACAGCGCGTGTGGCTTCAGCAATACCAGGTTTTATACGATTGATATTTGAAATATCATATTTGTTTGCAAGTGAACTAACGACGTTTTCGCTCAGTCTTTTTAAATCTGATTGTTGTTCTTTAAATGTAGCTAATGGAATATCGTTATTGATTAATGTATCAACGACTTGTCCGACAGTATCAACAAGGTAACGACTGCATTCATACTGTTTTAAATGTTGGCAATCTACAAAACCGTGAAAGCCTTTTTCAGTCCAAATTGAACGTGAAATTAATCCTGAAACAGGTGCTCCCATGATCCCAAATGGGATAAGCCAATCTTCATCGCTGGCACTTAACCATGCACAGCCACAAGGATCAGCGAGGACGACAAGGCGAGGTTGGTTTGGATAACCTTTCCGTCCTGATAATGAACGAATAAGTTCACCCGTAATAGCGCCTTTTCCTGTCCATCCATCAACAAACACAATACCTTCTGTGCCGTGACGTTGTTCTATCCATGAAAGCGCTTCACTATCAATGCCTCTATCTCGAATAATACTAATGCCGTAGTGGTAAGAGGTTTTTCCCATTTTACGCAATGTTTGTTGCAACATGACGCCTAAAGGAACACCTGCACGAACAAGGCTTGTCAAGATAATTGGGGTATCACCAAAACGTTCAATCAATGATTTAGCCAACATGATGACTTCAGTGGCTAAACGTGTAGCACCCGTTTCTAGCGCTTTTTCAAACAGATCTAAATGCCATTTAGTTGGTTCTGGCTCTTGACTTAGCATGTCAGAATAGTGTCGTTTACCCGATTGTATCAGCTCTTCTTTTAATTCAACGGGCGTCATTTCGATATTAACCGGTTGAAGTAGAAAATCGACATCTCCTGATACATAAGATCCTGAAAAAGGTTTATGATCCATCATGTTTATTCTCCAAAAATTTTTGTGTTGATCGCATCCGCAAATTGACTTTGACGAGGAAGTCCATACCAACTACATAATTTCATAAAGCGATGGTCACTTAGGCTGTCACCGAGTCCAATCACAGGAAAAACACCACGCTCAGCTTTTAATTGATTGAGCAAATAGGTAACAGCTTTGCCTTTTTCGATAGGCTCTGGTAACCAAGCAATATTGTTGCTGTTGCGATGAATATAAAAACCTTCGGTTGAGAATGTTTTTTCTATCTCATCACCTATGGCGTATAGCTCGTCTAATCGAGTGCTATCGTTATGCTTCATGACTAAATAAATAGGCAAATCACCGTATTCATAGTTAATACGAGCCCAACCATCAATATTTCGCTCCGCCATTAATTGCGTAATTGCTTGTTGTAGTGTCAACAAACGCTGTGTATATGGCGCTAAGTGTTGAGTGATGTGGTTTTGCCATTGTGTATCAGCATTGCCTTCTGGCGTTAATATCACTGCACCATGTGTAGTAATTGCCCAAGAATGAAAAGGAATAGTGACTCGGCTAATCTCTTCCGTTCCACGCGCAGTAACAGGAATTAGATCTGCATGCTCTAACATCCAATCTACCAGCATGGCTTGCTCTTGAGTCATAAAACTACGAGGTTCTAAGCTTCTATCTAGCGCGCCAGCTTTGTAAGGTTCTAATGCTAATTCATCCACCATCTTACGACGTGTTTGAAATAGAGTGTCATCAAGATCAGTTAAAATAACAGGCTTAGTCATAACTAATTACCTCAACAATAGGTGCAACTTTATTGAGGGCTTCAATCAGTTGGCTATCAATACTTTCGGCGGGTGTTTCACAACAAAGCAAAATGCGATCAAATTGTTGATGTGCTACGTTATAGACGAAGTTTGGAATACCTAAACCATAATTATCAGTGAATGTAATTGCTGATTGAATGGCAAAATTGGTTGAAATAGGTGAACGCGTTGTCGAACTATATTTTACGATAGCGCCTTGTTTTTCAAGACGTTCAGCTAATAAGAACGGTTCCCAAACAAATTCTCCTGATCCTAAAACAAGGATCTTTTCACCCAAAGAAATATTGATCGATAAACCCAGATCGCTTGCGGGCGTTGTCATGCCTAATCGACCCCAACTCTGTTTACCCGTGATCGCAACTTGCCCTGAAGCCGTGATATTGACATTAGGCATAACAGGTAAAGGCGCATTTGGATCGGCATCCCATTGCCACTTCCCTTGTACTAAGGAGAGGGTTTTAATCGGTAATGGGGAGCGCTCAGCGATAGAATCACCACTCCAATCGGTTAAAGTTACCGCTATAACCTGCTCAATATGGGTTAATCCACCGTCTTTACGTAGTGCCGACAACAGGTTAATAAAGGTATTACCCGTAGTCGCTTCATCATCAATTAATACTACGGTTTTTGCTTGTTGTACCCATTGGCGTTGCTCTGCTGTTTTAGGTAAATAGAGTAGGTGATCAGTTGCGTGGCTATGATTTTCTTTAAACTCACATAGCAGTTCACCGTTATCAACAGGATGGCGCGTTGATGTTAAATAAATGGCCTGTTGATAACGATTTCTCACTTCATCAAAAATACCCGCACCTAAACCAACCGCGGTTTCTGCCATACCAATAAACAGAACTGGGCCTTCGAGTGAATCAGGAAATTGACGGGCAAGTTTTTGGTAGGTTTCACGCATTTTTTTCGGTGAAACAGGGATATGCCGGCCTAATACTTTACTGACAAATAAAAATGCACGCTTAGGATTGCGTCTTTCTGCAATATCAAATAATTCATCAAGTAACTCAATAGAACAATTTGGCGTCACACTTAATGTGCCACAAGAAAGAGGGCGACGATAAACGGATGAGTCACTCATGCTATTTTTCATTATTAATTATTATCCGTACTGATTAAATTTGTTAACCTTGAATCGAAAACAATAGAATCGGTGATTGAGCGTATTTTTGTTGGTGTAAAATGGTTATTTTGGGCTACAGCCTCTTCAATACTCATTAATCCTAATTGGCGTAAAGCAAAAATACCGGCAAGATTAATTCCACAATGTTGGGTATAACCAATTCCCCCCGAAGGGCGCATATTAATTTCAAGTAACAGCGGGCGACCTTGATGATTATGTCGAGTTTGTACATTTACAAGCCCATCTGCTTTCATCGCTGTTGCACACGCTTTACCTAATTCATAAGCTTCACCTGAAATTTCTAAATGTTGTATTGCCCCTTCTTTGCGCCGAGCAACCGCAGCAATAACAACACCTTGTTCAACCACCATATCCACGGAGTATTCAGGGCCAGGTAAATAAGGCATTAAGACTAAAGGTTCAAAACGTTCAACCGCTTTTAATGCCTCAAGATATTGTTGAGGATTGACTTGGCGATTTTCTGGGTGATTAAACAGCGCCATTGGTGAAACTTGATTATCAAATCGCCAAAAACCCATGCCATAAATCCCTTTTACGGGTTTGATACATAAAGGTATTTCGCCAAAAGGAGGCTCTTTTATATGCGCTTCTAGTTCATCAATAGATTCAATGTAAATAGAAGGTACTGCTGGAAGCCCACATTGTTCCATCGCTTGTGCAAATGCGACTTTATTATCAGCTAATTGAAGCTGTTCAAGTTGTGTGGCTCCGGTTGTTAATTTTACCCCTAACGACTCAATTTCTTGGCGGTGTAATTCAAACCATATGCTATTACGACCCGTGTGAATGGCGCTAACGTGATGCTGTTGTATAACATCAGCGATAAATTTTAAGCGTAATGTCTCTTCAAGAGGTTCATAAAAAGCGCCATCAGCAAGCGATAAAATTTCATTTCGAGTATGACGATGAGAGGCGAGCACAAAGATCTCTTGGTGCTGCTGTTTTGCAAAGTCTTTAACACTTTGAATTATATCGCGTTGTGATGATAAACCTTCCATAAACCAAACTGTGTTATTCATGACTCTGTATACCGTGAAATAAAAGTGTAGGGTTCAATGCTTATAATCATGAAGATTTCGAAGAACTGTGTCAATCATAATATGATTTATTTGAGTTAATTTTAAAATCAGGTTATTGATAGAGTTATTATTATGATTTTTTTGTGTTTTTAACATTTTTACATAATTAAATACCATTAATATCAATTATTTGACAAAACTTTAAGTTTGTATAAGAAAAATAGTCTTGCTCATGTACTTCATCATGATATGATGATTTTCATAATATGGAATTAATCACAAATGGCGTTATTGTTTCACTCTACCTCTGAAGGAATTTAATTATGGTTTCATTAAGCAAGAATCAAACAGTTTCTCTCAGTAAACAAGCACCTACACTGAGCCATTTAATGTTTGGTTTGGGCTGGGATCCGATTAAGAAAAAAGGATTATTAGGCGGTCTTTTTGGTGGTGGTGGTTCTATTGATTTAGATGCAAGTTGCGTATTGCTTGACGCAAGTGGCAATCAAATCGATACCATTTGGTTTAGAAAATTAAAATCAAGTTGCCAATCAGTTATTCACTCTGGTGATAACTTAACGGGTGACGGTGATGGCGATGATGAAACAATCTTCGTTGATTTAGACCGTTTACCAACAAATGTTGAATACTTGGTATTCACTGTAAACAGTTTCCGTGGACAAACATTTAATGAAGTTGAAAACGCATTCTGTCGTGTTGTTGATAAAGCAACTAACAAAGAACTGGTGCGTTATACCTTAACAGAGCAAGGCTCTCATACCGGTATCGTGATTGCTTCTTTACAACGTAATCATGGTCAATGGGATTTCACTGCGTTTGGTGCGCCTTGTAAAGGTCGTGTTATTAACGACATGATGCCCGATATTGTGGCTACGGTGGTGCGATAAATGAATATGACTCCAGGTGGGAATTTACCTGTTCCTAATCAGACATTAATCGTTAGAATTCAATCGGGTGCGCCTGTTGATGTGTCCGCTTTTAGACTTTATGCGTCAGGTAAAGTGAATGGCGACACCGATATGGTGTTTTATGGACAGACAGCGAATGATGATCGCACGGTTATCTATGCAACAGCAGGAAACAGCACATCTTTCACTGTAGATTTAGCGCGTTTACGTCCAGATGTTGAAAAAATTGCGTTTACAGCGACTTGTGACGGTCAACAAACTATTGCAAATTTACAACGATTATCAATTCAAGTTGATGCTAATAACGAAGTTGTAGCGAATGGTAATGTTGATATTAACGGTCGTTCTGAAGCTGCATTAATTTTAGGTGAATTATATCGTCGTAATGGTAGCTGGAAGTTCCGTTTTATCGCTCAAGGATTTAATGGCGGTTTACAGCCATTAGCTGAGCATTTTGGTGTTGATATTGCAGACGCTGAACCAGCACCAGCACCAGCACCAGCACCGAAACCAGCACCAAATCCGGTGAACTTAAGTAAAGTTTCTTTAACTAAAGAGAAACCAGCGATCAGCCTAACGAAGAAAGATGACTTCGGTAAAATTCGAATCAACCTTGATTGGCATCGCGAAAGTAAAAGTGGGGGCTCTGGGTTATTAGGTGGTTTGTTCGGAGGCAACAAAGGTATCGATTTAGATATAGGTGCATTTGTTGAACTTCAGCAAGGTCATAAGTCCGTTATTCAAGCATTAGGAAATGGTTTTGGTGATTTTAATCGAATTCCTTATGTTGAATTGCAAGGTGATGATCGTACAGGAGATGTTGCTGGTGGTGAATGGATCTTTGTAAATGGACGTGAATGGAAAAATATTAAGCAAGTGCTTATTTTCGCGTTTATTTATGAAGGTGTACCAAATTGGAGCAAGACTGATGGTGTGGTTACCATTCATGTACCTGATCAACCGCCTATCGAGACTCGCTTAACGGATGGTAATAATGGTCGTGGTATGTGTGCGATTGCCCGACTAGTTAATGAGAACGGATCAATAAAAGTTGAACGTCTCAATGAGTTTTTTAAAGGCCACCGTGATATGGATAATGCCTATGGGTGGGGATTTCGCTGGACAGCGGGTTCTAAGTGATCAAGTTGATATAAGGAAAAATAACATGAGTTTTTTTAACAAATTAAAAGAAGGTTTCAATACAAGCCGTTCTGAGTTAGCCAAGCAAGTTGGTCGCTTTAAAAATAAAAAATTTATGCAAGGTACTGTTGCAGTATGTGCGCGTATTGCCATTGCTAGTGACGGTGTCAGTTCTGAAGAAAAGCAGAAGATGCTTGGTTTTTTAAAAGCATCGGATGAACTTAAAGTTTTTGATACTTCTGAAGTTATCGAATTCTTTAATAAGCTAATCTTGAGTTTCGAATTCGATACTGAAGTCGGTAAAGGCGAAACCATGAAGTATATTCTGGCAATGAAAGATCAGCCAGAAGCTGCGCAATTAGCTATTCGTGTCGGTATTGCTGTTGCGAAAAGTGATGGTGATTTTGACAATGATGAAAAAGAAGCTGTGCGTGCTATTGCCATTGCATTAGGCTTTCAGCCCGCAGAATTTGGTTTGTAATTAATTTTATATAGGGAACCGTTCAGGAATTATTATGGTATCCACACATATTGGTTTTCCGACAGAAACTGTCATTGTCTTTGTTGTTCTTGCGATTGGCGCTATTTTTATCGACTTATTTATGCATCGTGCAGATAAGCCGGTAACGTTAAAGAATGCCATCTTTTGGTCTATATTCTGGGTTGCCATTGCAATGGTATTCGCAGGATTCCTTTATATTCACCATGGTGCAGAAGTTGCGAGCTTATTCGTAACAGGTTATGCATTAGAGAAAGTGCTTTCCGTTGATAACTTGTTTGTCATGATGGCGATTTTCTCTTGGTTTGCGGTACCTGATCGCTTCCGTCACCGCGTTCTTTATTGGGGTATTATCGGTGCTATCGTTTTCCGTGGGATCTTTGTTGCCATCGGTACAGGACTGTTAAGTTTAGGACCATATGTTGAGATAGTATTTGCCTTAATCGTTGCTTGGACGGCAGTAATGATGCTGAAAAGCGGTGATGACAGTGAAGAGATTGAAGACTATTCACAACATCTTGCTTATCGCTTAGTTAAACGATTTTTCCCTATATGGCCAAAAATCACTGGGCACGCTTTCTTATTAACACAAAAAGAAGTCGATGCTGAATTAGCAAAACCAGAAAACAAAGAAATTACTATTGGTCGTGGTACAAAAGCTGCGTTATATGCAACACCACTTATGCTGTGTGTGGCTGTTGTAGAGCTTTCCGATGTGATGTTTGCTTTCGACTCGGTTCCCGCTATTATCGCAGTAAGCCGTGAACCCCTCATTGTTTATAGTGCAATGATGTTCGCAATCTTAGGCTTACGTACGCTTTACTTCGTGTTAGAAGCGTTAAAACAGTATCTGGTTTACCTTGAAAAAGCGGTTATTGTGTTGTTGTTCTTTATTGCCGTAAAACTAGGTTTAAATGCAACAGACCATATCTGGCAACATGGATACAGCATCTCCGCGACAACTAGCTTATTTGTTGTGCTAGGTGTTCTTGCTCTGGGTATTATTGCAAGTTTCTTATTCCCAGAGAAAAAAGATGATGAAGGTAAGACAAATTAATAAATATTCTTGAAAAATCAGAATATTAAAAACAAGACTAAAGAGGTTATAAAATGAGCGTTTCTCTTTCTAAAGGTGGTAATGTCTCCCTGAGCAAAGCAGCCCCAACGATGAAAAACGTCCTTGTCGGACTTGGTTGGGATGCCCGTTCTACAGATGGTCAAGATTTTGACTTAGATGCATCTGTATTTCTGTTAGCTGCAAATGGAAAAGTGCGTAGCGATGCCGATTTCATTTTTTATAACAATTTAAGATCTGCTGATGGTTCTGTTGTTCATACCGGTGATAACCGCACAGGTGAAGGCGATGGTGATGATGAAGCGCTGAAAATCAAATTAGACATGATCCCAAATGATGTCGATAAGGTTATCTTCGTTGTCACTATCCATGATGCGCAAGCACGTCGCCAAAGCTTTGGCCAAGTATCAGGTGCATTTATTCGTTTGGTTAATGATGACAACCAAATCGAAGTTGCTCGTTATGACTTAACGGAAGATGCCTCAACGGAAACTGCAATGTTATTTGGTGAGTTATATCGCCATGGTACAGAGTGGAAATTCCGTGCTGTAGGTCAAGGTTATGCGGGAGGCTTAGGTTCAGTTTGTGCTCAATACGGTATTAATGCCTCTTGATAGCGGATCGATAAAATACTAACTACTGGCAGTCATAAGATATGATTGCCAGTTTATTCAATAAAGTAGGAGCTTTGATATGGCAGTTTCCCTCGTTAAAGGTGGTAATGTTTCTCTGACTAAAGAAGCACCAACAATGTCGGTTGCTATGGTTGGTCTAGGATGGGATGCCCGCGTGACAGATGGCGCAGAGTTTGACTTAGATGCGTCAGTATTCATGGTAGGTGAAGATGGAAAAGTACTTTCAGACGCTAGTTTTATCTTCTTTAATAACAAAGTGAGTCAATGTGGAAGCGTTGAACACCAAGGAGATAACCGTACAGGGGAAGGCGACGGTGATGATGAACAAGTTAAAATCACGTTATCAAAAGTCCCTGCTGAAGTGAAAAAATTGGTATTCGCGGTTACTATTTATGATGCAGAAAACCGTAAACAAAACTTTGGTATGGTTAGCAACAGTTTTATGCGCGTTTATAACAACGACAATAACACTGAAATTGCACGTTTTGATCTTTCTGAAGATGCATCAACAGAAACTGCAATGATCTTTGGTGAGCTATATCGCCATGGTGCAGAGTGGAAATTCAAGGCAGTTGGTCAAGGTTTTGCGGGTGGCTTAAGTGCATTAGCATCACAGCACGGCGTAAATATCTAAGACTCTATTATATAGCCCTCGCTTTTGCGGGGGCTATTTGTTATGTCGATAAGAAAAGAGCAAGTCATTAAGACTCTTTTTTTGTGGTTACTTTGATAGGTGAATGTTTAGATTTACGACGACCAGTATGAAAGTGGCGCCAATGAGGATCTTGTGCGGCAAAAAGTAATTCATGATCGCCACGAGAGTCTCCCCAAGCTCTTAAATGATATTGTGTTAAATCCCCATAAACACTTTCTAATCGTTTGATTTTTTCACCGCAACGACAGTTATTACCAATAATTTTACCTGTTAATACACCTTCAACAACTTCAAGTGTTGTACCAATTAATTTAATGCCTAAGCGGTCAGCAAATGGTTGTAATACCATTGCAGGTGATGCAGAGCAAATCGTTACTTCAGCATTGCTATTCACTTCTTCTGCAACAGCTAGTAAGCCTGTAGGGCGCATTAATTTGCTCCAGTAAAGCTTACAAAATTCTTCTGCTTTTTCTTTTAACCATTGCTCATCAATATTGGTTAGGAAGGTTTTAATCAACACTTCTTTTAACTCATCGCGCGTGAGTTTGCGTCTAAAACAACGCAATGTTGGTAATACCATTTTAATCAAACGGCGTGAGAATTTACGTTTACCAAAGGCGAATTTTAGAAAAGGGATAAAACTGTCGTGATAGGTTAGCGTGCCATCAAAATCAAACACTGATAACGTTTTTACGGTGTTTTTCGCGTTTTCAAATTGGGGTTGCATACAGGATAAGGCTCCGTAAATCATCAGAGTTTTTAAGGTCATTAAGCTTATTATATCACTGTTCTCAAAATGAGACAGTGTGTCTATTGGTTATTCAAAATGACTATTTTTTATGTGTACAAGTACAAATTATTTACACAATGAATAAAAGATATTTTATAAAACAATAAGCTGATTATTTTAAATGTAGATATTAACTATTGATGGATTAGTATTATTAAAAATAAAAATATTAACTTATCGCTTTTATTTGGGGATAATCTATTGAAGTTAAATTGGCTAATTAATGATTTATTAGGTATCTATCTATTTATTACATTCTATTTTGTTTATCTACTTGAGTAGATAAGCGGGTAGTTTAGTTCACTATTCATTATTTTTATTGTTTAAAACTGTATAGACATAATATAGTAAAGTAAAACTTATGATTAATAATCTTTAAACAACTAATAAAAGCTGAAAATTTAAGAAGTTTTCTGTGTTAATTTTATTTTTCTAGAGCATTCAATATTTATTAATTTGTGTGGCGTTTAAATTCTTTACTTATTTTTTAGTTTTAATCAAAGTCAAAACTTAGTTACCCGTCAATTAATAACACTAAAATACTATTTCGTTATGGTATATTATCTTAGTTAACTGTTTAAAAGCAGAGTAAAAGACTAATGAATATCATTGATTGAAATTTGTAATAAGTGTTTGTATTGATAATTCTGATTAATGAGTAAATAAAATCTATTTCGTGCCGATAAATGAGTATATTTGTAATATTTTATTGCCGGGGTAGATTATTTCATGAGTATTGAAAGATCAGCTAAAGTAGGTTCTATCATACTATTAGCTATTTTCTTATTATCATCTGTATTGTCGTCGTTTTTTATTTATAGAATGCAAGAAAACTTCGCATCATTGGATTCCTTGAATACCAGATTGAATAATGTGCAAGAAGCAAGGTATGAATTAGCGACCATTCGTTCTCACGTCAACTACCTAATGTTGTTGAAAACAATGACGGATGAGAATAAACAAGAAACAATTAAATCACTTGTTACTGAAGCAAAAGCGCTGGCGACAAAATCAAAAGCAACGATTACACATTGGGTAGGCGTGAAGAAGATAAGTCCTGATGCTCAACGAAATTCAGAACAACTATCAGTGCTATTCTATTATCTTCTCGATGAGCTGATTGCACCTATCGATACGCTAGATTACACAGAATCAAACCTCTCCAATGATTTTAATCGCTTATCTGATCTCTTTGATGAATATCTTATTATCACTAAAGGTGTAAATGATGACATTAAAGCGCAGCAAGCTTGGATGGTACAGTTGTCACTTTACACGACTATTATTGCCCTTGGGATCATTCTTGTTCTTCTTTATATTGTTATCCGTTGGGTCAATAAAACGTTTATCTTTAATTTAAATACACTCTCAGCCATTTTACAGAAAGTGGGAGAGGGAGATTTAAGTTTTACTCTACCTAAGAAACGAAATGATGAGTTTGGCACCTTGTTCTCTAATGTGGGTGACATGCAAACTGCACTAACATCGACTATTCAACTTGTTAAAGAAGAAGCACTAGAGATCAAAAAAGGTTCGGCTGAAATTGCTTCGGGCAACCAAGATCTCTCTTCACGTACAGAGGAGCAAGCAAGTGCTCTGCAACAAACAGCAGCAAGTATGGAAGAGATAAAAATCGCAGTAGTAAATAATACTGATAATGCGATTTTAGCAAACTCGATTACCGCAGAAACCCGCGATTTAGCAATTGATGGCTCTAACATTATGAATGATGCCATTAACTCAATGAAGAAGATTGAGGTAGGAACATTAAAAGTCGCTGAAATCAATGATGTGGTTAATAACATAGCAAGCCAAACGAATATTCTGGCATTAAATGCTGCTGTTGAAGCTGCTCGAGCAGGTGAACAAGGCCGTGGATTTACGGTTGTTGCAACAGAAGTGAGAAACTTAGCAGCAAGAAGTGCAGATGCGGCACGTGAAATTAACCAGATAATTAGAGAATCCGTTGCGGATGTGGCTCATGGTCGTGAATTAGTGAATAGAACGGGTGAGCATATGCAAGATATCGTTTCTTCTATTACTAAAGTCAGCGATATTATGCAAGGTATTAGTATTGCATCAGAAGAGCAAAAAGTGGGTATTGAACAGATCGCAGTCGCTATTAACCAAATGGATTCTGTTGTTCAGCAAAATGCCGCTTTAGTTGAACAAGGCGCGACTTCTACGATGATTCTAGATGAGAAAGCACAAAATTTAACAGATAAAGTGTCGGTCTTTAAGGTTAAAGAACAAGACTAATAGGTTAAATTAGTTAGTTAATATCGTATGTAAAATAAGCTCACTTTGAGCGAGATAGTAGAGTGAGCTTTTTCCTTTTTGTTCTATCAGTATGGGAGATCTGTTGATAGTGAGAAATAAAAATATATCAAATAAAAAGGTCGGTTTTTAAAAAGTGAGTTTTGTATAAAAGTTTAAAAAAACAACTTTTATACAACAACTCACTCGAGATGAATGTATAAAAATTTTTATACATACGACATAATAACAAAAGCAAAGGCTGAGAATGGTCCAGGCTCTACTTGACCAGTGGGAGTGAAAAGAGTGGAGGTAACTGTAAATCTGTTATCATTAGCAGATAGATTGAACAGAGTCCTATTTACAGCAGGTTTATCATTAATAGTGAGTAAGCTATATAGTTCATTTTCTTTTAATCTTACTCTAGTGCCTATATAAGGATTACTATTTTCTTCATTAGGACTCATTAACGATAAATACATCTTGGCTTCATAGTTACAGCGAATGATAAATTCACCAGACACAGTATTTCCTGCCACTTCATCTACAACAAGTTCGCCGTGATCCAAATCAATTCCTGTTGTCTCTAAAGAACATTCTACATCAGGTGGGTTAGGTAGACTACTGCACTCCCCTCCAGCCATTATTTTATATGTCCCACCATCACTACCCGAGTCAGATATACCAAGTGCACCACACCATATGGTACCTTCGGCTGTTCTATTTGGTGCTGATGACTGGTGTACATAATAGTAAGTACCGATATGGTTATAGAGTGCTGTTAAAGCGTCACCAACAGTTGTACCTTTAAAAAAAGTCTTTGTTTGTCCGACATCGAGATAACGCGTATCGTCAAGGCCATGAGATAAAGTTTGTGTGTTTACGCCTAGCCAACATCCGTTCAAACAATTAGCATTTAAGGGTTCCTTTGATTTTAAACCCTCCTCACTTAGATACAACACCGCAGTATATTCGAACTGTTTACCCCACTCAGCATTTGGATTAATTCTATAACTGGGAATACTTACATACCAAGCATTATTAGCAAAAGATAACATGGGGAGAAATAATAGAAATACAAATAACTTTCTCATAATATATGACCTTATGGATATTCCAATACGAATGTCGCTGTCGCCAAAAACTCACCAAAACCTAGTGACTTATTCTTTAATACTCTATCATCACCTTTAACAAAGGCTTTAAAAGCTAAAGCGTTATAGCCACTAATTAAATTCATAGCTTTTGTACTTTGGTTTAGGGGTAAAAATTTTCCATTATCTGTTTCTATCCCAATCCCTACCCCAGAGGCGACACTACTGCTATCCAATGCAAGAAAACCACCTAGTCCCTCACCGAAAGAAGGCTTCCCAGTAAAAGTAACAATAACAGAATTGGCTATATTAGTTTTACAATCATCTAATTCAATAGAAAAAGGAATACTACGTGTTCTATCGTGTATATAAAGATATTTGCCAATAATCTCGCCAAATTCTACATTTATAATCTTATTTCTTACTTTACAAGGAGCGTTTAATATTGAACCATGAATATAGATATTAGTCTGATAATTTCCTGAAGAAGCAGAATAGGAAATATTAGGTATAAAAATAAGAGTAAATATTATTAAAATTATTTCTTTTATCATTTTCATAATAAATATCTCTATTCATAATATAGTAAAAAGTAAATAATTGCTGTATAGTTGCTCGCTTTTAAATCTTGAGAGATTCGTACTGGTGCTAAATTGTAAGTCAAAATATTTTGCCCAGGCTGCAAAATCTCAGGTGTCGAATATTCATTCAATGATATTGTCTTTTTATCTTTATCAAGAATAGCTAAACCAAAACCTTCTGCGTTAGTAACAGAAACTAGATTAGGGTAAAAAGGAACTGTTTTGGCATAAAATTTTATTTTAACAGATGGTTGAATATGACTCCAAAAAGAAGTACCCAACTTTTCATTTGTTGCACTTGCTGGTGTTCTAATACAATCTATTAGTTCAATAGAAAAGGGTATTGATTTATTGACTTTCCCAATATTTTTAAGCTCAGCGGTACCAATAACACCTAAATCAATTTCTTGATATTTAGATGTCATTGCTAACTTGCAAGGACTTTCAACAAGAGAGCCATAAACATAAAGCTGCCCTCTAGCACCATCAATACCTTCAGTACTAGTGTACGGTCGGAATAGTGTTTGATTTGGATCTTTTTGTGCCATTGCATTTAAAGATAAAGAAAAAACAACTAATCCAACAACTTTATACAAAATAAAATTTGATAGTTTCATTATCAGCCTTTTTCTTTTACAGCGCATTTATTGCTTACGCAAGAAAAAGATACCTGAGAACGTCCACCATAATCATTAATATACGTAATCACAGGTTTAGAACCTAATACTGATGGATTAACATTTATAGTATCTTTACCAAATGGCGCTAGCATAACTGCATTGAAATTAGGATCTGTTTTGCTTTTTTCATCCTTTGCCATATTAACAATAGTAACATAATAGGGCGTTGGATTTTCAATAGTGTAGTTGCTACCATTTTCTTGTAGCACTACCTTTTCTTGCCATGGATTATTAATAATATCCGTTCCACTCATAACTAACTTTTCTGGTCTATAGAAAAGTTTAATCTTAGTTTGTAACGCTAGTTGTAAAACATTAACTTTTTCACTCTTAGGTGGAATCTCTCTTAGATTAAAATAAAATATACTTTCTCTGTCTTGTGGTAATGTTTGTAAGACATTAATAGCTTCTATTTTAACTTGCGTCGGTTTTCCAGGTTCAACTCGCTGTACAGGAGGAACAACAACAAATGGCGACTGGATTTTAACGCCCTTATCATTTTCTATCCACGCTTGAGCAAGATAAGGTAGTTTTTCACTTGTATTTGCAACATTTAAAGAAACAGATTTTTTATTTCCTTCAAATATCACTCGTGTACGGTCTAAGGAAAGTGCTGCTTGTGCACTCGTGGAAATAACACATAATAACCCGATACAAAAACTTTTATTTAGAATAGTCATAACGTCAGCTCTATTAGAATTAATTTTTTATTCCATAACATTGGAACATACTAGTATTAAAGATTGGCCATTGTTTTCTATTTTATCAGGGAAATTAATTTGGCATTTTTTATTTCCACCCCAGCTAACAGTCATTGATTCATTTGGATTAATACCTGTTATATAAGCATTACCAAATTCACCTACTATGCCGGTATTTCTATCTTTCGAATTCGTTATTTGAGCTGCAAAAGGAGGATAACTTCCATCACTTAACCTAATAACAACCATTAATTTCATACCTGAATTAACTTCAAATTTACGATAACCAATAGCACCTTCAGTCAACGTTGCTAATAATACGTTGTCATTAACCTCAGCATTCTCAGGAAGGTTATTAATATCAATTTTAATTTTATTTTTATAATAACTATTCACTTCAGGTAAGACAGCCTTGCCGAAAGCATTTGTATAGACAGGAGTGCTATATCCTTGAACAGGGATATTTGCAACACCATCGGTATCAACTAACAGACGTGTACCACCAGGTAAACTACTTCTATGTATGGCCCCACCATTCATTGTCATAGTCAAACCACCCTGCACATTCAAACCAAATGCAGTATATTGATTATGAACATAATCTGCTGTCCCGCTTAACTTAGCATTATTCATTTCATGATAAATATAAGCATTAGCAAGACCTCCTTTACGTTGATTACCCGCACTTATTCTATATGAAGTATTTTCATCAATGCGATTGAAGAAGCCAACGCTATTTGAAATATTATTATCATTATCAATGTTTGAACTATAACTTAAATTACCACCAGTTCCCCAAGGCATGGTCATACTTACATAAGCACCTTGGTCATTACCCCAATTACTTTTATTTTTAAAGAGACTTAATGATAAAGATAAATTTTTATAATTGCCGATATCAAAATATTTTATTGCAGTGAAATCATAACGGTTTTGGTCAGGTTGATTCCAATATGTTTGGTAACGATAATTTAAACCTGTTGAAAGTCGATAATCTCTAAAGTTTTTACTTAGTGTAACGGTATATAATTCTTTTTGGTGATTTTCCCGAATACCATTATTTTGTTGAGCATTTAAAAATTGAGACATACTCATAAAATCACGTTCAGAAAAACGGTATCCAGCAAATTGTATTTGGCTATCTATATCATCAAATCTTTTCGAATAACTGATTCGATATGAACGACCTTGGTACTTATCTTTGTCACCACCATTATAAAGCTTAGCAATAGATTGAGTTACATCAAATGACAGTGCACCAAATGCAAGTAAATCACGTCCAAAACCAACAGAAAACGCATTATAATTTTGGCTATTAATACTACCTGCAAATAATGACCAACCGTTTGTTACACCCCATGAGAACTCACCTGTGGCAAATACATCCCCATTAACTCGGTGATCCATATCTGCTGGGCGTCCAAAAGCGACTTTATATCTCACTTGTCCAGGACGAGTTAGATAAGGTATTGTTGCAGTATTAACTTGATACTCTTGAACACGTCCATCTTGCTCTTCAACTCTAACGTCTAAAGTACCACTAACAGCACTACTTAAATCTTGAATACTAAAAGGTCCGGCGGCAACCTGAGTCTGATAAATAATTCGTCCTTGTTGCGAAATAATGACTTGAGCACTGGTCTGTGCGACACCATTAACCTCTGGAGCATATCCACGTAAATTCGGTGGTAACATAGATAAGTCAGAACCTAATACCGCACCAATAAATCTAAATGTATCAAATAGATCAGATTCTAAATAAACTTCTCCCAACGTTAATTTAGCTTTTAGCTGGGAAATTGCACGATAAGCATAAAATCGGCTCCACTTAAAATCTGTATTTACAGCATCTTGAGATCCTGTACCATGGTTTAAACGTCCTTGCCAATCACCACGGACACGCCAAACACCTAAGTTAATACCAGCAACACCATTACTATTTAATGAATATGTATTATTTCCTGACTTATGGGGTCTATTTGTTTTAGCATTTAAATTGTAGTCAAATATAAGTCCAGAGATACCTTCATCCCAACGAGAAGCTGGCTCCCATGTTGCATCTGAATATTCGATATAGGCTTGAGGTATGCTAATATTTAATGTCAATGTACCGAGATCACCAGTATAACTTGCACCAGAGAGTGAACTCCAATCAAGACAACTTCCATCATTGAGCCAAGTGATTTGTTTCAGTATTTCTGGTTTTAGGGCTAATAATGAAACTTGTTCTGGTGATAAACAGACTGAACTACCTGTTTCTCGAGATTCATCAGCATAAAAAGTGATTGGTTGTTCAGCAATAACATTTTGGTTAAGCTGAATTTTTAATGTGTAGGTTCCTGGTAGAATATACCCTGATTTAGAAAACTGGGTGACATCAATATTTTCGCCATCTTCTAAATTAAACATATTTGAACTAAATTCAAATGTGTTTGAATATGCCGGATTAAAAATAAAAAAGGCACTTATTATGATCAGTTTCCTTACTAATACATTTTTTATTTTCAATAATAACATTATGATTATCCGAATAATTAGAATCAGTAATAACTGATTCTATAAATAATAATAGTATGAAAATCACCTGCTCTTATATCAGAGCCATCAGCAATAAGTCTTAATTTATAATTTAAAAACATATCCCCAGGTGAGATCTGTATTTTATCCATACTCTTTCCTGGTATAGCTAACTGCTCACTGGTATCTTTTATTTGCAAAACAACGCCTTTTGCGTCTCCATTAACGGTATAATAATTACCATTATTAGCGCCATCAAAAGTTACATCGAAACTTTCCCATTGAAAATTTTCTTTTGTTGTTGACACCAACTGGCAATCTATCAATTTAATTGAAAACGCTTTTTCTGGAGATGCACCATATTGGGACATATATGAAATAGGAATAATACCTAAATCTATAGATTGATCCGCACTTCCTGTATCAATTAAGCAAGGTGTCTCAACTATAGTTCCCCTCATATCAACTCGACCATGTCCTTGTTCTGTGGACGAATACGTATATGAAGTGACTAATAATAATGATAAAAGAGATATCAATTTTTTCATTAATAGTTCCAATTAGTAGAACAGGTCAGTTTTATTTAAATAAAACTGACCTGCTATTTCTTATTGGTATGCTAAAGTAAAGTTAGCGGTTGCGTAGAATTCACCAACTTTAATAGCGTCATCACCTGTACCGCCTAGACCTTTCACATAAGAAGCAAATTGTAGAGTGTTAGGACCAGTAGTTAATTGGTGTGGTTTAGTGGCAACGTTGTTCAATACTTTGCTGTTACCAGAAGTAATTGCAATACCAGCACCCATTCCCTCTTTGCCATCAAATCCAACTAAGTTGGTATTTTGACCTGCATCAGTGAAGCTAAATGTAGTAGTAACTTGTTTATCAGTTAAGTCGGAAATATCACAGTCAGCTAATTCAATGTTAAATGTTTTAACATGACTTTCGCCTGAGTTACTATTAGCGGCCAGTGCTTTACGAGATATTTGGCCGAAATCAACTTCGATTGGGTTTTCTGATTCTATTGAGCATGGAGCATCAATAATATAACCATGGAATTTAACTTGACCAGAACCTTGACCTTGTCCACCAGCAGCAAATGCTGATGAACTTAAAGCTACGGCAGTAGTAATTAAAGTAGCAACAATAACCTTTTTCATACTTTTCCTCTATAATATAAGTAACATCTTATTAACTCTAACAGATGAACACTTTAAATAATGATGGATATAAGCATCTTATCTCCATAACCATACAAACATAATATTCCTTTTAATTTTAAGGAATATTATGTTTACTCATTAAGGTAATACGAATAGAATAAATTTTTAGCTTGATGTGAAAATAAAATAATACTTATTTAGTGTGTGATGTTCATTAGCTATTAATTTAAATAAAAATATTAAAGAAACTCTTTGTTTTAGGAGTTCAATATTAATAGAGACGTTTAGGATATAAGTATAATAATGAATGTATTGGCTGTAATATTACAAACATTACATTTATATCTAAATGCTTGTTTTTTTGGTATTTAATAACTTAGCCAGTTTTTTACCCGTTATTAATCCATTAAACATGTTTTTGTGAACTCTATTTGTTTCTTTTCCAACTATTTTTATGAAAAAGTCTAATGTCACATTTATTATAACAATCACATAGCCTATTTACCTATTCATATTATTTTATGCCTAGTCATTTTTAATGAACACAATAAAATAATTTTCTTCATTACGTTCTTGACTAAACAAGTTACTCGAGATGTTTTATAAAATCAAGACACTGAAAAGTAGGTGATTGTAATATTCCATTAAAAATAAAACACTCAATAAGTGTATATTAATTTATTGTTTTTCTATTTAAGTCGTTAATAGTTGTTCTCTATTAGATTGTCGTATAAGTATGTTTTTATATTTTATAAATATAACATGTGGTTGCGTTATTTTAAAAATATTAAAATACTCGTTTTGTTTGTTTTTTTATTTTTTTATAAATATATAACAATGATCAAATATTATGAATAATACACAATTAAATTGTTGTTTATTTTTGTAAAAAAATAAGTTTATTTTAATTATTTACACTATAAAGTAGTAAGTGAGATTTATTTTAAATAAAAAACAGTTTAATTTAACAATTAACTTTTTATGAAATGTTCTTTTTATGATTTATTTTATATTGAGGCGTTTTTTATGATACTAGGAATTATTAGATATTATCCATAACTCAAAACTCGATTTTTTATCTAAAATAAATTCATGAAAATTTAGAATTGATAAAATAAGGGGGGGTATTTCAGCTGTTATTTACCATTTCGCTTTATCATCTCAGAGTTGAATAAATCAAAAAAAGATCCAGATATTCTAATTCAGATATTCGAATATAGTTATAAAAGTATAAATATAAAAAGAGATATCACTTTTCTTGTAAAGAGTGAATTCGATACAGACACCTTAAATACAGCTATCATTCTCTAGGAATTGACATTGAGGATATTGAACAACAAAGATGGATGAGTGATATCAAAATGTGGAGTAGGGGTTTTATAGAAGGTTATAGCGGATAATTAGAAAAAATAGTGCAACACTCAGTTTTGTCCATAGAAACAAAAAAGCCACTTGCTAAGAAGTGGCTTCATGCGCTGATTTAACAGCTAAATTTGGTGGCCCCTACTGGACTTGAACCAGTGACCAAGCGATTATGAGTCGCCTGCTCTAACCAACTGAGCTAAGGGGCCTTAATGGAGTGTGATTATACGTGCCATTTTGCACTAGGTCTAGCCTTTGGATGACTGTATGCGCAAATTCTGTTCAATCTAAACAATAAAAAGATAAAACAGAGAATAACTATGATATCAATAGGATAGCGTAATGATCCATTAATAGGCATGCGTGCAGATACAAAAATATAAATAATAAGGCTATTTTTTATAAATAGGTGTAGGTGAAATCTCTCGTAGTTTAAAGAGATTGTAGATATCGTAGCTAAATCCCCATAAAAAAACGCCTGTGATATCACAGGCGTTCATTATAACTTTTATTGAAAAGTAAGTTGATTACTCATCAAGGAAGCTACGTAATACTTCAGAACGGCTTGGGTGGCGTAATTTACGCAGTGCCTTCGCTTCAATCTGACGGATACGTTCACGGGTAACATCAAACTGTTTACCCACTTCTTCCAAGGTATGGTCTGTATTCATATCAATACCAAAACGCATACGCAGGACTTTCGCTTCACGCAGTGTTAAGCCAGCTAACACTTCGTGAGTTGCTGAACGTAAGCTTTCTGATGTCGCAGAATCCAGTGGCAATTCGAGAGTCGTATCCTCGATAAAATCACCTAAATGTG
The DNA here is from genome assembly GCF_003144395.1 of Proteus faecis. Lineage (GTDB taxonomy): Bacteria > Pseudomonadota > Gammaproteobacteria > Enterobacterales > Enterobacteriaceae > Proteus > Proteus faecis. Next base: position 134,139 of record NZ_PENZ01000012.1, on the reverse strand, counting down.
AATCTTCATCGTCACCGATTGGGGTTTCCATGGAGATAGGTTCTTTAGCGATTTTTAGTACCTTACGGATCTTGTCTTCAGGCATTAACATACGTTCTGCAAGCTCTTCAGGTGAAGGCTCACGTCCCATCTCTTGCAACATTTGACGAGAGATACGGTTCAGTTTATTAATCGTTTCGATCATATGAACAGGGATACGGATTGTACGCGCCTGATCAGCGATTGAACGAGTAATTGCTTGACGGATCCACCATGTTGCATAAGTTGAGAACTTATAACCACGACGGTATTCAAATTTATCAACCGCTTTCATCAAACCGATATTCCCTTCCTGAATTAAGTCAAGGAACTGTAAGCCACGGTTGGTATATTTTTTCGCGATAGAGATAACGAGACGTAAGTTCGCTTCGACCATCTCTTTTTTCGCACGACGTGCTTTTGCTTCACCGATAGACATGCGACGGTTAATATCTTTAACCTGTTCGATTGTCAGTCCAGTTTCAACTTCAATTTGTTGCAGTTTTTGTAAGCTGCGTTGTACTTCTTCTTCAATACCTGCCAGCTTTTCAGACCAAGGCTTATTCATTGCTCGAGCAGCAGTAAACCATGTGTCATTGGTTTCGTTACCTGTAAACAGTGTAATGAAGTTTTTCTTTGGCATCTTAACTTGATCAACACAAAGACGCATGATGTGACGTTCTTGAGCACGGACTCTGTCCATCATTTCGCGCATATTGTTAACCAGATAATCAAACTGTTTCGGTACTAAACGGAACTGTTTGAAAATTTCAGATAACAATAAGATTTCAAGCTCTGTATCTTTGTGGTTGCGACCTTTCGCCTTGATAGTTTGGCGAGTTTTTTCGTATTGCTCACGAAGCTCAGTAAACTTCTGGCGTGCTAATTCAGGATCGATGCTGTTATCGTCATCGCTATCGCTGTCATTGTCGCCATCTTCGTCTTCATCTTCATCTTCGTCTTCAGCGTCATTGGCAACTTCATCATCTTCTTTGCCTAAATTGACATCTTCACTTTCTGCCACTTCTTCGGCATTAGGGTCAATAAACGCAGTAATTAAGTCTGAAAGACGTGCTTCGCCTGCTTCAACACGATCATACTGTTCAAGAAGATAAGTAATTGCTTCAGGATATTCTGCAACGGAACATTGAACTTGATTAATGCCATCTTCAATGCGTTTTGCGATATCAATTTCACCTTCCCGGGTGAGCAGTTCAACTGTACCCATTTCGCGCATATACATACGCACAGGGTCGGTTGTACGGCCAATCTCAGATTCTACACTAGAAAGTACCTGAGCTGCGGCCTCTGCAGCATCATCATCAGTATCATTTGAATTTTCTGCCAGCATCAGATCATCGGCGTCAGGTGCTTCTTCCATAACCTGAATGCCCATGTCGTTAATCATCTGGATGATGTCTTCGATTTGATCTGAATCGACGATATCTTCCGGCAGATGGTCATTGACCTCAGCATAGGTCAGGTAGCCTTGCTCCTTACCTTTAGTAACAAGTAGCTTCAGCTGTGACTGCGGGTTTTGCTCCATAAGACGGTATCCACACTTCAAAGTAATTTGGGTTGGTGTCGGTCGGCGATAACTGTTTAGCCAACAATAACTACGGAGGGGCATTTTCATTGTCGATTGCTACGGTCCCCTCAGCGTAGCAAATGTAGGTTTTTAGTACCTACCGATAGCGGCAATTAAGCCGTGTTTTTAATCTTAATTTTGTATTTACTTTTTAACGCGTGCCTGTATTATCAATTGGACTTCTTCGCGTTCATCTTGCGTTAGACCTTCTGTTCTCTCTTTCGCAATAAGCGCGTTTAAACGTTCGTCCATTGCGGTTAAAAAAATATGATCTAACGTGTCTGTAAAGGTTTTTTCTGCAATCTCATCTATATCTATATCGTTCCACATTGCCAATTTTTCAAGCTGTTTACCGAATTTATTCTCTCTATAGAGTTCGATAATCTGTCCTGTATTCAGGCCTGGTTGTGCTTGGCAAACAGAAACTAATTCAATAAAAAGCGATAAACCTGCGATTTTTTCTGTACTTAATCCCTCGAGAGGGGGCACTAATTTAGAGAATTCTGGGTTTTGTATCAATAGGGCAATCAATATACGCATCGGTGTTGTGCGTAATTTTGTCGGTTGATACGATAATTCGTGATTAACCGGCGTTCTGCCAAATAAACGATCCATCTGCTCAATATCGGGATTGCCCGTTAAGCTACCAAGCTCTCTTAATAAATATAGACGTAAAGTTTCACTTGGGATCTTATCTATTAATGGTCTGGCTAAACTATATAGCTTACCATTGCCTTCTTGAGTACTCAGATCCACTTGTGGAACGAGTGAATCAAATAAAAATTCTGATAATGAATGTGCTTGTTCCATACGTTTTTCAAAAGATTCTTTACCTTCACGACGAACCAGAGAATCGGGATCATCACCTTCGGGTAAAAACATAAAACGTAAAGAGCGGCCATCATTTAAAAAAGGAAGGGCGGTTTCTAATGCTCGCCATGCGGCATCACGTCCAGCTCTATCTCCATCATAGCAGCAGATAATGTTATCCGTTGTTCGAAAAAGCAACTGGATATGTTCTGCAGTGGTAGAGGTTCCTAATGAGGCAACGGCATAATCAATACCAAACTGCGCTAATGCCACAACATCCATATAACCTTCAACAACTAATAGCTTTGTGACGTTATTATTAGATTGTTGTGCTTCATAAAGTCCGTAAAGTTGACGACCTTTATGGAAAATCTCTGTTTCTGGTGAGTTTAAGTATTTAGGTAAATCATCACCTAAAACACGCCCACCAAAGGCAATAACTCGGCCACGTCTATCTCGGATAGGAAACATGACTCGTTGGCGAAAACGATCATAAGTGCGACCATTATCGTTAGTGATTACCATACCCGCTTCAAGAAGTAAGGCTCTATTATCGGCACTTTGACCAAAACGTTTTAGGACGTTATCCCAACCGGTTGGCACAAATCCAATAGAAAAACGGGTAATAATATCTTCACTAAGCCCACGATGCGCAAGGTAGTTTCTTGCTTCCTGTGCATCAGGTTTATTGAGAGCGCTACTATAATACTGATTCAATTTCTCCATCACTTGATAGAGATTTTGTCTTATATGTCGTTCAATAGGGCTACTGCCTGTTCCTGATTCATAAGGAACTTCTAACCCATGCATTGCTGCTAACTCTTCAATGGTTTCGACAAAATCGAGCCTGTCGTAATTCATCAAAAAATCAATAGCATTGCCATGCGCGCCACAACCAAAACAGTGGTAAAACTGTTTGTCGCTATTTACTGTAAAAGAGGGCGTTTTTTCATTATGAAACGGACAACACGCTGAATGATTTTTGCCTTGTTTTTTTAACGGCACGCGAGCGTCGATAAGATCGATGATATCGGTTCGAGCTAGCAAATCATTGATAAATGAACGTGGAATTCGTCCAGCCATAAGCCCTTTTACGCCTGTTGTTGAACGAGAATAAGCCGCGCTCTCGGAAGAAAGCACGGCCTTTAACTGCGACTACTGTGTCTGCATATGTTGCGGTATAAGCCGCAATATATTAGTACAGACGAGTACGACGTGCGTTTTCGCGAGCTAATTTTTTAGCGTGACGTTTTACTGCTGATGCTTTAGCACGTTTACGTTCAGTCGTTGGTTTTTCATAAAACTCACGACGACGAACTTCTGCTAATACGCCTGCTTTTTCACAAGAGCGTTTGAAACGACGAAGAGCAACGTCAAATGGCTCGTTTTCACGTACTTTGATTACCGGCATGTGCCTCTCACCTCAATAGAAATCGGTTTGCGCTGGCATTATTTAAGCCAGCCGACATTTAAAATGGTGCGGAATTTTACTTCAAAGCAGGGCACTTTGTAAAGAGATGCACAAAATTGAAACGCAAACTCTCACTTTTGTGTCTTTTTAATAAGCACAAAAAGCGAAAGTCGCTAACCACACATTTAAATCACTTAAAATAGGTGGATAATTATAGACCAGAAAAAGGAATTTGTCACATGCTGGTATGTAAAAGATGTTGTGAAGGCGTATAAAATCACCGAAATAATGATACAATTGATTTATTACGCAGATCAGCGATGAAGAATTTGGAAGCGTCATGCGAGTTTTAGGTATTGAAACATCTTGCGATGAAACCGGTATCGCAATTTACGATGATAAAGCCGGTCTATTAGCAAATCAACTTTATAGCCAAATTAAATTGCACGCCGATTATGGTGGTGTAGTTCCTGAGTTGGCTTCACGAGATCATATCCGTAAAACAGTGCCACTTATTCAAGCTGCGCTTAAAGAAGCCAATCTTACAGCAAAAGATATTGATGCGGTTGCTTATACTGCCGGTCCAGGTCTTGTCGGCGCATTGCTTGTTGGCGCAACAATTGGGCGCTCATTAGCATTTGCGTGGGATGTTCCTGCTATTCCTGTTCATCATATGGAAGGCCATTTATTAGCACCAATGCTTGAAGAAAAAACGCCCGAGTTTCCATTTGTGGCACTTCTGGTTTCTGGTGGTCATACACAGTTAATTAGTGTGACAGGAATTGGCGAATACACCTTATTAGGTGAATCTATTGATGATGCTGCTGGTGAGGCTTTTGATAAAACGGCAAAATTGTTGGGATTAGATTATCCTGGTGGCCCAGTATTATCGAAAATGGCGCAACAAGGTACAGAAGGCCGCTTTGTGTTTCCTCGCCCAATGACAGACAGACCAGGACTTGATTTTAGTTTCTCCGGTTTAAAAACCTTCGCAGCTAATACTATCCGTCAAAATGATGATACAGACCAAACGCGTGCGGATATTGCACGCGCGTTTGAAGATGCGGTTGTTGATACGTTAGCAATAAAATGTCGTCGAGCCTTAGAACAAACGGGTTTTAAGCGTTTAGTGATGGCCGGCGGAGTGAGTGCAAACCGTACATTACGAGCAAAAATGGAAGCTGTTATGAAGCAAATCGGTGGAGAAGTCTTTTATGCTCGCCCTGAGCTTTGTACAGATAATGGTGCAATGATTGCGTTGGCCGGTATGATCCGTTTTAAAGGCGGTACAGAAGGCCCATTAAGTGTGACAGTAAGACCACGTTGGCCTTTAGCTGAATTACCTGCGCTTGATAAGCAATAATTTATTTGAGTATTTAGACTCCATCTCTTTGTTAAAAAGCCACTTTTTTATAAGTGGCTTTTTGTTTTTGGGGATATTTGAATCGCAATGTAATTAATCTTCTTTTTCTTGCTCTTTAGCTTCTTGAATGATCTCTTTTTCTGTTTTTTCCGTTTTTTTCTTCAATTTTTGCCAAATTCGACTCTCTTGACCGCGCCATAAACGTTGAATATTGTCATGATGGCGGTAAAGTACAAGGCATGATAATAACGCAACGGGATAAGTGAATTCTGGTTTAAACCACCAAACATAAAAAGGGGCGAGTAATGCACTGATAATCGCGCCAAGTGATGAATAACCACTAAGTAATACGGTGAGTAACCATGTTCCAGCAATAAGGCCACTTAAATCCCAGCCAATCGCGGCAATGGCACCAAAGGCGGTTGCAACCCCTTTTCCCCCTTTAAAGTGGAAAAAAACAGGGTAGATATGCCCAAGACATGCGGCGATGGCAACAATGCCGAGGTAAAAAGGAGGCACATTTAAGTAATAGGCGAGCCAAACAGGGATCATCCCTTTTAGGACGTCACAGATAAGAACGGCTGCTGCGGCGACTTTTCCACCAATGCGTAGGACGTTGGTCGCTCCGGGATTGCCAGAGCCAAATTTTCTTGGATCAGGTAATCTTGCCAGTCGGCAAATCAATATCGCGCTGGAGATTGAGCCGCACAAGTAGGCGAAGATGATCATTCCAAGTGCGTTAGCACTCATTTGTATTCTCCAATGTTTATGTAAGTTCGTTAGGCATGTATGGATAATACGCATATTTCATCGGAAGTGGTATCCGATGAACAGAAAAAATAAGAGATGACGTGATGGATATCGTATTTATTGAGCAATTATCAGTAATAACCACAATCGGTGTTTATGATTGGGAAAAAACCATAAAACAAAAATTAGTGTTCGATATCGAAATGGAATGGGATAACAAACGCGCATCCCAAACTGATGATGTTGTTCATTGTTTAGATTATGCCAGTGTGAGCAATGCAATCATTGATTATGTAGAGAGTCGACGTTTTGAATTAGTTGAGCGTGTTGCGGAAGAAGTGGCACAGCTATTGATAACTCAATTTGCTGTACCTAAAGTAAAAATTAAATTAGCGAAGCCAGGAGCCGTTGCGCAAGCTACAAATGTGGGTGTGATTATTGAGCGTTGCGCTTAATTACTTGCTTTCTTGATTAAGTTGCGATTTCCATTTAATAATCGCAACTTCTCGCTGTTTTGTTAATGCTTCTCGTATTGCACTTCCTTTTAATCCACTTTCAATAATTGGCTTAATATCCACATTATTTGCAATAGTGAAAGCTTGGCAAAAAAATGTGCGTTGTGGATACACCAGATTTTCTAGCCCTAGACGCCCTCTGGCATCAGCTTCACTTACTATAGCTAATTGTTCAACGCGTTCAGGTTTTCTCCATGCATCAATAGCATCAAATAAGCGGATTATTTTAGAAGGGCGCATTCTATCAATACGGTGGATATGATCATGAAATCTTGCCGTTAAACGAGCTAAATCACGGATATGATTAGGAATACGATAGCGTTGGCACAAAGCTTCAACTAAAGGAACGCCCGCTGGACCATGTCCATGGTGATGTGGCCAATTCTCTGGAGGTGTTAATCCTTTTCCTAGATCATGACATAAGGCACTAAAGCGTACCGCAATATCATCTGTTAATTGACTGGCGATATTCAGTACCATCATGGCATGAATACCTGTATCGATTTCTGGGTGCCATTTTTCAGGAGCCGGTACACCAAATAAAGCATCAATTTCAGGAAAAAGAACGCTTAAAGCACCACATTGACGTAAAACGTCAAAATAGACTTGAGGAGCGGGACTCTCAAGAGCTTTTTCAGTCTCTTTCCAAACGCGTTCTGCAGTCAGTGCATTTAACTCGCCACTTTGTGCCATTGTCTTCATTAATTGCAGTGTTTCTGGTGCAACATTAAATCCTAAAGGTGCAAACCGTGCAGCAAAACGTGCAACCCGCAAAACTCTTAAAGGATCTTCTGAAAAGGCATCAGAGACGTGGCGAAGCAATCGTGCATTAATGTCATCTATACCATGGTAAGGGTCAATGTATTCACCATTTGTAGAATACGCAATGGCATTTATAGTGAGATCACGGCGTGCAAGATCGTCTTCTAATGTGACATCAGGAGCTGCATAACAAGTAAATCCCGTGTAACCTGATCCAGATTTTCGTTCCGTACGTGCAAGTGCATATTCTTCATGTGTATCAGGATGAAGAAAAACGGGAAAATCTTTACCTACTTGTTGATAGCCTTGTTGCAACAGCATTTGAGGTGTTGCACCTACAACGACCCAATCTCTGTCTTTTACTGGGATCTGTAATAGTTGGTCACGCACTGCGCCACCAACAAGATATATTTTCACGGGATCTCTATTCCTTTGTGTGGATCTTAATTCATCCAACGATCATTGCGTTTACGACGACGAGGAATAATATGTGGAAGGATCAGACCAAAGATAAGACCTGCACCAGCCACTCCACCACCATACATAAACCACTGTAAGATAATATCGCGTTGTCTATCATCTAATTGTTGATTAGCAAAATCGAGTTTTTTCTCTGCGACAGCGAGCTTTGTTCTCATTTGTTCATTTTCTTTTTTCAAGCCATTGATGATGTCATCGCTGTTTGAAACTTTATTTTGCATATCAATGGTGCGTTGGTTCCAGCTTTGGTCGATATTCGCTAATTTATCACGCAGTGTTTGGATCTCTTTTTCCATAGCAGGAATGCGAGTACGCATACTTGGCTGTGTGCTAAGTTGGTTTTCTGGTAACCAAACGGTACGATCTTTATCGTCTTTAATCTGTACATAACCCGTTGCTGCATTACGAGAAAGTACAGTCACAGTTGAGCCCGAATTTAAAGAGCCAACAATTCGATACTGATTTCCAGGTCCACTGTGTACATAAGTGGATAATTCATCGGAAACATAACGAGTTTCTGCGTGTGAGCTCAGAGAAACGCCTAAGCCAAGTAAGGAAAGAAAAAGTAAGGGTAATTTTCGCATTATGTTTTCAACTTTTTTATCTATACAAGAGAATATTTTTACTGATACTAAAGAGTAAAGTTTGCGTAAGCAAATAGTAAACCAGAATGAGAACACTCTTAACTGGTAGAATATAGGGATAATCTGCCTTTTATTCATTATTGTTATTAGGCTATCACTTGCAAAATGAAAATGCGTCAAATATTTTACTAATCAATTGATTTACTTAAGGGAAATAGAATGAGCCAATTAGAAACTGAACTCAAAATGAGTGCCATACCTGCCGCTATTCCTCATATTATTCAGCGCATTCTGAGCCTACCTCATCAGCACTCTGCACCCAAAAAGCTGACTAATCTTTACTTTGAGACGACAGATAATCAAATTCGTCGTTGGAATATGGGGCTGCGTATTCGTGGTGTTGATGAACGTTATGAAATGACAATTAAAACAGCGGGTAAAGTCGTTGCAGGTTTGCATCAACGTCCAGAATATAACGTGGAATTAGCACAGCCCAAACTAGAGCTGGCCCGCTTTCCTGCAGAAATCTGGCCTGAAAATATCGATCTTGCTCAATTAGAAACGCAACTTGATGTGCTGTTTAATACTGATTTTTATCGCGAAATCTGGCTGGTGGATTTTCAAGATAGCCAAATTGAAGTGGTGTTAGATAAAGGTGCTATTCGCACTCATCAATATGAGTTGCCGATTGAAGAGTTCGAGTTAGAACTTAAAAAAGGTCATGTATCAGATGTTATCGCATTAGCGGCTTATTTGGGGGAAAAGGGTGGATTACGTCTTGCTTCTCGCAGTAAAGCGGCTAGAGGTTATTATCTGGCGAAAGATAAACCAGATTTATCGTTAAGTGTGGTAAATCTTTCTCCGAGTGACACAACCGCTCAGCAACTCACAAAATGGTTAAGTGCAATACAAGCATTAGAAGAAGCTATCTTTGCTAACCCAACACCACCGACAATTACTATGCCTGCAATGTTGGCGTTATTTTCAGATTGGTGTAAAAAACAGTCTGATTTACCTGAATCTATGCAACAGTCGCTCAATGGCATTTCGCCGTTAACATTTACAACAGCAACCGACTATTATCATGTTTTATGGTTGAACTTTAAGTTATCTTCTATGGCGTGGTTACTATCTATTGCTTAATTTCCTGACAACTTGAGAGTCTATTTATGTCTGTTATCGGTGTATTTCAACAATTGTGGAATAAAGCACAGTGCGGGTTCTCTTCTCAATTAAATGCGCTAGCGCCTTTTAATCAACAAGAGCAACAGTTTTTTGCTTTTAGCCCTTTTGCAACAGAGCATTTACGTGTTAATCCTCAATGGTTGATTGATATCAGGCAAAATCCACCAACCTGTATTGAATGGCAGAGTTACGAGTCTCAATTAACGGCAAAATTAGCCAATATTGATAATGAAGATGATGTGATGAGGATTTTACGCCAATTTCGTCATCAACAATTAGTGCGTATTGCATGGCTACAATTTTTTCAATTAGGCGATATTCCTTGTGTGCTAAAACATTTGAGCATATTGGCTGAAACATTAATTTGTGTCGCTAAAGATACGCTTTATCAGCAGTGTTGCCAACAATGGGGTACACCTTGTGATAATGAGGGAAAACCCCAGCCATTACTGATTTTAGGAATGGGAAAATTAGGTGGATTTGAACTTAACTTTTCTTCTGATATCGATTTGATTTTTGCCTATCCTGAAAATGGATTTACACAGGGTGGACGCCGAGAATTAGATAATGCACAGTTTTTTACTCGCTTAGGCCAAAAGCTTATTAAGGCTTTGGATCAGCACACCATTGATGGTTTTGTCTATCGTGTAGATATGCGACTACGCCCTTTTGGCGAAAGTGGGCCTTTGGTCATGAGCTTTGCCGCTCTGGAAGATTACTATCAAGAGCAAGGGCGTGATTGGGAACGCTATGCGATGATCAAAGCGCGTGTTTTAGGTGCAGAGAAGAAAGAGTATTGCCAAGTTTTACGACAAATGTTGCGTCCTTTTGTTTACCGTCGTTATATTGATTTTAGTGTTATTCAATCACTTAGAAATATGAAATCCATGATAAGTCGAGAAGTTCGTCGTCGTGGCATGATTGATAATATAAAATTAGGCTCTGGTGGTATTCGTGAAATTGAATTTATTACTCAGGTGTTCCAGCTAATTCGTGGGGGAAGAGAGCCTGAGTTACAAAGTAATTCATTGTTAACAGTACTCAATGTCATCACTAAACTTGAGTTATTAACGTCACAAGAAACGGCTCAACTCTCTGAAAGTTATCTTTTCCTTCGTCGATTAGAAAATTTACTGCAATCTATTGACGATCAACAAACTCAAACCTTACCTGAAAATGAAGAAGATAAAGCACGGTTAACTTTTGCAATGGGATTTGAGGATTGGGAAACGCTTTATCAAGAAATTAATCACAAGATGCAGGCTGTTTCTGTGATTTTCACGCAATTAATTGGTGAAGAAGATGAAAATGATGATGAAGATGATATCTCTGAATTTAAGCGTCTTTGGTTACTTGGACGCTTACCTGAAACGTCGTCATTATTTCATGAAACATTAACCATTGAGGTGCTTGAGGCAATAAATCAGACGTTGCAGAATTTTCGCCAAGATATTGGCAAGCGAACAATAGGACCGAGAGGACGCGATGTTCTTGATGCCTTAATGCCAAAACTATTGGCTAAAATTTGTCAGCAACCTCAAACATTAGTCACGTTAAAACGGATCACTCCGTTGCTATTAAGCATTGTAAGTCGCACAACGTATTTGGAGTTGATGCAAGAGTCGGATGAAGTTTTAACCCATGTTATACGACTCTGTGCAGCATCTCCGATGATCGCGGAACAATTAGCACTTCACCCTTTGTTATTAGATGAATTACTCGATCCTAGTTCACTCTATCAACCGCTACCGTTAGATGCTTATCGTGATGAATTACGTCAATATTTATTACGTGTACCAGAAGAAGATGAAGAACAGCGATTAGAAGCATTACGCCAGTTTAAGCAAGCTCAATTACTGCGTATCGCCGCTGAAGATATTACTGGGGTATTGCCAGTGATGAAGGTTAGCGATCACTTAACCTATTTAGCTGAAGCTATTATTCATGCTGTTGTTCATCAGGCTTGGTCATATATGGTGAAACGTTATGGTGAGCCTGAACATTTAGCTCATCGTGATGGATTGGGCTTTGCGGTGATTGGATACGGTAAATTGGGAGGATGGGAGTTAGGATATAGCTCTGATTTGGACTTGGTTTTTTTATTGGATTGTCCAATAAATACGCTCACAACTGGGGCAAAACAGATCGATGCTCGCCAATTTTATCTGCGTTTAGCACAGCGTATTATCCATTTGTTTAGTACCAGAACATCTTCTGGCGTGTTGTATGAAGTCGATGCGCGTTTACGCCCTTCGGGTGAGTCGGGTATGTTGGTGAGTACTATTCAAGCTTTTGATGAATATCAGAAAAATGAAGCTTGGACTTGGGAGCATCAAGCTTTAATTCGCGCTCGAATGATTTATGGTGATGATGAATTACAACAGATGTTTTCACGTATTCGTCATGAAACGCTGTGTCTTTCTCGTGATGCTACTGTATTACAAAATGAAGTCCGCGATATGCGTAAAAAAATGGTGCAACACCTTGCACCAACACAAGCGGACAAGTTTGATTTAAAAACCTCATCTGGTGGTATTACCGATATTGAATTTATCGCGCAATATTTAGTATTGCGTTTTTCTCATCAATACCCTGTTTTAACTCGTTGGTCTGATAATGTGCGTATTTTTGAGCTAATGGCAAAGCATCAAGTGATGGATGAAGATGAAGCTCTCGCTTTAACACATGCTTATGTCACATTGCGTAATGAATTGCATCATCTGGCGTTACAAGCATTGCCTGCCATTGTGGATAATCATTGTTTTATCGCAGAGCGAGAGTGTGTATTAAAAAGCAAACTGAAGTGGCTTGGTGAACAAGAGTAATAGTTTGTTGGCATGAAGTCTTTATGTGTATCTCTTTTTGCCTAACAAGTTATGGTATTATTTCGGCTTATTTTGAAAATAAATGTGGAGTATGGGATGAAAGTAACGCTGCCGGATTTTAATAAGGCCAATGTGTTGGTTGTCGGTGACGTCATGTTAGATCGCTATTGGTATGGACCAACAAGTCGAATTTCACCAGAAGCCCCAGTGCCAGTGGTTAAGGTCGATACCACAGAAGAGCGACCAGGTGGTGCAGCAAACGTTGCAATGAATATTGCGTCTCTTGGTGCTAATTCGCGTTTAGTGGGTTTAACAGGTATTGATGAAGCCGCAAAAGCATTGAGTAATACATTAAATCAGGTCAATGTGCGTTGTGATTTTGTCTCTGTTGCGACACACCCAACAATCACAAAATTACGTGTTCTTTCTCGTAATCAGCAATTAATTCGTCTTGATTTTGAAGAAGGGTTTAGCAACGTTGATCCTCAACCTATTTATGAACGTATTCAGCAAGCATTACCTTCTATTGGCGCATTGGTTTTATCAGATTATGCCAAAGGGGCGCTTTCTCATGTTCAAGAGATGATCCAACTGGCGAAAAAAGCGGGTGTACCTGTATTAATCGATCCTAAGGGATCAGATTTTGAGCGTTATCGTGGTGCGACACTATTAACGCCAAATATGTCTGAATTTGAACAAGTGGTTGGTGCCTGTAAAACCGATGAAGAGCTGGTAGAAAAAGGAACTCAATTAGTTCGAGATTTAGATCTTGAAGCGTTGTTGATCACTCGTTCAGAACGCGGAATGAGTTTACTTCGAGCAAATGAAGCACCATTGCATTTACCAACTCAAGCACAAGAAGTCTATGACGTTACTGGGGCTGGTGATACGGTAATTGGTGTATTGGCAACCTCTTTAGCTGCTGGCAAACCTTTAAGTGAAGCCTGTTTCCTTGCTAACGCAGCAGCTGGCGTTGTTGTCGGTAAATTAGGAACATCAACAGTGTCACCTATTGAGCTTGAAAATGCTATTCGTGGCCGTTCTGACAACGGTTTTGGTATCATGGAAGAAGAGCAATTAAAACAAGCCGTCGAATTAGCGCGTCAGCGCGGTGAGCGTATTGTTATGACGAATGGTTGTTTTGATATTCTGCATGCTGGTCATGTTAGCTATTTAGCAAATGCACGCAAATTAGGTGATCGTTTGATTGTTGCTGTAAATAGCGACGCTTCAACGAAGCGTTTAAAAGGTGAAACTCGTCCTGTTAATCCATTAGAGCAACGTATGACCGTGCTCGGCGCTTTAGGTGCAGTAGACTGGGTTGTTGCATTTGAAGAAGATACCCCGCAGCGTTTAATTGCTTCTGTATTACCAGATATCTTAGTTAAAGGTGGTGATTATAAGCCTGAAGATATTGCTGGTAGCAAAGAAGTTTGGGCCGCAGGTGGTGAAGTAAAAGTGCTGAATTTTGAAGACGGCATTTCTACAACAAATATTATTAATGCGATTAAAAAGAAATAATTAAGCGCCTTTATTAAGTTTAAAAAGCACTCTACGGGGTGCTTTTTTGCTATGGTGATTATTTGTTATTTTTTAATATTATTTATTAATAACTATTGCTCTCGTTTTAAATGATACTCAACAATATAATCTTGGGTATTTCTATACATTATTGAATAGTTTATATAATCACCATGGGTGCTGTATGATAATGTGCTGAGTCTTAATATTGGTATGTTATTCTCTATTTTTAATAATTGACAAATATTGTTTTCTGGCATTATAGGATGAAATGTCTCGTAACTTCCTGCTATTTTTATTTGGCAAATATTTTCAATAAAATCAAATTTAGAACCTTCTAAATGTGTTAATGTTAAATTACCAAAATATTTAACAGGCATATAACTATCTTCAACAATAAGTGGTTTATTATCAACGTAACGTATTCGCCTTGAATAAAAAATACGTTCATTTGAATTAATTCGTAGTTTACTGGCGATAGATAAAGGACAGGGAATAACACTAAACTCTATAACTTCACTTCTTACATTGTGGCCTGTATTTGCCATTAATTCGACAAAACCTTTTAAGCTTGCATTTTCATGATGAACATCTTTCTCTTTAATATAAGTTCCTGAGCCTTGTTTTCGTTCTAATAAACCTGCGATAACCAGTAAGTCTATTGCTTTACGGATAGTCATTCTTGAAACATCATATTGTTCTGCTAATAACTTTTCAGACGGTAATGTGTCACCAATTTGATATCCAGCCGAATTTATTTGAATTCTTAGGCTTTTTGCAATGTCTTTATAGATCACTTTTATACCTCTTTTTATTCTAAAAAACGGCTTTCTATATTTAGAATATCTGAGTCTAATCTTTTGATATATAGAAAAATAATTTATAGGTTGAAAATGTGAACGTTATCAAGAAATAAAAAGTGATCTGCTTTTTTACTAAAAGATAGATCACTTTGCTTAAAAGATTAATATGAATCAGATCACGAATACCTCATTTCTAGTGAGAGAATAAAGAGAAAAGAATCTAATCTAAATTTACAGAATAAAAATAAATTAAATAGCATGTTATCTCAGTAGCAGTAAATAAGAGGATATTTTTATGCTCAGTCAAATACAAAGATTTGGTGGAGCCATGTTTACCCCTGTCCTGCTATTTCCTTTTGCAGGTATTGTTGTAGGCATTGCAATTCTATTACAGAATCCATTATTTATTAGTGAAGATTTATTAAGACCCGATAGTTTATTTTCTCAAATTGTTCATATTATTGAAGAGGGAGGATGGACTGTTTTTCGTAATATGCCTCTTATTTTTGCAATTGGTTTACCCATAGGTTTAGCAAAAACAGCACAAGCAAGAGCCTGCCTTGCTGTTATGGTGAGTTTTCTCACTTGGAATTATTTTATTAATGCAATGGGGATTGTTTGGGGCAGTTATTTTGGCGTGGACTTTACAAATGAAGTCGGTGGAAATAGTGGCCTTACCATGATTGCAGGTATTAAAACATTAGATACCAGTATTATTGGTGCAATTATTATTGCCGGTATTGTAACAGGTATACACAATCGTTATTTCGATAAACAGCTTCCTGTATTTCTAGGTATATTTCAAGGTACATCCTATGTTGTATTAATTAGTTTTTTTGTCATGTTGCCCTTAGCATGGATAACGTTATTTTTCTGGCCTAAAGTGCAAATTGGTATTCAATCTTTGCAAGTATTTATGGTTGAATCAGGCTCTTTGGGTGTTTGGATATATACCTTTCTTGAGCGTATTTTAATTCCTACTGGTTTACACCATTTTATTTACGGACCTTTTATTTTTGGCCCAGCAGTCACTGAACATGGTATTCAAGTTGATTGGGCTCAAAATATGCAATATTTCAGTCAAAGTACTCAATCTTTAAAAGAGTTATTTCCTGAAGGTGGCTTTGCGCTACATGGTAATAGCAAGGTCTTTGGCTCTATTGGTATAGCGCTGGCTCTCTACTTTACTGCCGCACCTAAGAATAGAGCCAAAATTGCAGGTTTACTTATACCTTCTGCATTGACCGCGGTATTTGTGGGAATAACAGAGCCTTTAGAATTTACATTCTTATTTATCTCACCGTTATTGTTTGCGATTCATGCCGTGTTAGCCGCCACATTAGCGACAACGCTTTATCACTTTGGCGTTGTTGGAAATATGGGTGGGGGGATCATCGATAATTTCCTTCCTATGAATTGGATCCCAATGTTCCATAACCATTACGGAATGATTATCACACAAATAGTCATAGGTTTAATTTTTACGATGATTTGGTTTGTGGTGTTTAGAACATTAATTATCAAACTTAATTTAAAAACACCAGGCCGAGAAGAAGATGACGAAGAGATAAAACTTTATAGCAAACAAGATTATAAAAATAAAAAATCACAAAATTCAGATAGTGCAAAAACAGCAAAAGAAGACCGCAAACTTGCATTGCCTAAAGGTATTCTCGAAGGCTTGGGGGGAAGCAGAAATATCAAATCCTTAAATAACTGTGCAACACGTTTACGTATTGAAGTAATAGATAACGAGATAGTTGAAACGGATGCTTATTTTAAAGGGCTCGGTGTACATGGTGTAGTGCGTAAAGGTCATGCATTACAAATTATTATCGGGCTACACGTTTCTCAAGTGAGAGACAAGATTGAACAACTAATGAAAGACGATTCACAAAATATCACCTTGTCGGAGGCTATATAATGAAGAAGTTCTCAGTCGTAATTGCAGGTGGCGGTAGTACATTTACACCCGGTATTATTTTGATGCTTCTGGAGAATTTAAAACGTTTTCCACTAAGAGCCATCAAATTTTATGACAACGATGCCGAGCGGCAAGAAATCATTGCTAAAGCGTGTCAAATAATTCTGACTGAAAAAGCACCTGAAATTGAGTTTTGCTATACCACAGATCCTAAGACTGCCTTTACGGATGTTGATTTTGTTATGGCACATATCCGTGTTGGTAAATATCCAATGCGTGAAAAAGATGAAAAAATTCCTTTGCGTCATGGTGTATTAGGACAAGAAACTTGTGGGCCTGGTGGTATTGCTTATGGTATGCGCTCTATTGGTGGTGTTTTAGAATTAGTTGAATATATGGAAAAATATTCACCAAATGCTTGGATGCTAAATTATTCTAACCCTGCGGCTATTGTCGCTGAAGCTACTCGTCGTTTAAAACCTAATGCGAAGATCTTAAATATTTGCGATATGCCAATTGGCATTGAGTCACGTATGGCGCAAATTGCAGGATTAAAATCACGCAAAGAGATGCGGGTTCGTTACTACGGTTTAAATCACTTTGGCTGGTGGACTCAGGTTGAAGATCTGCAGGGTAATGATTTATTGCCTGTTATTCGTAAACATGTTGCTGAACATGGATATATTCCAAAAGTGGCTGGTGAGCCGGTTGAAGCGAGTTGGAATGATACATTCGGTAAAGCAAAAGATGTCTGGGCGTTAGATCCATCAACAATGCCAAACACTTACTTGAAATATTATTTATTTCCAGATTATGTCGTTGCGCATTCTGATCCTCATCATACTCGTGCAAATGAAGTGATGGAGCACAGAGAAAAGAATGTATTTAGCGCTTGTCGTGCCATTACGAGTGCGGGTAAATCATCAGCAGGGCATCTTGAGATTGATGAGCACGCTTCTTACATTGTTGATCTGGCAACTGCTATTGCGTTTAATACTCAAGAAAGAATGTTATTGATCGTTCCTAACAATGGTTCAATTATAAACTTTGATCCAGAGGCAATGGTTGAGATCCCTTGTATTGTTGGAAGTCATGGGCCAGAGCCTTTAGTTATGGGTAAAATTCCATTATTCCAAAAAGGGATGATGAGCCAACAAGTTGCAGTTGAAAAATTAGTGGTAGAAGCATGGATTGAAAAATCATATTTGAAACTTTGGCAGGCGATTACGATGTCTAAAACAGTCCCTAGTGCGACTGTTGCAAAAGCAATTTTAGATGATTTAATTGAAGCGAATAAAGAGTATTGGCCAGAATTAAAATAGTTGCTAATAAGTATAGTGAGTAGATAAAAAATAACCCTGTGTCTTTGTGAGATACAGGGTTTTTGCTTTATGACTTAAATAAGCAATAAATTAATAGATTAAGCTTTATTTTCTGTTTGAGTTTCTACCACAATTTCAACGTCTTCAATTTGGCTAACTTTAGCTTGAGGTTTTGCTTGCAGACCCGCTTCTAGCTCATTTAAACGTTGTTCTAAACGATTAAGTTTTTCACGAGTACGCAATAAGACTTGAGTTTGTACATCAAACTCTTCGCGATTGACTAAATCCAATTTGTTTAATTGAGATTGCAGAACAGTGCGGATTTTTTTATCGATATCATCACCAAAATCTTTAATGCCTTGTGGCAGTACGTTTTGGATTTGGCGCGCAACTTGTTCAAGTTTTTTCGGGTCCAACATGGGAAATCCTCACAAATAAAATAGAAAGCTGAGGCTAAGTGTAATATGAGGACAGAGGGAATAAAACCAGATATCAAGATTATTGTTATTTTTTATTATAAATCGTTAAATAACCGTATGTCATAAAATGATTATGTGATGAAACAAAGATTGTCACCGATTGATGATTGCCTCTTATAATTTTAAAGCGTATAGTTTCACCGTTAATCTCAGGGCGGGGTGAAAGTCCCCACCGGCGGTAGATACCTAAATAGTTAGGTAAAGCCCGCGAGCGCTTTGTATTGCTATTGTAGTGCAAAGGTCAGCAGATCCAGTGTAATTCTGGAGCCGACAGTTAAAGTCTGGATGGGAGAGAATAAAATAGCATCAGTAGGATCATTGTATCCATTCCTGTTGTTTCTGCTTGTGTTTTTACTAAGCAGAGATCCACTCCTAAGACTGCCCTGATTCTGGTAACTTTCATTAATTATTGAGGTTTTTTTACCATGAATCAGACGCTACTTTCCGAATTCGGTAATCCATTTGAGCGTGTTGAACTTGCTCTAGAAGCCCTGCGTGCGGGTAAAGGCGTGATGGTGCTCGACGACGAGGATCGCGAGAATGAAGGCGATATGGTTTTCGCCGCAGAAACGATGACTACAGAACAAATGGCGATGTCTATTCGTCATGGTAGTGGTATTGTTTGTTTATGCATTACAGAAGAACGTCGCCAACAACTTGATTTGCCTATGATGGTGGAAAATAACACCAGTCATTTCCATACGGCATTTACAGTAACAATTGAAGCAGCACAAGGTGTAACAACAGGTGTTTCAGCATCTGATCGTTTAACTACGGTACGTGCGGCTGCGGCTGACAATGCAAAACCAAGTGATTTAAATCGCCCTGGTCACGTATTTCCATTACGAGCGCAGCCTGGTGGTGTGTTAACGCGAGGTGGACACACTGAGGCGTCGATTGATTTGGCAACTTTAGCCGGTTTTAAACCTGTTGCAGTGTTATGTGAATTAACAAATGATGATGGCACAATGGCAAGAGCACCAGAAGTGATCACTTTTGCTAAAAAGCACAATATGCCGGTATTAACGATTGAAGATTTAGTGGCTTATCGTCTTCGTAAGGAGAAAAAAGCTGGCTGAAATTAACATGTTATAAGCGACACTGAAAACACACACACTTATATCAAGCCACTTAAGGAAACTTAGGTGGCTTTTTTCATATTTTTTGAATAACTATTTCATACTTCTTTGACTATATTTCAAGTAAGAAGGCAGTATGCTTATATGATAAGAACACTTGCCATAGAGGTGGTTATGGAAACAAAAATGATGCCAGCACTGTTTATTGGGCATGGTAGTCCAATGAATGTATTAGAAGATAATACATATACTCGCCTCTGGTCAGAATTGGGGGAAACGCTTCCTCAACCTAAAGCGATTTTAGTGATTTCAGCCCATTGGTATACTGATGGAACTTATGTAACGGCAATGTCGCAACCAAAGACAATTCATGATTTTTACGGGTTTCCACCAGAATTGTATGCAATAGAATACCCAGCTCGAGGCTCGATAAGTTTAGCTGCGCTGATTGAAGATCTGATTGATCCGATTAAATTAAAACTCGATATGGATCAATGGGGATTAGATCATGGCAGTTGGGGAATACTTGAAAAAATGTATCCCAACGCAAATATTCCAGTTGTTCAGTTAAGCATTGATGCACGTCAATCGGCACAATGGCACTATAAATTAGGGCAAAAGCTGGTTGAATTGCGTAAAGAAGGTGTCTTAATTATTGGTAGCGGTAATATTGTTCATAACTTAAGAATGATGGATTGGCAAAATAGCGATGCAGCGCCTTATCCTTGGGCACTTTCGTTTAGTGAAGCAATAGAAAGTAGTTTGCAAAGTGACAAAGAGCCAACTGATTTATTTACGATTTTATCAACGGAAGAAGGGCGATTGTCCCATCCAACCGCAGAGCATTTTTTACCTGCGTTATACCTATTAGGTTTAAAACAAGAAGGTGAAAAAGTGACATTACTGAATAATGATATTGTCAATAAATCGCTCAGCATGATGACATTTCAAATTGGATAAAATCATCCAATAAAACCAGTTTATAAAATCTAAAGGTCAAATTCGTTTTTATAGAATTTGACCTTTTTTATATTAAATATAACGTATCGACACATTATATTTCCCTTATTGTTGTTCTTTCCAATTTTTTATATAGATATAATAAATACATTTAACCTTTTGTTTATATTGATTTTATTTTTATTTAAATAAATCTCTGATAAGCTTCATTACTATTCAATGAATACTTTTTATATTTCATTAAATAAATCGATATTGAAATAGATAATCAGAAATATGTTGTTATGACGAAATCTATAACCGTTGTAGCAAAGAATAAGTTAAGAACAGTTGATATCTATCGTGTGTGTTAAATCTGAGATCCATACTGCGATTGTATCTGCTATGGATATGATTATTTCTGGAATATAGCCATATATTGAAATCATAAAATGAGCAGATTTTTGCAATAAAAAACACCTTATTGCTTATAAACAATAAGGTGCTCAATATAATTTTAAGATTTTTATTAATCTAAAATAATATGTGGATAGAAGCGGGAGAGATCTTGAGTGATAAGCTCTCTATCTTCTCTAATGCAAATACCTGCGGATTGGTCGTTAACCAACCAGCTACCAATTAATGTATAGCTATCACCGAATTTTGGTAGTGGATGGAAATCTTGAACAATAAAGCCTTCTTCACCGTAAGGCCCATCTGCAACAGCAATATCTTTGCCATTTTCAACAATGCGAATATTTGCACCTTCGCGTGAAAACAGTGGCTTGATAACATAACGTGATAATGAATCAGGCGCTTTACCATCATAAAAATAAGCAGGTAGCAGATTTGGGTGGTTAGGGAACATCTCCCAAAGCATTGGCAGTAATGCTTTATTCGAGATAATGCTCTTCCAAGAAGGTTCTAACCAACGAATGCCCGCATCAGCCAGTTTAGTTGAGAAGTCTTCGCGGAACATAAATTCCCAAGGATAAAGTTTAAACATATTGCTGATTATCTGATCTTGCAGATCAGTTAACTCACCACGTTCACCTAAACCCAGATCTTCAATAAAGACAAAGTCAGTTGTGACTTCTGCTTCTTCAGCACAATCTTGTAAATATTGAACGGTACCACGATCTTCTTCGGTATCTTGGCAACAAGACATATGCAGATAACGCATTCCGTATTGATCACGAAGTTCTGCGAATCGATCAATTAACTTCTCTTGAATGCTATTAAATTGATCGGCATTTTGTGGTAAACGACCAGCATTGACTTGATCTTCAAGCCAGATCCATTGAAAAAAAGCAGATTCATACAGTGAAGTTGGCGTATCTGCATTATTTTCTAACAGTTTTGCCGGACTTTTACCGTCATAGGCTAAATCAAGACGTGAATAGAGTGAAGGTTGAGACGATTTCCATGAATCACGGACAAAATCCCAACAGTGACGTGGGATTTGAAAACGAGTCAGCAACTCTTCGCTATTAGCCACTTTATCAGCGACTTGTAAGCACATCTGATGCAACTCTTCTGTCGTTTCTTCTAACGTTTCAACCTCTTCCATTGAGAATTGATAATAAGCATCTTCAGACCAATAAGGCTCGCCATACATTGTATGAAAGTTAAAGCCAAATTCAGTTGCTTTTTCACGCCAATCCGGGCGTTCAATGATATTTTCGCGTTTCATGGTTTTAATTAACCACCTGAACGATAAGAAGATGAACCGGTTGAGCTACGGTTATTATTTGTAGCATTGGTACGTTGAGCGGCTGCTTGTCTTGACACCGTATTACCAAAGCCACCACGTGTTATTGTTGAGGTTGTTGATGGTTTTGGTGTCATGGCTGTTTTTGGTACGTTCATTTGACGCCCACCAACCGCAGGACCATAGTTACGGCCTGTTGCATCTACAAATTTACCATTTGCAGGGCTTGTTGGATTACGTGAACTAAATAGCGGTTGTGCTGGTGCACCGCCACCCATTAGGCGACCCATCATATAACCCGCCATTAATGGCATAAAAAAGCTACCACCGGAGTTAGCTTGAGCCATTTGTGAGCTGTCTGGGTTTAAATTATTGGCATTTTCAGTACTCACAGCTTGTCCATCAATCGATGCTGTTTGTGTACATTGTGCATCACCGAATTCAGCTACACAGTCTTCTAATGTTGCGTATTTAGGGGCTGTACGCTGTGCTTCTTGCAATGCTGTGCGATAAGAGTCCTCGCACTGTGCCGCTTGTGAAGGATTCGCTTGAGCACATTCTTGTGCATTCATATACAGTGAAACTGTCTCATCGCTCTCTTCACATCCTGAAAGCGCGAATACAGCAGTGATGGCGATTGCAACAGGCGCCAGACGATAAGGACGAAATGCTTTACGGAAAGCATCTCGATTAATCGATTTGGTACGTTTCATTGGCATATTGATAAGATCCATAAAAAGTAAAACGTTCAAAATAAAAGCTAGGATAGGTTAAATAGTCTAGAAAATAAATAAGAAACGCCTAATCATCAGGGATAACCAGAAATTTGTGATCTTTATAAGGTTAAGTGTAATGAAATTAGGTGAATCTTCTTTTTTTAACCTAATTGTGATTAAGCTATTTGTTAATACAAGAATATAAATATTGTTAAGATCTTAATTTAAGCCATAACATAATATTTTATGTGAAGAAGAAGCATAAAAAAAACCGCTTATCAGTTTATCGCTGAAAGCGGTTTTTTATAAGTGACTTAATGCTTAATTCACGATCACGGCGCAACGTTAAGAGAAGGGCTTGTTAACGGGCGAATAATACTATCTGGTGAAGTAGAAACTTCTGCGCCCAGTGTATTATTTAACTTAATTAAGTCATTTTCGTTTAATGTGCCACGGGCATATTCAATATTTAATTGGTTAATTAAATAGTCATAACGCGCGTTGGATAATTTTTGTTTTGCATCATAAAGTGTTGTTGTGGCGTTTAACACATCAACAATAGTACGAGTACCCACTTGATAACCCGCTTCTGTTGCATCTAATGAACTTTGTGCAGAAACCACAACTTGTTGATACGCTTTAATGCTGCTGATTGATGCAGAGATATTGTTATAAGAAGAGCGGGCAATTTGGACAATAGAACGATAAACCGATTCTAATTGTTCGCTTGCACTAGTAAAACCATATTGTGCTTGTTCAACTTGTGAGCTTGTTCTGCCACCTGTATATAGAGGAATACTAACAGACAGACCAATACTATTTTGGCCACTGTAACTATTACGACTATTACCTGCTGTTGCTGGAGGTAATGCGCTACCGTGACTATGGCTATTGGATACACCAGTTGATGCATTTAAATCTACGGTTGGTAAGTGACCAGATTGTGCTAAACGGATATTCTCGCGCGCTAAATCTTGGCCCAAACGTGCACTTAATAAACTTAAGTTACGCTCTTCAGCATCTTTTAGCAGTTTCTCAATAGAGTCTGGTGAAGTGGTTGAAAAACGACCAATGTTTAGTGAGGCAAGATTAATGTAATAGATACCACTTACTTGGCGCAGTTTTTCTAATGCGTTATCTAATTGGTTACGGCCAGCGACTTCTTGTGCCAGTACGCTATCGTAATTTGCCCGCGCATTTTGTACGTCAGTAATAGCCACTAAACCTACGTTAAAACGTTGAGTTGTTTGATCTAATTGACGGTAAACTTGTTCTTTTTGCGCTTCAATAAATGATAATGAATCGATCGCACGCAAAACGTCAAAGTAAGCGGTCGCGGTGTCTAAAATCAGCTTTTGCTGACTTGTTTGGTAGGTTACATCGCTCATACCCGCAGTTTTTTCTTGAATGTTTAATTGGCGCCATAAAGCCATGTTAAACACACTTTGAGTCAGCGTTAAATTTGCACCAATAGAGTTGGATTCGGTATCTCTTGCATCACGATAGCCGCTTTTATAATCTGCCGACGCACCTAATCCTAATTGTGGTAATAATGAGCCACGAGCTTCATTAATTTTTTCAAAAGCTTGATTTCGTTCAGCTAATGACTTGCGTAACTCAGGGTTACTGTCCTTTGCTTTTTGATAAACTTGAAGCAGATCCTCAGCCTGACTTGCAGTGCTGAATCCTGCCAAACTCATCGTGATCAAAAGAGAGAGCAGTTTTTTCATTTTAATTCCTTGTTGCAACAGTTTCGCTGAGTTGCCTCTGTTAATCTTGATTGGGGATAATTCTAGCAGATTGTTTCCCTAAGTAGGGGTAGCCATTTGTGCCATATCCTTTTATTTTAGATTAACTTTACATGAATTGTTGGCAAATATCTTTAAATCTGTATTAAACGTAAGCAATAAAAAGACTCTTAAATGTAACTTAAGGAACATTGTATGAAGAAAAGGGAAAATACACCATTTTTATATGGTCGTGAAGATGTGAAATTGCTCAATCAAAAAGATCTATACAAAGGCTTTTTTCGCATGACCGAATATCGCTTTAAACATCGCCTTTTTGAAGGTGGATGGAGTGAAGAGGTTAAACGTGAGGTTTTTGAACGAGGCAATGCGGGTGTTTTGCTTGCTTACGATCCCAAACGTGATGAAGTGGTATTAATTGAGCAAATTCGTATTCCTGCGTATGAAACCAGCGAGACACCATGGTTGTTAGAAGTGGTTGCAGGTATGGTTGAACACGGAGAAAGTCCAGAAGATGTTGTTAGACGTGAAGCCCAAGAAGAAGCTGGTGTGATTGTTGGGCGATGTGAACCTATTGTGAGTTATCTTTCTAGCCCCGGTGGCACGAGCGAAAGAATGTATGTTTATGTCGGTGAAGTTGATGCAACAACCGCAAAAGGTATTCATGGGTTAGCGTGTGAAAATGAAGATATTCGTGTTCATGTTGTTAGCAGAGAACAAGCTTATCGTTGGGTTGAAGAGGGCATTATTGACAATGCTGCATCTGTTATTGCACTTCAATGGTTACAACTTCATCACCTTGAGTTAAGAAAGCGTTGGTCAGTAATTTAAGATATTAATCAATCTTTAAAGGGTGTTTTTAATAATATTATCAAGTAGAGTAACTATCTCTAAGTATACGATATCAAATGAATTAAATTGTAAAAAGAAGTGAAAAAAACGTGATTGAAAGCGAGAATATTTCTCACTAATCTTTTGAAATGTGTATTGGTTGGCAGATCTTTACTACAAAAATACGTTAACATAACGGCTAATGAGAGTGAAACAAGGAAACCTTTTGGAAAGCCAGCTTGAATTATCGGTGAAACACAAAAGCACCGTAAGAATATTACAAATTACAGACACCCACCTCTTTGCTAATGTGGAAGACACTTTGCTGGGTATAAATACCTATCGTAGCTACCATGCGGTATTAAATGCGATCAGAGAGCAAGGGCTTGATGTTGACTTGATTGTTGCGACAGGTGATTTAGTTCAAGATCAAACCGTTGAAGCTTATCAGCATTTTGTTGATGGCGTTGCGACACTAACACCTCCTTGTGTTTGGTTGCCAGGTAATCATGACTATCAACCTGCGATGATTGATGCTTTAAATCAGGCAGGAATTTTGTCAGCTAAACAAGTGTTGATTGGTAATAATTGGCAAATGCTGTTACTAGATAGCCAAATTCAAGGCGTTCCTCATGGTGAGTTATCAGATTGTCAGTTAGATTGGCTAACACGTTGTCTCGAAAGTCAAAAACACAGAGATACGGTTATCTTGTTGCATCATCATCCTATGCCTTCAGGGTGCACATGGTTAGATCAACACAGTTTAAGAAATTCTCAAGAATTGGCTGAGCGTTTAAGAGAGCACTCTCAAGTAAAAATGATGCTTTGTGGGCACATTCATCAAGAAATGGATGAGATGTGGAATGGTATTCGTTTATTGGCGACGCCTTCTACGTGCATTCAGTTTCGTCCTCATTGTACAAATTTTACATTAGATACTGTTTCTCCGGGTTGGCGCTATTTGGAAATGTCACTTTCATCTGATGAGAAGGGCAAAATTGAAACACAAGTTTACCGTTTAGCGGGTACTGAATTTTGTCCTGATCTTGATGCGGATGGCTATTAAGTTATGCCTCGTATTCTTTATTTACATGGTTTTAATAGCTCACCTAAATCAGCAAAAGCACAGGCTTTTCGCCAATGGCTTGAAACAACACATCCTGAAATTGAATTGTTAGTACCTCAATTGCCACCTTATCCTCAAGAAGCTGCTCAGCTAATTGAATCGTTAGCTAAAGAGAGAGCTGATGACAAGCTTGGATTAATTGGCTCATCATTAGGTGGCTATTTATCTATTTGGTTATCTCAACGTTTTCATTTACCCGCTGTGGTTGTTAATCCTGCGATACGCCCTTTCGATCTTTTGCAAAATTTCTTGGGTGAGAACGAAAATCCGTATACACATCAAAGATATAAACTAGAACCTCATCATATGGATGAGTTACTTGCTTTGCGTATTCCCACAATCACATCACCAGAACTTATTTGGTTGCTTCAACAAACTGGAGATGAAATACTTGATTATCGCCAAGCTGTCTCATATCTTGGCGCGTGTAGGCAAACCATAGAATCGGATGGAAACCATGCTTTTGTGGGTTTTGAACGTTTTTTTCCGAAAATTATTCAATTTTTAAAGATAATTTAGCCTTTCGGTTGATTAACCTGTAAAACGTAGGTTGATGTATCTATCCGAAAATTAATATCATATTGCCGCCAACACCTGTTATTATAAACAGTATTTTTCTAACAGCGAACCGCAGATTAAAACAATGACTCAATCAAGTTATAACGCAAAGGATATTGAGGTTCTTAATGGTCTAGAGCCTGTACGTCGCCGTCCAGGGATGTATACAGATACAACAAGACCGAACCATTTGGCACAGGAAGTGATAGATAATAGCGTGGACGAGGCGCTTGCGGGACACGCATCGAAGGTCGATGTCATTTTATATGCAGATCAATCTATCGAAGTTATCGATAATGGGCGAGGAATGCCTGTCGATATTCACCCGGAACTTAAGGTTTCAGCTATCGAGTTAATCCTTGCTCACCTCCACGCCGGAGGAAAATTCTCTAATAAAAACTATCAATTTTCTGGCGGGTTGCATGGTGTGGGGATCTCGGTTGTTAACGCCCTCTCAAAACGTATTGAAGTAACTGTTCGTCGTGATGGTAAAATTTACCAAATAGCCTTTGAAAATGGCGATAAAGTTGAAGAGTTGCATGAGATTGGCACCTGTGCAAAACGAGACACAGGAACGAGTGTGCATTTTTGGCCTGATGGGACTTATTTTGATGTTCCTCGTTTTTCTTCTAAAAGCTTATCTCATGTATTAAAAGCTAAAGCGGTATTGTGCCCGGGCGTGAATGTTTCTTTTGTCGATAAAGTAAACAACACCCAAGAAAATTGGTGTTACGCTGATGGTTTAACCGATTATTTAAGTGAAGCTGTTGCTGAATTTGTTCGCCTTCCTGAAGAGCCTTTTACAGGTAAATTTGAAGGAGATAATGAAGCCGTTGAATGGTCTATGTTATGGCTACCTGAAGGTGGCGATCTACTTACTGAAAGCTATGTTAACTTAATTCCGACAGTTCAAGGTGGTACACACGTAAATGGTTTACGCCAAGGTGTGTTAGATGCAATGCGTGAATTTTGTGAATTCCGTAATTTACTACCAAGAGGCCTTAAGTTAACCGCTGATGATACATGGGAGCGTTGTGCTTATGTATTATCAGTGAAAATGCAAGATCCCCAATTTGCAGGGCAAACCAAAGAGCGACTCTCTTCAAGACAGACGAGTGCGTTTGTTGCAAATGCAGTAAAAAATGCTTTTAGCTTATGGCTAAATCAAAACGTTCAAGTCGGTGAATTACTTGCTGAAATGGCAATTAGTAGCGCTCAACGTCGTATGCGAGCAGCTAAAAAAGTGGTGAGAAAGAAACTCACTTCAGGGCCAGCATTGCCGGGTAAATTGGCTGATTGTACTTCTCAAGATTTACGTTACACCGAGCTATTTTTGGTTGAAGGGGACTCTGCAGGAGGCTCTGCTAAACAAGCTCGAGATCGTGAATATCAAGCGATTATGCCTTTGCGCGGTAAGATCCTAAATACATGGGAAGTCTCTTCAGATGAAGTGTTAGCGTCACAAGAAGTCCATGATATTTCGGTAGCAATTGGTATGGATCCTGATAGCGATGATTTAAGCCAACTGCGTTACGGTAAAATTTGTATTCTTGCGGATGCGGACTCGGATGGTTTACATATCGCAACTTTATTGTGTGCTTTATTTGTGCGCCATTTCCCGGCTCTTGTTAAGGAAGGGCATGTTTATATGGCGATGCCACCACTTTACCGTATCGACTTAGGTAAAGAAGTTCATTATGCCCTTGATGAATCAGAAAAAAATGCCATTTTACAACGTTTAAGTCGTAAAAAAGGAAAGCCTAACGTACAGCGCTTTAAAGGTTTGGGGGAGATGAATCCTCTTCAACTGCGTGAAACAACGCTTGATCCTAATACGCGTCGTTTAGTGCAATTGGTGATTGATGATGAAAATTATCAAGAAACCTTAGGCATGATGGATATGTTGTTAGCGAAGAAACGCTCTGAAGATCGCCGAAATTGGTTACAAGAGAAGGGCGATGAAGTTGACATCGAAGTGTAATGGATACCACAAGAGTCTGAGGAAAAATTGAATGAGTGAATTGACTCATGATGGTGTAGAGCGCCAACCGCTCCACTTATTTACAGAAAATGCTTATCTCAACTACTCCATGTACGTCATTATGGATCGTGCATTACCTTTTATTGGAGATGGGCTAAAACCTGTGCAACGTCGCATCGTTTATGCGATGTCAGAGCTTGGTTTAAGTAATACCGCTAAATTTAAAAAATCAGCCCGTACTGTTGGTGACGTGCTAGGTAAATATCATCCGCATGGTGATAGTGCATGTTATGAAGCAATGGTACTGATGGCTCAACCGTTCTCTTACCGTTATCCGTTAATTGATGGACAAGGTAACTGGGGGGCACCGGATGATCCAAAATCTTTCGCTGCGATGCGTTATACCGAGTCACGCCTTTCTAAATATTCACAAACATTATTGAGTGAATTAGGTCATGGTACGGTAGATTGGATCCCTAACTTTGACGGCACGATGCAAGAGCCGAAAATGTTGCCAGCACGCTTACCTAATATTGTGCTTAATGGCACAACGGGTATTGCTGTTGGGATGGCAACGGACATTCCACCGCACAATGCGCGTGAAATAGGGCAAGCTTTAGTCATGCTTTTAGATAACCCTGATGCAGGGTTATCTGACGTGATGCAATATGTTCAAGGCCCTGATTATCCGACTGAAGCTGAAATTATTACTGCTCAAGACGATATCAAAAAGATTTATAAAACAGGACGTGGCTCTGTCAGAATGAGAGCAGTGTGGCAGAAAGAAGAAGGATGTGCGGTGATCACGGCATTACCTCATCAAGTTTCTGGTGCCAAAGTACTTGAGCAAATCGCTGCATTGATGCGAGCAAAAAAACTGCCTTTAGTTGAAGATTTACGTGATGAATCTGATCATGAAAATCCTACTAGACTTGTTATTGTTCCTCGTAGTAATCGCGTCGATTTAGAACAAGTGATGTACTACTTGTTTGTGAATACTGATTTAGAGAAAAGTTATCGCATTAACCTAAATATGATTGGGTTAGATAACCGCCCAGCAGTAAAAGGGTTACTGACTATTTTAAACGAATGGTTAGTTTATCGTCGCCAAACAGTGACAAACCGATTAAATCATCGTTTAGAAAAAGTTTTACGTCGCTTAGAGATCCTCAAAGGTTTATTAATTGCTTATCTCAATATTGATGAAGTGATTGAAATTATTCGTCATGAAGATGAGCCAAAAGCAGAATTAATGCGTCGTTTTGAGTTATCTGATATTCAAGCTGAAGCTATTTTAGAATTACGTTTACGTCATTTAGCCAAACTGGAAGAGATGAAACTAAAAGGCGAAAGTGATGAGCTTGAAAAAGAACGCGATAGTATTGAGAAATTATTAAGCTCACCACGTCGTTTAAATACTTTACTGAAAAAAGAAATTGAAGCCGACGCAAAAGAATTTGGTGATGATCGTCGTTCACCTATCCGCCCTCAAGAAGAGGCGAAAGTAGTGAATGAGCAAGATATGTTGCCATCAGAGCCTGTCACCATTGTACTTTCTGAAATGGGCTGGGTACGTAATGCAAAAGGACATGATATTGATCCTAGAGGCATGAGTTATCGCGCTGGGGATAGTTATCACAGTGCCGTACGAGGTATGAGTAATCAGCCTGTTCTGTTCCTTGATTCCACCGGACGAAGCTATACCTTGAGTCCAAATGATATGCCTTCAGGACGTAGCCAAGGCGAACCATTAACCGGTAAGTTAACTTTCCCACCTGAAGCCAGTGTGAAATACATGTTAGCGGGAAGTGCGGGACAAGAATATTTACTGGCAACAAAAGAAGGTTATGGCTCAGTTCTTTCCTACGATGAGATGGAAACGAAGAATAAAACAGGTAAAGGGCTACTAACCGTTTCTGAAGAGACTGAATTATTAGCACCACTCTTAGTTGATCCTCAAAAGAAAAATGAGCAACACTGGTTTATTATCATCACTGATAAAACACGTATTTTAGCCATTTCAGCCGAACAACTGAATGAAATGAATAAAAAAGGACGTGGTACACGTCTTGTTGCTTTAGGAAAAGAACAAGGTGATGTGATTGAACAAATGCTGTTTGCACCTAAAGATGAAGCATTAATCTTTACTGTTGATGGTCAGCAAGAAGTGCTTAAAGCAGAAGAGATCAACTATTTTAGCGGTAATGCGGGTGATGAACCTATTCCGTTAAAACATCTACATCCTGAAGCAGTTACCGTCATTATGTCTGAAAAAGGACTTATTCGTTGTCAAAAAGGACATAGTATCGATGCTAAATCGGTTGGTTTTAAATCCGGTGATGATTATTTTGATGCTGTTGAAGGGATGAGTAATCAACCAGTACACTTAATTGACACCACAGGTCAAAGCTACACCGTTGATGTTGATGCATTACCTTCGGGACGTAGCAAAGGTGATGCGCTAACTGAGCGATTAAAAGTCCAGAAAGGTGCACAATTACGTCATGTTATTATGGGCGAAAATACGGATAAGATCGTAATGGCATCTGATGCTGGTTATGGTTTTATCTGTCAGGTTGATGATTTAACTTCTAAAAATAAAGCAGGAAAATCATTACTGACTTTACCTGAAAATGCATTACCATTACCACCACAACGCTTGAACAATGAGCTCACTGATCTCATTATGATCATTACTAAAGGCGGTAGAATGCTGATTTTTGAAGCATCGGAATTACCAACGATGGTAAAAGGAAAAGGAAATCAAATGGTTTCTATTCCGGCGTCACAAGCCACAAGTGGTGAAGATAATGTCGCTTGGTTACGTGTATTACCTGAAAATGCCTCTGTTACACTGCATTTTGGTAAACGTAAAATAACCATGTCGATGAATGAGCTAGTTAGCTTTAAAGCAAAACGTGGACGTCGAGGAACCTCTTTACCTCGTGGTGCTCAAGTTATCGATCATATTGATATTGAAACAAATTAAATCTAATACTTAATTGATATTGAGTGGGTCTGGTTGACCCACTTCTATTTAGGACGCTAAAACTTATGTTAGCCATTATTCGAGGCATCATTGTCATTCTTTACACCATTATTGTGGTGACGTTTGGGATGATTTATTGCATGTTTTCACCAAGAAATCCTAAGCATGTAATGACTTATGGACGCTTATTCGGCAAGTTATCTACTATTTTTGGTATCAAACTCGTTGAGCGCTTTCCAAAAGAAGCAAAAAGTTATGGTCCAAGTATTTATATCGGAAATCATCAAAATAATTTTGATATGGTAACGATGTCAAATGCGGTTCAACCTAATACCGTTACAGTAGGTAAAAAAAGCTTAATTTTTATTCCTTTTTTTGGTCAATTGTATTGGATCACGGGGAATATTTTAATTGATAGAGCAAATCGCTCTAAAGCGCATGGCACTATTTCACAAGTTGCTGATCAAATTAAATCGAAGAAGATTTCTGTTTGGATGTTCCCAGAAGGAACTCGTAGCCGTGGCCGTGGATTATTACCGTTTAAAACGGGGGCATTCCATGCTGCCATTCAAGCGGGGGTACCGATTATTCCTGTTTGTGTTTCAACAACGCAGGGTAAAATCAAGCTAAACCGTTGGAATAATGGCTATGTTATTGTTGAAATGTTACCTCCAATTGATGTTTCAAAATACACCAAAGATCAAGTTCGAGAATTAGCAGAAGATTGTCGTCAAATTATGAAAGCGAAAATTGAAGAGCTAGACAGAGAAGTTGAAGAAATGAATAAACGTGATTTTCCCGGTAAGTTAAATTAATACTTCTTTTAGTTTCTTTGTTAGTACGAATATAAGCCTGATCTTCATATATTCGTCATACTTTAAGGTGCAACGTTGTTGACTAAGCTCATTTGCACTAGTCACACACTTATGTATGTGACTAGCGACTCACTCACTTGTCGCCTAGTTGCACCTTAAATTATTTAGAGTATATATTTTTATGTATTCCAGTTGTTGCCTAGCTGCATTTTGAATTATTTAGCGTGCTGGTTATCAACTATTTTTAGGATTTATGTCACATCCGCGCTATTATGCTCCCGTAATTTCATTTAAGTCCTTTTGTCTTTAAATCACAGCAGCTTTTTTCCTGTCACAGCATTTTGATTATGCAATAGGAATATTTGTATTTTGTTGCGGAGAAAGTATGTCATTTAGTCGTCGCCAGTTTATTCAGGCTACAGGCTTAGCGGTATGTCTGGGCTCTATATCTTCTGTTCGTGCTGAATCAGTTAATGATAAAAAATTACCTATACCGCCATTGTTGGAATCGCGTCGTGGTCAGCCACTGTTCTTAACTTTGCAAAATGTGCATTGGGCGTTTAATGGTACTCAAAAAGCGGAAGTTTGGGGGATCAATGGCTCAACTCCGGGACCGACAATCAAAGTCAAAAGTGGCGATGATATAAAACTGATTTATAGTAACCGCCTTAATGAAGCGGTATCAATGACGGTAAGTGGCTTATTAGTTCCGGGCACTCAAGTCGGCGGGGCTGCAAGACTAATGTCACCTGGAGCTTATTGGTCGCCGGTATTGCCTATTCGTCAGAAAGCAACAACATGTTGGTATCACGCCAATACGCCGTTTAAAATGGCTCCTCATGTTTATAATGGATTGGTCGGAATGTGGATTGTGGAAGATGAAGAGAGCAAATCCCTACCGCTACCAAAACATTATGGAGTGAATGATTTTCCGATCATTATTCAAGATAAACGGATTGATAATTTTGGCACGCCACAATACGACAAAGAAGCTGCTAGTGATGGCTTCTATGGTGATACATTGCTAGTTAATGGACGTGAAGATCCTTATATTGAAGTTTCTAGAGGTTGGATCCGCTTACGTTTAGTTAATGCATCTAATGCTCGTCGTTATGAACTCACTGCAAATGATGGTCGTTCACTTTACCTTATCGCTTCTGATCAGGGGTTATTAACATCCCCTGTAGAATTGAAATCAATTCCAATGGCTCCTGGGGAGCGACGTGAAATATTGGTTGATATGTCTGAAGGTGGTGACGTCACCATTACCGCAGGGCAAAGTGCCGGCTTTATGGATAGGCTCCGTGGTATTTTTGAGCCTTCTGATTTATTACGTAATACCAATATACTAACTATTAAACCAACCGGATTAATGTCATTAATGACAGACAAAGTTCCTACGCAATTAGCGGTAGATGATACACAAATTACTACCTCTATTCAGCCTAGAACTATTCAACTGCATAACAGTCCACCGGGAATAAATAATGCTCGTTGGGAACTTTCAAGAATTGATTTAGTGGGTAAGCAAAATGGCTGGGAGCGTTGGCTTGTAACAGTACCGACACCGCAACCATTCCATATTGAAGGTGCCCGTTTTAAAGTGATTAATCATAATGGTCAGAAACCTGCACCCGCCGATTTTGGTTGGAAAGATACTGTTTGGATTGAGAATCAAAGTGAATTGCTAGTGGAACTAAAACAGCCTTCTTATTCGCATTTCCCTTTCCTGTATTATAGCCAGTTATTAGAAAATGCAGATAAAGGTATGGTAGGTCAAATGGAAGTCACGCCTTTAGAATAAAGAACAGTAGTAACATTCAATTAAAAGAAAAACAGTATTTTTAAAATAAAGATACTGTTTTTTTATATTAAAAATAATCTAGATTGTTTTTTTAGACTAAAGTTAAATAGAGGTAAGTATTCTTAAAAACAAATTGTTAATCAATTTGATATTTTGTTTATTTATTTAAGTTCTCTTTGTTTAGTTGACTTAAATATTGTCATTAATGAGGCTAATATTGAAATAGGTTAATTTTGCTTGTTTGTAATATAATAAAAAGTGTTCTGTTCTTGTTTAATCTATCTATTAATTTGTGATTATGTAGTCAATCTATCTATTTTTATGGTGTTAAATCATATTTTTGAGATGCCCTTCAAGTAATTATTTTTCTAGAAACTAGAGAATCTTCACGTCTTTTATTTTTGATCCTTAATTAATGTTATTAAATTTTAATATAACTGAAGGTACAGAATGAACAAAGAAATAGCTTTAAGTCATCATCACAAAATGAATAAAAAAAATAAAATAAATAAAAATGTATTCCAACTTTCTCTTGTTGCATCAGCGTTGCTTTTTTCTGGATATTCTGTGGCATATTCAGAAGCTGGGCAAATAGGTGATACAAAAAGTTGGGAAAGCCAAGAGTATCAAAAAGACTGGGGACTTGCTGCGATGAATGCCTCTAGTGCTTATGCGCTTGGTTTTCATGGGCAAGGTGCCAAAATCGGTGTGATGGACTCAGGTGCATTATTATCACATCCTGAATTAAATGATGCGCGTTTCCATGCTGTTAAAGCCAAAGGCCAATATGGTTCAACAGGTATGCGCTATCCTCAAAAATTGGGCGGGCATTATGAAAAAGGTCAAGCCTTTGATGTTGATGGAGGCTGGATCAAAGGTGTGAATGATACACACGGAACACACGTGACAGGCACGGTAGGCGCAAGCCGTGACGGTAATGGCATGCATGGGGTTGCATGGGGTGCTGATGTTTATTTAGGAAATACGGGGGCAACAGATAGCAATAACTACGGCCCTTATCAAGATTACACCTATTTCTATACTGGTTGGAAAGCGATGGTTGATGCAGGCGCTCAGGTGATTAATAATAGCTGGGGTACTAACCCTCGAATTATTAATACAGTTCCGACGAAAGGCCCAGATGGTGGTAATACCACCGAACATATGCCTGTAGATACTACTGCACAAACAGAATACGAATATTTCTACTTTAAAAAAGTCTATGGTGATAAACCATCCTTTGTTGATGCCGCTTATGATGCAGTAAAAGGCACAAATGTTGTTCAAGTCTTTACAACCGGTAATCGCGATTTTGCCCAGCCTTATTATCGTCCTCTTTATCCTTATTTTAATCCTGAAGCAGAAAAACATTGGATCGCTGTTGCCGGTCTTAAACAGAATGCCGACAAGTCAGGTTATGAATTAGAAAAAATCTTTAATGAAGCAGGGAATGCGAAATGGTGGACGGTGGTTGCTCCGGGTCGTTACATTTATTCGTCAGTTGTTGATGAAGAGGGAAATGCAGGTTGGGATACCTTTAGTGGTACATCCATGGCTGCACCTCATGTGACTGGTGCAATGGGCGTATTAATGTCTCGTTACGGCTCTATGAATGCGATGCAAGTGCGTGATGTGATGTTTACAACGGCCAACCATCATAACCCAGATGGATCTTTATATGATAGCTGGACTGCGGCTGAAGGTACGCCGGATGTGCGTTATGGTTGGGGTACACCAGATTTAGATAAAGGGATGTATGGTCCGGGGCAATTCTTAGGTAAATTTGAATATAACTTAAGCATGACACCGCTTGATGTCTGGACAAATGATATTTCACAAACCGCATTAGATTTACGTGAACAAGAAGATCTCGCATGGCTGAAGGAATATACAGATAAAGGCATTGCTGCTGGTGGTGATTATAATCTAGGAACGGATTTTGTTATCAATGATGGTAATCCAGATCCAACCTCGCATATTGTAAGTAAAGAAGATGCTGAAAAATGGCGTAAAGAGTATTACCAAAAACGTGCTGATGCTATTCAAGCTAAAATTGACGCCGGTTTATATGATGGTGCGTTAGTTAAGAAAGGTGAAGGCACATTGGTGATGACTGGCGATAATACTTATCGTGGCGGTACAACAGTCGAGCAAGGAACGTTATATGGCTTTACCGAATCGTTTGGCACTGAAGCTGTTAATGTTAATGGCGGTAAATTAAGTGTTATTGATCGCTATAACGATACCTTTACACAACAAGGCCAATTGGCATCAAATGAGAGTCATAAAGCTAATATTAATATTAATGATAAAGGTACATATTTGGTGACCGTTGGGCATGATGTTAATGTCGGCGATATGTCCTTAAATAAAGGGGCAAATTTAGATGTTGGTGCAGATAATGAAGGTCAGTTAAAAGATATTTATCTGAACAATACTGTTGCGACAGGTTCCGTTAATGCAGACAATTTAGTTGATAATCGTACTAAAACAAAAATGTTAGCGAATAATAGCGTGGTTGCAAATAGTGACTATGCGTTATTTGATAAAAATGTTTCTGTAAAAGACAACACAATTACAGGTACATTAAGTAAAAAAGAAAATACCTCTTTAGCCACTTTTGCTAACAATGAAAATGGTCGCTCTATTGCGAATACATTGAATAGCACAGGTCGTGGCGATTTATTCAATGCAGTATTACCAATGAATGAAAGAGATCTGAGCAAGACTTATAATTCATTGGGGAGCGATATGTACCTTAATGCAAACAGTGCGAGTGTCGTAAATGTTTTAGGGTTAACTCGTACAGTGAAAGATCAAGCTATGGGTATTGGTCAAGGTCGCTATGCTACATTGGATAGCAGTAACGCACGTATTTGGATGACAGGTATTGGCCAATGGGGTAATACTGATTATGGTCATAGCAATATGGATGTTGATTTCTATGCAGGGTTATTAGGCGCAGAAATTGATGTGACTGAAAATACGAAAGCGGGTCTCTTCTTTGGTGCAGGTTCAACCAAATATAAAGGTAATGAACACGGTAAAATAGACAGCAATGATATCCATATTGGTGCTTATGGGGTGTCTAATTTGTATGATGTGGCTTCATTAAATTATGGTTTCACACATACTAACCAAGATAGAGATGCAAAAAGAACACTTTGGGTAGGACAAAATGCAGGTTATAACTCTACAAGTTATGATGCAAAAATTACTCAAATCTTCTTAGAAGGTGCTTATACTCAATTTAATACTAATCAATATGCTATTGAGCCATATGCAGGATTTAGCTGGTTGCGTGTATCAACTGATGATATCAATGAAAATGTCGGTAATATGAAATTTACCACTAAGACTGATTCACAAGATATTCAAGTCGGTACTATTGGTTTACGTGGTGGATATCCATTTATAGCTGGCAACGTTAATATGGCTTTAAAAGGCGATATTTCTGCAAGTCATTTATTTGGTGATAATCGCCCTGAATCACGCCTATTCTTATCAAATTCCGGTGATGCAACATTACGTGGTGGTAAACTGGATAATCTATTTGGTGTTGGCTTTGGTGTTGATGCGCAATTAAGCAAATCAACAACTTTCGGTATTTCTTACCAAGGTCAATATAATAGTGATGTAAGCTCAAGTGGTATTAATGCAACACTGAAAGTTAATTTCTAAATCTTATTTGTTATTTTTTTGATATTGAAAGCCCTTAGTAATAAGGGCTTTTTTTTGTATTAAAGTTAATATTAATATTTTATTTTTAAATGACAAGAGAGGAAGGGACTATGACTATTATTAATGATGCTACTTTAAAAGATATAAAATATATTATTCATTATAAAGGAGGAATGAGTAATGGTAATTATGGTATAAAGGATTTAATTGATAAAATCGAAAATATAAATAGGAGTTTTATTTTCTCATATAACAAGAGAGGTTTTTTTCAAAAAGTCTTTGATTTTATAAAAGAAATAATGAATGTTAAAATAAATTGTGATTTTATTTTGAATTGTGATAAGTATGATAAAATAAATGAATTTTATTTTTTAAAATCATTGAAAAATAATGAGGTTATTAATTCTGATAGAATTACAATAGACTATTATAATCTTAATAATAAAATTTCCTCGTTTTTACAACGGAAAATGAAAAATGGTGTGGATGAAAGAGAATATATTAATATCTATCTGAAAAATAATGTAAAAACGAAGGGTGACTTCTTATTGCTATATTCAACTCTAAATAAATTGATGAGTTCAATAGAAAATAAAAAGAATGAAAGCAGATTAAAACAAACTGACGGTGAGGGATGTTTTAAATTTATATCAAGAAATGACCTTTTTTATAAAGAGAGTATTTTTAATCTGCTAGACTCTATTTATGGAGATGGAGAGAGTGAAGCGAATGAAATTATAAAAATAAAAAATATAAATAATTTAAAAAAAATTAATACAACAAATAAAGAAGTTCATATTAACAATCTAATTAAATTTATTCATCATTTAAAAGAAAAAGAGATGAGGAATGAATTATTTCTATTAAAATTAGAAAACACATTGAAAAATATAAAAATGGCTCTTGATTCTTTTAGAGATAATAAAAATATACAGATTGTTGGTGATAATTTGAAAGCATTATTGCCATCCTATATGCAAGAAGCAATGATGAATAATAATAAATTAATTAATTTTGATTTTGAGGTGTATGAAAAATTTGATAACAGTAATGATATATATAAAGATAAAATAAAATTAATTTTTGATGAGTACAAAATGAATAATAGACAAAAAACATCATACATTAAAAATATTATCGATAAGTTAGAGCTTTATGATATTAATAACTATCTACAGTTTAATAAAAAATTATTAAATGATTTATTACTTTATTTGAAATAAAATATATCATATAGCTTGCGACTATATGATATTTTATTTTTTAACTTAACGCGACTTTAATACCTAAACCAATCAGTACTACACCTAATACTTTATCAATCCCTTTTTGGACTTTATTAAGCACTTTTCTGACAGGCGCACTTTGAATTAATAAAACCAATAAAGGCCAGTAAACTACGGCTAAGCCCCAAATAATAAAGGCATACCATAATTTTTCACCGATGCTTGAATCAACACTTAATACTTGAGTGAAAACGGCAAGAAAGAACAAAGTGGCTTTAGGGTTGAGTAAATTACAGAGAAAACCCTGCATAAAAGCTTTCTTAAAGCTGATTTGTGAATGTTGTGTGGCTTTTTCATCAATCGAATGATTAGATTTTGAGAGCAAACTCTGAAAGCCAATCCATAGCAAATAAACAGCACCTGCATATTTTAAAATGGAAAAAAGCCAAGGTGTTGTTGTGATAAGAACAGCAATGCCGGCAACACAATATGACATATGCACAAGTAATGCAGCCACAATTCCCATTGCAGTCATCATTGCTGCAGATCGTTGATAACGTGCTGCATTTTTTACAACGAGAAAAAAGTCAGGACCTGGTGAGATCATACCGAGTAAAGCAATTGTAAAAACAACTAAAGAAGTTTCAAGCATAATAGCGCCTTGTATATAACAATATTATAATGATTGAATCTTATATGATTAAGTTAACACTTCGAGTATAAAGCAATTATTTATTATCAAGGAAGCATAATTTGTATCGACTCAGGTTTTAGCTTTACGTATAGTGTGAACAGTTTTTTCCCATCTTTACCCGTAGGTGTGTAAATGAATATTAGTTTAATCGCAGCATTAGCGATGGATCGCATTATTGGTATGGAAAAGGCAATGCCTTGGACATTACCGGGTGACCTCGCATGGTTTAAAAAAAATACGCTAAATAAACCCGTTATTATGGGGCGGGTGACTTATGAGTCTATTGGACGTCCTTTACCAAATCGTCTTAATATTGTTTTGAGTAGTCAGCCTGGAACAGATAGCGATGTTATTTGGGTTAAATCTGTAGAGGAAGCTTTACAAGCCGCTGAAAATCATGAAGAAATCATGGTTATAGGCGGCGGTAAAGTGTACGAGCAATTTCTGCCTATGGCAAATACACTTTATCTAACACACATCGATGCTGAAGTTATCGGTGATACAACATTCCCAGATTATGAACCTGATGAGTGGGATTCTACTTTTATGGAATACCATGAAGCAGATGAAAATAACTCACATAACTACTGCTTTGAAATATTAAAAAGAAGAAAATAACAAGAATTAAATAAAAAGGGAGATTTAATATCTCCCTTTTTATTATTCCTATTTTATTCCTATAAAAATAATAAGAAGTAAAATTTATTATTCTACTTAAATATTTTTATAAAAAGAGATTTATTTTAAGCTAATCATTATTTATATTTTAATAAATTCATTTTATAAGAATAATATATGAGATATTAATCGATATAGAGATTTTTTATTCTCAATATTGTGTTTTTTCGTACTTATTTTTCTATGAAAAAAAATAACTTATTGATTGTTAATGATTAAATTTATAAATTTCTTAAGGTGTTCGTTTTTGTATGTAAAACGTTCTCTTTAGAATAAAAAAGAGTCATTTAGGTAATATATGAGGGTAAAACCCATATCGCGCAAAAGGCAATGTCGCCATTTTGCGCAAGAAGAAGTAAAGGGATAATAAGTGCGTTATTTGGGGGCTGATAGGCTAGATTGAGTGAAGTATTGTTTGTCTTCCCAACGTAAACAAGTGAGATTTCCACCCCAGCAACATCCCGTATCTAATGCATAAACATTATCAGGAGTGCCTTTTCCTTCAAGAGAGGCCCAATGCCCAAATACAATGCTATAACCTTCAGGTAACTGGCTTGGTAAATCGAACCAAGGCTTTAATGGTGCAGGAGCGTCTTGTGGTTTATCTTTACAAATCATATCAAGCTGGCCATTGGGAAAGCAGTAACGCATACGTGTGAGTGCATTAGTACTGAAGCGTAATCGTGCTAGCCCCGAAAGTTCTGGTGACCAATTGTTTGGTAAATCGCCATACATTGAGTTAATAAATAAAGGGTAGCTATCACTACTTAAAATAGCTTCAACTTCACGAGCACACATTTTGGCTGTTTCTAAATCCCATTGTGGCGTGATCCCTGCGTGAGCCATGATGATTTTCTTGTCTTCATCAACTTGCAATACAGGTTGGCGTCTTAGCCAATTAATTAATTCATCTGCATCAGGCGCATTAAGTAAATTATTCAGCTTATCTCTTGGTTTATTGCGACTAATTTTTGCAAAGACACCTAAAAGATGAAGATCGTGATTGCCCAAGACGAGCTTTAGTGAATGGCCTAAGCTTTTTACAAAACGAAGTACTTCAAGCGAGTCAGGGCCTCGTGCAACAAGATCCCCCGTTAGCCATAATGTGTCTTGCGCAGGATCAAAGCTGACTTTATCAAGAAGGTGGCGCAGTTCATGGTAACAGCCATGAATATCACCAATTAAATAAGTTGCCATAGTTAGTTTATCAATGTTGGAAGTGCAAGGCGGAAAACAGGGATCTCTATTTGAAATAATCGACCATCAGTGTCTATCATTTCATAATGACCTTCCATTGTTCCCATTGGTGTTTCAAGAACGGCACCACTGGTATAGCGGTATTGTGTGCCAGGCTCGATAAGCGGCTGTTCGCCGACAACACCTTCACCTCGAACTTCAGTGGTATTACCTTGTGCATTGGTGATCAACCAATAGCGACGCAGGAGGCGAATTGCACATTTATTCAAATTATGAATTGATATGGTATAAGCAAAAACATATCGCTCATCTTCAGGGGAAGATTGGCTTTCAATGTAAACGCTTTGTACCTGTATCGCCACTTTTGATGAGGTGAACATAGTGCCTCCTGTCTCTGGCTTTATCTTATGCTTGTGAGTCTTGCTTTTGAGATAACCAGTTTGCCACTTTGCAGTATTGCTCAACAGAGATATTTTCTGCTCTTGCCGTTGGATCGATATCAAGTGCTATCATATCTTCTGCTGTAAGTAATCCACCTAAGCTATTGCGTAGTGTTTTACGGCGTTGATTGAATGCTTGGGCGGTAATACGACTAAGCATGGCAATATCCGTTACTGGGTATGGCTTTTCTTTGTAAGGGATCAAACGAACAACCGCTGAATCAACTTTAGGTGCCGGTTTAAATGAAGTCGGTGGTACTTCAAGTACTGGGATGATTTGGCAATAATATTGCGCCATCACACTTAAGCGACCATAAGTTTTGCTACCGTGACCTGCAACAAGACGATTAACCACTTCTTTTTGGAGCATAAATGTCATATCAGAAATTGCATCAGCAAAACTGAATAAGTGGAACATAAGTGGTGTAGAAATGTTATAAGGCAAGTTACCAAAAACACGCAAAGGTTGCTGACGCTCTTTTGCTAATTGTGCAAAATCAATCGTCATTGCATCTTGCTGAATAATGGTCAGCTTGTCTTTTAATGTAGGATGAACTTCTAAACGAGCGGCTAAATCACGGTCAATTTCTACAACCGTCATTTTATCCATTCTTGCGCCTACTGGTTCTGTAATTGCACCTAAACCAGGACCAATTTCAACGATGGCTTCACCTGGTTGAGGATAAATGGATTCAACAATACTTTCAATAATATAGCTGTCTGTTAAAAAGTTCTGCCCGAAGCGTTTGCGGGCAAAGTGCCCCTGATGGACTCTATTATTCATTACAATTTTGTATCATATTAATGGCTAAATTTAATGCGGTGCAAAAACTGCCAGCATCTGCGCTTTTCGTACCTGCAAGCTCAAGGGCGGTGCCATGATCAACAGAAGTACGGATAAAAGGAAGACCGAGAGTGATATTTACGGCACGACCGAAACCTTCATATTTTAGCACAGGTAATCCCTGATCGTGATACATCGCTAGTACCGCATCAGCATGTGTTAAATATTTTGGTTGAAATAACGTATCAGCAGGATAAGGGCCATGAAGATGAACGCCTTGCTGACGTAATTGTGCTAATGCAGGCTCAATAATATCAATTTCTTCACGTCCCATATGACCGCTTTCTCCTGCGTGAGGATTAAGGCCACAAACGTAAATTTGAGGTTCTGCTATACCAAATTTGGTTTTTAAATCATGGTTTAAAATAGTGATAATTTCATGCAGAAGTTCGCCTGTAATTGCATCCGCCACATTTCGTAATGGTAAATGTGTGGTTGCTAATGCAACTCTTAATGTATCTGTTGCGAGCATCATAACAACGCGTTCACAGTGGCTACGATCAGCAAAAAACTCGGTGTGTCCTGTAAAATGCACACCTGCGTCATTGATAATGCCTTTATGAACCGGCCCTGTCACGAGTGCTGCAAACTCACCACTTAGGCAACCGTCACAAGCACGCGCTAATGTTTCTACAACGTATAATCCATTGCGCGCATCTAATGTACTTGGAATGACATTAGCGTGAAGTGTGATTGGGAGTACACAAATTTGGCTTGGTGTGTGTATTTGAGGTGGCGTGGCAGGATCGTATTCAACTAATGTAAGAGGCAGGTTTAACAATTCTGCTCTTGTTTTAAGTAACTGAGGATCAGCACAAACAACCCAAGGTAAATCCCAACTCATTTGTGCTAATGAGATAATTAGGTCAGGACCAACCCCGGCTGGTTCGCCGGGGGTGATAACAAGTGGTTTTATTTGCTTAGTTTGCATTATTCTCGTTCATTATTTTCACATAAGCCCCTACTCGTAGCTCTTGCATCCAGTTTTGTACTTCTTCATTAAATTTACGGTTGAAGAGTAAACGGTATGCTTGTTCTTTAT
This sequence comes from Proteus faecis, assembly GCF_003144395.1. GTDB lineage: Bacteria > Pseudomonadota > Gammaproteobacteria > Enterobacterales > Enterobacteriaceae > Proteus > Proteus faecis. The sequence continues at coordinate 89,700 of NZ_PENZ01000012.1, read as the reverse complement.
TGGCGGCATCTGTTTTATCAACACTACGAGTGTCTTCTAATTCAATTAAATGCCAGCCAAAATTAGAGCGAACAGGTTGGCTTAATTCATTTTTATTTAAGCGCATTAACGCATCACGGAATGCCGGATCGTAAACATCAGGCATTGACCATCCTAACTCACCACCACGTAATGCTGAACCTGGATCTTCAGAGTACTCTTTTGCAGCATCAGCAAACGTCGTTTTACCACTGCGAATATCGGCAGAGATCTGCTGTAACTTAGCATAGGCTTGCTCGTCACTCATGATTGGTGAGCTTTTTAGCAGAATATGACGGCTTTTAACTTCCGTAACAGAAAGGGTATTAGAACCACCACGAATATCGTTCACTTTGATAATGTGTAAGCCAACACCAGAGTGAATAGGTCCTACGATTTGGCCTTTTTGCGCATTTGTTAACTCTTTCGCAAATAGCGTTGGTAATTCATCAATAGATGCCCAACCCATATTACCGCCATTTAAAGCTTGCGGATCAGCAGAATAAGTGGCAGCTAATTTACCAAAATCTGCACCATTTTTTAGCTGATTCATAATACGTTTAATGACTTGCTGGGCTTTTTCTATTTCAGCTGGTGCTGGATTTTCTGATAATGGAACTAAGATGTGGCTCAGGTTTAAATCAACACTTTGGCTTGCTTGGCCTTCAATTTGCTTAGCAAGAGAATCAACTTCTTGAGGTAAAATAGTAATACGGCGACGCACTTCATTGTTACGAACTTCGGCTAGCATCATCTCTTTACGAATATCTTGGCGATAATCGTTGTAAGAAATACCATCCGCAGCAAGACGCTTTTTCAGTTGATCAAGTGAAATTTTATTTTCAGCAGCAATACCCTGAATTGTAGATTCTACTGCGGCATCAGGGATATCAATTTGCATTTGTTGTGCCATTTGCAAAATGATGTTATCCATTACCAAACGCTCTAGAATTTGTTGGCGAAGAACTTGCTCATCTGGCATTTCTTGACCCGCATTTTTTGCGTTCATTTTGACAGTCTGTAGCATTCTATTGACGTCACTTTCTAGAACGACACCGTTATTGACGATAGCCGATACACGGTTTAATTCTTGTGCAGCAAATGTTGTTGAGCTGGTAGCTGCACCGACCGTGATCATTAAGCCGATAAACAGCGTTTTCCAATTTTTCATAAGTTTCCCGTTATGTGTTTTCCGCATCTTGTTGCGGGATGACATATTTATTCAGCCAATTCCGTAGTCTGATTAAATCAGAATGCTCTTTGATAAGGTAAGATACCGCGTTCAAGCATTTTCTGGCTACCCAAACTATGATTGTTACTTAGGCCTCTGAGTTCCACATTGACAGACCATTTATTATCAATATCGCTGTGGTCAACTTTCCAGCCAACAATTTTTCGTTCATAACCTACATTCACAGCCCAGCAACACGTGTTGTATTGTAGACCAACCATTTGGCTAACAGGCTCTGATTCTTTGGTATCAAAGTAATAAGCTCCCACAAGACCCCAGCGTTCAGCTAATGGCCAACTACCGACCACGCCGACTTGAGAAATACCTTTTTGGTATTCAGGTAGTGGTTGCATTTTTCCATCATAAGGGCGAACGCGTGTTGCTTGAATATAATCGCGATCCACATAGCGATAGCTCAACTGTAAAAGATGATCACTATCGGCACGATATTCCATTATAGCATCACCCATTGAAACGCTACCTAAGCGACGGTCATACTGTAAACCTCCGCGCATACCTACGGTATCAGTAATACGCCAATAAGCATCACCCGCCCAGACCATAGAGCCACTTTCATCTTTACTGTTAATTATTTCACCAATAGAAGATGGACCGGTTCTTGGGCGCTCAAAGAAGTAGATTTGACCTACAGAAACGTTAAAACGTTCAACTAATTCGCTATCATAAAAACGCGAAGTAACGCCCGTTGTTAATTGGTTTGCAGAAGCAATACGGTCTAAACCACCATACATTCTATCGCGGAATAATCCGCTATAGTTTGACTGTAATAATGCAGAGTCAAAGTTGTTGATGTTAGATTGGTCTTTATAAGGGACATAAAGATATTGCACGCGAGGTTCGAGGGTTTGGGTAATATCATTAGTTTGATATTGGCGTTCAAAAACCATTTTCATATCAGACTTAAACTGTGGTAATACACGGTTTACATTATCGTCTAATTGATTAGGGTTATTATGTTTATACGCATCAGGAATATCTTGATCGTAATGAGTTGCCATTATTTTCAATTCATTATTAAAGCTTGCCCAACCCGTAGACGCAGGAAGTGAAAGCGTTGGCTCAATATGGAAACGATTTGCTTCAGGAGTGTTATCTCCTACACTGGTAAAGCGAACAAATTGAGCGTAAGTACGGAAATCAAATGGCCCTATATCATTCTTATAATAATTGAGATCAAGCTGTGGCTCTGCACGATAAGCCCTAGCATCTTTATTATCAGAGAAAACTTGGAACTGTTTAGTCGTTAATGTGGCATTCCAGTTCTGTTGTGCATAACCGGTACTAAATTTCTGAGTCGCATAGCCATCAGTGGTATTACCGTATTGAGAGGTGAAATCAGTGAAGTATTTATTATCACTGACTTTTGTGTAATCGACATTAAATCGCCACACATTGTTCATGACGCCACTATGTCCCCAGTAGAATAACCAACGTGTTGCAGAATCACGAGGAAGATAGCCTGATTTATTTTCTGCTTTATCTTTATTGTATTGGCTATCGTGGTTAATCCAATCAACAGCAATCGTACCGCTTCCTGGCTTGGTTAAATAACGGAATTCATTGTCTAATTTTAAACCACGACGACTGATATAGTTAGTCGTAATGGTCGCATCATAATTAGGAGCTATATTCCAGTAATAAGGTAGCTGGAAATCAAAACCTGAGCTACGGGAATAGCTTCCGTTAGGAATTAAGAAGCCAGAGCGGCGTTTGTCGCCAATCGGTAATTGAAGGTAAGGACTATAAAAGATAGGCACGTTGGCTACACGAAAACGTGCATTCCAGATCTCAGCAACTTGCTCTTCACGGTCTAAAATAACCTCTGAGCCGACAACGCTCCAGCTATCATCTCCCGGTAGACAAGACGTGAACATACCTTTATCCATAATGGTATAGCGGTTTTCGCCACGCATTTGCATTTTATTTGCGTAACCACGGCCTTGGCGGCCAACCATTTGGTAATTACCTTGTTCGATATCCGTATCTTTATTGTTAAGATTAGACCAAGCGCGAGGCCCTTTTAAGATGATTTGAGGATCATCATAAGAGACATTTCCCGTTGCTGTGACCATTCTTAATGGGGTTTCTCCCTCAGTTTGTGTTAGTTCAACACTGTCTGCACTTAAGGTTTGGTTGCCCTGTTTAATATCAACATCACCTTTATATTTGATCATGCGAGGATATTCACCTTGCATATCATTTGCAGTGATAGTGACTGGCAAGCTGTTAGGATCGCCTTGTACTAACGGTTTATTATAAACAGGAACTCCCAGTAAACATTGGGAGGCAAGATCAGCGTAAGCAGGCTGACCATATATTGTGGCCCAAACTAGGGTGGCCAGCAGTGTGGGATAACTTTTTTTCATAAGTATTTATGTGCTTCCGTCATCAGTGGCTTCGTGCTGATAAACAGCTAGAAACTAACGCAGGGAGTTATGCGACACCAGCCCAACGTTCTGAACATTGTTCTAACGGTAACCGAAAAATAGGTCTAATTCCCATTTTTTCGATGTTTCTGTGTTGAAATAGCGTTATAGCCTTATTAGAAACAAAAAAACACCGCGCTGATGCGGTATTTCGTGCTGTATAACAACGCTAAAGTTATTTGTTTGGTCACTCATTTTACTTTAACACAATTTAAACGAAAACAGCATTACCTCTGTCCAAAGAGACACAGCAAATCTCTTTATTTTAAGAAAAAGTTTATTTAGAGGTTGCTTGGTGTTAGGTGTGCAAGCAAATGAATAGTATGATAATGCAAAATTGCAGGCAGAGCATCGAAGATTTGAGGAGTCTATGCGCTATTGGGGAAAATTATTAGGCCTTACCATCGGTAGTTTTGCTGGAATAGGCTTTTGGGGCATTGTTATTGGTGTTTTTCTTGGGCATCTCTATGACATGCAACGAAGTAAATTAGGAAGTGGTGGTCGCTATACGCGTGATAGACAAGCTTTTTTCTTTGCTGCAACCTTTCAAGTTTTAGGGCACTTAACAAAATCAAAAGGGCGAGTGACTCAAACCGATATCTCTCTTGCCAGTGAATTGATGGATCGCATGAATCTGCATGGTGTTGGTCGCCAAGCGGCACAACAAGCTTTTAGAGAAGGTAAATCAGCCGACTTTCCATTAAGAGCCACATTGCAACGAGTTAGACAAATTTGTGTTGGGCGCCGTGACTTACTTCAGATGTTTCTGGAAATCCAATTACAAGCCGCTTTTGCGGATGGGCAACTGCATCCAAATGAAAGAAAAATGCTGTTTATCATTATTGATGAGCTAGGTTTTTCTCGTGCGCATTTTGAACATATATTAGCAATGATGCAGGCTGGTCAGAATTTTCATTATCAAAATGGACAGGGCTATCAGCCTCACCCTCAAGGCCCAACGCTCTCTGACGCATGTAAGGTACTTGGTGTTGATGAGAATGATGATGTTAAAACCATAAAAAGAGCTTATAGAAAATTAATGGGAGAACATCATCCAGATAAACTTGTAGCGAAAGGTTTGCCACCAGAAATGATGGAAATAGCAAAACAAAAAGCACAGTCTATCCAAGTTGCTTATGATTTGATAAAAAAAGAAAAAGGATTTCGTTAACATATTGTAAAAGAAGATGAGAAAAGAGAGAATTATTCCGTGATAGAGATAACTTAGACTGAGTTGAGTTTATTATTTATCACGGTAAAATATAAGTGAAATTTAATTATTTCATTCTCTCTTCTCTTAAAAAAGGAACTCTATTCATGTCAAACGTCCGTGTTCTTGTTGGGGTTATGGGATTAGCGCTTTGTCTGCTCCTTGCTTCATTGAGTTCAGTGACTGTTTTAGTGTCATAAGGCACTAAAAATCGGCAAGGCATTCAAAATGTATCGGGGATCGAAAAGCAGGATGCGTAATAAATAATTCCTGAGCATGTAACTGCAGGCGAGGTGCCATCGCTCTTGCCTGCGGGTGTGCATAAAAGCGATCCCCTAAAATAGGATGCCCCAACGCTAACATATGTACCCGCAATTGATGTGAACGCCCAGTAATTGGTGAGAGTTTCACTCTTGTTGCATTCTCTTCATATTCCAACACTTCATAAAAAGTTTGCGCCGCTTTCCCTGTTTCATGACAGACTTTTTGTTTTGGCCGATTAGGCCAATCGCAAATTAAAGGTAAATCAATCAACCCTTCTTCTTTTTCAATATGTCCCCAAACACGTGCAATATAGGTTTTTTTGGGTTCACGTTCACGAAATTGACGCTTTAATTCACGCTCTGCTTCTTTATTTAGTGCTACAACGATAACGCCACTGGTTGCCATATCAAGGCGATGCACACATTCAGCATTAGGAAATTCTGCTTTAATGCGCGACATAATACTGTCGTTATGCTCTGGCGCTTTGCCCGGCACTGACAGTAATCCACTGGGTTTATTGACGGCAATAATATGCTCATCTTGATATAAAACATGTAACCAAGGATCCGTCGGCGGGTTATACACTTCCATCATAGTGGGTATCTCATCAAAACAACGGGGAGTAAAATACTCCCCGCTTTAACGGTGACTATTGGTGGGTAACAACAATGAGGCGAATTGAATCTAAACGCCACGTTGCTTCATCTAAATGGTTAAGAATATGAGCACGTTCATTTTCAATAGCTTCGACTTCATCATCACGAATATTTGGGTTTACCGCACGTAAAGCTTCTAAGCGTGATAATTCATGAGTCAGCACGCGATCGGCTTCTTCTTTCGCTTTTTGGATAAGTTCTTTTGCTTCGACTTCCATTAAAGGTTCAGAAGTTTTAAGTACATGGTGAACTTCACTTTGTACTGCATTGACCAGTTTGCTTGAAGTATGACGATTAACCGCATTTAATTGACGGTTAAAGCTTTCAAACTCGACTTGAGATGCAAGGTTATTACCTTTCAGATCAAGTAATAAGCGAACCGGTGTGGCCGGTAAAAAACGGCTTAAATGAAGATGTTTCGGCGCTTGAGCTTCTACGACATAGATGAGTTCAACTAACAGTGTTCCCACTGGCAAGGCTTTATTTTTTAATAAAGAAACGGCACAACTTCCTGTATCGCCAGATAAAATTAAATCTAAGCCGTTACGGATAATTGGGTGTTCCCAACTGATAAATTGAGTATCTTCACGAGATAGCGCTTGTTCTCTATCAAATGTGATAGTGCAACCATCTTGCGGTAACCCTGGGAAATCAGGTACTAACATATGATCGGATGGTGTTAAAATAATTAAGCTATCACTGCGATCTTCTTGATTAATACCGACGATATCAAACAAATTCAGTGCAAAGTTCACTAACTCAGGATCGTTATCTTGAGCTGCTATTTCACCGGCTAATTCAACGCCAACTTCCCCCCCGTTAGAATGCATTTCTAATAAGCGGTCGCGACCTTGTTCAAGTTTGAGTTTCATTTCATCATGTTGTTTACGACAAGCAACAATAAACTCATCAAAATCAGTTAATTCATTAGGTTGGGCAAGGTAAGAGATGAGAGCATCATATTTGCTATCATAAATAGTACGACCTGTTGGACAAGTATGTTCAAAGGCATCTAAGCCTTCGTGATACCAACGTAATAATACAGATTGAGCCGTACCTTCAAGATAAGGAATGCTAATATCAATGTCGCGATTTTGACCAATACGATCGAGACGACCAATACGCTGTTCGAGTAAATCAGGGTTAAAGGGAAGATCAAACATAACCAGTTGATTAGCAAACTGGAAGTTACGTCCTTCAGAGCCAATTTCTGAACATAGTAGAACTTGTGCGCCTTCTTCTTCAGAAGCGAAATAAGCCGCTGCGCGATCGCGTTCAAGTAATGACATGCCTTCATGGAAGACGGCTGCACGAATACCTTCACGCTCACGTAAAACTTGTTCTAGTTGCAGTGCTGTTGCTGCTTGAGCACAAATCACTAGGACTTTTTCATTACGATTTGCCGTTAAGAAACCCAGTAGCCATTCAACACGAGGGTCAAAGTTCCACCATGTTGCGTTTTCACCTTCAAATTCTTGGTAAATACGCTCAGGGTAGAGCATCTCTTTTGCACGAACTTCGAGGCTTTTTTTCGCTGCCATAATCTCAGCTACTTTAATCGCAGTTTGATATTGTGTTGGCAGTGGCATTTTTATCGCGTGAAGTACGCGATTTGGGAAACCTTTAACACCCGAACGTGTGTTACGGAATAACAAGCGACCTGTTCCATGTCTGTCCATTAACATATGGATAAGTTCTTGGCGAGATTTAGTACGTTCTTCACCTTGAGTATTCGCAGCTTTCAGTAAAGGCTCAACATCTTGCTCGCTGATCATTTCACTAATGATGTTTTGTTGTTCAGTATTTAAATCATCTTCTGATAGCAAAATTGAGACAGCATCGGCAACAGGGCGATACTTTTGTTGCTCATTAATGAATTCGTTGTAGTCATGGAAACGGTTTGGATCAAGTAGACGTAAACGAGCGAAGTGGCTTTCTTGACCTAACTGCTCTGGGGTTGCCGTTAATAGCAATACAGAAGGAATAGATTCAGCTAACTCTTCAATCACTTGATATTCACGGCTTGGAGCATCTTCACTCCAAACAAGGTGATGAGCTTCATCAACAACTAACATATCCCATGTTGCTTCAACCAAGTGTTCAAAGCGTTGCTTGTTTTTACGCACAAAATCTAAAGAGCAGATGATCATCTGTTCTGTTTCAAATGGATTATCGCTATCTAATAAAGATTCGCTATAACGGCTATCATCAAACAGTGAGAAACGTAAGTTGAATCGGCGTAACATTTCAACTAACCATTGATGTTGTAAGCTTTCAGGCACAATAATCAGCACTCGTTCAGCACGACCATCCATTAATTGCTGGTGGATAATCATACCGGCTTCAATCGTTTTACCTAAACCAACTTCATCAGCTAATAATACGCGAGGGTTATGACGTTTACCCACTTCATTGGCGATATAAAGCTGATGAGGAATGAGGCTGGCGCGAATACCACGTAAACCACTTTGTGCTTGCTTAAACTGTTCACTCATAAATTTACGAGCACGGTAGCGTAATGCAAAGCGATCCATACGGTCAATTTGACCGGCAAAAAGGCGATCTTGAGGCTTATTGAATGTGAGTTTGTTATCTAAGAACACTTCGCGTAATTGTGCAGGCTCTTCAGTGTCTAAACGCACACCATGGTAGATAAGTAGGCCGTTATCTTCTACAACGTTATCGATGGCGAGCTTCCAGCCTTCGTGACTGGTGACGGTATCGCCTGCATTGAACATCACCCGCGTTATTGGTGCATCATGACGGGAGTAAAGGCGGTTTTCGCCACAGGCAGGAAAAAGTAAGGTGACCATGCGGGCATCAACTGCCACAACAGTACCTAGTCCAAGCTCGCTTTCAGTATCGCTAATCCAACGTTGACCAAGAGTAAAAGGCATATATATAAACTCAGCTCTCAAATATATAATTAGGAATTATTAATGAATGCAGTATTGCGGTGTTGTCATTAAAATCTGCGGGATAAAAAGTGCTTATTCATTGAACAAAGAAAAGCTAATTATCACCAAAGGGGCGTTATGTTAATAGATGCAAAGCAAACCGTCACCTGCAAAATGACACAACTTAAAATGAGAGTGTCATTTGTCCATTTAACAAGGTTGAAAAATCATCTTGTATAAAAGGCAGGATTGCATCTGCAATCGGCATTAACTGCTTATTGATATAGTGTTCATAATCAGGTGCAGTGGTAATGTGCTCTAATGGCTCAGGCCCCAAGAGGGTAATTATATAACTAATCCAACCGCCTTGCTGATATTGTTGAGGTCTATTTTTGGATAAATTATATTCATCCGCTTTACGTGCTGCTTTGACATGAGGGGGGACATGGTGCTGATATTCAGATAATTTTCGACGTAACCGTTTACGATACACCAGTCTTTCATCATATTTTCCCGCAAGTGTATCTGCGACATAATCACGAATAAACTGCTGATAAGGTTGCTGATGAAAAATGCGTGTATAAAGCTCCTGTTGAAATTTTTGAGCGAGAGGAGTCCAATCTGTTCTGACGGTTTCTAATCCTTTGAATACCATTTTATCATTGCTCAGTCCGGCGTAACGTTTTTTACTACCGGTTTCCATACCTCGAATAGTAGGCATTAAAAAACGACGATAATGGGTTTCGTATTCTAGTTCTAATTTGCAATCCAGTTGGTATTTTTCAAAGAGATGTGTTTTCCACCATTGGTTTACGTCTTGTACTAATTGATATCCAATCTGTTGGGCTTGTTTTTCTGTATGAGGTGATTTCAGCCAAACAAAGGTTGAATCCGTATCGCCATAAATAACTTGATAACCTTTAGCTTCTATTAATTCTCGCGTTTTTTTCATAATTTCATGACCTCGTAGTGTGATAGATGACGCTAAACGAGGATCAAAAAAACGACAGCCCACAGAGCCTAAAACACCATAAAAAGCATTCATAATAATTTTGAGGGCTTGAGAGAGTGGCGCATTTTTATGTAATTTCGCATTATCTCTTTCATGCCAAATTTGCGACACAATAGCCGGCAAACAGTGTCGTTCTCGTGAAAATCGTGCTTGGCGAAATCCAGAAATAGAAAATTTTTCGTCAGATTGATGCATGCCTTCAATCATTCCTACGGGATCGATTAAAAAAGTACGAATAATAGAGGGGTAAAGGCTTTTGTAATCAAGCACAACAACAGAATCATATAAGCCGGGGGCTGAATCCATGACAAAGCCTCCGGGGCTATGCTCTTCAGGTTTTTCACCTTGGTTAGGTGCAACATATCCAATACGATGCATTGAAGGGAGATAGAGATGTGTAAACGCAGCCACAGATCCGCCGCTTCTATCAACGGAAAGCCCTGTAACACAAGCTCTCTCTAATAAGAATGCCATAAGTGATGTTGCATCAAAGATACGGTTCACTAAGACACAATCTTGCCAATTATAATAAGCTAGTGCTGGCTTATCTTCTTTAAAGCGTCGATTAATTTCATCCATTCTGGCATAAGGTGTATCGATGACTTTTCCTTCACCTAGCAGAGTTTGAGCAACGGACTCAAGGCTAAAAGAGGGAAAATTCCATGTTGCCATTTTCAAGGCATCAATTCCGTCGATAATTAAACGACCTTGAGCTGAAGCAAAAAAATGCCCTTTTTTAAATCCATGCTCTCGCCACTCTAACGGGCTATTTTGACGGCCTAATAATAAACTGACACCATACCGTTGAGCATGTGTGTATAAAATACGCAGATCAAATTGAATTAAGTTCCAACCGATAATCGCATCAGGATCGTAATGTTGTATCCACTCATTCAGTTTTTCAATTAAACGCAATCGACTACTGACATAACATAAGCGATAGCCTTGAATTTGCTGGCTTTCACTCTCTGCGGGTAATTCATCAGTAAGCATAAACACCACATTATCACCACAACCAGCAAGCCCGATAGAGTAAAGCTCACCAAATTCACTGGTTTCAATATCCAAAGAGACAGCTCGAAGCGTAGGGCGATAATCGGGGGCGGGTTTTAATGTTGCAATATTATTTTGTTGATAACGAAACCAGACCGGTGCGGTGATAAAGCGCTCCATCATATAACGTTCATGCGGGCGGATATCCGCTTCATAAAGGCGGATGTGATGTTCTTTAAGCTGTTGCTCAAGTTGGACAAGTTGGCGATATTGTTTGCAATAAACACCAAAAACGGGCTGTCTTTCGAAATCTTTTAAATCGAGAGAGCGAATTTCAATATCAGGATTTTTATTAATGAGTGAGCGTAAAACAGTTTCATGTTGGCGGGCTACAAAACCGATAGCACGTTGCATAGGAACCGTAATTTTGCGTGGACCATTATCCGTCGCCAACCAATAAGAGACGACAATACCTTTTGGTGTGTCGCTCCAGTGGCGAGTAAGAATAAAGCCTTGTTCCGTATGACCAATCATGAGCACCCAATAAACACAAAAAAATTCACTAAAGATGTATTTATTATAGTCAATATAGTGGTTATTTATACAGTTAATTTTGGTTGAGATTAATTAAACGGAATACCTAAAATAAGTGATTGATCCACTTCACCATTTATAAGTGATTGTGTATTTCCATCATACACAATCATGCCACTATCTATCACAATTGCTCTTGAGGCAATTTTTGCAGCATCTTCTAAGCTATGAGAAACCATCAATAAGGTTAACGCTTTTTCTCGGCAAAGTTGCTCGAGTAGTGCCAACATCTCAATGCGTAAAGCGGGGTCGAGTGCAGAAAATGGCTCATCAAGTAACAAAATAGGTTGTTCACGAACTAGACAACGTGCAATAGCAACACGTTGGCGCTGGCCGCCTGATAATTGAGAAGGTAAACGTTCAAGGTATTCACTGAGTGCCACTTGCTCAGCTCGATTCTCTAATAGCGCTTTTTGATCTCTAGTCAGTTTTAATCCCGGATTTAATCCTAAGCCGATATTTTGCCTTACAGTTAAATGTGGGAATAGATTATTATCTTGAAATAACATGGAAATAGGGCGTTTTGCTGGTACTGTTTTGGTATGGTCTTGACCATTAAGAAACAGGCTTCCCTTTTCCGATGGTAAAAAACCAGCGATTAAACTGAGTAATGTACTTTTACCTGCACCACTTGGCCCTAACACGGCAATGCGTTCTCCTGCATTAACCGTTAGATTAAATAAGAGATGTTGGTGTTCATAAGTGTAAGTTAGGTGCTCTAATTTAATCATGAGATTTTCCAGCTAATCGTTCTATTAGGCTAAAAAGAGAGAAGCAAAGTAGTAATAACATCATGGCTGTTACAGCCCCATCTTGTGTGTGATAAGCCCCAATTTGCTGATAAAGATAGAAAGGCAACGTTCTAAATGTTTCATTACCAAATAGAGCAACAATACCAAAGTCACCAATAGAAATGACGCAAGCAAAGGCAAGTGCTTGTGAGATGGGCTTTTTTAATGCGCGTAGTTCTATCCAACGGAGTCGGTTTATACCTTGTAAATTTAACGACTGACACAAAAGACTATAACGTGAAGCGATATCATTCATTGGGTTTTCAAGTACTTTTAAGGCATAGGGAATGGCAATTAAAGCATTGGTCAAAATCACTAAAATATAAGGTGATTCAGGTAATCCAATCGTATTATTTAATAACAGAAAAAAGCCTGTTGCTAACACAATGCCCGGCATCGCGAGAATGATCAAACCACTCATTTCCATGGCCTGACCTGCTTTTTTAAAATGGCGTAAGCGAAGTTCCCGGCTACTCCATAGCAACATCATCGTTAATACAACACAAACAATACCCGCACCCACAGCAATAATCAGCGAGGTTGTAAAGGCTTGCCAAAGTACAGGCTGTTGGATGACACGTAGAAATTGGCTATTAAGACCATCAGTTATTACGGCCAAAATGGGGGGCACTAAAAAGAGGAGTGCAAGGGTGATAATGAGACTATCTGCTATTTTGCTAAAGATAGGATCATAGGGATCACGCCAATGTCGCTTTTGACTGTTTCCCACAAAAAGGGTGCCTTTTAGCTTTTGGCTGATAAGCACCAAGCCTAAACAACAAAAGAGTTGGATCAAGGCTAAAAGTGCAGCGCGATGCAAATCGTAGTCATAACTTAAGGCTTGATAAATAGCGAGTTCAACCGTTGTTGCGGCAGGGCCTCCACCTAAGGCTAACACAGTAGCAAAGCTGGCAAAGCAGAGCATAAAAATCAGTGATGCAGTCGGGAGTATTTGGCGCCATAAATAGGGAAACTCAAGAAAGCGAAAACGTTGCCAGCCATTCATACCTAATTGTGAGGCTAATTGACGTTGCTCTGGCGAGATACTTTCGAGAGCTTGCAATAACATTCGGGTTGCTAATGGCATATTGAAAAAGATGTGAGCTAATAAAATGCCTTGCAAACCATAAGGAGTAAATTGGTAATCGATACCTATCCATTCACAAATTTGAGCAATCCATCCTACTCTGCCATAAACAGTTAAAATACCAAACAGTGCAACTAGAACAGGTAACACAAGACTCATGGCACATAGGCGTAAAAACAGTGTTCGCCCTTTAAATTGGCGTCGATAGAGTGCTTTGGCGAGCCAAATAGCCGGTAATATTGAAAATAGTGCAGATAAAAAAGCTTGCCAGAAAGTAAAACGGACGACATGCCATAAATATTCATCAGCAAAAATTGAGGATAGCTCACCACTTGGTGCGTTAACCCATAGTGCGCCAAATGACAATAACGCCACAATTAGCAGTAAGCCCGAGGCACATAGCCCCGGGATAAGCCATCTTCCCATTAGCGGCTAACCGCAGATTGCCAATTACGAGTCCATGTTTGGCGCTCTTTGGCGACAATATCTGCATCGAATTGCAATGATTTTTCGGGTTTAGGCATCAAAGAGTAGACGTCTGGTAATGGCATATCGATAACAGGATACATCCAATTAGTAGTGGGTATAGTTTCTTGGAATGCAGGGGTTAACATGAACTGCATAAATTGTTGTGCTAATTCCGGTTGTTTACTTGATTTAAGTTTTGCAGCAACTTCGACTTGCAAGTAGTGCCCTTCATCAAAAATCGCAGCAGCATAGTTATCTTTTTTATCTGCTAAAATGTGATAACCGGGAGATGAGGTGTAGCTAAGCACAAAATCACCTTCGCCTTTTAAGAATAAGCCATAAGACTCACTCCAACCTTTAGTGACTGTCAGCGTTTTTTCTGACAATTTTTTCCATTCAGTCGCCGTGTTTTCAGGATACAGTGATTGCATCCATAACATTAAACCTAAACCCGGCGTACTGGTACGAGGATCTTGATAGAGAATTTTCCATTTCTCTTGACTGTTTAGCAGTTCAGCCATGCTTTTAGGTGGGTTCTGGACACGGTTTTTATCATAAATAAAAGCAAAGTAGCCATAGTCATAGGGCACAAAGGTATCGTCAGTCCATTTTTCAGGTAAGGCGAGTTTGGATGTATCGATATTGCTTGGTGCGAAAAGCCCGGTTTCTTTTGCTGCATGGATCAGATTGTTATCCAATCCTAAAATAATATCAGCTTTGCTTTTATCACCTTCCATGCGTAAGCGATTAAGTAGAGATACACCATCAGACAGAGCAACCAGTTTTAGCTCGCAATCACATTGTTGTTCAAATGCTTTTTTTATTGCAGGCCCAGGCCCCCAATCTGCAGTAAATGAATCATAGGTGTAAACGGTGAGTGCGGGTTTTTGTGCTAAGGCTTGAGTTGAATAAGTGCCCATCATGCCCAGTGCGCCTAGAAGGAAAGTAAAGCGAAGTGATTTATTTAACACGTTTAGTTCCTCAGTAAAAGTCAGGTAGGATCTGAGGAGTAAGGATAGCAAACCAATGAATATTGCAACATCCTGACTCAAATCCCTACGCCAGTATTAGCTGGATCAGGTTCCACGAGTTTTTCTCAGCCTAAAAAGGCACCCCGTTGAGACTTTCCCATTGTAGATAAATACACGCGCCATGCAAAGTCTGTTGATAGAGGTTTACCGTTTGTGGGTAGTATGAAACAATGAGTTATCTTTCAAATTTGGTTATTGAGGTAGTCTAGTGATTGATGATGATGGCTACCGCCCGAATGTAGGGATTGTAATTTGTAATCGGCAAGGGCAAGTGCTTTGGGCTCGTCGCTATGGGCAACATTCATGGCAGTTTCCTCAAGGGGGAATTAATCCTGGAGAATCGCCAGAGCAGGCAATGTACCGAGAGTTGTTCGAAGAAGTTGGGTTAAGTCGCAAGGATGTCAAAATTCTTGCCTCCACACGTAACTGGTTACGTTACAAGTTACCTAAGCGTTTGGTGCGTTGGGACACAAAACCTGTTTGTATTGGACAAAAACAGCGTTGGTTCCTTTTGCAGTTAACAAGTAATGATAAAGACATTAATGTTCAACAAAGCAAAACGCCAGAATTTGATGGCTGGCGTTGGGTGAGTTATTGGTATCCTGTTCGACAAGTCGTCTCTTTTAAACGCGATGTTTATCGACGTGTAATGAAAGAGTTCGCACCAGTAGTCATGCCACTGCAAGAACAAATGTCTTTATCACGTCCATCGTATGGATATCGGCGTAAAAGGTATTAGATAACACTATGCTGACACGTTTGCGAGAAATTGTAGAAAAAGTGGCTATGGCAGCAGGGCTTCCAGAAGCGCTTGAACTCTTAGTCAAGGAAACGTGTCAGGCAATGCACACGGATGTGTGTTCTATTTATCTTGCCGATAAACAACGTAGCTGTTTTTATCTTATGGCGACCAAAGGGTTAAAAAAACCTAGAGGGAGAGCCGTTAGCCTTTCATTTAATGAAGGCGTGGTTGGTGAAGTGGGACGTCTTTCAGAGCTTATCAACCTCGCTGATATTCGTGAACATCCTAGCTTTAAATACCTTCCTCAAGTTAAAGAAGATGATCTCCGTGCTTTCCTTGGCGTTCCTATTGTCTACCGTCGCCAACTCCTTGGTGTATTAGTTGTTCAGCAAAAAGAGCGTCGCTTATTCAATGAAAGCGAAGAATCTTTTATGGTGACACTGGCGACACAGCTTGGTGCTACATTATCGCAAGTACAAACTAAAGGGCTTTTTGGGCAATATCGCCAAAGTCGGATTAAAGCACTTTCAGTTTCGACTGGCGTGGTTATGGCTTATGGTTGGCAAGAAGTCTCTCAACCTATTCTTGAAAATGTTTTTAAAGCCAGTGCGCTTGATATAAAAGCAGAGTTAAATCGACTTACGGTAGCTTTAGAAGATGCTACTGCAGAATGTCGTCGCTTTAGTAAGCGATTTATGGCGAATGCGCAAAAAGAGAGTGCCGCCATCTTTGATCTCTACTCGCATTTACTTAATGATCCACAGCTTAAACATAAAATGACCGCAATCATTACACAGGGATATGTAGCAGAGTGGGCGGTTAAAGTCGTAATTGAAAAAGTGGCATCCCAATTTTCTAGCTTAAAAGATGGTTATATGCGTGAGCGAGCCTCTGATCTTAAAGCATTGGGGCGCCGTTTATTATTTCATCTCGATGATGATCTAAGTTCAACTAATATTTGGCCAGAGCGTTTTATTCTGGTTGCTGATGAATTAAGTGCAAGTTTATTGGCGGAGTTACCAGAACAACAACTTGCTGGTGTCATTGTTCGAGATGGCGCAACGCATTCGCATTCTGCCATTCTTGTTAGAGCGATGGGGATCCCCGCGATTATGGGGGCTGATATTCAACCAGAGCTTTTACACAATCGCATGCTTATTCTTGATGGTTATCGTGGTGAAATATTTATTGAGCCAGAACCTTTTATTACTCAAGAATATAAACAAATTATTGATGAAGAGAGCGTATTAAGCCAAATTGCAGAAGAGCAGCTTGAACAGCAAGCGGTTTTAAAAAATAGTGAGACAGTTAGCGTTCAATTGAATGCGGGATTAAATATCAAGTATGAGCAACGCATTAGTGTGGGAATAGATGGCGTTGGTTTATATCGTACTGAAATTCCTTTTATGCTACAAAGCGGTTTTCCATCTGAAGATGAACAGAAAAATCGTTACCGCGAAATACTCTCTTTTTTTCCTGATAAACCTGTTGTATTGCGTGCTTTAGATATTGGTGCTGATAAGCAACTTCCTTATATGCCAATTAATGAGGAAAATCCCTGCTTAGGTTGGAGAGGCATAAGAATATTGCTTGATCAGCCTGAAATCTTTCTTATTCAGCTACGAGCAATGCTAAAAGCAAACCTCGAATTTAAAAATTTGAAAATTTTGTTGCCGATGGTGACAAGTATTGATGAAATTGACGAAGCAAGAACATTGCTATTACGAGCATGTGATGAAGTGAGTCGAGAGCTAAACTGTGAATGTGTCCCACCTCCGCTGGGTATTATGCTTGAAGTACCTTCATTGGTATTTATGCTGTCACAATTAGCTAATCGGGTCGATTTTATCTCTGTGGGAACAAACGATCTGACGCAATACTTGCTTGCGGTCGATCGTAATAATACCCATGTAGCATCACTCTATGATAATTTGCATCCTGCCTTATTGCGTTCACTGAATTTGATTGCAACACAATGCCAATATTATCAGTTACCCGTAAGTGTTTGTGGCGAAATGGCGGGTACGCCAATAGGGGCATTGCTGTTAATAGGGCTCGGTTTTAGGCAGTTAAGCATGAGTGGTCGTAGTTTACCTAGGGTAAAATACTTATTGCGCCATCTTGATCCTGTAATGTTACAGCCTTTTATGCAACAGATACTGCAAGCTGAAACGGCAACAGAAATTAAAAAATTGTCTTCTGAATTTATGGAACGACAAGGATTAGGTGGATTAATTCGCGGGGGTATTTAGTCGGCCTTCGTATAAGCCTTTTCTATGTTGGTAATAAATAACCAGCACAGAAATTATTGATTAAGTGAAGTAGGGAATAATGAGTATAAGCTACCTTAAATTTCCAGAGATTGATCCTGTTATGTTCTCTATCGGACCTGTGTCATTACACTGGTACGGTATGATGTATTTAGTTGGATTTGTCTTTGCCTTATGGCTTGCAAATCGTCGAGCTGCAAAACCGAATAGTGGTTGGAATAAAAATGAAGTTGAAACATTACTTTATGTTGGTTTTGTCGGTGTGTTTATCGGTGGTCGTTTAGGTTATGTTTTATTCTATAACTTACCTGTCTTTTTAAATGATCCTCTTTACCTCTTTAAAGTGTGGGATGGCGGTATGTCGTTCCATGGTGGTTTAATTGGGGTGATTTGTGCCATGATTTGGTTCGCTAAACGCACTAAGCGTAAATTTTTCCAAGTGGCTGATTTTGTAGCACCTTTAATTCCATTTGGTTTAGGTTTAGGTCGTATTGGTAATTTTATTAATGGTGAATTATGGGGACGCGTCACATTAGATACACCTTGGGCTTTCTTATTCCCAAGCTCTCGTTCTGAAGATCTCCAACTTGTTGCTCAAGATCCAACAACACTACTACCGATTATTCAAGAATATGGGGTTTTACCTCGCCATCCGTCACAGCTTTATGAAATGCTGTTAGAAGGTGTAGTGCTATTTATTATCCTAAATATCTTTGTGCGCAAAAGTCGCCCTGTAGGTAGTGTGTCAGGCTTGTTCCTGATTGGTTATGGTGCATTCCGTATTATTGTTGAATTCTTCCGTCAACCAGACGCACAATTAGGATTATTTGGTGGTGTAAGCATGGGACAAATACTATCAATTCCAATGATTTTATTGGGTATTATTTTTATGGTATGGGCCTATCGCCAAGATAAAAAGACTCCACAAAATCCAACACCAGCTCACAAATAGTGTGAGATAAACTTTTTATTATTAGTTAATTACAAGAGAGACAACATGAAGCAGTATCTGGCATTGTGTCAACGCATTATCGATGAAGGGCAATGGATTGATAATAAACGAACAGGAACTCGCTGTTTAACGGTGATTAATGCTGATCTGGAATATGATGTTGCGAATAACCAATTTCCGCTGATAACGACACGTAAAAGTTTCTATAAAGCAGCAATTGCAGAGCTGTTGGGGTATTTACGTGGCTACGACAACGCAGGTCAATTTCGTGAAATTGGTTGTAATACATGGAATGCAAATGCTAATGAAAATGGAGCATGGTTAAACAACCCTCATCGTAAAGGTGAAGATGATATGGGGCGTGTTTATGGTGTTCAAGGACGTCAATGGCAACGCCCTGATGGCTCCCATTTTGATCAACTACGCAAAGTGATAGATAACCTGACTAAGGGTATAGATGATCGTGGTGAGATCGTAACATTCTATAACCCAGGTGAAACCGAGTTAGGTTGTTTGCGTCCTTGTATGCATACACACACATTTTCATTAGTGGGTGATACGCTTTACTTAACTTCTTATCAACGTAGCTGTGATGTGCCATTAGGTTTGAATTTCAACCAAATACAGTGCTTTGTTTTATTAGCGCTGGTGGCTCAAATTACAGGGCATAAGCCGGGTAAAGCATTTCATAAGATAATCAATGCACATATCTATGAAAATCAATTACCATTAATGCGAGATGTACAGCTAAAAAGAGAGCCATTACCGTTACCAACATTACATATCAATCCAAAAATCAAAACATTGGAAGATATCGAAACATGGGTAACAACGGATGATTTTACTGTTGAAGGTTATCAATGCCATGAAGCAATAAAATATCCATTTACGGTTTGATCTTTCCTTTATGTTTTAAAGCCTCTGTTTAGTGATAAACAGAGGCTTTTTTGTTTTTATTGACTGGTTCTAAAGGCTAATCCTAGTCTTGTCGATGACTATTTTTTGTGTTTGCTCTGAAAATATTGTTACTGCGTTATTGTTCGAAAAAAACACTCTCTTTTATTTACCTTATAAAGGGTTAGCTGCATCCTTTTATTGGCTATAAAGGAGAGCAAAATGAACAGTAATATGGAAATAAGCCTAAAAAGTAAACTTGAACAAGAGAGTGAATTGGGGATAAGCCTACTTGAAATGCTGATTGTCATGATGATCACCTCGATTTTAAGTTATTTATCAATCACCACCTATCAGCAATACACTCACCAACGTCAATTGATACATAGTGTGCGAGAAACCATTGCATTTCTTTCATATCAACGACAACAAGCGCTACTGTTTAATATAAAAATTAAAATATCACTTCATTTATCACCCAGTAATAAAGTTGTCGCTATGCCTTTTCCTCTGCGGTACTCAACTGAAAAACAAACAATTTTTCGATTAGCTTCTGGCATTCAACTTAAACAATCAACAGTTTCAAATTTTACGTTTGGGGGGATCCGTCAAACCTTAAGACCAATGAGTTTTGTGCTTCAACGTTCAGAAAGTGAAGTAAAAATTGTTATTTCATCTTTAGGCAGAATAAGAGCATGTAGTCAGAAAATTAAGGTGTTTTCACCATGCTAAAGCGATCAATATTTTCATTTTCATCTGGCATGATGTTGATGGAATGTCTTTTTGCCATGGCAATGAGTGGTGTTCTATTTCTTTGTATTAGTCGGGCTTATCCTCAAGTCATGAACACACTGCTCCATTCTTACCAGAAATATCAGTTAGATATTTTTTTAAAGGAAAGGTTATTAGTACTAGAAACACAATTAAGGCGTACTGGATATTGTCAGGGTGATTGTGCTCATGTATTGCAGTCAAAGGAATTGCACATATCACCATTAAAAATGGGGCAGTATTCTTATCAAGAAAAAAACACCTGTGTTATTTTCGCTTATGACGTAAATGGCAATGGTCGATGGGATGCGCCCTCTTCAAAAGAGAGTGATTATTTTGGTTATCGGCTTAAAAATGGGCAACTAGAACAATTAAGAGGCGTACAAGATTGCACTTCTTCAGGATGGCAACGATTTTTTGAAAGTCATGAAATTGAAGTGACGGAGTTTATTTTACGTCCTTATTCAAGGCAACATCTTACCAAAAAGAAACCATTTTTCTATCTCTCAGTTTCTTTAAAAGCTTATTTAAAACAAAATCCTACGGTGAAATTGCATTATGAAAATGACATTCGGTTAAGGAATGTGACTACGTTATGAGTATTGATTCAATCTACAATAAAAGTGAGCAAGGATTTGCAAGTTTACTTGTCGTTATGGGGTTTATTGTTATGAGCTTATCGGTGCTTGGGAATTTTGCTTATTATTACAGGCAGTCTCAACAAATAGTGATGCAAGAATTACAAGCACGACAGGCTTTTTTATTTGCTGAATCTGCATTAGCGTGGGGAATAAAACAGAATTGGGAAATTTTATCGTCACAGTTAAATAAATGGCAATGTCGTCATTTTCATGCAAACCCTAAAATAATAAGCTGTTTATTATTGATTTCTTTAGAAAAAGGTTTATTGCAAGGACAAGCAGAAAGCTTAAATGGTTATAAAATATATCATTATCAATGGGTTGATTTTTTGCAGGACAAAAATAAATCCATTGTTGCACATCCAAATGGATGGCTAGATTATTGCCCATTAGTGCATAAGGAGTGTGTGTTATAGATAACATTCAAAATAAATCAGAAAGTGGCTCTATTTTACTTAATACAATGTTTATATTGCTGTTTTTTAATATTAGTTTTGTCGCTATTATAGGGTATAGTCAATCATTAAAAGCTGACTTTCAGCAATTAATTCAAATGCAGCAGGCAGGGCAGGAACTTTTTGTTTTATTTGAACAAATGTCTGCTAAATCACCTGACTATTTCGTAGCTAACCCCAAAATAATGATACGCACACTTTTTCAGTCTGAAGGTTGCCAGCAAATAGAGGGTTATGTTGCTAATAATTTATTACCCGAAATAAGGCTGTATTACTGGTCATGCTATTAATAAGATGAGGATCTGATGTTTCATATATATCACTCAAACCAGTTGTCATTACTAAAGTCGCTTATGGTGCACTTTATGCAGACCAAGCCACTTGTTTCTCCTTTTGAACAAGAAGTGATCCTTGTACAAAGCCCCGGAATGTCTCAGTGGTTGCAAATTCAGCTTGCCGAAAACTTGGGTATTGCTGCTAATATCCGTTATCCACTACCAGCAACTTTTATTTGGGAAATGTTTACTCGGGTATTATCAGGTATACCTAAAGAAAGCGCTTTTTCTAAAGATGCAATGACATGGAAATTAATGGCATTGCTTCCTGAATTTTTGCCTCATGAAGAATTTATCCCCTTACTGCATTATCTTGATGATGATGAAGACAAACGTAAACTTCACCAGCTCGCAGGGCGTGTAGCTGACTTATTTGACCAATATTTAGTTTATCGTTCTGATTGGTTAGCTTCGTGGGAAAAAGATGAGTTAATAGAAGGGTTGAGTGAAAATCAACGTTGGCAAAAAATATTGTGGGTAGCATTACAGCAATACACAAAAGATCTTAATCAGCCTCAATGGCACCGTTCTAATCTTTATCAACAATTTATTTCGACATTAAATAATACAGAAGAAGGTGAGCTTCAACACTGTTTTCCACCCCGTATTTTTATTTGTGGGATTTCAGCTCTACCTCAAGTTTACTTGCAGGCATTACAAGCGATAGGTCGTCATACCGAGATCTATTTACTCTTTACCAACCCTTGCCGTTACTATTGGGGAGATATTCAAGATCCTAAATTTCTCTCTCGTCTTAATAGTAGAAAACCACGTCATTATAAGCAATTACATGAATCACCTTGGTTTAAAGACGAAAAAAATGCTTCTTCGTTATTTAATGATGAGGGTGAACAAAATATTGGCAATCCGCTATTAGCGTCATGGGGGAAACTGGGTAAAGATAATCTTTATTTTCTTTCTGAACTTGAATATACCGATGTATTAGATGCATTTGTTGAGATCCCAAGAGATAATTTACTTCATCAATTGCAAGCTGACATTCTTGATTTAGAAGATTTTTCGCAATTAGGTACAACACTTGAAACGTATGAGTGTAGTGAAAATAAACGTGTAATTTCACCAGATGATAACTCACTGACTTTTCATGCCAGCCATAGCCCACAGCGTGAAGTGGAAGTGTTACAAGATCAATTACTGCATTTGTTAGAGCAAGATCCTGAATTATTACCACGTGATATTATTGTGATGGTTGCGGATATCGATAGCTATACACCTTATATTCAAGCTGTGTTTGGTAATGCACCTTCAGAACGTTATCTTCCTTTTGCAATTTCAGATAGAAAAGCTCGTCAAGCACACCCAGTATTGCAAGCTTTTATTACGTTGTTAGAGCTTCCTCAAAGTCGTTTTACCGCTGAACAAGTGTTGGCATTGCTTGAAGTTCCTGCTTTAGCTGGACATTTCTCTATTTTTGAAAATGAACTAAAACTATTACGTCGTTGGGTCGATGAGTCAGGCATACGTTGGGGATTAGATGATGAGAATGTGGCTTCATTCTTATTACCCATCACGGGTAAAAATACGTGGGAGTTTGGTTTACTGCGTATGTTGCTTGGTTATGCGATGGAAAGTGAAAATGGTCCTTGGAAAGGCGTGCTTCCTTATGATGAGTCCAGTGGCTTAGTTGCTGAACTTGCAGGATATCTCGCTGATTTTCTTTATACATTAAGTGAGTGGCGTACACGTTTAAGTGAAACTCGTTCATTAGAAGCATGGCTAGAAGTTGGACAACAATTAGTTGATGCCTTTTTTGAATCTGATGAGGAAACGGAATTAGTCTTAGCGCTTATTATTCAACAATGGCAAAAAGTGATTGAAAATGGATTGAAAGCGCAATATCAAAATGAAATTCCGCTAGTTCTTATTCGTGATGAATTAACAGTTCGGTTTGATGATGAAAAAATTAGTCAGCGTTTTTTAGCCGGTAGCATTAATTTCTGTACATTAATGCCTATGCGCTCCATTCCCTTTAATGCAGTGTGTCTATTAGGAATGAACGACGGTATTTATCCTCGTAATATTCAGCCGTTAGGGTTTGATTTAATGGCGGAAAAACGCCGTCGTGGTGATAGAAAACGTCGTGATGATGACCGCTATTTGTTCCTTGAAGCGCTTAGTTCAGCTGAAAAATACCTTTATATTAGTTATATCGGAAAATCGATACGGGACGATCGAGAATGTAACCCATCCGTCTTAATCAAAGAGTTACAAGATTATATTGGGCAAAACTTCCGTTTGCCGGAAGATGGTGAACTCAATGTCGATGAGAGTGCAATTCGCATAAATCAGCATTTATTAACACAACATAGCCGTGTTCCTTTTGCTCAAGAAAATTTCCGAATCGATGCTTCTTTTCGCTCTTATGCTTCTGAATGGCTACCTGCTGCCAGTGGGCAGGGGGAGATTCATCAATGTTTTACGGAAGCACTTAATGATGATGACACAATAGATAAAGTTTCTGTTGATGAGCTAGCTCGTTTTTATCGTCATCCTATTCGTGCTTTCTTCCAACAAAGATTAAAAACAAACTTTGTAATTGAAGAAACAGAATTACCGGAAGAAGAGCCATTTGTGATAAATGCGCTTCAACGGTATCTATTGAATCAATGGTTATTAAAGGCATTGATTGATCAAAGCTCAACAGACGCTTTGT
This sequence comes from Proteus faecis, assembly GCF_003144395.1. Lineage (GTDB taxonomy): Bacteria > Pseudomonadota > Gammaproteobacteria > Enterobacterales > Enterobacteriaceae > Proteus > Proteus faecis. Next base: position 65,267 of record NZ_PENZ01000012.1, on the reverse strand, counting down.
TTGAGCGTATCAAAGCAGCTGGACAACTTCCGGCGAGCGCATTTGGTCAAATTTATTGGGAGCAACAAATAGAAGAGTTACTTCCTTTAGCTGAAAAGATAAGAAGTGAACGATCAGCCACACATTCTGTCACATTAGAGCAAAGCTTTAGTGCAATGCCACTGATTGGCCGTTTAAATGAGGTACAAGCTGATGGTTTATTACGTTGGCGACCCGCCAGCTTAACCGCTAATGATTTATTGCAGCTTTGGATTGAGCACTTAGTTTATTGTTTAAAAGAGGGCGCTGGCGAGAGTCGGTTTTACGGCAGAAAAGAGACTCAATGGTGTTTATTACCTGTTGATCCTGAATTTGCCTATTCAACATTAGACAATTTAATCAGCGATTATAAACAAGGGTTAAACAGCCCATTAGCGCTATTTGCGAAAAGTGGCTGGGCTTGGTTACAAGCTTGCTATGATAAAAAATCACAAGCGTTTTTACTTGATGATGAAGAGACTCTAGAAAAAGCAGAATTAGTACTGATGCAACATTTAACGGATAGCTATAATCGAGATGGTGAAATGAATGACATGTATGTTCAGCGCGCCTTCTCTCAATTAGACGAGCCTTTTTTACAAACAGTCAAACAGACGGCGTTAACAATATTTAAACCAATAATTCCATTTCTGAAAAAATAAGGGAGCTCATATCAGATGAGAAAATACTGCTCGCAACTATGGATTATGTTGCTATTGATGCTACTGAGCATCAACAGTTTTGCTGTTGATCCACTCTGGCAAGTATTGCCTGATAGCATTGAAAAAAGTGAGAGTGATCCACGGCAATATCAAGCGATTAAACTACCTAATGAAATGACCGTATTACTGGTTTCTGATGAAAAGGCAGTTAAATCATTAACGGCAGTTGCATTACCTGTTGGCGCATTAGAAGATCCAGATAGCCAGCAAGGTCTTGCTCACTATTTAGAACATATGGTGCTAATGGGGTCGGCGAAATATCCTCAATCAGGCAGTATGTCTGAATTCTTACAAAAGAATGGTGGCTCTCATAATGCCAGTACAACGACCTATCGTACTGCATTCTATTTAGAAGTGGAAAATAGTGCTATTGATGAAGCGGTTGATCGCCTTGCTGATGCTTTAGCTGAACCCTTACTTGATCCTAAAAATGCAGATCGTGAGCGTAATGCGGTTAATGCTGAATTAACCATGGCGCGTGCGCGTGATGGTATGCGTTTTTGGCAAGTCAGAGCTGAAACGTTAAATCCATTACATCCAAGTTCTCGCTTTATGGGGGGGAACTTAGAGACATTAAGTGATAAACCAAATAGTAAGCTTCAAGATGAATTGATTAAATTCTATCAAAAACACTATTCTGGTAATTTAATGAATGGTGTTATTTATAGTAATAAATCACTCGATGAGTTATCTAAATTAGCCGCAAATACTTTCGCTCGTATCCCGAATAAAAAGGCAGATGTGCCCGTCACCACAGTACCTGCTATGACGGATAAAGAAAAAGGGTTAATGATCCATTTAGTACCCGCTCAACCGCAAAAGACTTTACAAATTGAGTTTGGTATAGATAACAATGTTGCTGATTTTCGTAGTAAATCTGATGAATATATTGGTTATTTAATCGGTAATCTTAGTGCAGGTACATTGGCAACATGGCTACAAGATCAAGGTTTAGCTGAAAGTATTAGTGCATCTTCAGAGCCTTATATCGATCGGAATCAAGGCTCATTTACGATTTATGTTGCGCTGACAGATAAAGGCTTAGCGCAAAAAGACAAAGTGATTTCCGCTATCTTTTCATACATTCGTTTAATTAAGACGGAAGGTATCAGTCAACGTTACTTTGATGAAATTGCGAATGTATTAGATCTCTCATTCCGTTATGGCTCTATTGTAAGAGATATGAATTACATAGAAGGTATTTCGGATATGATGTTGCGTTATCCAATCAAAAATATCCTAAATGCGGGTTATATTGCTGATAAGTATGAGCCTTCAGCTATCCTTTCTCGTCTTGACTCTCTTACACCAGAGAAAGCGCGTATTTGGGTAATAAGCCCTAATGAGCCCTCTAATAAACAAGCCTACTTTGTTAATGCCCCTTATCAGGTTGATAGAATCACAGATAAGCAATTAAAAACATGGCAAACATTATCGGATGATATTTCATTATCATTGCCAGCACTTAATCCTTATATTCCTGATAATCTTTCTCTGATCGATGCGGATAACAAAATCATCAAACCAGAATTGTTGTGGCAAGATAAAAGCGCTCGCTTGTTTTATATGCCATCACATTATTTCTCTGATGAGCCAAAGGCCAGTGTGACATTAAGTTTAGTGAATAAGGGATCAGACATTACTGTTAAGCAACAAGTAACACAAACTTTAACGGATTATCTTGCTGGTTTAGCATTAAGTGAATTATCTTACCAAGCTTCTGTTGCTGGAATGAATATCTCATCCTCATCAGGACAAGGTATTGATTTTTCAATGAATGGTTATACACAACATTTACCAGAACTCGTTAATGCTACACTGAAAAGCTATATGAGTTTCGAATCAACTCAAGAAGAGCTCGATCAAGCTAAATCTTGGTATCGTGAACAACTTGATGTGACTCATAACTTAAAAGCATTTGAAGAAGCGATGTTACCGGCTCGCCGATTAAATACGATCCCGTATTATGAAGAAGCTGACAAACTCAAAGCATTAGAGTCAATTACACTGCAAGATATTATTGATAATCGCCGTGAAGTAATTAAAAACTCGGCACTTCAAGCGCTGATTATTGGTAACTTAACGCCAGAGCAAAGTCGCGATATTGCTAAATCTGCACACGAATTATTAGGTAATCAAGGTACAGAATATTGGATCGGTGAAACATTAGTATTCAATAAATTAAATGCGGTTGAATTCCAAAGTAAATCGAAGAGTACAGATAATGCATTAGGTGAGCTTTATATCCCAATAGGTTATAGCCGACTTGAAGGTCAAGCAATTTCTTCAGTGCTAGCGTCTGTTATCAAACCTTGGTTTTATGATCAATTAAGAACAGAAGAGCAGCTAGGTTATGCGGTATTTGCTTACCCAAGCTCTATGGGTGAACAATCAGGGATCGGCTTTTTACTGCAAAGTAATGCCAAACCACCTGTCTACTTAAATAAGCGCTATAACGCATTTTATCAACAAGCTTACGAACGTTTGAAAAAAATGAGTGAAGCTGATTTTAATCAGTATAAACAGGCGATTATTACTGAAGTTAAACAACCACCTCAAACATTCTATGAAGAAGTTTCTCTTTATCGAAATGACTTCCATCGTAATAACTTAAAATATGATGGACGTGAAAAATTCTTGGCTGAGCTTAATAAAGTAACGTTAAAACAAGCTATTGAATTTTACGAAAAAGCAATTATAAAACCGAACGGATTTATTTTTGTCTCTCAAGTTATTGGTAAAGATGGCAAAGATGCTGATTACGCTGAAAATAAACAATGGAAACGTTACGCTACGGTAAGTGAATTACAAAAAACTTTACCTATTGAGGAAATTAAAGAGTGAGTGAAGTGATACAGGCACAGCCACTAAACCCGTATACACTTCCGCTGTACCAAAGACGCCTCATTGAGGCGTCAGCAGGAACAGGGAAAACTTATACAATCGGGTTGTTGTATTTACGGTTGCTTCTTGGGTTAGGCGGAGAGTCTGCATTTTACCGCCCTCTCAATGTTGAAGAGATTTTAGTTGTGACATTTACGGATGCGGCGACAGATGAATTACGAGCACGTATTCGCAAAAATATCCATGAACTAAGACTTGCCTGTATTCGTCACGATGTTGAAAGTTGCAATGATACTTACCACGAGTTACTTAAACAGATCCCTAATAAAGAGCTGGCGGCACAATGGTTGCTAGAAGCAGAGCGCCAAATGGATGAAGCGGCTATTTATACTATTCATGGTTTTTGTCAGCGTATGTTGGCAAACAATGCATTTGAATCAGGCGTCTTGTTTGAACAAGTCTTGATCCAAGATGAATATGAGCTCAAAAAACGGGTATGTGCTGACTTCTGGCGTCGTCATTGTTATCCACTTTCTTATGATGTTGCTAATGCAGTAAGCCAGATTTGGTCTGGCCCTGAACAACTGCTTTATGAAATACAGCCTTATTTACAAGGTGAAATGCCCGAAATTGAAGGTGTGGCATTAGACAGTGAAAATGAATCAGTCAAAGAGCGTCATCAAGCGGTTATTGAAGCAATTAACAAGGTAAAAGCGCGTTGGCATGCACATCAACATGAAGTTGAAGCATGGATAACAGCTTCGGGTGTTGATAAACGTAGTTATAGCAGTCGCTTCTTACCTAAATGGATTGAAGAAATAACCTTGTGGGCGTCAACATCAGAAACGAAAAACTATCAATTACCAGATTGTTTGGTTCGTTTTTCGCAAGAAACGCTGAATGAGAAGAGCACTAAAGGCCCAGCACCAGAACATATTCTTTTTGTTGAAATTGAACGATTAACAAAGCAGAGCTTAACTCTGCGTGATGTTATTCTGGTCAATGCGATCCCTGAAATACGCCAAGGCATTGAAAATGAAAAGATGCGTCGCGGTGAAATGGGATTTGATGATTTATTAACACGTTTAGATAGAGCATTGAAACGTGAAGGTGGTGAAGCTTTAGCGCAAGCTATTCGTGAACGCTATCCTGTTGCAATGATCGATGAATTCCAAGATACGGATCCCCAACAATATCGTATTTTTGATGCGATTTATGGTGAGTATGAAAACAGTGGGTTGTTGTTTATTGGTGATCCTAAACAGGCAATTTATGCTTTCCGGGGGGCGGATATTTTTACTTATATTCAAGCTCGAAAGCAGACATCTCATCACTATACATTAAATACTAACTGGCGCTCTGCGCCGGGTATGGTGAATGCCGTTAACAAGCTTTTTATGCGTTCTAATACCCCTTTTTTATTTGAGCATATCCCTTTTATTGAAGTAAGCTCGGCTGAAAAAAATCAAGACATGGCCTTTGTTTACCATGATAAACCGGTTTCACCTTTTAATTTTTGGCTTGTTGAAGGCGAAAGTGTTTCTACGGGAAATTATGAGCAAATTATGGCAGCACAATGTGCCGCACAAATTCGTGATTGGTTATCAGCAGGGGATCAGCAACAGGCTTGGTTGATTGAGCAAAATGCAAAAAAAACAGTTACGTCTGCTGATATTATGGTATTGGTGCGTAGCCGTAGAGAAGCGATACTGATCCGTGATGCATTGAATTTACTTTCAATACAGTCAGTATTTTTATCCAATCGTGAAAGTGTTTTTGAAACCAACGAAGCTAAAGATCTACTTTGGTTATTACAAGCGGTTGTAACACCTGAAAAAGAGCGAGTTTTAAGGGCTTCGTTAGCCAGCCGATTATTTGGTTTTAGCGCAAAGCAAATTGATGATTTGAACCGCAGTGAGGCTCACTGGAATAGTTACGTGGAGAAGTTTGCTGATTATTATGTATTATGGCAAAAGCGTGGTGTTTTACCAATGTTGCGCAAAATCATGATGGATAATCAAATTGCAGAAAATTTACTCGCAAGTATTGATGGCGAACGCCGGCTTACCGATATCATGCATATTGGTGAGTTATTACAAGAAACATCATTACAACTCGATAGTGAACATGCTCTTATTCGTTGGTTAGCACAACAGATTTCTCATCCTGATGCGCAATCTGAAAGCCAACAAATGCGTTTGGAAAGTGACCGAAATCTTGTGCGAATTTGTACTATCCATAAATCTAAAGGTCTTGAATATCCTATTGTTTGCTTACCTTTTGCTTGTAATTACCAAGAGCAAAAAGGGGCTCTTTATCATGATAGAGATAAATTTTACGCAAAATTAGATATTTTTAGCCGACCTGAAAGTTTACGCTTAGCGGATGAAGAGCGCTTAGCTGAAGATTTACGCTTACTTTATGTGGCATTAACGCGCTCTAAATTTTGCTGTTATGTTGGTGTAGCTCCTCTTGTCAAAGGGAATAAACGTAAGTCTGGGCTTACTGATTTGCATAAAAATGCTTTAGGGTATTTATTACAGCAAGGCGAAGAAGGTAATAGTGAATTATTGCATCAAGCAATTCATGTCTTATTAGATGATAATATCAGTGTTACAACGCTTGATAATATATCAGCGCATCGCTACCAAGCTCAATTAGCCCCTGAAACCAACCTTGAAGCTGCTATATTTAAACGTCAGATCCATGATAATTGGCGTATAACAAGTTATTCAGGATTAACCTATCAGCATTCAAATCGTCATTATCATTTTGATTTAGGTGATATTGAGGCTTTGGTGCAATCTATCGCACCAGGGCTTGATACAGATGCTAAAGGTGAGAAACGACAAGAAGAGATTGATGAAAACTCTATTCATCATTTCCCTCGTGGTGCAGTCGCAGGAACGTTCTTACATAGTTTGCTGGAAGTATTAGATTTTTCGCAACCTATTGATGAACAGTGGATGCAAGAACAATTGAGCGTTCAAGGTTTTGATGAAAAGTGGGCTCCCCTTTTAGTTACATGGATGGAAACACTGTTTCATACACCGCTTAATTCTCAAGGGTTGTGCTTGGCTGATATCCCAAAATCACAACAACTTGATGAGTTACAGTTCTATTTACCTATTGAGAAAGAGCTATCATCAGCCCAATTAACTCAGTTAATTAGTCAGTTTGACCCTCTGTCAAGACGTTGTCCAGCTCTGCAATTTCAACAAGTAGAAGGGATGCTTAAAGGCTTTATTGACTTAGTCTTTTCTTGGGAAGGTAAATACTATGTTGTGGATTATAAATCGAATTGGTTAGGTGAATCGAGTGAGGATTACACACAAGAAGCGATGATGAATGCAATGATGGATCATCGCTACGATTTACAATATCAACTCTATACCTTAGCGTTACATCGCTTTTTACAACAGCGCATCCCTGATTATGATTACAAAAGTCACTTTGGCGGAATTTATTACCTCTTTTTACGTGGTATAGACAAAGCACACCCTGGAAATGGTGTTTATGCCTATTTGCCTGATGAAGCTTTTGTTTTGGCATTAGATTCACTATTTACAGGACAAAGTAGCAAACCCGATGTAGCCGGTGAGAAATAAAAATGATCAAACTCTTAGAACAAGCGATTACACAAAACTTATTACGACCTTTAGATCTTCGATTTGCACAAATGCTGGTTGAAGATGAAAACCCTATTTTGCTGTTTGTATTTGCTTATTTGAGTGCTCAAACTGGAGCGGGTCACGTTTGTTTACCATTGAATATTATTCAAAAAGATCAATTATTCGATGGTAGACAAAAAGAGTTTGCACAAGAGATTTGGCAAAAAATGGGTAAACCTTCTGCTAAAAAAATAGTAGAAGAGTTGACTCATTGTCATTGCGTTAGTCAAAGTCGCGATGATTCCCCCTTTCCCATTATTTTAGATAATGAATATCTTTATCTACAAAGAATGTGGAGCTATGAAGAGAAAGTTGCTCAGTTTTTTAGGCGTGATCAGGCTATTGTTGATATTGATGAAAATGAATTAATTAAGATACTCAACCAACTTTTTCCAGCAACGAAAGAAAACCAAGAAACAAATTGGCAAAAAGTAGCTGCCAGCGTTGCTATCACCAGCCCCATTTCCATTATTTCTGGCGGTCCAGGAACAGGTAAAACGACAACCGTTGCTAAAATTTTAGCTGCTTTTGTGATGCTCACATCGAATGAAAAGCCAATTATTCAATTAGCCGCTCCTACAGGTAAAGCGGCAGCAAGATTAACGGAATCTTTAGGTAACGCCTTAGCGCAACTTAATTTAAGTGAAGAAGAAAATAAATGGATGCCAAAGCAGGCACAAACTATTCATCGCTTATTAGGTGCTCAACCTGAAAGCCAGCAAGTGCGCTACCATAAAGATAATCCATTACAGCTTGATATTTTAGTTGTTGATGAAGCCTCAATGGTTGATTTACCTATGATGGCGCGTTTGATTGATGCGCTTCCATTAAAATGTCATGTTATTTTCTTAGGTGATAAAGACCAACTTGCTTCTGTTGAGGCAGGTGCTGTATTAGGTGATATCTGCCGTTTTGCTGAAGATGGTTTCAGTCAAAAAAGATTTGAGCAGATTAATCACTTAACTCAAGGTGAATTGGTTAAATCTACGGATATTATTCCAGTTTCTCAAACGCCAGTATCTGTCGTCAGTGACTCTCTGTGTCTATTACGTAAAAGTTATCGTTTTGGTGAAGATTCAGGGATAGGGCAACTGGCTTTTGCGGTTAATAAAGGGCAGACCAAAACAGCGATTACGTTACTAAAAAAAGCAGAGATTAGTCCACAACAGCTTGAAATAGCATTAGAGCCCCAAGATGTGAGCTTTATTGCTTTGGAGTCAAAAGAAAGTTATTTACTGATGATTCAAGATGCCGTTAATGCCTATCGAGAATATCTCACTTTAGTTTCTCAAAAAGCCTCACCTGATATTATTCTTAATGCATTTAACCAATACCGTTTATTGTGTGCGCGAAGAGAAGGCCCTTTTGGTGTGAGTGGGTTAAATGACAGAATTGAAATGTTATTGCATCGCCAGCGATTGATCCGCCGTCCTACAAATAGTTATCAAAGTGATTATATTGGACGCCCCATTATGATCCAACGAAATGATAGTACATTAGGTCTGTTTAATGGTGATATTGGTATTATGCTTAATAACGATGAAGGTGAAATGAAGGCTTTTTTTCAACTACCTGATGGAAAATTGAAAGCGATCCAACCGAGTCGATTACCACAACATGAAACCGCATATGTAATGACAGTGCATAAATCACAAGGTTCTGAATTTACCCATACAGCGTTAGTGCTACCCGATAAGTTTTCACCTGTTGTTAGTCGTGAATTGCTGTATACCGCATTAACACGTGCTAAACAGAAGCTTTCTCTTTATGCTTCAGAGTCTATGGTGAGAATGGCAATACACACACGTATTCAACGTCGAAGCGGATTAATTGATAAGTTACGTTATTAGCTGTTAGTGAATAATAGAAAATAAAAAAGACAGGCATTGAGAGGGGGCCTGTCTTTTTTTATGATGATTAATTACTCTTTATGTAAGTCTAAAATCAAAATTTTAGAGCGACGTTGGTAATTATAAAGTGCTTGTTTTTCAATGGGCAATTTATCAATTTCAGCAGGTTCAAATCCTTTTTCTTGAAACCAGTGTATGCTGCGAGTTGTTAGAACAAACAGCTTTTCTAACCCTAATTGCTTAGCATGTGCCGAAATCCGTTGTAGCAAAACTTCACCACGACAAGAGCTACGATAATCAGGATGTACTGCCACACACGCCATTTCGCCAATTTTTTCTGATGGATAAGGGTAGAGCGCTGCACATGCAATAGTCATATTATCGCGTTCAATAATAGTAAATTGATCAATTTCAATTTCCAATTGTTCTCTTGAGCGTCTAACTAAAATACCTTGCTGTTCTAATGGGCGAATAAGTTCGAGTATGCCACCAATATCATTAATATTTGCTCTACGAACTTTCTCTGCACTCTCCATGACGATTTGAGTACCAATACCATCACGAGAGAATAATTCTTGAATAAGAGCACCATCAGATTGATAACTTAGTAAGTGGCTGCGTTCTACACCTCGACGACAGGCTTTAACCGCTCCCCGTAAGAATCTTACTGTGCCTGAATGGTAATCACCTTCTGTTTGTAGTTCTAGAATTTTATCTTCGGCTTGATTAGGTAGCAGTTCAGAAACAATGTGGCCTTCTTCATCGGCAACACCTTGAAATGAGCAAAAACCAATTAGTTTTTGTGCTTTAAGTTTTATCGCAAGCTGTGTTGCCACTTCCTCTGAGGTAAGATTAAAGCTTTCCCCCGTAACAGAGACTGCAACAGGGCCAATTAATACAATAGCATTACTGTCTAACTGGCGATGAATAGCTTCTTCATCAATACGACGAATTTTTCCGCTATGACAGTAATCAACGCCATCATCAACCCCTAATGGTTGCGCGATAACAAAGTTACCACTGACAACATTAATATGGGCACCTTGTAATGGAGTATTACTTAAACTCATTGATAGGCGAGCTGTAATATCGAGTTGCAATGTACCTGCAGCTTGTTTCACGATTTCTAAGGTTTTACTATCTGTGATACGCGTATGTTTATGATAAATCGGAGATACTTTTTGTACTTCAAGAGCAGCATCAATTTGTGGGCGAGCACCATAAACAACCACTAAACGAATACCTAGGCTATGTAACAACCCAATATCATTAATGATGGATGGGAAATTTTCGTGAGCAATGGCTTCGCCACCCAACATAATGACAAATGTTTTGCCTCTATGTGCATTAATATACGGAACCGAGTGGCGGAATCCATCGACCAATTCGGTGCTACGCTCTTTCATAAAACCCTCTCAAGTGAATTTTTATTCGCATTTAATGTATTTTTATTCTTTTTAAGGAGGAATGGCAAGTAAAATCCTATCTTATTGTTTTACCTGAAGGCAGAATATTCGTGTAAAAGTGAGTAATTGTGCTGTTTTTAAGTGACAGTGAAGTGTGGATTGGGTAAAGTTTTTTGTTCTTAACTTTTTTTATCTCTTTTTAGAGTTTATTGACGTTAATCGTTTTTTTGGAATATTTTCATGAGTCATTCTGAGCACAATCAAACTCGTCGTCGTCTTGTTAAAGGAATTGGCGCGTTATTATTGTTAAGTGTTAGTCCTGCTGGTTTTGCTGCCACAGCATCTATTGTTGCTGTGAGGGTTTGGCCTGCCTCGACTTATACTCGCGTGACTATAGAATCCAGTACGCCACTGAAATATCGTCAGTTTGCATTATCAAATCCTGAACGTATTGTGGTGGATTTAGAAGGTATTCAACTTAATAGCGTACTGAAAGGTGTCGCTAATCAGGTTCAGACTAGCGATCCGTATTTAAAGCTTATTCGCGTTGGTCAAAATACACCTAAAACAGTACGACTGGTATTTGAAGTAAAAACGCCTGTACAACCACAAATGTTTACGCTTAAACCTGTGGCTGAATTTAAAAACCGTTTGGTATTAGATTTCTATCCAAGCCATGGTGCTGACACTGAAGATGATCCTCTCTTAGCACTCTTGCGTGAATATAACGATGGTGATTTACAGCAAGCTGTGCCGGCACAAACGGATACCCGTAAACCGGGTAGAGCAGGGCGCGATAGACCTATTATTATCATGATCGACCCTGGCCATGGTGGAGAGGATCCGGGGGCAATTGGTAAATATAAAACACGTGAAAAGGATGTGGTTTTACAAATTGCTCGTCGTTTAAGAACGCTTATTGATAAAGATGCCAAAATGAAGGCGTATATGACACGTAATGAAGACGTCTTTATCCCATTGACAGTACGTGTTGCTAAAGCGAGAAAAATGCAAGCGGATTTATTTGTCTCTATCCATGCTGATGCGTTTACAAATCGTGCAGCAAGGGGTTCATCTGTTTTTGCATTATCAAAAACGGGCGCAACAAGTAATACAGCACGCTATCTTGCTCAAACACAAAATGAGTCTGACTTAATTGGTGGCGTGAGTAAAAGTGGCGATCGGTATGTAGACCATGCAATGCTTGATCTTGTGCAAACGGCGACTATTAATGACAGCCTAAAATTTGGTAGTGAAGTGCTTAAGTTATTAGGCGGTATTAATAAACTGCATAAAAATAAAGTCGATCAGGCCGGTTTTGCGGTATTAAAAGCGCCAGAGATCCCATCCATCTTAGTAGAAACTGCTTTTATCAGTAATATCGAAGAAGAGAAAAAACTAAAAACAGCTAAATTCCAGCAACAGATTGCAGAATCTATTTTCAAAGGGATCAAAGCTTATTTCGCTAATGGTGGCGAATTAACATTAGCTGATCGTAGCTAATTTTTTTCATATTTTTTCTATTCCAGTAGAAAGTCAATCTTATGCGCTTTCTATTGGGATTTTTTATTGTATTTTTAATACAATAAATCCATCTAATACAATGTGTTATTGAAATAAATAACAGTGAATGACGCAAATCTATGAGTGATATAATTAGGTTTGTAAATTAAGAGAGAAAGTAGATTAAGAGACTATTTTGAAGAGAAATTGGTTGCGGGAGCTGGATTTGAACCAACGACCTTCGGGTTATGAGCCCGACGAGCTACCATGCTGCTCCATCCCGCGACTGAATTGTTGTTTATAGAATTGGTTGCGGGAGCTGGATTTGAACCAACGACCTTCGGGTTATGAGCCCGACGAGCTACCATGCTGCTCCATCCCGCGACTGAATTGTTGTTTATAGAATTGGTTGCGGGAGCTGGATTTGAACCAACGACCTTCGGGTTATGAGCCCGACGAGCTACCATGCTGCTCCATCCCGCGACTGAATTGTTGTTTATAGAATTGGTTGCGGGAGCTGGATTTGAACCAACGACCTTCGGGTTATGAGCCCGACGAGCTACCATGCTGCTCCATCCCGCGACTGATACTATAACTTACTGCTTTGTGAATTGGTTGCGGGGGCCAGATTTGAACTGACGACCTTCGGGTTATGAGCCCGACGAGCTACCAAGCTGCTCCACCCCGCGTCTCCACAGAGGGGCACTATACTCAGGATCTGCCGAGTTGCAAGTTTTTTATGAAATTTTTACAGTTTTCTTTTAAAAACGGTCAGAAATAACACATCAAGATGCAAATTTAGGCAGTTATACTCGTCATGCTTCAAATTATTTAGAGTATATACTTGATGTTTAAAAGTCATATTGATTGGGTGATAATAGAAAGTCTTTACAATTAGTATATTAATATCTTTATTGATTTTGCTTTGGTATCTTTCTAACTCAAAATCGACACTCAAATTTAGTTATTAAGCGGGTCAAAAATGGTTACTTGGCGAAAATCGTTAATTTTAGGTATGTTAGCGCTTGCCTTGTCAGGATGTCATCGTCCAACAGAGCAAGGGCAACAGTATAAAGATGGAAAGCTTAAGCAAGATCTCATTGAAGTAAGTTCGCCAAACACGCAAGGTACCCCCATTAATGGCCCTGATTACTTACAACAAGTAAGTCAGATAAACCAGACATCATCTCGTTTGTATAATAGTAATAAAGAGACTTATCAGGCAGTTGAAAACTGGTTACGTTCTGGTGCAGATACCAGACAATTACGTCAGTTCAATCTTTCTGCATTTCAAATGGAAGGGGTTGATAAGTACGGTAATGTTCAGTTTACTGGATATTATACACCTGTTCTTGAAGCTCGTTTAACGCAACAAGGTGAATTCCAATATCCTCTTTATAAAATGCCTACTAATAGTCGTTCAAAATTACCTTCTCGTGCAGCTATTTATAATGGTGCATTAAGTCCATCTTTAATTGCAGCGTACAGTAACTCCATTATGGATAATTTTATGATGGAAGTTCAGGGAAGTGGTTATGTTGATTTTGGTGATGGCAAACCTTTAACGTTCTTTGGTTATGCAGGGAAAAACGGACATCCTTACCGCAGTATTGGTAAAGTGCTTATTGATAATGGTGAAGTAGAAAGAAAAGATATGTCGATGCTTGCTATTAGAGATTGGGCAGATAAGCACAATGATGCTGAAGTGAGAAAATTATTAGAAGAAAACCCATCGTTTGTTTTTTTCAAACCAGAACCTTTTACACCTGTTAGAGGCGCCAGTGCTATCCCGCTTGTTGCACTTGCCTCTGTGGCTTCTGACAGAAGTATTATTCCAGCCGGAACGGTGTTACTTGCTGAAATTCCTCTACTTGATGATGCGGGTAAATTTACAGGTGAATATCAAATGCGTTTAATGGTGGCATTAGATGTAGGGGGAGCAATTAAAGGCCATCATTTCGATATTTATCATGGAATTGGTAAAGATGCTGGTCATATGGCAGGTTTCTATAATCATTATGGGCGAGTTTGGGTATTAAAAAAATCACAACTTAACTCATTAAACCCTTCATCATAAAAACGATTTACTATTTATCTGCTCGTTATAAACGGTAAAATTATATTCACGACATGGCTATTGATATTAATAGCCATGATTATTTCTGTTATTTAGGTTGTTATCGCATCATGCAAAATTCATTATCAGATTCATATTTACAACGCTTTTCTGGAATAGGGCGACTTTATGGGCAAAAAGCGTTGTCTTATTTTGCTCAGGCTCATATCTGTGTCGTGGGTATAGGAGGGGTCGGTAGTTGGGCGGCTGAAGCACTAGCTCGTAGTGGTATTGGTGCTATCACTTTAATTGATATGGATGATGTGTGTGTGACGAACACTAATCGGCAAATACATGCGTTAAAAGAAAGCGTAGGGCAACCAAAATGCGATGTGATGAAACAACGTATTTTAGAAATCAATCCAGAATGCAAAGTGACCAGTATTGATGATTTTGTCACGGTTGATAATGTTGCTGAAATGATGAATAACAACTTTGATTATGTCATTGATGCCATTGATAGTGTAAGGCCAAAGGCTGCATTATTAGCGTATTGTCGCCGTTATAAAATTCCAGTGATCACCACGGGTGGTGCTGGTGGGCAAATTGATCCAACTCAGATCCAAGTGGTTGATTTAGCAAAAACAATTCAAGATCCTTTAGCGGCTAAATTAAGAGAGCGTTTGAAATCTGATTTTAATGTTGTAAAAAATAGTAAGGGAAAATTAGGGATCGACTGTGTTTTCTCAACAGAACAATTAGTTTATCCACAAGGCGATGGTACGGTTTGTGCGGCAAAAAGTACGGCTGATGGTGTGAAACGAATGGATTGTTCAGCCGGTTTTGGTGCTGTAACGATGGTAACGGCGTCATTTGGTTTTATTGCGGTGTCTCATGCATTGAAGAAGATGCTAGCGAAGGCTCAACGTACTCGTCGTATTTGAAGTTGTCGTGTTATTGACGGTGCTCAATCGCACTAGTCGCATACTGATGCTCCTAGTGACTCATTTACTTGTCGCCTAGCTACACCTTGAATTATTTAGAGTATAAAACTTAATACTGTGAGGTGAGTGATTTTAATCGTGCGATAATCGCATTCACTCCGTCTGTGCGAGATTGGCTAATTTGATTAGCCAATCCTAATTGATCAAAAATAGCTAACATATCGATATCAGCTATTTCTTGCGCTGTTTTATTCTCAACAGCGGCTAAAATAATAGTCAATAAGCCTTTTACAATACGGCCATCACTATCACCATAAATATGGTATTTGCCATCATTATTTAATTTGGCACCTAACCACACTCTGTTCTCACATCCCTTGATCTCTTTTTCTGTTGTTTTTAATTCATCAGGTAATGCGGGTAATTTACGTGAGAGTTGAACTAATTGGCGATATTTGTCTTCCCACGCTTTTAGTTTTTGGAAATCATTGAGTAATGCTTCTAAAGTGATTTCATGACCAAATGGGTGCTGAGTTGCAAGCAGAGGTGTGTTGTTATTCATTTTAATTATTCATCTTTTAAGAGTGTTAGCGCAAATTTAACGGCATTAATAAAAGCATCAATATCAGCATGTTGATTATAAGGCATAAAAGAAATGCGTAAACAGCCTGAAATGTTTAATGAATCAATAAGAGGCTGTGCGCAGTGTTGCCCAGTGCGTAATGCAATACCTTTCTCTGTGATTAATGTTGCTAAATCACTGTGATGAACACCTTCGAAATTGAAGGAAACAACCGATGAATTGGGCGCTCGATAACTGATAAAACCATTTAACTCACTGAGACGTTTTTCTGTTTCTTCTGCAAGCTCAAGAGCATATTGGTTAGCATGATGCATATCTTGTTTTTCTAACCATGCTAATGTGGCTGAAAATGCAATAACACCTGCAACATTAGGTGTTCCCGCTTCAAAACGTTGAGGAATAGGGGCTGGAGTAAATCCGTTAAATGTTGCGTTAGTTAGCATTTTTCCGCCTCCATGCCAAGGAGCCATGTCTTCTAAATGTTTTCGTTTGCCATAACAAACACCTAATCCATTAGGACCATAAAGTTTATGAGCGGAAAAAACATAGAAATCAAGATCAAGTGCTGTGACATCCGTTGGGTGATGTGCAATACCTTGCGCGCCATCGACAACAAGTAAGCAATTATCATGTTGATGAACGCATTGAGATACCTTATCTAATGCAATTTGAGCACCTGTTACATTCGACATTTGGCTAACTGCAACAATTCGTGTCCGCTTATTGATCAATGTATTTAAACTATTAATTGAAGGTAAAAAATGATCCTCAATTGCCCAGCGGATCACTCGTGCGCCGGTTTGTTCGGCCAGTATCAACCAAGGAATAAGATTTGCATGATGTTCTTGCTCACTAACAATTATTTCATCACCTGCTTGTAAGCGTGGACGAAAATAACCTTGAGCAATAAAGTTGAGTGATTCTGTGGTGCCTTTTGTCCAAATAATCGTATCACTATCAGCACTCTTGATTAATTCGGCAACTTGTTGACGCGTTGCTTCATATTGTTGCGTTGTTTCTCTAGCATGCTGATATTGGCTACGGTGAACCGTTGCAAAGTTATGGCGATAAAATGCATCTGAGGCCTCTATCATGGCGAGAGGCTTTAATGCAGTTGCTGCACTATCGAGGTAAATCGTCTTTTCTTTAAGAGCAGGAAATTGTTGTCGAAATAAATCAGGTGAAAATAGGTTCATAGTTAGGCTGTATTGGTAGACGAATAAATTTTCGCGATTTGTCATTAAAATAAGGCGTATAGATTATACAGTTAATTATATTTATTTATAACGGAAACCAGAGAGCATCAGTGTGTTATGAGTCATCTCGCCTATAATAACATGATTAAGGTGATGAAAGTTCACACAATAAAAAATCACTGAGATCAGATTAATATCCTATTTTTCTCTTGTTTTAATTTATAAGGAATAATTTGCGGTAAGCTTTTTTAGAATAATGATGATAAGTTCATTATAAAAAATGGATGAAAACATCGAAATGGTGTACGTGAGTAATTAAAAAATAGAGAAAAATAGGGAATAAAAAAAGCACCGCCTTGGCGGTGCACTATAAAATCACTATGGACAGACAGGGTAAATGTACAGGAAGTGAAAAAAAACAGTAGCATCAGCTACTAAGTCTGGAATTTCCAGACAACTTGCAAACACAACATCACAACCACAAAGCCAAAAGTTTTGCAGTATTACTACTACACAACTTTTCGTTCCGGCTTAGGAAGTGCGCTTACTATAGGTATTTACTGGCTAATCATCAAGGGACAATTTATAATGCTTCGCATAAAAAAAACTAATGATGAAAGTTAGGGTCTACTAATAGCCAAAATAGGGGTTTAAGAACCGAATATGTCTAAACGTTTACCGCCATTAAATGCACTTAGGGTTTTTGATTCTGCGGCACGTCATTTAAGTTTTACTAAAGCCGCTGAAGAATTATTTGTGACACAAGCAGCAGTGAGCCACCAAATTAAAACATTAGAAGAATTCCTTGGGCTAAAATTATTTAGAAGACGCAACCGTTCTCTTTTATTAACGGAAGAAGGGCAGAGTTATTACCTCGATATTAAGGAAATTTTTTCATCAATTAACGAGGCAACTCGCAAATTATTAGCTAGAAGCGCGAAAGGTGCACTTACCGTTAGTCTTTCTCCAAGTTTTGCTATTCAATGGTTAGTACCTCGGTTATCTGGGTTTAACCAAGCTTATCCGGGAATTGATGTGCGAATTCAGGCTGTTGATAGAGAAGAAGATAAACTGGCTGATGATGTTGATGTTGCTATTTTTTATGGTCGAGGTAATTGGACTGGGTTGCGTACAGACCGCCTTTATGCAGAATATTTGATCCCTGTTTGTGCACCATCTTTACTTACAGGTGAAAAACCACTAAAAACCCCATCCGATCTGATTTATCATACACTGCTACATGATACATCTCGTCGAGATTGGCAAGCTTATGTACGTCAATTAGAGATACAAAATCAGATAAATGTGCAACAAGGCCCTATTTTTAGCCATAGTTCAATGGTGATACAGGCCGCTGTACATGGACAAGGCGTTGCATTGGTTAATAATGTAATGGCACGTAGTGAAATAGAATCAGGTCGATTAGTAAGACCTTTTCCAGATGTCCTTGTTAGTAAAAATGCATTTTATTTAGTTTGCCAAGATAGCCAGGCTGAATTGGGTAAGATTGCGGCTTTTCGCCAATGGATTTTATCTCAAGCAGCGAATGAGCAAGAAAAGCTGGGTTTACTAACATCATCTTAATATTGCGATTGGCAAATATCTTCTAGATAGGAAGGAATAAACAGTGAATAGTCGTACATTGCTTATGTTTTCCGCGATCAGTGGCTTCTTTTATGTTGCTTTTGGTGCATTTGCAACTCATAAGCTTGCACCTCATTTATCGCCACAACATTGGGAATACATTCAGTTAGCGATGCGCTACCAAATCGTCCATACCTTATTACTTGTCGGGATTGCGGCAATGTTAATGCGTAAAACCATTTTATGGTTTTATTGGGCGGGTATTTTCTTTGGTGTTGGTATTCTACTTTTCAGTGGTAGCCTTTATTGTATGGCGCTAACACAAGTTAGATTGTTATCTTATTTTACGCCAATTGGTGGATTTAGTTTTCTTATTGGTTGGGCTTTAATTTTTATTGGCGCTTTGCGTCTAAGGGCACCGGCGTCTCGCCATGAATAAAGTTGCATTATATTGTCGCCAAGGTTTTGAAAAAGAGTGCGCGGCTGAGATTACGGATAAAGCAGGTCAAATCGGCATTTATGGCTTTCCTCGTGTTAAAGAAGGAAGTGGTTATGTGATCTTTGAATGTTACCAAGAAGGTGACGCAGACAAGATTGCGCGTGATGTGAGTTTCCGTGAATTAATTTTTGCTCGTCAAATGTTTGTGACAGGTGAATTACTTAAAGATTTACCGCCAGAAGATAGAATTACACCGATTGTTGGAATGCTAAAAGGTGCTGTCGAAAAAGCAGGTGAACTTCGAGTTGAAGTTGCAGACACTAATGAAAGCAAAGAACTATTAAAATTCTGCCGTAAATTTACGGTGCCATTACGTAATCATTTGCGTAATGAGAAAATTTTGCTGAAAGTTGAGAATTTTAGCCGTCCTGTTGTCCATGTGTTTTTTATTGCACCGGGATGTTGTTATGTTGGCTATTCCTATAGTTTTAATAATTCCCCATTTTATATGGGTATTCCTCGATTAAAATTCCCATCAGATGCGCCAAGTCGTTCGACATTAAAACTTGAAGAAGCATTTCATATTTTCATTCCTTATGATGAGTGGGAAGAGCGTTTAGCAAGTGGGATGAAAGCGGTCGATTTAGGCGCATGCCCCGGTGGCTGGACATATCAATTAGTAAAACGCAGTATGATGGTGCATGCTGTTGATAATGGCCCAATGGCACAATCTTTAATGGATACAGGGCAAGTTCGTCATCACCAAGTTGATGGTTTTAAATTTGAACCTACATCTAAAAATATCACATGGCTTGTTTGTGATATGGTTGAAAAGCCAGCCAAAGTTGCTGCATTAATGACAACTTGGATTGCTAATGAATGGTGTCGGGAAGCTATTTTTAACCTAAAATTGCCAATGAAAAAGCGTTATGAAGAAGTCTCTCATATCCTTGAAAAAATAAAGTCAGAGTTAGCGGAAAAAGGGATTAACGTTAAGATCCAAGCTAAGCATCTTTATCATGATAGAGAAGAGATAACCGTTCATATTCAAAATATTTGGGCCGCTTATCGACCAGATCGTGAATTCTAAAAACGTTCAAAGTACATCGATTTATTGATGACAATAAAAGGCTAAGTTTATAAATAGAAACTTAGCCTTTTTTAATGAGAGGAGTTATTTAAAAAATATTAGCTTGTTGAGTTTTAATAATTGGGAACTTAGCTATTTTAAACGTAGCTGTTGTAGATTACCGTTTAATTGAATATCAGTGCGTAATGTCGTGATTTTCCGACTGATAAATGCGGATTCTTTATGGGTAATAAGTTTGTTTTGCCATTTAGTAGGAACATCATCAATATGCTGATAGAGCGATTCTAGATCTGGGTGAATTTGTAAAAGTTCGGTAGCACTTTTGGGCCCAATACCAGGAACTCCTGCAACCTTACTGCTACTTACACCGGTTAATCCCCAATAATCGGTAAGTTGAGATGGTTCGACACCAAATTCAGATTTAATAAATTCTAAATCTAACCAGCGCCGTTGAAAATAATCGCGTATACGAATAGAGGGAGAAAGTAATTGGCAATAACCTTTATCCGTTGAAATAATTGTGACTCGAAAACCCGCATTTGCTACTTTAGTTGCCAATGTTGCTGCAACGTCATCTGCTTCATCACCACCTGAGTGCCAGCTCTGTATTCCTAAATTAAGTAACATTGCTTTAATTTCAGGTAATTGTTGTCGCAAATCATCAGGCATTGGTGTGCGACCTGCTTTATAGTCAGGTAACAGTTGATGTCGCCAACTACCGTCTCTATCATCTTCATCAAAGACCGCTACGGCATGAGTAGGTTGTGTGTGACCAAGCAATTGGTTGACACTCTGTTCACACACTGTTTGGCAAGAAGAACCTGATGCCGCATGAATGCGGCGGATCAGGTTTAAAGCATCAATAATCAGCAAATGTATCATAATAAATTAGCTGATAATCTCGTAACATGGTTGATAAGCTGTACCGCCCGGAAGTTTCATACGATGTTGCTCAACAAAGCCCGTTAATAAAATATCCATACGACGCATAATTTCACGATCACCATGAATTTTATAAGGGCCGTAAGCTTCAATCGCTTTCATACCCACTTCTTTTACGTTACCTGCAACAATACCAGAGAATGCACGACGTAAGTCAGCCGCTAATTTTTCAGGTGATTGATCGGTGCTTAAGTTAAGTGATGCCATGTTTTCATGTGTTGGTTCAAAAGGAAGTTGCAAATCAGCATTGATCTTCATTGACCAGTTAAAGCTATAAGCATCACCAGTACTACGACGATTATCCTTTACCAAAGGCATATATTTTTTCATGATACGAGCAACTTCAGGTGCATCATCAATAATAATTTGGTAATGGCGTCGAGCGTCGTCGCCTAATGTATTTGCGATAAAGTCATCTAATACATTAAAGTAGTCAGCACTCTCTTTAGGGCCTGTTAAAATCAGTGGTAATACTTGGTCTTGGTTTTCTGGAGACATAAGAATACCAAGCAGATACAGCAATTCTTCTGCTGTCCCTACACCGCCTGGGAAAATAATAATTCCATGTCCAATACGTACGAAAGATTCCAGACGTTTTTCAATATCTGGCATAATAATCAGTTCGTTAACTAATGGATTTGGTGGCTCTGCCGCGATGATTGACGGTTCTGTCATACCGATAAACCGGCTATTTCTATAACGTTGTTGAGCATGACCCACAGCAGCACCTTTCATTGGTGCTTCCATCGCACCAGGTCCACAGCCTGTGCAGATATTGAGTTCACGTAACCCTAATTCGTTACCTACTTTTCTGCCGTAAAGGTATTCAGTTTCATTGATTGAGTGACCACCCCAGCAAACGATCATATTAGGATCTTCATCAATATGAAGAGCTCGTGCATTACGCAAAATCGAGAAAATGGTATTAGTGATGTGAGTACTATTTTCTAAGTTCAGGTGAAGATCACGTTTTGCTGTTGTGATTTGCCCGTGAACAAACAATATGTCACGAAGCACTGCAAATAAGTTAGCTTGTAATGAGCGAATAATTTTTCCGTCAACAAAGGCGTCTTCAGGAGGATTGACTAACTCAAGCTTTACGCCTCGTTCACGGCGCAGTACGTTAATATCAAAATCTTGGTATTTAGATAACAGTTCTTTACTACTATCAGTAAGGCTACCAGAGTTGAGAACAGCGAGAGAACAATTGCGAAACAGCTGATAAAGATCACTGCTTGCGGTTCTCTTTAGCATATCAACTTCTAGCTGTGAAAGCAGATCCATGGAACCTAATGGGCTGACATGAGTTATCACGTAGGACTCCTTTTTCTCCTGAAATAACAAACTGAAGTGCAACTGATCTTGGTATAACACAGATCATATTAACATACAGGCATTATTCCCGTTATTGTCTGGCTAATCGACTAATTTCTGGAACAAACTCACAATTACTACGCCAAGGATTGATGTCTAATCCACCGCGTCGCGTATATCTTGCATAAACAGTTAATGTTTCTGGCGTACATAATTGCATGATATCGTGAAAAATTCGCTCAACACACTGTTCATGAAATTCATTGTGTTGTCTAAATGAAACTAAATAGCGTAGCAGTTTTTCACGATCAATCTTTTTACCCTTATATTGAATAGCGACTGATCCCCAATCTGGTTGATTGGTAATAAGGCAATTGGATTTTAACAGATGGCTGACAAGGGTTTCTTCAACCAGTGTATCGGTTGTCGATTCGTTTAACCATTGGACATCAAACTGATAATTATCAATTTCGATATCTTGTTCATCAATACACTCTCCAGCAAAATCGACAATAGGTTGTGATGTAAAATGCGAAAGTGGATAGATAGTCAAATTAACTTTGCCTTTAGCACAAGTTGTTAAATCGTTAAGTAAGGTTTTTTCGACGATATCCCAACTTTCAAAACGAGTTTGATTAAAACTATTGAGATATAATTTAAAACTTTTAGATTCAATAAGATTTTCAGTGGTTGCGTCTAATTCAACATGACCAATAGCAACTTGTGGTAAGCCTTTACTATTAAGCCATGAGAGCTCATACATAGTCCAAATATCACCGCCATGAAAAGGTAAATTTTCAGCAGTTAAAGAGAGTGAATCTCGATTTAGGCTACGTGGTACACCTTGCAATAATCCGGCATCATATTGATCATGATATTGAGTCTCTTTGCCGAGAGATAATGCTTCAAGAGATTTATCACCTTGATATAAAGACATAATTTACATCCTAACTTTAGCTGAAAATAAAAGAAGGTTAATTATACTATTGAAACATCAATAGTATATGAATGCTTTATTTTTGATGCTCTGAATTAGTGACATAATCAGGTAACATAAAGGAAATTCTTATTTAAATAGATAAAATAGATAATCATGACTGAAAATATTTCCTCTAAACTAAAAGCCTTTACGCAAAAGTATGTTGATTTGTGGCAAGAAAAATCAGGCTTACCTCCTGCAAGCGAAGATCTTTATGGTGTTCCTTCTATTTGTATATCAAGAACAGGTGATGAGGTTGTTTACTGGTTACCGCAACCTTTTGTAGGAACAGATAAACTAGAAAAAATTGAAAAAGCGATGGGGATTATTATTCGTCCTGAATTGCATGATTACTTTACTACTCAGTATGCTGGTGATATGCAGGTTCGTTTTAGAGAAATAGATTTCAGCTTGATCCAAGTGTGGAGTGAAGAGGATTTTATTCGCTTACAAGAAAACATTATTGGCCATTTGGTGACTCAAAAACGTTTAAAACTTGCACCTACATTGTTTATTGGTACGACAGATTCAGAAAATGAAATAATATCCGTGTGTAATGTTTCCGGCGAAGTCATTCTTGAAACTTTCGGTAAAAAGAAAAGAGAAGTTTTAGCTGAAAATTTATCTCTCTTTTTATCGGAATTAGTCGCTGTATATAATGAGTGATGTAATCCATAAACTTTTATTTTTGTGAGATATATCTTACAAAAAAAACGAGTGTTTTTTATTAAAAAACGTCGCTGATAAAAATAGAATTGATTTATTTAAGTAGAGCAATAAGTTATTAACTTATTGCCTTTATTTATAGTTATGGCTCTTTAATTGTTTTTGTTTTGTGGGTTGTTTAAGTAATCAATTATTGGCATTCTACGTCCACCAACTAAGGGACTGTTTGGTGACCGATAAAATGCAGAGTAATCAAGGACACAGGAAATAGGATATTTCCATTAATGTTGATACGGACTTAATCTCAGGGATAGATAAAAACGGTCTTGCTTGGACGCATGTGTTGTACAGACAACTATTTTTCTTGTCTAAAAGGAGTTTCGGCTCCTTTTATTTTTTATTTGTTTTCTGCTATTCCATCCCAATGTTATCCTTATTCGTAAGTTTTATATAAGGGATAAATGATGACACCAGAACAACGCATTTTAGCTAAGTTGCTCTTGATTGAAGAAGAGATGAAGAACATTGAGCTATGGCAATTAGAATCTCCTGCTGAACAAGCATTTGAAAGTGTTGAACCATTCTGTATTGATACAATGAGCGCTCATGAATGGTTACAGTGGGTATTAATTCCACGATTGTCATCAATGATTGAAAACGAGATGCCATTACCGAATGCATTTGCAATCGCACCTTATTACGAAGAAGCATTTAAAGACGATAAGAGTCGAGATGTTACTGATTTACTTAATCATTTGCGTGAACTTGACGCAATGTTTAAATCATAAGGTTAATAATGCTAGATATTATTTATCAAGATGAACATCTTGTTGCGGTGAATAAACCTGCGGGCTGGCTTGTTCACCGCAGTTGGTTAGATAGGCATGAAACAGTGTTTGTAATGCAGACATTAAGAGATCAAATAGGTCAACATGTTTTTCCGGTGCATCGTCTAGATAGACCTACATCAGGTGTTTTATTAATGGCGCTTTCTTCTGATGTTGCTAGGGTGCTATCTCAATCTTTTGAACAACATAAAACAGAAAAAATTTATCATGCTGTTGTTCGTGGATACGTTGAAGAGGCATCTGTGATTGATAGCCCTTTGGTTGAGGAACACGATAAAATCGCAGATAAATTTGCAACTCAACCTCCAAAAGTTCAAGATTGTGTGACGCACTGCCAGCCGTTAGGTATTGTTGAAAAAGAGGTTGCGATTGGGCGCTATCCTACATCTCGATTTAGTTTATTAGAGCTACGTCCTGAAACGGGGCGCAAGCATCAATTACGTCGCCATATGTCTCATATTCGACACCCAATCATCGGTGATACTGCTCATGGTGATTTACGTCAAAACCGTGGAGTTGTAAATTATTTTCAATCTCATCGCTTGATGTTACATGCAAGCCATCTAAACTTAATTCATCCAATCACATTGCAACCACTTAACTTAACAGCTAAATGGGATCTGCCTTGGCAACACCTTATTAATCAATTTGGTTGGCGTGGATTAAGACCTGAATTAGAGCAGTATGGTGAAGATTTAGCTCATCATTTTTAATTCCTTTCTTATTTTAAATATTACTTTCAATATGTGACTATCAAGGCTTTTTTACTTAAGTCTTGATGGTTTGCGCAAATTTATAATCTATTTTAACTATTTGTAAAATAGATTATTTTATTAATTGATCTGAGCACATGTTTGAAACGTGACAGCTATCATGTATTCATTAAGCGATTTATTTTATGATGTAAAATAAATAAAGCTTATCATTAGATAAGTTTATGAAATAAAACCCACACTACTTTAAACAAATAAAAACTTACAACATATAAAAACCCACATTCCGGGAGTCTGCTTGATGTTTAAAAACCTATTTGTTGTTTTACAAAAAATCGGAAAGTCCTTGATGTTACCGGTATCTGTACTGCCTATTGCCGGTATTTTATTAGGGGTTGGTTCCGCTGATCTTTCATGGATCCCTTCTTCTGTTTCTCAAGTTATGGCAGAGGCTGGTGGTTCGGTTTTCTCTAATATGCCACTTATTTTTGCTATTGGTGTTGCGTTAGGTTTTACCAATAATGATGGGGTATCAGCACTGGCCTCTGTTGTGGCTTATGGCATTATGTCAAAAACTATGCTGGTAGTGGCCCCTTGGGTATTAGGTTTATCACCTGATAGTGTTGAAATACAACGTTTAACTGATACGGGGGTACTCGGTGGTATCATTGCGGGTATTATTGCCGCATCAATGTTTAACCGCTTTTATCGTATTAAACTTCCTGAGTATTTAGGTTTCTTTGCAGGTAAACGCTTTGTCCCTATTATTTCTGGTCTGATTGCGATTTTTGTGGGTATTCTTCTATCCTTTATTTGGCCACCTATCGGTACAGCTATCCAACGTTTTTCTGAGTGGGCTGCGTATCAAAACCCAGCAGTTGCTTTCGGTATTTATGGTGTTGTTGAGCGTGCATTGGTGCCGTTTGGTTTGCACCATATCTGGAATGTACCGTTCCAAATGCAAGTGGGTGAATATGTAAATAGTGCAGGACAAGTATTCCACGGTGATATTCCTCGCTATATGGCAGGTGACCCAACTGCGGGTATGTTGTCAGGTGGTTTTTTATTTAAGATGTTTGGTTTGCCTGCAGCGGCAATTGCGATATGGCATTCTGCTCGTCCTGAGAATCGTGTAAAAGTGGGTGGTATCATGATTTCTGCGGCATTAACTGCCTTCTTAACAGGGATCACTGAACCTATTGAATTCTCATTTATGTTTGTTGCACCTATTCTTTATGTTATTCACGCTATTTTAGCGGGTTTAGCATTTGTTATTTGTATTTTGTTAGGTATGCGTGACGGAACAAGTTTCTCTCATGGTTTAATTGACTTTATCGTATTGAGTGGTAATAGCAGTAAACTGTATCTATTCCCAATTATTGGCATACTTTATGCGATAACTTATTATTCTATTTTCCGTTTCTTAATTGTGAAACTAAACCTAAAAACGCCAGGCCGAGAAGTAGAAGATAAAAACGCGAAACAAGCTGATAAAAGTGCAATGGGACAATCTTTAGTCGCTGCGTTTGGTGGTAAAGATAATATTAGTAGCTTAGATGCTTGTATTACTCGTTTGCGTATTGGCGTTAAAGAAATTGAAAAAGTCGATCGAGATGAACTGAAAAGACTTGGTGCCGCAGGTGTTGTGGTCGTTGGTTCTGGTATTCAAGCGATTTTTGGTCCTAAATCAGATAATCTAAAAACTGAAATGGATGAATATATTCGGTCTTTGGATGCTACTGAGTGATTAATTTGTTGTGGAGATAATAAAACACCATGATGGACACATTGTGGTGTTTTTTTTAATTGTTTTTTCTAAATTATAGGTTATTAATTGAAATGAACATTCATTAATATTTGTTATTTTATATACATTTGTAATGATAGGTTATTAATATTATGAATGATATAAAAATGGTGTCTTATAATGATTTGAGTCAGTATTTAAATGATGCTGAAAATAAAAGCAAAAAAGATATTTCTTTTTTACTAACTAATAAAATAACACTTTGTGTTAATAATGAAGATAGTATTGAAAATGAAATAAAAAAGAATGATGATTTTTTTGTTTTGGAAAACAATGATAAAATACTTTATATTGATAGTATTTTAATTAATAACTTAATAAAATCAATAGAATCTGCTATTAATAAATACATCAAAAAGAATGATAGTAATTTAAATAAAATAAAAAAATTTAGTTTGGATGAGGATGTTAAAAAAATAATATCGTTAAATTCTGATAATGTCGAAATAAAATCAGTACATCAGGTGGAAGATGTTATTACTATATTAAATAAACTTTATTGTCACAAGTCTTCATCTGAATTATTAGAAAATTTATCTAGTATTGAGGAAGTTAAATTAATTTTATCTAAAAAACATAATCTTGTAACTAAATTGGTGAAAAGTAATCATAAGATTTTTGCGATAAAAAAAATAGATGATATTATTAAAACCATAAGCAATAGTACGAATATTTTTCCTCTAGGTATTTTGCCTTTAGATAAAAAGATTTCATTATTTAATTTAAAAAATAAAAAAATTTTTCATGATGAGTTTAATAAAGAAGAACCACAAGAATTATCTAAAAAAGATCGCATTAATGACAACAATAAAATCCAAGAAAAAGATAAGAGGCTTTTTGAAATTTTAAAATGTATTGAAGAAAACAAAAATAAAATAAAGGCTCAAATTTCATTTTATGAGAATTTCTGCAAGGTTTTTAATGAGAGTAATGGATATTTCTATTATGCCAATATTTTTAATTATAAGCATAAATATTCTGAGGTTATAAATAAAATTAAAACCATTAATAATTCTTTGATACGTGATTATTATAAAGAAAGTGAGGTGACTAATAAAAATAAAGAGAATGAAAAAAATATAATTGCTAAAAAATATTATATTCCAGAATGGAATTTAGCACAGGAAGAATATAACGATATAAATATGTTGAATAATGGTAAAATAAAAGATGATGATTCAAAGGAATTAAGTTACGATTATTTATTTGCTATGAATACCCGTTTAAAGCAAAACATTTCTTTAATTGAAGAAAATATTCGTAAAATGGAAAAAGAAAATAAGACGCTTCTTTCACTTAATGAAAAAATTAAGTCTGACATAAGTGGAATGGAAGGGAATAATAATATCACTTTATTGATCAAGGATAAAAATATAATTAAAAAAAATTTAAATAAATTATCAGATATCATCAGTGGCAAGATTAAGTATAGGAAAGAAAGTTTCTTATCATCAATATATAAGTTCTTTTTTCCAAAGCGACATTCGGAAATAATTAATAAATTAACTGAAAATAAAAACATAATTGATGATGTTATCAGTTATTTGAATCTGTCGGATAAATATTTGTCTAATACTTTGCCATTCAGATTAGGGTTAATGAAAGAGAAACATGTAAGAGTTGTTAATGATGATTTTTTTATAAAAAGCGCTGTAAATATGATATCAACATTATCATTATCAACAGATTTTTTTGATTATATTAATAATAGAAATGATCGGTCAAAAGATATTTTAGATTCTATTTTTTATTCAAATGAAAGTTGAGGGTAGAACTATAATTCTATATATTGTTAATTAGCGTTATCAAGAATTAAACTACAACAATAGGTGGAATATTATGGCTAAAATCGGCATTTTTGTAGGTACAGTTTATGGTAATGCATTAGCGGTAGCTGAAGAGGCACAGCGTATTTTACTTGAGCATAATCATCAAGCTAATGTTTATGAAGACGGCACACTCGCAGATTGGCAAAAATATTCAACAGTGCTTGTGATAACGTCAAGTACTGGACAAGGTGATTTACCTGATACCATTGCTCCTCTATTTCATGAACTGCGTGATAATGTAGGATATCAGCCAAATCTAAGTTATGGCTTGATTGCCTTAGGCGATAGTAGTTATGACTCTTTTTGTGGTGCAGGGATGCAATTTGATGAGTTGCTACAAGAGCACCAAGCAAAGCGTATCGGTGAAATATTAAAAATAGATGGTATGGAAGTCGCAGAGCCAGAAGTATTTGCAATAGATTGGCTTGAAAACTGGGTTAGCCTATTAAATTAAGTAGAAAATAATCCAATATTTAATTTTTTAATAAATAATGAATCATATTCTGTATTTTAAAACACCGCTTGTTTCTGTTTTATACAGTAAGTAAGCGGTGTTTTTCTATAAAACTGACATACATATCAGCTAAAACGGCTTGTTATTAACGGCGAGTCAGTTTTTCTAAGTCAGCTTCAATTTCAGCAATTTTATTCGCTACAACATGCTCAAGGTGGCGCAAGTCGTCTAGGATCTTGTGTTTTAAATCGACTTCTACTTGGTCTTGTTGGCAAATTTGATCTAATTCTTCAATAACATAACGTAAGTTAGTGTTGATTTCATTGACTTCTTTAAAGCCTTGTCCTGATTGACCATCAGAAATTGTTTTACGTTGGCGTGGATATTTAAATTTTACGCTTTTTGCAAAGAATTCACCTTTATCTTTGCGAAAATAGATTTTTAAAATATCGTTGTTAGCTTCTTGGCGTAGGGTATAGCGGTCAATATCTTCAGGATGCGGGATCCCTAAATTTTTTAAATTATCGTACATATATTGGCACCTGATAGAAAGATGAGTGAAAGAATAGCGAACAGAATTAATTCTATCCGCTGTTCTTATATTAGTCGATAGTTCTTAACAATTCATTAATACCAACTTTTCCCCGCGTTTTTGCGTCAACTTTTTTTACGATCACGGCACAGTAAAGACTGTAGCTTCCATCTTTAGAGGGTAAATTGCCTGACACAACAACAGAGCCTGCTGGGACTCGGCCATAATGTACTTCGCCTGTTTCTCTGTCGTAAATCTTGGTACTTTGACCAATATAAACGCCCATTGAAATAACGGCACCTTCTTCGACAATAACACCTTCGACAATTTCAGAGCGGGCACCAATAAAGCAGTTATCTTCAATAATGGTTGGGTTTGCTTGTAGTGGTTCTAAAACACCACCAATACCAACACCACCAGAGAGATGAACATTTTTTCCGATCTGAGCACATGAACCTACGGTTGCCCATGTATCAACCATGCTACCTTCATCAACGTAAGCACCAATATTGACATAAGATGGCATTAAAACAGTGTTGCGAGCGATATAAGCCCCTTGTCTAACCGCTGCGGGTGGAACAACACGAAAACCTTCTTTTTCAAAACGTGCTTGGTCATAATCAGCGAATTTCATCGGCACTTTGTCAAAATAACGGCTTTCACTGCCATCAATGACTTGATTATGGTTGATGCGAAAAGAGAGCAGAACGGCTTTTTTTAACCATTGATGAGTCACCCACTGACCGTTAATTTTTTCCGCAACACGTAGCTTCCCGCTGTCTAGCTGTGCAATAACGCTATTAATGGCATCACGAATATGAGGCTCAACGTTGTATGGAGTGATATCAGCACGATGTTCGAAGGCGTTATCAATAATAGATTGTAATGCTTGCATTAATAGTATTTCCTATATGTATTGTCGTGGGTTTCTATATTTTATCCTTTGAAACTAGGGCTTTTGTCAACCTTTCTACGACTTCATCCTTCATTTTTTGGTTTAATGCCTTATTTTCGCTATCGGTTAATACGAAGAAATCCTCAACACGTTCGCCTATTGTGGTTATTCTGGCACCATGTAATGAAAGTGAAAGATCAGCAAAAACTTTACCAATAATCGCTAATAATCCTGGACGATCTCGTGCAAATAGTTCCATATAGGTGCGCTTATTATGGTTAGAAGCGATAAAGTTAATTTTTGTCGGAACGTCAAAATGGCGTAATTTGGCAGGTAATGAGCGTGTTTTTGCATTGGCGTTATAAGGAGCGGATACAACTTGGATCAGAGCGTTGCGGATTGCATTATACCGATCAATCGCCAGAGGTTTACCATTAGGCTCTAACACAATAAAGGTATCCATAGCCATATTATCGCGGTTAGTAAAAATTTGAGCATTATGGATATTTAAATTACGTCTATCTAATTCGCCTGCAACAGATGCAAAAAGAGAAGGCCTATCAGCACACCAAATAAAGATTTCAGTACCACCATGTTCAGTTTGTTGGCTGATTAGCACCATTGGTTCAGCACTATTATGTTCGATTAATGCAAGAGCATGCCAGGCAATTTGTTCTGGTGTGTGCCGTAAAAAATAGTCGGCATGGCAGCGACCCCAAATTGCTTGTAATTTATCTTCATCAACCTGTTCCATTCGTAAAATAGTTAGTGCTTGCAAACGATGATGGCGAATACGCTCACGTAAATCGGGGATAGAGTGCATACCTTGGCGCAACTGATTTTTTGTTGATAGAAAAAGTTCACGTAATAGGCTCTGTTTCCAGCTGTTCCATAGACTGCTATTGGTTGCACAGATATCTGCAACGGTTAAGCATAAAAGATAACGTAATCGGCTTTCATTTTTTACTTCTGATGCAAACTGAAAAATAATGTCTGGATCTTGTATATCACGTCGTTGCGCTGTAACAGACATAAGTAAGTGATGACTAACAAGCCATTCAACCAAGGCCGACTCTCTCTGATTTAAACCATGTTGCTGAGCAAAGTGAGCAACGTCTTGAGCGCCTAATACGGAGTGATCTCCATGGCGTCCTTTGGCAATATCATGAAAAAGTGCAGCTAAACGTAGTAATTCAAGTTGAGGAAGTTTGGGATAAATATCAACACAAAGTGGATGTTGTTCGTGATTTTCATAAGAACCAAAACTTTCAAGTTTTTGTAAAACACGAATGGTATGTTCATCAACGGTATAGGCATGGAATAAATCAAACTGCATTTGACCTACAATATTATTCCATTGGGGGAAATAAGCCGCCAGTACACTGTGTTTATGCATTGGAACAAATGCTCCAGAAACTGCACGAGGATGGCGTAATATCTGCATAAAAACTTGACGTGCTAGTGGGTACTCACATAAAGGCTGTACTAAGTGTCGGCGAGCGTAACGTAAATGGCGGAGTGTTGTTGAATAAATTCCTGTGATCTCTTTATGCTCAGCCATACGTAAAAAGAGGCGTATAATAGCGATGGGATCATCAAGGAAGCAACTGTCATCAACTACATCAATTAAAGAACCTCTTAGTTGAAATTCATTATCTAAAGGCCGCGGTTTTACATTAGGTTGCAGAGCAAGAATCGCTTCGTCAAAGAGCTGAAGTAACATATCATTTAACTCGCTAACGCGACGCGTTACGCGATAATAATCCTTCATCATTTTTTCAACGGGCTGATTGCCTTCGCCTTGATAGTTTAAAAGTTGAGCAACGTTAAGTTGTCTATCAAACAATAGGCGATTGTCATAGCGAGAAAGCACAAGATGGAGAGCAAAACGAATTTTCCATAATGTGTATTGGCACTCTAATAGTTCTTGTCCTTCAGCCGGTGTTAAAAAGCCAAAGTTGACCATTTCAGATACTGATACAGCACCAAAATGGCGATGTGCGACCCAAATTAGAGTGTGGATATCGCGCAGTCCACCAGGGCTACTTTTTATATCAGGCTCTAGATTATAACTCGTGCTATGGTATCGCTGATGTCTCTGTTTTTGTTCTTCAACTTTTGCAGCAAAAAAATCAGGTGATGGCCAAAATCCTTGGCTAAAAATATGGTTAATTAATTGCTGATAAAGTGAGTTATTCCCACAAATAAGACGGGCTTCTAGTAAGTTTGTTGCAACCGTTAAGTCTGAAAGACCTTCTAAAAGACATTCTTCCATTGTTCTAACACTGGCACCAATTTCAAGGCGTACATCCCACAGTAAAGTAATGAGTGTGCTGACTTTATCTTCAGCCTCTGCTGATAAAGGTGATTCACTTAAAAAGAGAAGATCAATATCAGAAAGCGGATGTAACTCTTGCCTGCCATAACCACCGACAGCAATGATACTAAGGTCTGGGTAATCTGATAGCTGTGTGTAGTGCCACAATTGCGTTAAGAGTTGGTCAATGAAATGGCTACGGGCTTGAAGTAATAAAGCGACATCAACATCATGATGAAAAGCATCTGTTAACCAAGACTGAAATTGTTCGATTGATTGCTTAAGTTCAGCACAATTTAGGGTATTTTCTGTTAGCAAAAAAGGGGAAGGGGGCGGTGTTTGAAATGCGTTTTTATTAGTCATTTTTCGTCTTCTTTCTCAATGTTTGCTTATGACATTAAGACTAATGTTAAAACGATAACCTGACTAGTAATTCTGCTATTTCATAGCAAATAAAATAAAAAAAGCGACAGATCTCGGAAAAATATGTCGCTTTTACATTTCTAACTCAAAAGAAGCTTACTCGTTGATTAATACCGCAGAAATAAATGGTTCTTCTTCTTTGCGTAATGTCATGATTTCACAACCATTATCGGTAACAACTAACGTATGTTCGTATTGCGCTGACCAACCTCTGTCTTTAGTTTTAACAGTCCAGCCATCTTTCATGGTGCGAATACGGTAATCACCTGTGTTTACCATTGGTTCGATGGTGAATGCCATACCTTTTTGCAACACTACACCGCTATCGTCTGCATCGTAGTGTAGAACTTGAGGCTCTTCATGGAATCCTTCACCAATACCATGACCGCAATATTCGCGAACAACAGAATAGTCATGACCTTCAACAAATTTTTGAATTGCTTTGCCAAGTTCACGTAAGCGAATACCCGGTTTAACCATTTTAATGGCAAGGTAGAGGCTTTCTTGGGTGATACGACATAAACGTTCACCTTGTATTGTTGGTTTACCTACGATAAACATTTTTGAGGTATCGCCATGAAAACCCTCTTTAATGACCGTAACATCAATATTAACGATATCGCCATCTTTCAGGATTTTTTCTTCGCTAGGAATACCATGACAAATCACATCGTTAACCGAAATACAGACTGATTTAGGAAAACCATGATAGTTAAGGC
Organism: Proteus faecis; assembly: GCF_003144395.1. Lineage (GTDB taxonomy): Bacteria > Pseudomonadota > Gammaproteobacteria > Enterobacterales > Enterobacteriaceae > Proteus > Proteus faecis. The sequence continues at coordinate 30,923 of NZ_PENZ01000012.1, read as the reverse complement.
AAGCAGGAATAGCCTGTTGTGTGTTAACAATATGTTCATGACAAATACGGTCTAATTCAGCGGTGTTTACGCCAGGTTTTACGAACGGTGCGATAATTTCAAGAACTTCTGCCGCAAGACGGCCTGCGACGCGCATTTTTTGAATATCTTCTTCTGTCTTGATTACAATAGCCATTTGAGTTCTTCGTCTAGATTAAAAGCCACAATACGAACTAGATAACACATTTTGTTGTATTCTTATGTTCTATTGCAGGTTAAATGAATGATGATAAGAAATAATTCTGATTACCATTTATGATATCAGCAGAAAGTAAGTGTGCCAATAAAGAGGATATGTGCAATCTGTCTGATATCGAGAATAATGACGAACATTACGCCTTCTTAATCTTATTGTCTTTACATATTGCGCTTTTCTATTTGGTGATTTTCTAGCAAATTGATATTAGAGCAATATTTTTCATCATTGTGTTAATCTCGCTTTTTTCTTTGTCGATATGATGCGTTTTTATGTCAAATAAGCCTGTAGCAAACGTAAGTAATAGTGGTTTCCTGAGGTTATTTATGGTATAAAGCGCGCCGGAGTTCTGGTATTGCATCACACGGTGAGTAATAGCAGTAAATCTGAAACATTCAATTGTGTTAATTACACACACAAATCGGCACATAACGCCGGGGTGCTCTTATGTAAAGGTTCTAACCTTTACAGCTGATGAGTCGGTCGTATGGGATTTGTGGACGAAATAACCCCAAATTTAAATTTATAGAGGTCTAAAATGGCAACTGTTTCAATGCGCGATATGCTGCAAGCTGGTGTTCACTTCGGTCACCAAACTCGTTACTGGAATCCAAAAATGAAACCATTCATCTTTGGTGCGCGTAACAAAGTTCATATCATTAACTTGGAAAAAACTGTTCCAATGTTCAATGAAGCGTTGGTTGAACTGAACAAAATTGCTTCTCGTAAAGGCAAAATCCTGTTTGTTGGTACTAAGCGCTCTGCCGTTGAAGCTGTTAAAGAAGCAGCAGAAAGCTGTGACCAGTTTTATGTAAACCACCGCTGGTTAGGCGGTATGCTGACTAACTGGAAAACTGTTCGTCAGTCAATTAAACGCCTGAAAGATTTAGAATCACAATCTCAGGACGGTACTTTTGACAAACTGACCAAGAAAGAAGCGTTAATGCGTTCTCGTGAACTTGGTAAGTTAGAAAACAGCCTGGGTGGTATCAAAGACATGGGCGGTTTACCTGACGCTCTGTTTGTTATCGATGCTGAACACGAACACATTGCTATCAAAGAAGCAAACAACCTGGGTATTCCAGTATTTGCTATCGTTGATACTAACTCTGATCCGGATGGTATCGACTTCATTATCCCTGGTAATGACGATGCAATCCGTGCGGTTAAATTATATCTGACCGCTGCAGCTACAGCTGTTCGTGAAGGTCGTTCTCAAGATCTGGCTGTTCAGGCTGAAGAAGGCTTAGTCGAAGCTGAATAATAAGGCATGCTCGTAAGAGCCCTTATTTAACCAGGTATTGCTATATATTGGTTAGGGGGCCTCAATAGGCCCCCTTTACACATCTGCTATGAGAACATCTATGGTTAGCCCATAGAAAAGTCGAGGAAGAAACAAATGTCTGGAATTACCGCTGCATTGGTAAAAGAACTGCGTGAACGTACTGGCGCAGGCATGATGGAATGTAAAAAAGCGCTGGTTGAAGCTAATGGTGATATCGAATTAGCAATCGACAACATGCGTAAATCAGGTCAAGCTAAAGCGGCTAAAAAAGCAGGCCGTGTTGCTGCTGAAGGTATCATCCTTGCAGAAGTTGCTGCTGATGGTAAATTCGGCGCGCTGGTTGAACTGAACTGTGAAACAGACTTCGTTGCTAAAGATGCTGGTTTCATCGCTTTCGGTAAAGAAGTTATGGCTGCTGTATTAGCAGACAAAACTGATGATATCGATGCTCTGAAAGCTAAATTCGAAGAAGCACGTACTGCATTAGTTGCTAAAATCGGTGAAAACATCAACATTCGTCGTGTTGCTGTATTAGAAGCTGAAGAATTAGGTACTTACCTACACGGTGCTCGTATTGGTGTTTTAGTTTCAGCTAAAGGCGCTAACGAAGAACTGATCAAACACATTGCTATGCACATTGCTGCAAGCAAACCAGAATATGTTCGTCCTGAAGATGTTCCTGCTGATGTTGTTGAACATGAGCACCAAATTCAGATGGATATCGCAATGCAATCAGGTAAACCACGTGAAATCGCAGAAAAAATGGTTATCGGTCGCATGAACAAATTCACCGGTGAGATTTCTCTGACTGGTCAGCATTTCGTAATGGATCCAAGCAAAACTGTTGGTGAACTGCTGAAAGAAAACAATGCTGATGTTATCAACTTCGTTCGTTTCGAAGTTGGTGAAGGTATTGAGAAAGTTGAAGCTGATTTCGCAGCAGAAGTTGCTGCAATGAGCAAATAATAACGCTTAGCGTTAACAGAACCGCCTAATGGCGGTTCTGTTTTGTTGTAATCTCCATTGGCTGTTTGCTTTTTTGATAAAAAGAGAAGCTATCTAAAACCTCCAATTAACTAATCTGCTTAGGACAGAACACCATGGCTACCAATGCAAAACCTGTATATCAGCGAATTTTATTAAAGCTGAGTGGCGAAGCCCTGCAAGGCGCAGAAGGTTTCGGTATCGATGCGAGCGTACTTGATCGCATGGCTCAGGAAATCAAAGAACTCGTTGAATTAGGTATACAAGTCGGTGTCGTAATTGGCGGTGGTAACTTGTTCCGTGGCGCGGGTTTAGCTGCGGCAGGTATGAACCGTGTTGTGGGTGACCACATGGGAATGCTCGCGACAGTAATGAATGGTTTAGCAATGCGTGATTCATTGCACCGTGCTTATGTAAACGCACGTCTTATGTCTGCATTTCCACTCAATGGTGTCTGCGATAACTACAGTTGGGCAGAAGCAATTAGCTTATTACGCCACGGTCGAGTTGTTATTTTCTCGGCTGGTACAGGTAACCCATTCTTTACTACCGATTCAGCTGCGTGTTTACGTGGTATTGAAATTGAAGCTGACGTTGTATTAAAAGCAACGAAAGTGGACGGCGTTTATTCTGCCGATCCAACCAAAGATCCTGATGCAATACTTTATGAAACACTGACTTATCAGGATGTATTAGAACGTGAATTGAAAGTCATGGATCTTGCTGCATTCACATTAGCCCGAGATCATAATTTACCTATCCGCGTATTCAATATGAATAAACCGGGTGCATTACGTCGGGTTGTAATGGGTGAAAGTGAAGGAACTTTGATTTCTCACGCTTAATACACAGAGACAACGGTATAATTTGGCGTTAACATCTAGAATACGCCAATTTATTTATGTCGGTATGATTTTATATCGACTGGAAGATAACCAGTTCCCAAGGGTTTATAACGTGATTAATGAAATCAAAAAAGATGCTCAAGAACGCATGGATAAAAGCGTTGAAGCACTAAAAAGCCAGATTAATAAAGTTCGTACTGGTCGTGCGTCTCCTAGCCTTTTAGATGGCATTGTAGTTGAATACTACGGAGCGCCAACTCCATTAAACCAAGTTGCTAACGTTGTTGCAGAAGATGGCCGTACACTGGCGATCACTGTATTCGATCGTACTTTAGCACCGGCTGTTGAAAAAGCGATTATGGCATCAGATTTAGGTTTAAATCCTTCATCTGCTGGCGCCATTATCCGCGTTCCACTGCCTCCATTAACTGAAGAACGTCGTAAAGACTTAATCAAAGTTGTTCGTGGTGATGCAGAACAAGGTCGCGTTTCTATTCGTAATATCCGTCGTGATGCTAACGATAAAGTAAAAGCATTACTAAAAGATAAAGAAATTAGCGAAGATGATGAACGCCGTTCACAAGATGACATTCAGAAATTAACTGATATGTTCATTAAAAAAATTGATGATGCATTAGCGCTGAAAGAAGCAGAGTTAATGGAATTCTAAATTTTATATCTTTTTTCGATAATGCCGCTTTTTAGCGGCATTATTTTTAATTATTTATTTGAAAATTCGTGCTTAATACCTTCTTTTGTCACATTATTTATTAAAGTTTTTATCTTTAATCCTCATTTACCTTGTCATACTGATATAATTCTCTTTAATTAAAACGTTGTAGACATACTGATTGATTAATAAATGAAACAAATAACTATATTAGGCTCAACAGGATCTATCGGAACTAGTACTCTTTCCGTCATTGAAAATAATCCTGGTGAGTATCAGGTTCTTGCTTTAGTAGCAGGAAAAAATGCAGACAAGATGGCGCAACAGTGTCTTACTTTCCAGCCTAAATACGCTGTGATGTCTGATGAGAAAAGCGCAAAACAACTTAAACAGTTACTCGCCAATACATCGTGCAAAACCGAAATCTTATCTGGTTCTCATGCAATTAATGAAATTGCTGCTCTTGATGAAGCTGATCAAGTGATGTCTGCTATAACCGGTGTTGCAGGATTAAAACCGACACTTGCAGCCATTGAAAAAGGTAAAAGAATTCTATTAGCAAATAAAGAATCACTAATAACTAGTGGGCGACTTTTCTTTGATGCGGTTGCTAAATATGGCGCGACAATTTTACCCATTGATAGCGAACATAATGCAATTTATCAAAGCTTACCTAAAACTATTCAAGAAAATCTAGGCCATGCCTCTTTAGCTAATGAAGGTGTGACGAGCATTTTGTTAACAGGCTCTGGCGGGCCATTTCGCTATACACCATTAGAAGAATTGGAAATGATGACACCAGATCAAGCGTGTGCGCATCCAAATTGGTCTATGGGACGTAAAATTTCAGTTGATTCTGCAACGATGATGAATAAAGGGCTTGAGTATATTGAGGCTCGTTATTTTTTTAATGCTTCCGAAGAAGAAATGGAAGTCATTATTCATCCACAATCTGTCATTCATTCAATGGTTCGCTATCGCGATGGCAGTATTATTGCTCAAATTGGTGAACCTGATATGAGAACACCAATTGCGTACTCAATGGCTTACCCTCATCGAACTCAATCTGGTGCAAAAGCATTAGATTTCTTTGAGATTCAATCTCTAGAATTTATTCGTCCAGATTACCAACGTTACCCTTGTTTAGCGCTTGCTATTGAAGCATCAAAACGTGGGCAAGCGGCGACAACAGTGTTAAATGCAGCTAATGAAGTGGTTGTTGATGCATTTTTACACGAAAAAGTGAAGTTTACTGATATTGCTAAAATTAATCGCAAAGTTGTTGAACATTTCGACCTATCAGAGCCTCAAAGTATTAATGATGTTCTAGAAATTGATAAATTAGCAAGATTAGAAACTCATCAGATAATCACTCAATTTGTATAATGGTGATTATATTTAATATAGGGTGTTTGTTCGTCTTTCTGGCTAATGGTATAGTTGCCGAATCACTAAAGACAATAATGAAAATTAACAGTTCATTACTAAAGCTATTGCTTTAGCAACTTTGAGGCTTTGCCAAAGGCCGTGGGTGTCACGGTTTTTTTTTTGTGCATAGGTTATCCGAAGAGGACTGTCTGTATCAGTATCAGATTAGCAAAGGGTTAAATTGAGTGAACTTATCCAGTGACGATTCATCCGCATCAAAACCAAAGCATGTTGCTATTATTATGGATGGCAATGGACGTTGGGCTAAAAAGCAAGGGAAACTCCGAGTAACGGGGCATCGCGCGGGAATTAAAGCAGTTCGGGATGCGGTTAGCTTTTCCGTAAAACACAAAATTGAATCACTAACGTTATATGCATTTAGTAGCGAAAACTGGAATAGACCAGAGCAGGAAGTGAGTTCTCTCATGGAGTTATTTGTTTTTGCTTTAGATAACGAAGTGAAGAGCCTTCATAAACATAATGTTAAATTGACTGTCATTGGTGATATCAGCCGTTTTAGTCGTCGTTTACAAGACCGAATTAAAAGTTCTGTGGCACTCACTGCGAATAATACAGGACTTAATTTAAATATTGCGGCTAATTATGGTGGTCGATGGGATATTACTCAAAGTGTAAAACAATTAGCGACATCCCTCGCAAAAGGGGAAATTAGCCTCGAAGATATTAATGAAAATGCAATATCCTCACATCTTTGCTTGCATAATCAGCCTGATGTCGATCTTGTTATTCGTACAGGTGGTGAGCATCGTATAAGTAATTTTCTTATTTGGCAGATTGCTTATGCTGAGCTTTATTTTACACAGGTTTTATGGCCTGATTTTGATGAACAAGTTTTTCAGAATGCACTAGATGCTTTTGCTAAACGGGAAAGACGTTTCGGTGGTACTACATCAGAAACAGATACTATAAATCTGGGAGGATAACTTGCTTAAGTATCGTGTCATCACCGCATTAATTTTAATCCCTATTGTTATTGCTGCACTATTTCTACTTCCTCCGGTAGGTTTTGGATTGGTCATTATCGCAATATCAGGCTTAGCGGGGTGGGAATGGGCACAATTTATTGGCTGGCATTCTCAAGGTAAACGTATTGCGACAGGGATCGGTTTTGCTGCATTGTTACTCGTTATGCAGTTTTCTTTACCTAATTTTGACCATCTACTAGACACTCCAATGATAAAAAATGGTTTGTGGGCGGGCTTAATTTGGTGGGTAGCTGCAATTTTATTAGTTGTAAGTTATCCGAATTCAGCCAATATGTGGAAAAATTCAGTTTTTATTAAGCTATTGTTCGGTATATTGACGATTGTTCCTTTTTATTGTGGCATGATGGCGCTACGTATGTTGGGTTATAACACCGACACTTATACTGGTGCATGGTGGTTATTGTATGTCATGTTATTAGTTTGGGCGGCTGATTCTGGTGCTTATGCTTTCGGTCGTTTAATGGGTAAACATAAAATGGCGCCTAAAGTATCACCAGGTAAAACCCTCGAGGGGTTAGTTGGTGGTTTGATTACAGCTGGTGTGGCATCGTGGTTGTTTACTTATTTTTCACCAGTGACTGAAGTACCCGACAACTTGTTATTAATATCTGGCATTGTTGTTATCGTATCGGTATTTGGCGATCTAGCAGAAAGCATGTTTAAACGTGTTTCTGGTATTAAAGACAGTAGCCAATTGATACCGGGGCATGGCGGTGTACTTGATAGAATTGATAGTTTGACTGCGGCTATCCCAGTATTTGCAGGATTGGTCTTTCTGATTTCTTCTGGCTTTAAACTATAAAGGTAAGTAATGGGTATCCTGTGGAATCTTGCCGCGTTTATTATCGTTTTAGGTATTTTAATTACGGTACATGAGTTTGGGCATTTTTGGGTAGCTAGGCGCTGTGGTATCTATGTCGAGCGTTTTTCTATTGGTTTTGGAAAAGCAATTTGGCGAAAAGTAGATAAACATGGCACTGAATTTGTTATCGCATGGATACCCTTGGGTGGCTATGTAAAAATGTTAGATGAAAGAGTCGCTGAGGTTGCACCTGAGCGTCGTCATCTTGCATTTAATAATAAAACAGTTGGTCAACGTGCTGCGGTTGTTGCTGCAGGACCTATTGCTAACTTTTTGTTAGCGATAGTCGCCTATTGGATTGTTTTTATGATAGGTGTGCCTGCATTAAAGCCTATAATTGCAGACATTCGTCCGAATTCTATCGCAGAACAAGCAAAATTAACGCCAGGAATGGAACTAAAATCTGTTGCAGGTATCGAAACGCCTGATCAGAATGCAGTTCGTTTAGCATTAGTTAGTAACATTGGAGCCAAAGAGGTTTCATTCGTTGTTTCAGATCCAAATTCTCTTTCTGATAGTGAGAATATACTGAATTTACAACAATGGAACTTTGATCCGGAAAAACAAGATCCTATCTTGTCTTTAGGGATAATGCCTGTTGGCGCACGGTTAGACTCAAAGATTATTGACGTTACGGCAGGTTCTGCTGCTGAAAAAGCGGGTTTACAGGCAGGGGATCGTATCGTTAAAGTTGATGGTCAGCCAATTGATGTATGGCATCCATTTACTTATTTTGTTCGACAAAGTCCCAATAAAGTTTTGGCTCTTCTTGTTGAACGCAACGGCTCGTCGTTGACATTGAATATTACACCGACAGCTGTTGTACTGAAAGATGGCACTGAAGTAGGGCAAGTTGGTGCGCAATTGCAAATATTACCTCCTGATGAGCAATATTTGATAATGCAACAATACAACCCATTTTCGGCGCTCTATGAAGCATCTGATAAAACATGGCAGTTGATGGGGTTAACTGTCAAAATGATTGGCAAGTTAGTCGTAGGTGATGTCAAATTAACTAATCTTAGTGGACCAGTTTCTATCGCAAAAGGCGCAGGAATGTCTGCTGATTCTGGTTTTATTTATTATTTGATGTTTATGGCGCTTATCAGTGTCAATTTGGGGATCATTAACTTGTTTCCCCTGCCTGTCTTAGATGGCGGGCACCTGCTTTTCCTGGTTATCGAAAAGATAAAGGGAGGGCCGGTATCTGAGCGTGTACAAGATTTCTGTTATCGTATTGGTATTATGGCACTAATGCTTTTAATGGGACTTGCACTTTTCAATGATTTCTCTCGCTTATAATTGATAAGCAGGGACCGGTTAGGAAAACACAAAACAACGATGGCGATGAAAAAGTTGCTTATAGCGTCGCTGCTGCTGGGCAGCGCCACTGCATACGGTTCAGACGGATTCGTAGTTCAGGACATTCAATTTGAAGGTCTTCAACGCGTCGCCGTTGGTGCAGCATTACTGAACATGCCTGTCCGGGTTGGAGACTCGGTCGGTAATGATGATATCAGCCGAACTATCCGTTCATTATTTGCGACAGGAAACTTTGATGATGTTCGTGTCCTGCGTGACGGAAATACTCTGATTGTTCAAGTAAAAGAGCGTCCAACTATTGCCAGCATTACTTTCTCTGGTAACAAAGCAATCAAGGAAGAGATGCTAAAACAGAACCTTGATGCTTCTAACATTCGTATTGGTGAAACACTTGACCGTACAATGCTTGCAAATATCGAGAAAGGACTTGAAGATTTCTATTATAGTGTTGGTAAATATAATGCAACGGTAAAAGTGGTTGTTACACCTCTTCCTCGTAACCGTGTTGACTTAAAACTCGTGTTTGCAGAGGGGGTTTCAGCAACTATTCAGCAAATCAACATTGTTGGTAATAAAGCGTTTTCTACTGCTGAGTTGGTTAACCGTTTCCAATTACGTGACGATGTTCCTTGGTGGAACTTAGCGGCTGATGAAAAATATCAGAAGCAAAAACTGGCTGGTGACTTAGAAACATTAAGAAGTTTCTATCTTGATCGCGGTTATGCACGTTTTGATATTGAATCGACAAATGTCAGTTTAACGCCAGACAAAAAAGGAATTTACATTACCATTAACCTGAAAGAAGGTGATAAATATACAGTAGAAAATACTGAAATCAATGGTAATACAGCGGGTTACACTAAACAGATCGAAGATCTTATCGAAATTACGCCGGGCTCTCTTTATAATGGTGCGCAAGTCACTAAAACAGAAAATGATATTAAAAATCTGTTAGGTCGTTATGGATATGCTTATCCTCGCGTTATGACAAGCCCTGAAATTAATGATGAAAATAAAACCGTGAAACTGCATGTAAATGTAGATGCAGGAAACCGTTTCTATGTTCGTCAAGTACGTTTCGCAGGCAATGACATCACTAAAGACTCAGTTTTACGCCGTGAAATGCGTCAAATGGAAGGTGCATGGTTAGGTAGTGATTTAGTTGAACAAGGTAAAGAGCGTTTAAATCGTTTAGGTTATTTCGAAACGGTTGAAACCGAAACTCAGCGTATTCCTGGTTCTCCTGATCAGGTCGATATTGTTTATCGCGTAAAAGAACGTAACACTGGTTCTCTTAACTTTGGTGTCGGTTTCGGTACTGAAAGTGGTGTGAGCTTCCAAGTGGGGGTTACTCAAGATAACTGGTTAGGTACGGGTAACGCAGTTGCTATTAATGCGAGTAAAAATGATTACTCAACTTACGCAGAATTATCTGTTACTGACCCATACTTTACCGTTAATGGCGTGAGTTTAGGCGGTCGAGTTTTCTATAATGACTTCCGCGCTAATGATGCCGATTTATCAGGCTATACCAATAAATCTTATGGTGTAGATGGTACATTAGGCTTCCCAATTAATGAATATAACTCAGCACGTCTTGGCTTAGGCTATACTCACAATGGTCTGTCACGAATGGATCCTCAAGTTGCAATGTGGCGTTACCTTGAAAGTATGGGGGAAAATCCAGCACTTGATAAACGTGAATCCTTTAACGCGGATGACTATACGGTTAGCCTTGGTTGGACATTTAATAACTTAAACAAAGGCTTCTTCCCGACATCAGGTGTGAGAAGCAACTTAAGTGGACGTGTGACTGTACCTGGCTCTGACAACAAGTACTATAAAGTGACTTGGGACGGTATGGCGTATTACCCAATTGATGAAAAAGAATCTTGGGTAACCTTGTTTAAAGGTCGTTTAGGCTACGGTGATGGTTTTGGTGGTAAAGAATTACCATTCTATGAAAACTTCTATGCCGGTGGTTCTGGTACAGTTCGTGGTTTCCGTTCAAATAATATCGGTCCTAAAGCTGTTTATTTAAATGAAAAGGGGCATGAAGGAAAACCATATTTATCAAGTGATGCGGTTGGTGGTAATGCCATGGCAGTGGCAAGTTTTGAACTGATCACTCCAACCCCATTTGTGGATGATAAATATTCATCGTCAGTCAGAACCTCTATGTTTGTTGATGCGGGTACAGTGTGGGATACCAATTGGAATAGCACTAATTCTAATTGGACCGCAGGTATGCCTGATTTTGGTAAAGCAAGTAATATACGTGTTTCAACTGGTGTTGCGTTACAATGGTTATCTCCTTTAGGTCCATTAGTATTCTCTTATGCTAAGCCAATAAAAGATTACGAAGGCGATAAATCAGAACAATTCCAGTTTAATATTGGTAGAACGTGGTAGCGATGTAAGTAAAGTTGATGCCTTATTTCACAATGCTGAAAAAGGCATCCGATTTCTGACAAAAATTATTTTTGGTTTTAAGGAGTTTAATCGTGAAAAAATTGTTATGTGCCGCTGCCTTAGGAATGGCATTGACCATGTCAGCAGGTGTTCAAGCTGCGGATAAAGTCGGTGTTGTGAACATCGGTCAAGTTCTCCAACAAATTCCTAACCGTGATGCGGTAGAGAAACAATTGGAAAATGAATTCAAATCACGTGACACTGAATTGCAGAACTTAGGTAAAGCATTACAGACCGCTGTTGAGAAATATCAAAAAGATGCACCAACTATGAATGCAACACAACGTGCAAATACAGAGAAAGATCTGGTTGCTAAACGTGAAGCATATGCACAAAAAGCACAAGCTTTTGAGCAAGACTTCAGCCGCCGTCAAGCTGAAGAGCGTAACAAAATCATGAAACGTGTATTAGACGCTGTTGATGTAGTAGCGAAGAAAGAAGGCTATGATGTGATCCTTGATGCTAACACTGTACCTTATTTCGCAGATGGTAAAGATATTACTGCTCAGGTTCAAAAACAGGTTAAATAATAGATGTTTTCAATTCGATTAGCTGATCTTGCTCAGCAGTTGAATGCACAGTTACACGGCGATGGTGATATCACTATCGCCGGTCTTGCTTCAATGAGCTTAGCAAATAGCGAACAAATTACATTTCTTTCCGATAGTCGCTATCGTGAAAAATTAAGTGAATGTCAGGCAGCTGCTGTTGTATTAACAGAAGCTGATCTTCCATTTTGCCCGGTTGCTGCACTTGTAGTGAAAAACCCGTATCTAGCCTATGCACAAATGGCACAGATTATGGATACAACACCGAAGCCAGCACAGGATATTCACCCAAGTGCTGTTATTTCACCTGACGCTAAGTTAGGAAAAAATGTATCAGTGGGGGCAAACGCCGTTATCGAATCGGATGTTATCCTTGGTGATAATGTTGTGATTGGTGCCGGTTGTTTTGTGGGTAAAAAAGCACATATTGGCGATAATAGCCGTTTATGGGCAAATGTATCTGTTTATCATGAAGTTATCATTGGTAAAGATTGTTTGATTCAATCAGGCACTGTGATTGGTTCAGATGGTTTTGGTTATGCTAATGAACGTGGTAATTGGATCAAAATTCCACAATTAGGTTCAGTCGTGATTGGTGATCGCGTTGAAATCGGTGCATGCACTACAATCGACCGAGGCGCATTAGATAACACAGTTATCGGTAATGGTGTTATCATTGATAACCAGTGCCAAATCGCACATAACGTCATTATTGGTGATAATACCGCTGTTGCTGGTGGTGTCATCATGGCGGGTAGCCTGAAAATAGGCCGCTATTGTATGATTGGTGGAGCAAGTGTTATCAATGGTCACATGGAGATCTGTGATAAAGTCACGGTAACAGGTATGGGTATGGTAATGCGTCCTATCACTGAGCCGGGTGTTTATTCTTCAGGAATTCCGCTGCAATCGAATAAAGCATGGCGTAAAACCGCAGCTCTTGTGTTGCGAATTGATGAAATGCAAAAAAGGCTCAAGTCGCTTGAACGTCAAGTAGAAAGTAGCGACAAGTAACAATATACGTCATTGACGGAATGTTACCCATTTTGCGACCTGCGGGTTAACTCACTTTTTGAGTCACAGCAGGTCGTGTCATTATTAATTAGACTCAGTTTTATTAGACAGGAAGAGTATTGCAATGAGTGAGAATCATACTCTGCAAATCGAAGAAATTTTAGATTTACTTCCACACCGTTACCCATTTTTATTGGTTGATCGTGTCCTTGATTTTGAAGAAAAGAAATTTCTAAGAGCAGTAAAAAATGTATCTTTTAATGAGCCTTTCTTTCAAGGTCACTTTCCAGGAAAACCCATTTTCCCTGGCGTGCTTATCCTCGAAGCCATGGCTCAGGCAACGGGTATTTTAGCATTCAAAAGCGTAGGAAAGCTGGAACCTGGTGAACTCTACTATTTTGCTGCTATTGACGGTGCTCGCTTTAAACGTCCTGTCTTACCTGGGGATCAAATGATCCTAGAAGTAGAATTCATTAAAGAACGTCGTGGTGTTGCTCGCTTTAAAGGCGTCGCTAAAGTTGATGGGGAAATTGCTTGCGAAGCTGAAATGATGTGTGCTCGCCGCCGTGAGGTCTAGCCTATGATAGATAAATCCGCAGTAATTCACCCTTCCTCTATTATTGAAGAGGGTGCGGTAATCGGTGCTAATGTTCGCATTGGCCCTTTTTGTGTCATTGGAGCTAATGTTGAGATTGGTGAAGGTACTGATATCAAATCTCACGTTGTTATTAATGGGCACACACGTATTGGCCGAGATAATCAGATTTATCAATTTACTTCTATCGGTGAAGTGAATCAGGATCTGAAATATCGTGGTGAACCAACGCAAGTCATTATTGGTGATCGAAACCTTATTCGCGAAAGTGTGACTATCCATCGTGGAACAACCCAAGGTGGCAACATCACAAAAATTGGTAACGATAACCTATTGATGATTAATACCCACGTCGCACATGATTGTATCATTGGTGATCGTTGTATTATTGCAAATAACGGCACACTGGGTGGTCACGTTATTTTAGGTGATTTTGTGATTATCGGTGGTATGAGTGCAGTGCATCAGTTTTGCCAAATTGGCTCTCATGTGATGGTCGGTGGATGTTCAGGCGTGGCACAAGATGTTCCTCCTTTTGTTATTGCACAAGGAAACCATGCGACTCCTTATGGGCTGAATATTGAAGGGTTAAAACGCAGAGGTTTTGCTAAAGAAGATCTTCATGCAATTCGTAATGCTTACAAAGTCCTTTACCGTAGTGGTAAAACTCTGGAAGAAGCGCGTGAAGAAATCGGACAATTGGTTGCTGATAATAATAATCCGCATGTCAAACTGTTCAGTGATTTTCTGGAAAACTCAGCAAAATCTAACCGCGGCATCATTCGCTAATTAGGATATGACCTTGTCAGGCCAATTATCTACTACTCAGCGTCCGTTAATTATCGGCTTAGTTGCTGGTGAAACGTCCGGTGATATCTTGGGCGCGGGTTTAATCCGCGCTCTAAAACAAATGCATCCCAATGTTCACTTTGTCGGTGTTGCTGGACCTCTTATGCAAGCTGAAGGTTGTGAAGCTTGGTATGAGATGGAAGAGCTTGCCGTCATGGGGATCGTTGAAGTTCTTGAACGATTACCTCGCTTATTAAAGATCAGAAAAGATCTCACTCAACGATTCTCAGAATTAAAACCTGATGTTTTCGTGGGGATCGACGCGCCTGATTTTAATATCACTCTTGAAGGTCGTTTAAAGCAAAAAGGGATCAAAACTATTCACTATGTCAGTCCATCTGTGTGGGCTTGGCGTCAAAAACGTGTTTTCAAAATTGGTAAAGCGACAGATTTAGTGCTTGCCTTTCTTCCTTTTGAAAAAGCGTTTTATGATAAGTATCAGGTTCCTTGTCGTTTTATAGGCCATACAATGGCTGATGCCATAGCCTTAAATCCAGACAAAAAAGCGGCTCGTGAACATCTAGGGATATCTGAAGAAATACCGTGTTTAGCACTTCTTCCCGGTAGTCGTCATGCTGAAGTTGAGATGCTGAGTGCTGATTTTATAAAAACAGCACAGTTACTAAAACAGCAGATCCCCTCTCTTCATATTGTTGTGCCATTAGTTAATGCTAAGCGACGAGCCCAATTTGAACAAATACATCAAAATGTGGCACCTGAGCTTGAGATACAACTTCTTGATGGGCGAGCACGAGAAGCAATGACAGCGAGTGATGCGACTTTGTTAGCATCAGGGACGGCTGCATTAGAATGTATGCTAACCAAATGCCCGATGGTTGTTGGTTATCGCATGAAACCATTTACTTTTTGGTTAGCAAAACGGTTAGTTAAAACGCCTTATGTCTCTTTACCTAATTTGTTAGCTGGCCGAGAAATTATCAAAGAATTATTGCAAGAAGAGTGCGAACCATCAGCGTTAGCGCAGCAACTTTTACCTCTTTTAACTGATGAAGAAAAAGTACATCAATTAAAAGAGATATTTTTACAGTTACATAGTGCCATTCGTTGTAATGCGGATGAGCAAGCAGCAAATGCAGTATTAGAATTGGTAGAGAAATAATGGAATTTGTATATCCAAAAGCAAATCTTATTGCTGGAGTTGATGAAGTTGGTCGAGGTCCATTAGTGGGCGCAGTGGTTACCGCAGCTGTTATCCTTGATCCAGCAAATCCAATTGAAGGATTAACAGACTCCAAAAAGCTAACAGAAAAAAAGCGTAATGCCCTTTATTACGAAATAAAAGAAAAAGCATTATGCTGGGCGATAGGTCGTGCAGAGCCCGAAGAAATTGATGAATTAAATATTCTTTGGGCAACGATGAAAGCAATGGAACGCGCTGTTGCAGGATTATCAATAACACCTGATATGGTTTTAATTGATGGTAACCGTTGTCCTAAATTACCAATGGCCTCTCAAGCGGTTATCAAAGGTGATAGTTTAGTTCAAGAAATTAGTGCGGCTTCTATACTTGCTAAAGTGACTCGTGATAGAGAAATGGAAGAGTTAGATAAGCTTTACCCTGATTATGGTTTTGCTAAACATAAAGGGTATCCAACTGTTTTCCATATGGAAAAACTAGCCTTATTAGGGGCAACACCCTATCATCGAAAAAGTTTTGCGCCTGTAAAACGTGCTTTAAATTTAAAGTAATCCACAGAGTAATTAAATACTATGGCAGATCCTCGTTTTATCCATCTTAGGGTACACAGCGATTATTCAATGATCGATGGATTGGCAAAAACAGGGCCTCTTGTGAAGAAAGTGGCTTCGCTGGGAATGCCTGCTTTTGCGATTACTGATTTCACTAACTTATGTGGGCTAGTGAAATTTTATGGTGCTGCACATGGTGCTGGCATTAAACCCATCATTGGCGCTGATGTTTACCTTGAAACAGAATTATTAGGTGATGAGTATGCTCATCTTACTATTCTTGCACGCAATAATGTAGGATACCAAAATCTCACTTTACTGATTTCAGAAGCTTACAAACACGGTTATGGCGCTGCTGGGCCGACGATTAAACAAGAGTGGCTAACAACCTATAAAGAAGGGCTCTTGTTGCTTTCTGGTGGCAGAATGGGGGATGTCGGGAAGTTTCTACTTCGCGGAAATCGAGCTTTAGTTGATCAGTGTCTTGAGTATTATCAAACTCATTTTCCCGATAGTTATTATCTAGAACTTATTCGTACGGGTCGTACTGATGAGGAAGCTTATCTTCATGAAGCAGTTGCACTAGCTTCTGAAAAAGGTCTGCCTGTCGTTGCAACCAATGATGTCTGTTTTCTCGACAGTGATGATTTTGATGCACATGAAATTCGTGTCGCAATTCATGATGGTTTTACGTTATCGGATCCCAAACGTCCTAAAAATTATAGCCCTCAGCAGTATATGCGCACAGAAGAAGAAATGTGTGAATTATTTGCTGATATACCTGAAGCATTAGAAAACAGTGTTGAAATCGCTAAACGCTGTAATGTCACGATCCGTTTAGGGGAATACTTCCTTCCTCAATTTCCAACTGGGAATATGAGTACAGAAGATTTCCTTGTTAAAAAATCACAAGAAGGTTTAGAAGAGCGTTTAGCCTTTTTATTTCCAGATCCCGAAGAGCGACAAAAAAGACGTCCTGAATATGATGAACGTCTTGATATCGAGCTGAAAGTAATTAACCAGATGGGGTTCCCTGGTTACTTCCTTATCGTGATGGAGTTTATTCAGTGGTCTAAAGATAATGGTGTTCCTGTTGGTCCTGGGCGCGGTTCAGGTGCGGGTTCACTCGTGGCTTATTCGCTGAAAATAACAGATCTTGATCCTCTTGAATTTGACTTGCTTTTCGAACGTTTTCTTAACCCTGAACGTGTTTCGATGCCTGACTTTGACGTCGATTTCTGTATGGAGAAACGCGATAGAGTTATTGACCACGTTGCTGAAATGTACGGTCGTGATGCAGTATCTCAGATTATTACATTTGGTACGATGGCGGCGAAAGCAGTTATTCGCGATGTTGGCCGTGTTTTAGGGCACCCTTACGGTTTTGTTGATAGAATTTCAAAACTTGTTCCTCCTGATCCGGGTATGACGCTGGAAAAAGCATTTGCTGCCGAGCCTCAATTACCTGAAATTTATGAAGCTGATGAAGAGGTCAAATCTCTTATTGATATGGCTCGTAAATTAGAAGGAGTAACACGTAATGCGGGTAAACATGCGGGTGGTGTTGTTATATCACCCACGAAAATTACCGATTTTGCACCACTTTACTGTGATGCAGAGGGAAATAACCCCGTTACACAATTTGATAAAAACGACGTTGAATACGCAGGTCTTGTTAAATTCGACTTCTTAGGATTAAGAACACTAACTATTATTAACTGGGCATTAGAGATGATTAATGCCCGACGAGCTAAAAAGTCACTTGAACCTGTTGATATTTCAGCGATCTCATTGACAGATCAGCGCAGTTTTGACATGTTGCAACGCTCAGAGACAACCGCGGTATTCCAGTTAGAATCTCGTGGCATGAAAGATCTCATCAAGCGACTACGTCCAGACTGTTTCGAAGATATGATCGCATTAGTTGCCCTATTCCGCCCTGGACCATTGCAATCAGGTATGGTTGATAACTTTATCGATCGTAAACACGGTGTTGAAGAAATTTCATACCCTGATGTTAAATGGCAACATGAAAGCCTACAGCCGGTTTTAGAGCCTACTTATGGCGTTATCTTATATCAAGAACAAGTTATGCAAATTGCGCAGGTTCTTGCAGGATATACGCTAGGCGGTGCGGATATGTTACGACGGGCTATGGGGAAGAAAAAGCCCGAGGAGATGGCAAAGCAACGCTCTGTTTTTGAAGAAGGTGCTATCAAAAATGGTGTAGACGGTGAATTAGCCATGAAAATCTTTGACTTGGTAGAGAAATTTGCCGGTTATGGATTTAACAAATCGCACTCAGCAGCTTATGCCTTAGTTTCTTATCAAACATTATGGTTAAAAGCCCACTATCCAGCTGAATTTATGGCTGCAGTAATGACAGCTGATATGGATAATACCGAAAAGGTCGTGGGATTAGTTGACGAATGTTGGAGAATGGGATTAAAAGTTCTACCTCCTGATATTAATAGTGGACTTTATCATTTTCACGTTAATGATGAAGGCGAAATCGTTTATGGTATTGGTGCCATTAAAGGTGTGGGTGAAGGTCCAATTGAAGCAATTGTAGAAGCGCGTCAACAAGGTGGTCACTTTAAAGATATTTTTGATCTCTGTGCTAGAACAGATACGAAAAAATTGAATCGCCGAGTGATGGAAAAACTGATAATGTCAGGCGCATTCGATAAGCTGGGGCCCCATCGTGCTGCTTTGATGTCTTCATTAGAAGATGCATTAAAAGCCGCAGACCAACATGCCAAAGCTGAAGCAATAGGGCAATCTGACATGTTCGGCGTGTTAGCTGAAGCACCTGAACAAGTAGAGCGCTCTTATGCCAATATACCTAAATGGCCAGACCAAGTTGTTTTAGAAGGTGAACGAGAGACTTTAGGTTTATATTTAACAGGTCATCCGATCACGCGTTATTTAAAAGAAATTGAACGATATGCGGCAGGAACGCGTCTAAAAGATTTAGTACCAACACCTCGGGGTCAAATGGTGAAGGTAGCAGGTTTAGTACTTGCTTCTAAAGTATTCACAACGAAACGTGGAAATCGGATCGGTGTTTGTACCTTAGATGATCGTTCAGGTCGCTTAGAAATTATGTTATTTTCTGATGCATTGGATAAATACCAACATTTATTAGAACAAGACAAGATTTTAATTGCTACTGGGCAGGTCAGCTTTGATGATTTCAATGGTGGGCTTAAAATGACAGTCCGCGAACTTATGGATATCAACGAAGCCCGTGAAAAATATGCACGAGGACTTGCTATCTCGTTATCGGACAGGCAAATTAATGAGCAATTATTAAATCGTCTTCGCGGCGTTTTAGAACCTCATCGTTCAGGCACGATACCGGTTCACCTTTATTTTGAAAAGCATGATGCCTGTGCACGTTTACGATTTGGTGCGACTTGGCGTGTTACGCCAACGGATATGCTTTTAACGGATCTGCGAACTCTGCTGGGTAATGAGCAGGTAGAATTAGAATTTGACTAAAATAGGAATGTTATGAGTCTTAATTTTCTGGATTTTGAACAGCCAATTGCCGAGTTAGAAGCGAAAATTGATTCGCTCACCGCAGTTAGCCAACATGATGAAAAAATCGATATCAATATCGATGAAGAAGTCTCACGTTTAAGAGAAAAAAGCCTAGAGTTAACACGTAAGATTTTTTCTGATCTTGGTGCATGGCAAGTGGCACAACTTGCGCGTCATCCATTAAGACCTTACACACTGGATTATATTCATCGCATTTTTACTGATTTCCAAGAATTAGCAGGTGATCGTGCTTATGCTGATGATAAAGCGATTGTTGGTGGTATTGCGCGTTTAGATGGTCGTCCAGTGATGGTTATCGGGCACCAAAAAGGGCGTGAAACAAAAGAAAAAATTCGCCGTAATTTTGGTATGCCTGCACCAGAAGGTTATCGAAAAGCACTGCGTTTAATGGAAATGGCACAGCGTTTTAATTTACCCATTATCACCTTTATTGACACTCCGGGTGCTTATCCTGGTGTTGGTGCTGAAGAGCGTGGTCAATCAGAAGCCATTGCACGTAACTTACGTGAAATGTCACGCTTTAATGTGCCAATTATCTGTACGGTTATTGGGGAAGGCGGTTCTGGCGGAGCATTAGCGATTGGTGTAGGTGATAAAGTAAATATGCTGCAATACAGCACTTATTCTGTTATTTCACCAGAAGGTTGTGCATCTATTCTTTGGAAAAGCGCTGATAAAGCACCATTAGCCGCAGAAGCGATGGGGATCACTGCGAACCGTTTAAAAGAGCTTAAGCTAATTGATACGGTTATTCCTGAGCCTTTAGGTGGTGCGCATCGTCACTATGATGAAATTGCCGCTTCATTGAAAGCGCAAATTCAATCCGATTTAGTAGAATTGGATGCGTTTGAATCAGAAGAGCTAACAAATCGTCGTTACCAACGTTTAATGGAATACGGTTACTGCTGATCTAATCATATCTGAATCAATTCTGAGATGAGCCTCATGTTAATCACATGGGGCTTTTTTTGACGCTCTGAAAACTATCTCTATTGAGATAATTAAACTAAGTGATATTAACAATAATATATTATATATCAGTATGTTAAGCCCATCTCAAAAACAATATTAATTCTAATTTTCACTAAAAGAATAATAAGCAATAGCTATTATTTTATCTGGTCATTTAATTCTTTAATAAGGAAAGCACGATGATATCGTTTAGTGGAAAAGTAGGAATTATTACAGGTGGTAATAGTGGTATTGGTCTAGCATCAGCTGAAAAGTTTTTATCCTTAGGTGCGTCAGTTGTTATTACTGGCAGTAATTTGGTACGAGGGCAAAAAGCAGAAAAATACCTAAAAGAAAAAGGATTTGTCGCTGAGTTTGTTCAAATGGATGTCGCCAGTGAAAAAGAAAATAAACAACTTGTCGATTATGTCGTCACTAAGTATGGACGAATGGATTTTATATTTGCTAATGCTGGGGTTTTAACAGATAACATTGCAGATAAATTGGAGTATGAGAAATGGAAAGGGGTATTAGATGTTAACCTTAATGGACTATTTCTGATTAATCGTACTGCCATTCAGTATTGGTTAAAAAATAAAATTTCAGGTGCGATTGTTAATTGTAGTTCAATTTGTTCTTTTGTTGGTCAACATGAGTTTCCTGCTTATTGTGCGTCAAAAGGGGGCGTTAAATTACTGACGCAAACACTTGCCATTGATTATGCAAGTAAAGGTATTCGTATTAACGCGGTTTGTCCTGGGTATATTGATACGCCATTATTAGATGGACGTGAGCTCGATAAGCAAAAATTAGCAACACTGCATCCCATTGGTCGTCTTGGAACACCAGAAGAAGTCGCTAATGTTGTGGCCTTCTTAGCCAGTGATGCAGCTTCTTTTGTAACAGGCGCATCTTATTTGGTTGATGGTGGTTTTACAGCGTAAATTGTATTTATTTTAGGCAGAATAGTGTTTATTCTGCCTTATCTTTCTTCATCAGTAATAAAATATCTTAAATCTTATATTCATTTTTCAGGGGGACGTTGTATTCGTGCAAAATCAGATAGAAAAGCTTAACATAATCATCTGAATTCACAGATAAATAACGATACAATGAAACAGAAATACGACTTACTCCTTAAAGAAATCAAACAACAAATTGATCCTTACACTAAAATTTTGGTGGGTTTTAGTGGGGGGGTAGATTCCACTGTTTTATTACAAGGGCTTGTACGTTTACGTGATGAATTCCAATTACCTTTAGAATTAACAGCTATCTATATTCATCATGGATTAAATATCAGAGCAGATGATTGGCTTACTCATTGTAAACAATGTTGTCAGCAATGGCGTGTTGATTTTATCAGTGAAAAAGTGAGTGTCGATCCTAAAGATGGAGGGCTTGAAAAGGGGGCACGAGAGGCGCGTTATGAAGCTTTTCGTCGATATTTACAGTCGCAACAAGTGTTAGTGACAGCTCAACACCAAGATGATCAAGCTGAAACTTTTTTACTGGCTTTAAAGCGAGGTAGTGGTCCTGCTGGACTTTCCTCGATGCCTGCCAAAATGGTGTTCGAGAATAGTTATTTACTTCGCCCTTTACTCAATATTACGCGTGAGCAAATTGAATTTTATGCTACTGAGCAAGGGCTAGATTGGATAGAAGACGATAGTAACCAAGATGATCGTTACGATCGTAATTTTTTACGATTACGTGTTATGCCTTTACTAACTCAACGTTGGCCTCATTTTTCACAAGCAGTAACTCGAAGTGCTGCATTGTGTGGTGAACAAGAGGCACTATTAGATGAACTATTAGACTCTGAACTTAATGGTTTAATGGATATTGAGAATAGCTTAGATATTAATCAACTTGCCCATTGTAGTGTTATAAAGCGTAACGCGTTACTGAGGCGCTGGTTTGCTAAACATAATAAATCCATGCCATCACGACAACAAATCTTACGATTATGGCAAGAAGTTGCATTAGCAAAAGAAGATGCAGCACCTCGATTACAATTTGATCAAGATGAAGTCAGGCGCTATAAGCAACGCCTTTATTTAGTTCCAATCATCGAAGAGCTCGTAGATCACATTATTGAGTGGTCGTCGCTCAGTGAACCTTTATATTTACCTAATGGTTTAGGGACGCTATCTCTTGTAGCCGAAACAGGAAAAAACACGGTTAGAAAGCCTTCAAGTGATGAAAAAGTCACCGTGCGTTTTGGTTTAACACAAACATCTTTACGTATTGTAGGGCGAGAACATGCTCGGCATAGTAAAAAAATTTGGCAAGAGCTTGAAATTGCGCCTTGGCGTAGAACTAGGATCCCTTTGATTTATTATAATGATACGCTAATTGTAGCTATTGATACATTTGTTACTTTTGAGGGAAAAGCAACATCAGAACATGCTATTACTATTGGGTGGCGAAAGGCTCATGAATGAACAACCGCCTGTTGGCGGTTGTTCTTTATTCGGTTATTCCGATTTAATAATGATTGTCCCAAGTTCGGGATTAGAAAAACTGGCAATAACATCCAGTCGTAAATCTTTAGAGCCTTCAGATGTTTTGACTTTTAGGTATTCAACTTTCTTGCTTAAAAAAAGATCATCCGCAATACCTTCAATAAGCTCACCATCATGTAGTTCAATATGGAGCGCTAAACCACGCTGGCATGCTAACTCCAGATACTCATAATCATCACAGTTAATTGGTTGATATTCTGTATTTGTTGACATATTCCCTCACCACTCTTTCGTGGCGGTGTTGCCGCCAGTGAATAATTCAGAATAAAATCATTATGCTGTTATTCGATGTGAGCACAATAGTTATTATAATAATTTTCTGAAATAGTGCTTTATTCGAAGTGATTTGAGAAATAATTAGCATTATGGGTGCATTTGTCTTAAAGCTTGTTTTATTGCCCCTTTTTATTTTAAAAAATGTTAGAATCATATTGAAAATGATTTATTAAAAAGTACCCAGAATGTAGGGAGTTGATGATGGGGAAAAAATTTTTATTTGCAGCCGTTGCTGCGGGGTTATTTGTGCTGTCAGGTTGTCAAAATAATATTGGCTTATCACTTGATGGAAAAATTGTAGATCAAACTTACAACAGTATTCTGCCTTGTGCCGATTGTTCTGGTATCGACACAACAATTCTTGTTAATCAAGATGGCTCTTACGTTATGGAGCAAAGCTATCAAGGTTTACCTGATGAGAAACGTAGTTTCTTTGAGTCAGGAACATGGGCATTAGGTAAAGATAAGCTGACGTTGACTAATAGCTATGGTGAGAAGAGCTATTATTTACCTCGCGAAGATAAATTAGTTATGCTTGATATTGATGGCAACGTTATTAACTCAGAACTAAATTATACCTTAGCTAAGGTTCAGCCTAAACAGCTCGCAGGTGAATATACCTATTTTGCCGATGCAGGTACGTTTAAAGATTGCCAATCAGGACGCGTTTACGCAGCCAGTGGTATTGAATTGGAAAAAGGCTATTTCTCAACGGGTGTTGATGGTGGAACACCTGTTTACCTTGAAGTTAATGGTTATTACAGTATTCGGCCTTCGATGGAAGATGGTAAATTTGATCGAGCATTAGTGGTTACGGATGCGAAGCCTCGTTTTAATCGCCATGGCTCTTGTGGAAACCATCGCAGTGGCAGAAGTTGAGTTTTAGCGGTTTTGTTTTAATAAAAAATCGCCTATTGAATAGTATTGCGTTTATTAGACAGTTTAAATGAGTTGAGCAAAGACTGAGTCCGGTATTGAACTGAACTCAGTCTTTTTCGTTTGATATATTATTCTGATTGCAGTTACCAGCGTATCTGAGAGGATACGCTGGTAACTTATCAATCAAGCCTCAAAAATAAGAGGCTTAATGATTAAGCGAGTTGCTCTTTGATAAAGGCGACAACATCGTCAACATTGACCAGTGATTTATCATCACTACGACGCGCTTTATATTCGATTTGGTTGTTGTCTAAGTTACGATCACCAATCACGATCGTGTGTGGAATACCGATAAGTTCCATATCAGCAAACATTACACCAGGACGTTCTTTACGATCATCAAATAAAACATCAATACCTTGAGCGCGTAATTCGTTATAAAGTTTGTCAGCGACTTCTTTAACACGATAAGAACGGTGCATATTCATTGGTAAAATAGCAACTTGGAATGGTGCAATCGCATCTGGCCAAATAATACCGCGTGCATCATGATTTTGTTCAATAGCAGCAGCAACGATACGAGTTATACCGATACCATAACAACCCATAGTAACGATTTGATTATGGCCTTCTTCGTTTTGTACGGTTGCTTTTAATGCTTCTGAATATTTTGTGCCAAGTTGGAAGATATGACCAACTTCAATACCACGTTTAATTAGCAACGTTCCTTTGCCATCTGGGCTTGGATCACCTTCAACAACGTTACGGATGTCAGCAATTTCAGCAATAGGCAGATCACGCTCCCAGTTGATACCAAAATAGTGTTTACCATCAACGTTTGCACCTGCACTGAAATCACTCATTATAGAGACTGAACGATCCATAATAACTGGCAGTGGCAGATTAACAGGGCCTAGTGAACCTGGTCCTGCATTTACAGCTTGGCGTATTTCAGCTTCAGTAGCGAAAGTTAAAGGTGCTGCAACGATAGCGCATTTTTCTGCTTTAACTTCATTAAGTTCGTGATCGCCACGGACTAATAATGCAACTAATGGGTGACCACTTTCTTTTGTGCCATGAACAATCAGTGTCTTAACTGTTTTTTCAATTGGCAGATTGAACTGTTCGACTAATTCAGCAATTGTTTTAGCGTTTGGTGTATCCACTAAACGTAATTCTTCAGTTGCCGCAGCGCGTGGAGTCGCAGGCATTATTGCTTCTGCTAATTCGATATTGGCTGCATAGTCAGAGCCAGTAGAGAAGACGATATCATCTTCACCGCTGTCTGCTAAAACTTGGAATTCATGAGAGGCATTACCACCGATAGAGCCAGTATCTGCAAGTACTGGGCGGAAATCTAAACCAATACGTGAGAAAATTTTGCTGTAAGCCTCGTACATTCTGTCGTAAGTCTCTTGTAAAGACTCTTGAGAGATATGGAAAGAGTAAGCATCTTTCATGATAAATTCACGAGAACGCATAACACCAAAACGAGGGCGTACTTCATCACGGAATTTAGTTTGGATTTGATATAAGTTCAGTGGAAGTTGTTTGTAAGAGGTAATTTCATTACGAACAATATCCGTAACAACTTCTTCATGAGTCGGGCCTAAAACAAATGGGCGCTCACCTCTGTCTGAAAAACGCAGTAATTCAGGACCATACTGTTCCCAGCGACCACTTTCTAGCCATAAGTCAGCGGGTTGAACAACGGGCATTGAAATCTCAAGAGAGCCTGCGTTGTCCATCTCTTCACGAACAATTTTTTCAATTTTTCTTAGAACACGAACGCCTGTAGGCATCCAATCATAAAGACCAGAAGCGAGTTTACGGATCATGCCTGCGCGAAGCATAAGTTGATGGCTGACAATTTCTGCATCAGCAGGTGTCTCTTTTAGAGTAGAGAGCAAATAGTGGCTAGTACGCATTATTAGGTTCCATTAGAACAAAAATACTTAGGCTGACTGTCACGCCAGTCTATATCAATATAATTAGAGAAGGACTTTAGTCTACCAGTGACTTAGGTCTGCCAAAAGGGGCAAAGCATTTTTTTCAATCTGATTTGTCTAAAGACATGAGAATGACTTTCAGATCAGATTATTCATGATAACAATATCAATGAAGGTAATAGCAAGTTACCGCGGTTCTATACTAAGAACAAGTGTCTGTTGTTGATTGACTTGCCAGCGAATATTAAATTCGAGTAAGTGTACCGCATAAATTCTATCACTTTGTTCGTCCTTTTTATAAGCAGGGCGAGGATCTTGCTGTAATACTTGGGTAATAAAACGCGGAAGATGAGGGTATTCATTGGCATAGTATTGCAGTTGTTCTAATGCAAGCTGCGAAAAGAAAACAGACATTTCATTGTTGGGTGCTTCTTGTGCAAATCCTGCAATTGCATTTGGGCGAGATTCTGCAAATGGTAAATAAGGTTTGATATCAAGAATAGGCGTACCATCAACTAAATCAAGGCTACCTAGTTCTAAAATAACAGATTGATTCTCTATATTTACTTTTTTCAATTCAACCAATGACATACCAATTGGGTTGGGGCGAAAGGTTGAGCGAGTTGCAAATACACCAACTTTGGCGTTACCGCCTAATCTTGGGGGACGAACGAGTGGATGCCAACCATGTTGTGCTGTTTGATGAAAAACAAAAATTAACCAAAGGTGACTAAATTGCTCTAAACCTCTCACTGCATCAGGGTGATTATAAGGTGTATGTAGAATAAGTTGCCCGCCGCCATCCTGGATTAATCCAGGTTGGCGTGGAACAGCAAATTTTTCTTTATAAGGGCTCGAAATATACCCTATAGGATTCATTTGGTAGGTATTCATTTAGTAATAAGTAGTGCTGAGCCTTCACAAATAGCGGATTGATAGCAACCTAGGCCTGTGACAATTTGGCATTCATGTAACAAAACGGCATTTGCATTTTTGTAGGCTGCTTTTGTTGCCATTCTTTTTTTAGCAATAGGTAAACTTGCTGGTGGATCTTGTAATGTTTGACGACAAGACTCTCCTGCGACAATACCTAGATCTTTAAAAGGAGCACCTAAAAGATCTTCTGTTTTTTCAACAATACGTACTGAAGGTAAAGTCTGTGATTTGGGCTTCTGTGGTTGCCCTGGTTTATTTAAACGCATATCCGTAAATTTAGACTGATCAACATCAGATGATTTTTGCATTGAACAGCCTGTCATAAACAGCGCCATGATGCCAATAAGTAGCAAGCGCATGTGCATGGGTAATATCCTCTTTATTATTGTCTAGACAAAAATTAAACGGCACTAATTTAATGCAAATTAGCCAAGTAAAAAAGAGAAAGGCGAACAAATGTCCGCCTTTTTTATAATTAAGCTAAATTTAAACGTATTACCAGCCTTTTACAGCACCACCGTTAAAGATTTTATTTGCAGCACTATCTACTTCATCTGTTTGATAGGCTTGAATAAATTTCTTCACATTCTCACTGTCTTTATTATCTTCGCGTGCAACAATGATATTTACATATGGAGAGTCTTTATTTTCAACAAAAATGCCGTCTTTTGCTGGTGTTAAGTTTACTTGGCTTGCATAAGTGGTATTAATTACCGCCAAATAGATTTTTTGATCATCTAATGAACGTGGTAATTGAGGTGCTTCTAATTCTACTAATTTTAGATTTTTAGGATTTTCAATAATATCTAAAGAAGTTGGTAATAAGCCTACACCGTCTTTTAATTTGATTAATCCTACTTTTTCTAGTAACAGCAGTGAACGACCTAAGTTAGTTGGATCGTTAGGGATAGCCACTTGAGCGCCATCAGGTAAATCCGCTAAATCAGTAATTTTTTTAGAGTAACCTGCGATTGGGTAAATAAAGGTATTTCCCACCGCAGTAATTTTAAAATTACGATCTTTAATTTGCTGATCTAAATAAGGTTTATGTTGGAATGCATTAAGATCGATATCACCACGACTTAATGATTCATTAGGCATCACAAAGTCATTGAAAGTAACGAGTTCTACATCAAGACCATATTTATCTTTAGCTACTTGTTTTGCTACTTCTGCAACTTGTTGCTCGGAGCCAGAAATAACACCAACACGAATATGGTTTGGATCTTTTTCTTTTTCACCACAACCAGCTAATGCTAATGCGCCAATTAAAGCACTTACGACTGCGAGCGATTTAAATTTCAATGACATACATTTACCCTTATTTGATCTGTTAATTAAAAGGTCCCGATTTAATAATTGAAACCTTCAATCTAATTATTTATGTGTTGTCAGCTTCACTAAGCGATCGCCGAAAAACTGAATGATAAAAACAAGAATAACGAGTAGAACAATGACAATATTCATTACCGTTGCATTATAGCCAACATAACCATATTGATAGCCAATTTGACCTAAACCACCGGCACCAACAGCACCACCCATAGCTGAGTAACCCACTAATGTAATTAGTGTAATAGTTGCAGCATTAATCAAGCCTGGTAACGATTCTGGTAATAAAACTTTCTTAATAATTTGCATTGGTGTTGCACCCATAGAACGAGATGCTTCAATTAATCCTTGTGGGATTTCCAATAGTGTATTTTCGACCATACGAGCTATAAAAGGTGCCGCAGCAACCGTTAATGGCACGATAGCCGCTTGTAAGCCAATGGATGTTCCTACAACTAAGCGAGTAAAAGGGATCATCCATACAAGTAAGATAATAAAAGGGATAGCCCTAAAAATATTCACAAGTGCTGAGATCACACGATAGGCAGGTGGATTTGCCATAATTTGTTCAGGACGAGTGACATAAAGTAAAACACCAAGTGGTAGTCCGATGATAAAACCAAAGAAGCCTGAAACGAAGGTCATGACTAAGGTTTCCCAGATCCCACTAATTAATAAATAAATCATTCCTTCAGACATAACCGAGAACCTCTACTTTCACATGATGCTCTTCTAAAAACGCAATAGACTTTTCAGTATTACCATTCTTACCGTGTAGCTCAGCTAACATCACGCCAAACTTAACACCACCGGCATAGTCCATTTGTGAACTTAAAATATTAATATCTGCGTCAAAACGACGAGCAACAATAGACATTAATGGTGCATCAACTGATTGACCGTTAAATTCAAGTTTTAATAATGGGAATAACCCTTCCTCCCATTCTGGTTTCATACGTTCTTTGTAATCTTCAGGAATATCCAATTGCAGTGTTGATTGGATAAAAGCCTGAGAAACCGGTGTTTTGGGATGAGAGAAAACTGCACTCACCGCATCACTTTCAACTAATTCACCACCACTTATGACTGCAACCTGATCACAAATACGTTTTACAACGTCCATTTCATGCGTGATTAATAAAATGGTGAGGCCTAAACGACGGTTAATATCTTTTAGTAATTCTAAAATAGAACGTGTTGTTGCTGGATCAAGGGCGCTAGTTGCTTCATCACACAATAAAACGTTTGGTGAATTTGCTAATGCGCGTGCAATTGCAACACGTTGCTTTTGCCCACCAGATAAGTTTGCTGGATAATACTCTTTCTTATCTGACAAACCGACTAATTCAAGTAATTCATTAACACGCTTATTAATTTCAGTACGCGGTGTACTATCAAGTTCTAATGGTAGAGCCACATTATCAAATACTGTACGAGAAGACAGTAAGTTGAAATGTTGGAAAATCATACCAATGCCACGACGTGCTTTTGTTAATTCTTTATCAGATAACTTAGTCAGATCACGACCATCAACAAGTACTTCACCTGAAGTTGGTTTTTCTAACATGTTCACACAACGTATTAATGTACTTTTACCCGCTCCTGACGATCCGATAACACCAAAAATCTGCCCTTGTGGTACATGCAGGTTAATGTTTGATAGCGCTTGTATTGAACGCTCTCCCTGCTTAAACACTTTATTTATATTCGTCAGTTTAATCATGTTTTTCTTTATATAAGTAGATATGGGACATAAAGACTATTCTGCCCGAGTTAGAATAGATGTTAAGGCGTCTAGACGTCCAAGTCAATAAAAAAGAGTTGGCGAGTAATAAAGAAAGCTATGGATATCATTCTCTATATAAGAAAAAACATGCGATACTAATAAAAATGTCTAAATGGAGTAATGTTGTGAGCAAGGGGATTTCTGCGATTTTTTTAGATCGCGATGGAACTATTAATATAGACCATGGTTATGTGTCTGAAATTGATAACTTTGAGTTTATCGATGGCGTTATTGAGGCAATGGCTGAATTAAAAGCGATGGGATATGCCTTGGTACTCGTGACTAATCAATCGGGCATTGGTCGTGGCTACTATAGTGAAGATCAATTTTTACATTTAACAGAGTGGATGGATTGGTCTTTGGCAGATAGAGGTGTTGATTTGGATGGTATCTATTATTGTCCTCACCATCCTGATGCCGCTGTAGGTGAATATAAGAAAGAATGTGATTGTCGCAAACCAGCCCCAGGTATGTTTATGGATGCGAAAGCACAATTAAACATCGATATGGCTTCTTCTTATATGGTTGGTGATAAAAAAGAAGATATGTTGGCAGCAAAAGCTGCGGGAGTGGGGCATAAAATTCTTGTTCGCACAGGAAAAGAGATAACAGAAGAGGCACAACAGTGCGCAGATTTTGTTCTCGATAGCCTAGCAGACTTGCCAAAATGGCTAAAAAGCCACAAAAAATAGGCACTTCGTTTAAATTACCAACAAACGAACATTTTTTTTAAAAAAACTATTGCCAGCCTCAGAAAACTCCCTATAATGCGTCCTCGTTGTCACGGCACAGGGCGCTAAGCGAACTGGTTGAGAGAACAAAGAAAAAAAGTGAAAAGCCTTGAAAATAAACGCTTGACACTGAATGAGGAAGATGTAGAATGCACCTCCTC
>NZ_PENZ01000007.1 GCF_003144395.1 Proteus faecis | reverse complement strand
CGTTCAGAGTCAGTCAACGTCTGATTGATCTTTAAAGCCCTGCGGGCTTTTCGCCTTATATCCCCGCCCGCATTGGGCGAGAGTTTACGGCGTTTTTCGCTAAGCTGGATCAGTTTTTAAGTTTCAACGATCGTGAAGTATTACAAGGCGCTGGTGGAATGAGTAAGAAAGCCGCAGATGAAAAAGCCAAAGAGATATTTGATATCTATGCTTAAAAGCGTCGTCAATTAAAAGAGGCAGAAGGGGCGAGGGCGAATATTGCTGCGCTGAAAGATTTGCTGAAAAGAGGTAGGTAAAAAAGGAGTTATTCTATTCTTTTTTATATTAACTCCAATTGTCAGGATCAGCTCTGTGCCAGAAGTGGAGATAGTAAATATTGAAGGCTAATTATTTACTGATGGTTCATAACAATGAAAAGTATATTAAGAACCAGCCAGTATTAGTGGGTCATTATAGGTTTTAGGTGGATTAATTTTCTAACTAAAAATCAGTCTTAGAAAAACCGGTCATACCATCCAATCCCATTTCGCGACCTAATGCCGTCATTGGATGGACAATGATCAGTCCTCGCACTGCTTTTTTCAGTTTGCCAATATCCGCTTGTTCTCTCTTAGTGATGATGCGTTTGAATGGCATACCCACCAACTTCTGTGCTTCTTTGCTTAGTTTTTTGTTACGCACTTCTTTCAGATGAACGATTTCAGTTTCCAGTGCCGCTTTTTCTTTCTCAAACTCTGCGTATTTTTCTGCTTCTTCCGTCAGTGAGATATTTGCCATTTTGTGGCGAATAAGGTCTAAACGGTCGCTAAGAAGTTTAATTTGTGTTTTTTCGATTTCTTTCATTATTAATAACCGTGAATAAATTTCTTGCCGGCAAGTATACACCATTCTGTGTAAGAGAGTGAAAAGGGGGTATTAGTTGGTCGCTATTTACTATTTATTGATGATCTTATGGTATCGAGAAAGGTTTTATGCCTCTAGTTGTGATGTATTGCATGTAGAACATTACGTATTCACTCACTTAACTGGATAGTTGATTATCTGGTTAAGTGAGTCGGAGTTGAGCCAACAAAGAGAGCCTTATGTAAGAATTTAAAAGTACGCTTCCAATGAATTGGTGAAATAAATTAGAATATGTTATTTCGAGAGTAGTAGTTACATCCTTACTACAATGAAAAGAAGGATCATGGTTATTAGAAATAAAGACAAACTGTAATTGTTGAGGAGTCGTAAAATTAGGAACTTCAAAAATGTATATTAATCCATTGACTGCTTGAAGTTTTTTTCCAATAACATTGCGAGCCCATATTTGATAATGTTCAAATAAATATTTCATTGTGGTACACCTTTTAACGCATTTTTTACTGATACATTACTCTTTATAATCAATTGTATATCACTCATCAATATTCATTCGATATACTTCTTTATGCATTGATTTTCGTAAAAAATTATGTGCTTCTTTTTTAACTCTCCTTTTTCCTTGAAAACTTTGAAAGGCTTCCTGAGCTATGCTTTACATAACACCATTTAATTCCATTAATTTTAGGAAGGAGGTAGTCCTATGGCTAAATACGATTGTTATGTTATCAGTGTCACTACAGAGATCCCTGTATAGGATGGAGATCCCTATAATTTATTATTTTTTTACTATTAACTCTTTCATATGTTGTAAACTGATATCATTACTATTCATTTTTAGCTCATTAGCAATATTAACTGCTATATGATACTCCTCCGATGTTATGGGGATGTCATATTCACTGATATGGTCACAAATAGTTTCAAATGCTAGGCCTCTTTCATCATATTCTATGTAATTAATTGCATCTTGTAATAACTCAGTATCTAAGCGATCAAAAAAGAGTGTTCCAAAGTTTTTAATTTGGATATCTAATTTAGTCATGATGTATCATTCTCACTTAATTGGCTTATATGCTTTAGGTACTGGATTTGGATCAGGAAACGCAGTTACTACTTTACCTGTTGAAGGTAAGTAAACAACCCTGATCCTAACTCCATCTCGTTCTTCGTAAGCAACCCATCTAGCTGGTTTACCCTTACTAGTAAAGGTTCCTCCAGTTCCAGTTTGCGCGTACCATTGAGTTGTTGGTGATGTGGTTATATCACCAATTTCATGTATTATTTTTTCTGATGGCCAATTAGATGGAAACGTTGCCTTTCCTGGGTTGCCAGGGAATATATGTCCACCACTCTTAAGGTTATCACCATATAATATGTGCTGCTTCGCTTCAGGAGAAAGTATATCTACATAATTTTTAGGTTCAATTTTGCCAACTGTGTTTTTATAAGGCAATGAGTTCCCATTAAACTTACCATTAGGATGCTCAACATCTATCACTTTACCTGTATCTTTAAAGCGATATTGACCTATTCCTGCATCCCAACTTGGAATTTCCTTACCGCTTTTTGCAAATGCTAAATAAACTTTCGCTGCCACAAATTGAAGTGTTTTCGCTTCTGTTGTTGGTGGTGTGTTGCTTAATATTTCAGCAGCTTTTTCAGGTGTCATTTCCTGCTGTGTTAAAAATACATCAAGCGGAATACCTGTCAAATTACCCCATGCTATCAAAATTCCAAGAGCCGGATCTTGCCCCTCTGGATGCGTTCCTTTTACTGCTTTCGTTAAAGCTGCATTAATTTCTTCTATACTGCCATCATTTTGGGCCATTGAAATCGCTAGTGATGAAACTGACTGCCCATAATCAGCCATACCCGGTGGCAGATCTTGAGGCTTGAAGAAGTTATTCTCAACCGCATTTTTCCCTGTTTGTGCGGCGGTAACAGCACCTTCTATATTACCGGTTGATATTCCGCCCGCAAGCCCGGCGGCGAGTTGGCTTAATGCGCTGACTTGCTGTTTTTCGTTTTCAGTAAGTTCGCTGATTGTTTTATTAGGGTAGAGGTTTGAGGCGATAACTCTAGCGGCTAATTCACCGCCGCCAGCGCCTAAACCGCCAGCTACAGCCGATTGATTATTCAGCTCGGCAGTCACTGCGCCTAAAATCGTATGCGCTAACGCATTCGCGGCGATATTGACTTCACCATCGACTGTAGTACGTTCCTTGATTTCAGTGGCGAGATAAGGTGATGCCCCACTGGCTAATGCACCAGCAAGATTATTGTCAGATAATGCGGTTAATGCCCCCGTCACCGCTTGGGTGGCTTTTTGTAAATCACTGCCTGTACCAAAGCGTTCCATCGCGTGGTTGTACTCTTTGGTTTCACGCAGCTCATTCACACTCAAGTTTGGATGTTTTGCTTGTGCTTGTTTTAAGCCCACGATATCCCCTTGGGTGCGAATAATATCCATCGCCTGATTGCCGATTTCGCCAATTAGCTGGGCTTGTTTTAAGCGATTTTGCTCTTTATCTTTATCAAAGATCGGGTTGATACTGCCGTCATTGGCATGTTCAGTATCGCGGCTTAATTGGGTGATATTTTGGGTTTGATTGTCGGTATCACGAATAAGCCATTTACCATCAGAAACCGCGGTTTTGGTTGTGCCTTGCGCATTATCTTGGTTATTCGCGTTCGATAGTAATCCACCGACCATGTTATTCAGCAGATCTTTGCCTACAGGTCCACCGGTACTCATTGAGACACCACTGTGTGAGGCTTCAAACTCGGCTTTATTGTGGATATCGTTCCAGCCTAACGTGCCCGTTTCAAGGCTGTTTTTGTCTTTATCGGCAGTTGATGCAATCACTGCGCCATCAAGCTGAGTATGCTCTTTTACCTTAACATCAAAGCCCTCTTTGCCAGCAAACAGCCCAGTTTGCTCTTTAACGCTGTCGTAATTGCTGTGTAGCTTGTCTTTACTCGCACTAAAATTAAGGGTTGGATTACCAGAGCCGAGAGTATAACCGCCGCCAAGGCTAATATTTTGCTGTTTGGCATCATAATGGTCGCGATCTTGCTGACTTTCTAGGGTGAGATTACGCCCCACATTAGCCGTGATCTGTTCACCGCTGACTTGTGCCCCTTTAAGCGTTGTATCGCGCTCGCTGGTAAGATTCACTTGCTTACCGGCATTTAAGGTGGTTTCTGTGTGAGTGACGCCATTGCTATTCTCGCGACCTTTACCGGCATTTACGCTGGCTGAAAGATTAACACCAGCACCGCCTTCACCTACGCCTAAGCCAACCCCTACACTGCCGCCTTTGCTGCTATTTTTGCTTTGAGTGCTTTCACTATTTTGCGCAGATGAGAGATGGATATCTTGTGCCGCATTTAAGGTGATTTCGTTACCTGCTTTAAGTTGGCTTCCTTCAATGGCAATATCACCGCTGGTTTTCTCTTTATTTTTACCTGTGGCGGTAATTGAGAGGTTTTGCCCTGCATTGAGTGTACTGCCTTGAGAAACGGCACTTTCAGTGTGTGTCTCGCTTTTCGAAGATTGGCTACCATAAGAGACGCTCACACCAATGGTATTTGTCGCGCCTTTTTCAGCGCCGTCATCACCGGCTTTCACACCTGTTTCTGCATTTTTCGCGGCGGCGGCTTGTGAAGTTAAACTGTCTTGTTGATAAGCAAGTCCTGCTTGCACACCAGAGAGTGCGGCTTTAGTCCCTTGTAGTGCACTTAAGCGACCATCGCTCTCTTTTCTCGCTTGTTGTGCGGTACTCACCGCCGTATTGAGTGCACTGCCTACGGTGCCTGATAACGCTACACTTAAGCCACTTTGTTTCGACTCAAAGGTCTCTTCACGGGTACGTTTATCAAAACCGGGGTCGATTTGAACGCTATCACCCGTCAAATTGATCTCTTTATTGGCGACAATATCAGCACCACCAATATGCAATTTATCATTGGCGGTAATATTGACATTACCTTGGGTACTGCCAATGGTGCTGGCGCTTTGGCTTTGTGTGGTACCTTGTTCATCGACTTGATGACGAGAAGATTGCTGACCGATGGTGAAACCAATACCGCCATTACTAAAGACACCCCTGCGCTTTTTCTCTTCCAGTAAGTAATGCGAATCCGTTTCTGTTGCTGCAACAATATCTACATTATTGCCCGCTTTTAGCGTGACATCATTTTCTGCCACAACGGAAGAGCCGCTAACTTGAATAGCCTTACCTGCATTGATATTGACTTGTTCACCACTGATAACGCTACCTTGTTCGCGTGTAACGTGGTTATGTTGGACAATGTGGGTACTGCTTGAGCTTAAAAAGCCTTTGCTATTTGAATGTTGTTCTAGAAACTCACTCTGTATCTCCGTTGCGCTATTAAGGGTGATATTTTGTTTAGCTGTTAAATCAATTACCCCTTTTTCACTGTGCAGTGTACTGCCTGTAACATTGATATCATGCTTCTGTGCGACAATATCGACACCTTGTTGCCCACTAAACGTGCTACCAGTAACACTATTTTGCGAGGTTTCAACCATACGGTCACTACGTTTACTGCCACTGTTAACTTGCTCGTTATCTTGATCTTCAAAATGCTGATTTGCTGCATGAATATCAATATGCTGCGCGTTAATACTGATTTTGCTCTCTTGACTATCAACTTGAGCACCTTGTGCTGTAAGTGCATTACCTGCATTTAATATCACCCCTTTATCGCCACTTAAGGTGCTTAATAGCAGACGTTCTTCTTTGCGAGTATTGCTAACAGAAGAGGTACTACTATTGGCTTCAAGATGCGTTTTGGTGATGGTGCTATCGACAATAATATTGAGACTATCGCCAGCATTGACGGTAAGTTGTTCACTTGCTTTGGCTTGGCTACCTTGCAAGGTGATATCTTTTCCTGCGGTTAAATTGAGATCACCACCAGCATTCAGTTCGCTGCTTTGTGCGCGTTGCCATTCACCACTTATTTGGGCGAGACGGTGTTCTCCTGCTGGTTCTATTCCGTCACTGGTGCGATTACCCATTGCGCCGGAAATCACACTAATTTCCCCTGAATGCGTACTTCTTGCGGTGGTGATGGCTAAATTATCACGGGCATTGAGATTGATATCGTTTAATGCATCCAGTTTTGCGCCTTGTAGCTGAATATCATTGCCTTTTAACGAAATATTGCTGCCACTTAATGACGCTTGGCGTAAGGCGTCTTGTAAATGGGTACTCAGTGTAATGCTATCAGCTTGAATATTAATGTTTTCTGCATGAATATCGCCACCTTGATGTGCAAATTGTTTGGCATCAATGTCGATGCCTTTATTTGCCAGTAGTTGCCCAGCATTATTCACGCTATTGGCAGAAAAATGTAAATTATTACCACTGACAATGGCACCACTGCTGAGTAAGTTTAAGGTTTTATTTGCTAAGTATACTTTTGGTACTAACACCGTTTGTGAGCCTTGTGCGGTATCCACCGATTCACTGACTAACCAAACGATATCTTGTTGTAATGCCGCAATTTGTTCAGGCGTTAATGACACTCCGGGGCGTAAATTAAAATCACTGGCGACGTTAGCACCATTGTTCATTAAGAATTGATACTGCGTCATCGCATCCCCTTCATAAAGAGAAGGGCGTCCAGTTAATTTTAAAACCTGTTCACGAACAAGGCGTTGTTCGTAGGCTCCATCACCTAATCGTTTATGCACTTGAGAAGGTGAATAATCCACACGAGAGAGCAGATAATCACTACTAATAAATTTACTGCGGCGAGTAAAACGCTCATCAGTAACAATTAAGAATGGGCTATCTGGCGATAAATGTTGTCGAAAGAGTCCGTTATTGGGGATCTCGGTGGCGATATTGCCTAAATGTTGTTTTTCAGTCAGTGCAATTTCAGCAGGTAAAAGAGAGCGTTCGAGTGGTGAGGTTGCATCAGAATGAGTTAACGTTGTTTTATCGCTGACAATAAAATCAGTATTTACTTCCTGTTTATTTGCCCCCTCGATCTGAAAGGCGAGGGGATTACGTGCAAATTCAGCACGTTGCGCATCTACTGCTTTTAATGCGGCTTCAATGTCATTAATTTGTGCCGCATTAACCGTGGTGTTGGTAATGGAAGTGCCTTTGATGGTGACATTACCATTTCCTGAAATAACGCTATCAATGGGAGTTAATGCGGTGGTTTCATCATGATCAAATGAAGGGTACCAATGATTTCCACTAATATCATAATGATCAACAATCTTTTCTTGGCGATGTTCATTAACGGAATAGGCTTTGTTCTCAAGTTTTCCGCTACCTTCAATGGATTGATTCCCCGTTGAAATAATTGTACTCGCATCATTGAAAAGCACCTCAGAAACATTCACTTTCATCTTTCCACCGGAAAGAATACGAGCTTCGATGCCTTCAGAAATCAATTTATCGCGAGTGGCGGTTCCAGATACGGTTCGTTCTCTTAAGCCGCTATAGTCACTGACATAAAGAAGATTATCGATATCAAGGTGTTGTTCAGGAGCCCAAATTTCATTGTAGCCACGATTGTGCTCACGCCACACCGTATTATGGTAAGGGGTTGGTGTATTTTTCTGGCGGTTAGCATGACCTCGTGTTTCATAGAAAGTCATGGCATAACTACCATCACTGTTGGGTTTTAACGCGAGATAGTTGACCCAAATATCAGTCAATTGCCCCTTATTGTTTTTAACCCTAACTTGCGCTCGCTTATTATTTGGGTCAATTTCAAGTAGCGTACCATATGTGTTTTCGATGGCAGCTTGCTCATTTTTAAAAGTGAGTTGTTGAGTCATTGATGTCATTTGGCGACTATCGTTATGATGCTCAACTTCAAAAGAGCGCCAATAATAGTTATAACGATGCCAACGGTAATGACTGGTTTCAGCTTCTCGCTCAATACTTAAGCCTTCACGTAAGTTATTTAGTTGCTTCGCACTAAGCGAAATATCACCTTCGGCTTCTATCACACTTGCTTTATTTTCAATCAGTGCGCTTGATAGTGATAATTTGTCACCACTGTAAATCATTGCACCGCTATGATTAGTTATGCTGTCGCGCGCTGTTAAATCCGCCGATTGTGTCATGGCGATAACGGCATCTTTTCCTTTGTTATCGATAACGTTCGCGTTGATCACTGCGTTATCGCCCATTAAGGTTGCCGTGTTATCCAACCGATTTATCTTAAAAGCAAAATCATCTGCTTCAAGACGTCCGGTGTTGCGCGCAATATCGCTTGTGAGAGTAAGCGCTTTACTGACGAGTGAGCCTTGATTAGTAAACTGTGCGCTCTGTATTGTTAACTCGCTGGGTAGTAACCAGTGGGTTAAGTTTGTAAAAGCGCCTGTAATAGAAAGGGAGAGTGAATGATTACTACTTAGTATATCGCCAGCTCGTTGTATATAGTCTTGTGCCGCAGTCAGTGTTAATGAATTTTGACTTTGTAAGGTTCCACCTTGATTATCGATGGTCTGCGTATTAACCGTGAGTTTATTACCACTTTGGATTACACCTTGTTGATTTAATAAAACTAATGGTGGAGTGAAAGGAGGATT
Organism: Proteus faecis; assembly: GCF_003144395.1. GTDB lineage: Bacteria > Pseudomonadota > Gammaproteobacteria > Enterobacterales > Enterobacteriaceae > Proteus > Proteus faecis. The sequence goes on along the minus strand of NZ_PENZ01000007.1, from coordinate 222,017 downwards.
TTTGGCATTAATCTCAATGCTGTCATTGGCTAAAATATTCCCTTGTTGGTTATCAAGCGAAGTCAGATTTATCAGTGATAACCGGTCGTTACTTTGTAATCGTCCTTGTGTGTTATCGATGTTTTTTGCAGAAATCTCATTTCGAGTTGTGCCCCAAATCAAGCCATTATCACGGTTGTTTAACGTATCTGTAGTGAGATTTAATATTCCTTGGCTACTTAAGATGCCGTTATTGTGGTTATCAAATTGGGTTGTTTTAATATTTAGCGCTTGTGTTGAAACTAATTGCCCTTGCTGATTTTGTACTTGGGAAGCGTGAATTGATTGATGTTGATGACTTCTAATTTTACCAAGGGTGTTATTCAATAAACCCGATAAGGTTAGGGTAATAGCCTGTTGACTATCAATTGACCCCGATTGATTTTGCAGTGATTTTGCCGTTAATAAGAGAGCGTCTGCGCTTTGTAATTTTCCTTGGTGATTATCCAGTTCATTTTCAACCAGAAGCTGCATCTGTTTTTGGCTATACAGCAAGCCTTGCAGTGAATTATCGATATTTTTTGCAAGTAATGTCAGTGTATTTCCAGTTAACCATTGCCCTGATTGATTGAGGATAGAATCAATTTTACTTTGAGGCAGTTCACCTCGTGCATTAATCGCTTTTTGTGCACTGATTTTGCCTTGTGTATTGTTAATATTATTTGCAATACGCAAATCAATATTATCGTTGGATTGGAAAATACCGTTGTTATTATTAAAGATATTACCTGTTAAATTCGTTGCTTTTTGGCTTTGAATTTGCCCAGCTTGGTTATTAAAAATAGCTGTTTTAGCAGACCAACTGCCCAAACTGCCTATCCAACCTTTTATATTAAGAATATTAGCCGCTTGTAAGTATTGTGATGATTGGCTAAAAAGGCGGCCTTGACGATTATCCAGTTGATTAACCAACTGAATATCTAACTGATTTAATGCATTTATCTCACCTTGAGTGTTAATAACATTATTTGCCTTAATTAAGGTATTTTCATGACTAGTGAGTTTACCGTCTTGGTTGAGTAAATCGTTTTTTAACCAGAGTTGTAATGCTTTTAGGCTAACAATATTACCTTGTTGTTGATTGGTTAATTGACCGCCCTTGAAGGTTAAAGCGCCATGACTGTGTACTATCCCGTTATTGTTATTAAATTGGCTGGTTTCAGCGCCTTGCCAATCTAATGTTTGCTGCGCGGTGATTTTACCTGCGGTATTAATTACATTGCCGTCAGTATTTAAGGTGAGAGCATCTGCTGATTGTAAATATCCCTCTGTATTATCAAGCGTATTAGCGTGAGCTACTACCTGACTTTCAGCTTGTGTAACACCGCGTTGGTTATTCCAAATGCCGTGCGTTTTTGCCATGAGATGTTGACCTGCTTCAAGCAAGCCAAGGGTATTATTGATGGATTGATGAGAGGTCAACTCAAGGTTTTGAGTCGCAACAAGTTTACCTTGCTGATTAGCTAATTGGTTTGTCGTAATAACAAGTGATTTAGCGCTAATTTCGCCAGTTTGGTTATCGAGTTTTTCTTGGCTACTTAGTGTGATTTGTTGCCCAGCAAGTATTTTTCCTTGGCTATTTTGAAGATTTTGGGCTTTAAGTTTGGCATTGCCACCACTTTGTAAAATACCTTGTTGATTATTAATATCGCCGCTATTGGTAAGAGACAGATCTTTATTCGTCAGTATTGTGCCAAGTGTATTATCAAGCAACTTATTTGCTGTGATATCGAGCTTCTCTTGCCCAATGATCTTTCCAGCAATATTACGGATGGTGTTGGCTTGAAGCGAAAGTGCTTTTGCACTGATATTGCCTTTAGCAGACATTAACGTCTCCGTTGTTAATGTCATATTTTTACTAGAAAGTAGTTGTCCTTCTTGGTTATCGATATTTTTTGCGAAGAGATTAAATAAATTTTCGCTTTGGATCGTTCCTTTTTTATTATTCAAATCGCCTTGTGTGGATAAGGTTAATGTTTTACCTGCTGCGATAATGCCTTGGCTATTATTCAGCGCTTTTGCGGTTGAAAGCGTAAGTGCGTCTTGGCTAACTAATTGTCCTTGAGTGTTATTTAGTGAGCCTGCTTTAATCTCGACTTGGCGACTATTGATCGTACCTAATTGGTTATTAATTATATTATTGGTATTTAAAACCAACTCATGACCTGAAAGTAAGCGACCTTTTTGATTATCAATGCCTGATTTTGTTGTTAGCGTTAATTCCGATTGGCTTTTAATGTCACCTGATTGGTTATTAATAGTATTCGCATCGAGAGTAAGTGCGCCATTATTACCTAATATGCCCTGCTGATTATTGAGTTCACCCTGAAATTGCCAATGTTGTTTTGCGCTATTAAGTGTAACTAAACGGCCGTTTTGATTATGTAGACTGCCAGCATTGAGTTTTAATTGATAGGCTTCAATGCTGCCTTCGGTATTATCCAGTTGTCCGCGTAATGCTAAACCACTTTCGCTTTTTCCCGTTTGTGTCCAAATTCCTTTTTGGTTAAAGAGATTATTGGTATTGATATCCCAGTTTTGGGTTTTAATTTGTGCCTGTCGAGACGAGATATCTCCTGTTGCTACAATATTTGTTTTATTGGTGTCAATTTGCGTGTTATTTAAACGCACGTCACCTTGTGTGGCATTCAGTGTTAACGTCGATGCCGCAATTTGGCTTTGACTTAAATCGACATTCTTCGCTGTTGCATTAATCTCTTTTTTACTGAGCAAATGACCATTAGCGCGAATATTATTTTCACTGCTTAAGGTAAGGTTGGCACCTTGGTTGATTTGGCTATTTAGATTGCTGCCAGCAAGTAAATTACCTTGTGTCTGTATCTCTTTTTTAGCGGTTAAGGTGACATCTCGCGCTGCGGCTAGTGTGCCTGATTGAATAAGCGCACCTGCTTGGCTTTCAACATGTAATGCACCACCGCTATGTAATTTACCTTGGTGTGTCATATCACCTTTTGCCAATAACATGATATTGCTACCTGCTTGGGTGATGGCTTCTTGTGCTTTAGTCGATTGCCAAACTAATTGTCCATTACTGGTAACGGTTAAGGTTTTATCGGCTTGCAAGTGACCTGCTTGATTGCGAACACCAACGCCATCTTCAGTACCCACCATGCGAATTTGACCGCTGTACATTCCCCCCATTTGTCCCATATCAATGGCAAATTCCGGTTGAATGTTGCTGTCTTTATTTTCTTTATTATTCAGTGCGGTAGCTTTATTTTGTGCATCGATATTATTGCGACCGGCAACGACATCAATTTTTTCTTTTGCCCATACTCCGGCATTGATTTCTACTGCTCTCGTTAATAAATCCACATATTGAGTATCATGGCGGCTATCACCATTTAAGCCACCCCCCTCAATGCGGATCACGCCTCGTTCAACTTGGTAACCCACTAGACTTCCGTCACTATCGAGCTGGGGTTTACCTGTTGTTAAGGTCATTCTTCCTGCATTGATGGTGCCACAGCCATTACAAATAATGCCTGCTGGGTTGGCAACAATCACTTGTGCTTTACTACCAGCAACTTCAAGAAAACCTTTTATCTGGCTAGGATTATTACTGTTAATTTCGTTGAGAATGACACGAGCAGGGGCTGTATTGGAATTTAAATTAGGATTTCCTTGGATCATGCCTGCGGTTTGTGTTGACGTCATTACCACAGAGTTATTTAAGATTGCCCCTTTTTGCTCAACATCAAATTGACGGTATTGGTTATGAGATATGCCTGCACTATTGGGGGCAACAATATTGACTTGTTGTAGACCATTTTGCGTATTAATAACATCAGGACGTTGATTTTGAGGTGCTCGATTATCGGCAATAATACCATCAGCCAATGCACTATTGCTGCCTAAAACTAGCCATAATAACAATATGGTGCGACGTAGTGTTACCCATAAACGTACACCTTGGGAGCCCCTTGTTTGTCCTGCTTCAGCACTACAACTTTTGGTTAATTCTGAAACAACACGTAATTCCCCATGGGTACGGCTGAAGATAAGGCGATAACAATGCTTATTCATAAATAATACCTTTAAAATCAACAATCCAAAAAAAAGAGAAAGGATTAGTTAAACCAAGGGAATAACTGCCACAGAAAGACTAAATCTCTACATTAAGAGTAAAACCTGCGGTCGCACCTGAAGTATGGAACCCTTCGGGTTTATAAAGTGGTGTACCCACAAAAATGTCATAACTTATTCGAGACCATAGTGAGCCGCGTAAACCCAATGCTGTACCCGCTAATTGGTGTCCCACGAGGTAGCGTGTGTTTTGTCCTTCAACTCGACCATAGTCGATACCTAAATAGAGCTCTTGTCCTTGAGAAAACAGGTTCCACGCAATGTCATTGCGCCAAAGCAGGGCTTTTTCACCCGATAGGTTTTGCTCGCCATCAAAACCGCGCACGGTATAACGCCCACCAATCGCCATGCGGTCTTGTGGCGTTAACGCGTGTTGACTCCATTGACCACGTAATGAGGTGTTCCAGCGCCAAGGCTGCTTACCCAAAGAAAAAGGCTGATTAAAATTGATATCACCTAAAAACAGACCTGTTCTTGCACTGCCACTATCAGTTGCTTCTTCTGGTGCGGGCAATGCATGAAATGCCGCTGTACCTCGACGCCAGTTAATGTTGGTATCTAATGTAGAAGTACCGAAGTAACTGCGTTGATTGAGCCCAATTTCCCATCCCGCGGTACGACGATGTTGTTGGTCAATATCAATCTCATTGACGGCATTGGTCGAATGTTTACGATAAGCACGTATATTCAGGGTGGTTTTATGAAATTGATTACGGAATAGCAGTCGTGACACCGTAAATTGTGCATTGTCACTTTTGCCGCTATAACGAAGTACTTCATTAGCGTTAGGAATATTTTGGTGATAGGTATAATGGTTATAATTTGCGGAAAATGACCAATATCCTACGGGAATAAAATAATTAAACGTATATGAGCGATTACCAAAAGGACCATGATCAAAGTAATCTTTACTGATATTGGCATAGAACAGATCGTTTTGAGAGAAAGGTGCATCAATGGCCAATGTCGCCGAACCTAAATAACGGCCAGTGCTTTTTGAACCGCTATCATCTAACCCCAAACTTAGCCGTACAGGGCGCTGTTCTTGCCAACTCACCACTAAATCACTGGTGGCATCTTCTTTGCCGGGGACAATTTGAATATTTGCTGTGACATTCGGTACCCGTTTAAAATTTTCCAGCCCTTGTTCAATATCACGTAAGTTAATAATATTGCCTGATGATGTGGGGATCGCATTCCATAAACGAGCACGCCACGAGACATTATCTTCAAAACGAATGGTATCAATACGACCGGGTTGTAGTGTGAGCGTTAAATGACCTTGTGTAAGATCTTGCTCTTGTACCATAACTCGAGTGGTGACATAGCCTTTTGATAATATTTCATTTTGAATTTTGTTCACGACTAACAAAATACCCTGTCCACCAAGGCAATGATCTTTAGCGTCATTTACCGCTTTTAGTGCCCATTGGAAATCATGAGAAGCTTCGCCTTCAAGCGTAAGGGTATTAATCAAAAAACAGGGTTTTTCATTAAGAGGGTAGTCAGGAAGTTCGATATCTGAGTGAGAAAGACGAGTATCAACATTGGGTCTATTTTGCTGTTGTAATATTCGTTCACGTTCTTGTTGGCGCTGTTGTTCTCGAACATCAATCGACACGGCTTGTTCTGCCGGTGTAGGGGAAGTATATGGCTCTGCAATTAACGGAATAGATAAAAAATAAAAAAAGAACAGTCCCAATTTTAAATAACGTTGTTTATTCATTGTTTGAATAACTTCCTAATAATGCTAATTGTTAGCCAATAGTTTTATATATCAAGCAGTAATGAAATGGTGATGTTATTTATCGCTAATATATAAGAAGTAATGCCATAAATATTTAAAATAATAACTTAATTAGATTTTCCTTGGTTTTAATTTAGCTAAGTGAGTATGAAGAAATCAAGGTAATTTTGTATTGATTTGAAATTTTGAGATTTATTATATTGCTAATGAGTTTAAATTTATCTTATTGTTTTCTTATAAGTTAATAAACTATTTAAATAGTTTTCTTTTATGGTGTTCATAATTAATTGCACTTATTATTAATTTATTTAAGAAGTTATATAGAAATATTGAGATGTGATCCAATTAATATAAAGAAAACAAAGGTTTTTTTGATGTGGAGTGATTGGTTTTCTATTTAATAAATTGATTGTGTTTTCTAATGAAAATAACTCTTTAATGGTATTGGTTATCTGGTTATTTAAATGAATTTAATTTGCCAATTATTTTTTAATAAAATGAGTGTTAAAAACTTCATTATGATAATTAAATATGGATAAAATGTTGAGTGCTAGAATATAGGAAGGCTTACTGAAATAGATCAGTAAAAAGAGGAGCCTTACTATTTTTATTATATTCACTAAATCAACAGCGTTATTTTTATATTATTTGCAGATATTACTAATACTATTTTTTCTTATTGAGCATCGACTTTAAATCAGCAAAAGGATTATAGGTTGCTGCACCAATATCATCTTGTGCATCTTCACCGGCGATAACGGTTGTGCCGTATTGGTCTGCTTCGGTGTATTTAGAGTGTTCATGATCATGGCAAAATAGACACAATAACTCCCAGTTACTGCCGTCTTCTGGATTATTGGTATGGTCGTGATCAATATGATGAACGGTTAGTTCACGTAAGTTCGAGTAGACAAACTCGCGCGCACAACGTCCGCATACCCATGGGTAGATTTTCAGTGCTTTTTCACGGTAACCACTTTCTAAACGTGCATAGTTTTTTGGGATCAGAGCCATTATTAGTATTACCTGTTATAAGAGAAGATTTGGTGATAGTTTTTCCAATATACTCTAAATACACGGATAGGTTCAAATCTCACAAGGCCTATTTTTTCTAATAAACCACCAATCTTACAATCTGATGCACTCTTGGAAATTACAGGTATAATTTCAAAAATGATTGAGCAAATTTAGGCATAAAAATGGCAAAACTTACCTTACAAGAGCAGATGTTAAAAGCAGGGCTTGTGACTAGTAAAAAAATGGCAAAGGTCCAAAGAACGGCAAAAAAATCACGTGTTCAAGCGCGAGAAGCAAGAGAAGCCGTAGAAGAAAATAAAAAAGCCCAACTTGAGCGCGATAAACTGCTTAGTGAACAACAAAAACAAGCAGCTTTATCTAAAGAATATAAAGCGCAAGTTAAGCAACTGATTGAGATGAATAGAATTACGCCAGCAAAAGGTGATATTGATTTTAACTTCACTGACAATAATGTGATTAAAAACATCGTGGTGGATAAACTGACACAATCTCAATTGATTAGTGGGCGTCTTGCCATTGCTCGTCTGGATAGTGTAGGTAAAATGGAATACGCAATTATTCCAGCAAGTGTAGCGGATAAAATTACACAAAGAGATGTGGACTGTATCTTGTTAAATAACGCACTTAGCGAGACAGAACAAGATGAAGACGATCCTTATGCTGATTTTAAAATCCCAGATGATTTGATGTGGTAATAAGCAAAGTGCTTATTCGCTCACAGGCATAGTCTGTATAAGCATTGTGCTTTATACTGCATCAGGAAATTTTTGTAGATAAATGACTAAGTAGGCGATAATAATGGCAATGAACGGAATAATCACAAAGTGGTTTGAAGATAAAGGTTTTGGATTTATTAAAGATGAAAACGGTGATAACCGTTATTTTCATGTGATTAAAGTTGCCAACCCTGCTTTGATAAAGACAGATGCAAACGTCACGTTTGAACCAACCACAAATACTAAAGGCCTATCTGCTTACGCTGTGAAAGTGATCCCTGATAGCAAGTATGTTTATATTGCTGGTGAGCGAATTAAGTTAACATCCATTAAATCATTTCGAATTTATAGTGAGGAAGTATCTGCTGATACGCATATCAATAAAGAAAACACTGTACTTTCTGTCGGTACTTTAATGAATAGCATCAGACCTAAATCAGCGGATAATGCCAATAATATGCGCACGTTGAGAAAACTTGCGATCACCACAATGCACGGAACAGAAATTGTTTTTACTGAAGATGAACTTGATATCGATGAAACAGTAAAAGCGCTTAAACTGTAAATCTTGTGATTTAAAACGGGCTCTCACTGCACGCTTTTATTGGCACTTGGCTAATGGGGTGAATAAAATGAAGTTCACTTGCATGAAGCATAAGTCGTTGAGTCCGTTTAGTTTCTTTAATTAAACCTCCGTCATACTCACCATATAAATCACAACCTAAAATAGGATGCCCGATAAACTGGCTGTGAATACGAAGTTGATGAGTTCTCCCTGTTTCAGGCGTGAATTGTACGCGAGTTAAAGGCAATAATGTTCCATCTTCTAATGTATGATAAAAACGCTCAATAACCTGATAACGAGAGCGTGCAGGCTTGCCATTAACAGGGCAAATCGACATACGCGGAAACAGAGCCGGATTTTTTGCTATTGGCGCATCGATTATTCCTTCATTCTCATCTATATGTCCACACAGTAGTGCGTTGTATACTTTGGTTACAGTACGCTGGCTAAATTGCTGACACAAAAGAGCATTGATTGACTTATTGCGTGCCACAACCATTAACCCAGATGTGCCAAAATCAAGTCGATGAACAAGAGTACATTCAGGAAATAGCTTCACTAATCGATAATGTACTGAGTCGATATTTTGTGGATTTTTTCCTGATAAGCTCAATAGCCCTGTCGGTTTATTGATAAGTATTAAGTGCTCGTCTTGATAAAGGATCTCGATCTCATCATGGCAAGGTGGGGCAATAAAAGTATCGATAATCGTAGACATCAGCTTATCCGCAAAAAAGAAGAGAGTGGATGATAGCGAATTTTAGGTTATCAGGCGAATGTAGAGATATACTCTTATTAATTTAAGTATGACGAATATAAACGTTAATTCTTGGGAACAACTTATGAACAATGAAATTCACTTTAAATATTATGATATGGTTGAAGAGTATGCGATGGAATCGATAGAGCCTGTTGCGAAGACAGAAGAAGATGCGCTTGCTCTCTATTTCCAGTTGCTACTCACCCGATTAATGAATAATGAAGAGATTAGTGAGAGCGCTCAGCAAGAGATGGCAGAAGAAGCGGGTATTGATAAAAAACGCATTGATGATATCGCCATGTTTCTTAATCGTTGGGGTAATGAATAACACGTATTGGGTTCATTAAATATGGGCCCAATATTATCCTATTTCACAAATTATCACTCTGCTCCTACATAACTGTATGATTTAACGTATACTCATTATGCACTTTATTTCACATAAACTCGCAGAAAGAACAGAACTGCTTTTTTGATGTTAGTTGTTTTCATAGAATGCTTTAGATGAATTTATTGGGTGAGATATGCTGGATTTTTTAAAAAATTATGACAATTTAACGATCAGCGAAAAAAAAGTATTAAAATATCTCACCGATAATATTGCGGATATTCCGTATTTAAATATTAATGATCTGGTCGCCAAAACCTTTGTATCAAAAACGGTGATCATTAATTTATCGCAAAAATTAGGATTTAGTGGATTTAAAGAGCTTAAATTCCAAATTAATAATTATATTTTGACCAGAAATAAAGTCGAAAAGACTAATGTGGCGTCTTATAAAAAACAGTTAGAAAAAAACATTCATAAAACATTTACCTTAATTAACGAAGAACAAATTCAGGAGTGTGCAAAAACCTTACGCCATTCTAGGAATATTTTTATTGTTGCAAGAGGCACAAGCAAAGCCGTAGGGTATTATCTTGAACACCTATTGTTTGCATTAGGTCTACATTGCTTTTTTATTAATGATTACAACTTATCTGACTCGTTTACGCGTCTTGTTAATGAAGATGACACGGTTATCTTTATCTCCCTTTCTGGGGGAACCAAGAAAATCATTGAGACAGCAAAAATTGTGCAGTTAAAAGATGCCAATATCATTAGCATGACAGCATTTAATACTAATGAATTAACTAGTTACGCAACACATGCTCTATTTTGTTTTGCAGATAATCATGATACAAAAAAAGATGATACCAAATCCCGCATTGGCTTTTTTATGCTGGTAGATTTATTAATTAATGAGCTGGAAAATCTACTTTAAAAAGAGATAACATCATCTATATGATTTATTAAATCCTCTTTTAATTATTAAAGCGTGAATAGTATTAATATATCCCGTTAGAATAATCATCATTTATTCTAAAATAGTCTTTCTTTTCAATCTTACTTCTCTGTTCTCAAATAAATATTATTTAATAGAATAAAATCATTTATTCATCATTATTGATTAATTTGAACATTAATAAAAAGACCTAAGTCATAAGTTGTGACCTGAGATAATATTTAAAACCAGCGCGTCATTCATTTCCTATAATCCCTAAGATAGAGTACCTCGGTAATTCTTTTATATTCGAGAAGTCATAAGGAAAAAAATATGGCCAGGAAAAAGTTCAGCGAATCTATTCAGCGCTTTGGTAGAACTCTACTTCTACCTATCGGCGTATTGGCACCTATTGGTATGATCTTAGGGATCAGCGGTGCTTTAGTTCAGTCTTATATGATTGCACGCTTTCCTTTTTTAGGGAATGAAACAGTCAATGCTTTATTAGTGAGTATCCGTTCTATTGCTGGTGTTGTGTTTGACAATATACCTCTCTTATTTGCAATGGGTGTGGCGTATGGTATGAGCCACAAAGATAAGGGGATCGCGGTCTTTGCCTCTGTTGTCGGCTATTTAACCTTGATAAGTACTATCAATATCTGGCTGGTATTGACTGGAAAACTTGCTGATCCTGCGATTATGACACAGGTGGGGCAAATCAAGGTACTTGGTATACAAACCATGAATATCAGTGCCGCGGGAGGAATTATCACGGGATTAATTGCCGCATGGGCAACGGATAAATTCTATAACCTTGAATTACCAACGGCATTTGCCTTTTTCTCAGGGAAAAAATCTGTCGCCATTATTATGGTCGGACTGATGATTGGCGTAGGAGCATTATTGCCATTTATTTGGGAAGTCTTAGTCATGGGCTTAACTAAGCTCTCGGCTGTCTTCTTAAGTCCTGTAGGACCGTTCTTTACCGCAGGTGGTGAGCGTCTATTTATCCCATTTGGTTTACACCACGTCTGGAACGTTTTATTTAGATTTACCGAAGCGGGTGGTTCTTATGTGATTGATGGGCAAACCTATGTAGGTGTTGTTCCAGCAATGACAGAAGTGTTATTTAACCAAGGACCAAGTAGTGAATATTGGGCAATGATGCCAAGCCTGACACGTTTTATGGCTCAGCAGCAGATGCTAGTGACACTGTTCCTGTTCCCTGCAATTGCATTAGCGATTTATAAAACTTCGAAAAAAGAGAATCGTGCTGAAGTTAAGTCGATGCTGGTAACGATGGTCTTAACTGCCATGTTAGGTAACGTCACAGAACCTCTTGAATTTACCTTCGTCTTTATCGCACCGTTACTTTATTTAATTTATGCGATTATCGTCGGTATTGGTGCCGTTCTGCTCTCTTTTGCGGGTGTAGCGATCGGTTATATCCGAGGCACAGTCTTTGACTTCACTATCTTTGGTTTACTGTACGAACACACTAACTGGATCTTCTTAGTGCTGATTGGTAGCGGACTGGCTGTTGTGACCTACTTCATTTTCTACTGGGCTATCGTCAAATTTGATATCAAAACGCCAGGTAGAGAAGAATCAAGCAATATGAAAAATACGCTAATCAAAGAAAAACGTTATGGCGAAATTGCAGAAATTTTAATCCAAGCGTTAGGTGGCAAACAAAATATTCGTAATGTTGATAACTGTATTACACGATTACGTATCGATATTAATGAAGTTAATCAAATAGATAAAGAATTAATGTTGGAGTCTGGATGTACAGCATTCTTCTTTCCGGCAGCAAACCATGTCCATGTCGTTTATGGCCCTAAAGTCGAATTTGTTCGTAATGCTGTTGATGAAGCAATGAAGAAATAAAAGGATACATGATGAGAGCGTTATACGATTCTAAAAGCAAAACAATCGACGATCGCGGTATAAAAAATCTGCTGTCCAATGAAGCTAAATATTCAACTTGGTTGATGTTTGAAGCAATGTTAGCGCAAGCACAAGCTGAATACGGTTTTATTCCACAGTCTGCCGCAGATGAAATTAAAGAAAAGGCGATTATTGAGAATATTGATTTTGAAGAGATGAACCGTATTTATCAAAAAATCGGTCATGGTTTTGTGCCTTTCTTAAAAGTCTTGGTGAATGCATGCTCTGAAGAGAGTGGTAAATATGTGCACTACGGCATTACCACTCAAAATATACAGCAAAGTTCACAGCTGTATATGATGAAAACTGTACACAACAAATTTATGTTGTTGTTAAGCGAAATCATCGAAAACTTATCTAATCTCGCCGAAAGAACCAAACATATGGTAATGGCAGGTAGAACGCACGGTCGTCATGCTATTCCGATTACTTACGGCTATAAAGTGTCGGTTTGGATCAGTGATTTTATTGATTGCTACCAACGAATGAAAGAGAGTGAAAAGCGTGTATTCACTATCATGATGGGGGGCGCAGTAGGTGCTTTTAACTCAATGCCTGAAGTGGGGATGAAAGTACAAAAACGCGTTGCTGAATTAGTGGGTATGCAAGCGATGGAAGTTCCATCACGTAACCTAAGTACGCATAAATTAGAGTACATGATGAACTTGGCATTGATGGCAAATATCTGCCATAAAATTGGTGAAGAAGTTTATAGCACCACGTTAGAAGAGATTGCAGAGGTTTCTGAAGGATTTACCAAAGGTACTGTGGGGAGTAGCACGATGCCCCATAAAATTAATCCAAAATTAGCGAAAGGAATTATTGCTAACTCACAGAAACTGTACTCATTACCTAATGTGGGGATGTACTCTGCGGTAAGACCTTATGAAGGTGACAGCAGTTCTTATATGTTATTCGATGGTTTAATTGAAGAAGCATTAGAATTAACAACAGAAATTCTATTAAGAACGGAAGAGCTTTCAAGAACCATTGTTCCTCATGAAGAGAGAATGCTACATAACGTGATGAGAAATAAGGGATTAGATAATACCGAATACGTTATGATGAAAATGGCAGAAAAATTAGGTAAAGATAAAGCGCATTCACTGTTATATGAAGAAGCTATTAAAACCGCAGCCGATGGTGAGGATTTTTACACTAACCTAATGAAGAATGAAATTATTAGCGCTACCTTTAATGCAGATGAAATTAAAGCAATGCTAGATCCTCGTTCTTATATCGGCTTATCCGTTGAACTTGCTGAAAAAGAAGCAAAACGTGGGTTAGCGATTTCTCAAGAAATTAAACAGAGTTATAAATAAAATTATCAAGTATCTATAAGTATCCGTTAATTAAAGAGTCACTCATTCGAGTGACTCTTTTTTGTATGGATAATTAACCAATCAATCCATGCACTAAAATAATACCGATACAAATTGGACCAATATAACGCCATACCAATAATAAGCTTTGACGTTTTAAGCCCGTGATATTTTCAGGGATAAATGCATTCGCTCTACGTGACCAACCAAAGATTAAACACATTGCAATACCAAATAGAGGCATCAAAATATTAGAAGTCAGGTAATCCAATACATCGAAGACGGTTTTGCCCCCCAGAGTCACGTCACTCATCGGTCCGAAAGATAATGAAACAGGAATACCCATCAACATAATAGAGGCGGTAACGACTAAGCCAGCACGGCGACGAGTCCATTGAAAACGCATCTGCACATAAGCGACGATATGCTCCAGTAATGAAATTGCAGAGGTTAACGCCGCCATTAATAACAAGACAAAGAAAGTCACTGCTAAAATATTACCACCGGGCAAGTTGGCAAAATAAACTGGCATCGTCATAAAGGTTAAACCTGGGCCAGCATTGGGTTCTAAGCCTGCGGCAGATAATGCAGGGAAGATCATTAATCCGGCAAGTACACACACCATACAAGACAGAATAACGACCCACATACTGGAGTTAGCGATACCTTTATTATCTGCTAAATAAGCACTATAAGTGATGTGAATACCTAAACCGATAGACAGTGAGAAGAAGGCTAATCCTAATGCATCTAATACGCCTTGAGGTGTTAACTTACTGAAATCAGGATATAAGAATAATTTTAAACCTTCAGAAGAACCCGGTAAGCTGATGCCAACAATAATCAATAAAATCATAATGATAAATAACAGTGGCATCATGATTTTAACGGCTTTTTCTAACCCGCGCTGTACACCAGCTAAAACCACAAAGCAGGTTAATCCTGCAAAGGTAAGGTGAGCCAAAATAGGCCATAAAGGATCACTAATAAAGCGGGTAAAAATACCTGTTAATTCAGCGCTATCAGTAATATTCAACTGACCTGTTGCCGCCATAACGGTATAGCCAATTGTCCAACCACCGACAACACTATAGAAACTATAAATACACCATGAACTGAATACACCAATAACGCCAATGATGACCCAATTGCGTCCCATCATTTTTTTAAATGCGTTAACGGCTTCAGCGTGTGTGCTACTACCCAAAATATTTTCAGCCAGTAATACCGCAAGTCCGATTACAAAACTAAATAATAAGAAGACGATTAAGAATGCGCCTCCCCCATTACTGGCGGCAACATAAGAAAACTTCCAGATTGCGCCAATACCGATTGCAGAGCCTGCGGCTGCTAAGATATGGCCGATTCGTGATGTCCATTGTTGGCTCATTTTTCCCCCTGTTGAATCATGTGTGTTATGGAGGTCATTGCCAAACAGTAGGTTGTTGGTAAGTTACTGCAACTTTTAATCCTTGTGGTGAAACTATACATCATAGAACTCCCCTAAAAACAGCTCCACCAGAAGGCTACAGACAAAAAAGCCACCTTGCTGGTGGCTTTTGCAAAAGATGAATAAGCTTAGCCACCTAACGAAGTAGTAGGTTTAGGCTTAGTAGTCGTAAAATGTTGACATGTGCTTTCATTCTTTTGCTCTTTATTGATATGAATATGGTTAAATGCAGTGATTTTGTGGATGTCACTGCTAACGCGACCCTTTTTTTATATCACAAAAATAAATTAAAGAAAGCTCTATTTTTAAAATAAGTGCTAATCAGCGAGGTTTATCTTTCTTGTTATTAGGGCTAATTTTAAAAAAATACACAATTGGAAGCTAAGTCAATTTTTATGAAGAAGGCAGGTAATAAATGTTATTGCAGAGAATGTTTTATTAAATTTTTAGTTATATATAAATTTAATAACTTTAAAGTGGAATATGATTATATCCAAATATATGCGACGCCATAAAATATAATAATAAAAAACGTAATTATAAGTATAACCTCGCTTGTTCTTATCAAAGCAACAGTACTTTCACTCCTTAATATTGAAGTTGGCGATATGGCTGTAAGCCTTCTCAGTGATGATTGTCAGATGTTCCATTTCTAATTTAAGTTAAGCAAAGCAGAATAAATAAGAGAAAGCGTGGTGTGAACATCATTCCACACTTTATTTTATATATTTATCAATCAGTTACAAGGTGCTGGTTATTGTTTGATCTTCTTCACAAATTACTGTTTTTCTATTTGAGAAATTAAACTCCGTAAAATATTATTATTTGGAGTTACATTTCAAAAGAGAGGGCAGTGAGTTCAAAATGGCGCTAATTGAAAAGATGACTAAAGATATTCAACAAAAAGGTGGATTAATTGTGTCTTGCCAGCCTGTTGATAATAGCCCAATGGATAAGCCAGAGATTGTTGCAGCAATGGCTCAAGCAGCGGTAAATGCGGGAGCAGTCGCTGTGCGTATTGAGGGGATTGATAACTTAAGAGCAACTCGTCCTCTTATTGATGTACCGATTATTGGCATTGTAAAGCGTGATTTACCTGATAGCCCCGTGAGGATCACTCCGTGGCTTAGTGATATTGATGACTTGGTTAAAGCAGGCGCCGATATTATTGCTTTTGATGGTACTGATCGTGTGCGTCCTGTACCCGTGAAAACGTTATTAGCTCATATTCATCGTTCAGGGAAATTGGCGATGGCAGATTGTGCCACCTTTGAGGAAGGTATGTATTGCCAACAGTTGGGCACTGAATTTATTGGTTCAACAATGTCGGGTTATACCGGTGGCGAAATACCAGAATTGCCAGATTTACCGCTGGTTACTGCATTGGCTGAAAAGGGATGTCGAGTGATTGCTGAAGGGCGTTATAACACACCAATGATAGCTGCAAGAGGAATGCAAGCAGGTGCTTGGGCCGTTACGGTAGGCTCTGCATTAACCCGCCTTGAGTATGTCTGTG
The DNA here is from genome assembly GCF_003144395.1 of Proteus faecis. GTDB lineage: Bacteria > Pseudomonadota > Gammaproteobacteria > Enterobacterales > Enterobacteriaceae > Proteus > Proteus faecis. The sequence continues at coordinate 205,542 of NZ_PENZ01000007.1, read as the reverse complement.
ACTGGTTTGTTCGGGCATTAAAGTGGCAGCAGGAGTTAGATAAATGAATACATTAGCAATTGATATTGGAGGAACCAAGATCTCGGCAGCATTAATTAGCCGAGATAACCAATTAACACAACGTACTCAGATAGCTACACCAGCAAGTGCATCACCAACGCAGCTTTATGACGCCTTAGTTGCTATTACTACGCCACTAAAAAGTTATGCAGATAGCATTGCTGTCGCATCAACAGGGATTATTTGTAATGGCATTTTGACCGCATTGAATCCTGATAATTTAGGTGGGCTAAAAGATTTTCCTTTAAAAGAAACACTCTTTGAACTCACAGGATTACCTTGTTGGCTACTCAACGATGCTCAAGCAGCGACATGGGCTGAATATGATCATCGTCGTGAAACGATATCTGATATGGCATTTATCACCGTATCAACAGGTGTTGGTGGTGGTGTTATCCAGCAAGGACAACTTTTTACAGGAAAACGAGGTATTGCTGGTCATTTAGGTCACACGCTTGCCGATCCTGATGGTCCGCTTTGTGGTTGTGGTCGCTATGGCTGTGTTGAAGCTATTGCTTCTGGTCGTGCAATTGCGTCGCAAGCGACTCAGGAACTTGCTGGAAAAGATGCAAAAGCGATTTTTGCTGCCTTTCATCAAGGAAACTCACAAGCAAAAGCTATTATTGAACGTTCAGCAAACACCATTGCAAATTTGGTGACCGATATTAAAGCAATAACGGATGCTGATTGTGTCGTTCTTGGGGGAAGTGTCGGGCTGGCAAAGGGATATATCGAACTTGTTCAAGCCGCCCAATTAAAACAACCAGTCGCATTACAAGTGCCAATATTATCGGCTCATTATCATCATGATGCCGGGCTTTGGGGCGCTGTCCTTTGGGCTAGAGAGCAATAAAAGAACTGTCGAAAAAATTACCTTTTACCCTATATATGGCAGGACTACAAAATGCAATTACATGATTTTGGTTTTATTAACTATGCAGTGTTGTTTGGTTATTTGGCGGCTATGTTACTCGTCGGTGTTTATTTCTCTAAACGCCAAAAAACAGCAGATGATTATTTTCGTGGAGGAGGGCGAGTTCCTGGTTGGGCCGCAGGGATTTCTGTCTTTGCGACCACTTTAAGTTCCATTACTTTTATGTCAATCCCAGCAAAAGCCTATACCTCTGACTGGACCTTTATAATCGGACAATACTTGGGCATTATTATTTTGCCTTTAGTTTTTTATTTTTATATTCCTTTCTTTAGAAAATTAAAAATCACTTCGGCTTATGAATATTTAGAAGCACGTTTTGATATACGCAGTCGTTTATTTGCCAGCCTTTCATTTATGTTATTTCATATTGGACGAGTTGCCATTATTACTTATTTAACCGTGCTTGCTTTACGTCCTTTTATGGGCATTGACCCTGTTGTTTTAATCGTACTGATTAGCTTGCTCTGTATTATTTATACTTGGATGGGCGGAATTGAAGGCGTTATTTGGACTGACGTTATTCAAGGATTATTGCTTTCAGGTGGCGCTGTTCTTATTTTTATTATGATCTGCTTTAAAGTTGATGGCGGAATTGGTGAAATTTTCACGGTGACATCACAAGCCGATAAATTCTTTCCTACGACTCAATTACGTTGGAGTTGGACTGATAGCACTATTCCTGTTTTGATGATCGGATTTTTATTCGCGAATATTCAACAGTTTACAGCAAGTCAGGATGTTGTGCAGCGTTATATTGTGACGGATTCTATTGAAGAAACAAAACGTACACTAATCACAAATGCGAAATTAATTGCCACTATTCCTATCTTTTTCTTTGCTATTGGGTCTGCCTTGTTTGTGTATTACAAACAGAATCCTAATTTTTTACCTGAAGGTTTTAATACCGGGGGAATTTTACCTCTGTTCGTTGTGACTGAATTACCTGTTGGTATTGCTGGATTAATTATTGCCGCTATTTTTGCTGCAGCTCAATCTAGTATTTCGAGTAGCTTAAACAGTATCTCAAGTTGTTTTAACTCTGATATTTACACTCGTTTAAGTAAATCTGAACGCAGTGCCGAACAAAAAATGAAAGTCGCAAGATTAGTTATTATTGTTGCCGGTGTCTTCAGTAGCTTAGCAGCAATCTGGTTAGTTTTATCTGATGAATCCGAAATTTGGGATGCCTTTAATAGCCTGCTTGGTTTAATGGGTGGCCCAATGACAGGTTTGTTTATGCTAGGTATTTTTGTTAAACGCGCGAATGCAGGTAGCGCAGTTGTCGGGATCATTGTCAGTATTATTGCCGTCTTAGTTGCACGTTATGGCAGTGATCTTAATTTCTTCTTTTACGGAGTGATTGGCGCAATGTCTGTTGTTATTGCGGGAGCAATTACCGCACCGCTTTTCGCATCAGCAAAACAAATTTCATTAGATGATAGTGAAACGTCAGGAAATGAATAGGGAATAATCTATGTTATTTGGATATATATCCGATTTGGCTACGATGCCAGAAATGAATCCCGCGTTGCGTGACGCGATGGAAAAAGCATTAACACTTGATCCTGCTTCACTTGCTCCGGGTAGTTATAAAATTGATGGTGAAACGTTATTTATGAATGTGATGACGTTTGAAACGCAGCCTCGGGAACAGAAGCGAGCTGAATTACATCAGCGTTATATTGATATTCAAATATTGCTTAGTGGTGAAGAAATTATTGATTTTGGTATACAGGGATCAGCTCAAGATGTGACACCTTATAATGAGGCTGATGATTATCAACTAACCGATACAATAATTGGTCAACAGACCTTAGCGCTAACCCCAAATATGTTTGCTGTTTTTATGCCTTATGAACCTCATAAACCAGGAATTTCGGCTGAAATGGGAGCAAATACACTGAAGAAAGTTGTTGTTAAGCTAGATGTTTCCGTATTGACTGACTAACAATGACTGTTTTTATTAAGCGCTTTATTTCTGATGTATCAGTACGTTGTAAACTGATGACATTGAGGAATAAAGCGTTTTTTATTATCACATTATTGTATTAGCAAGGCTTTTTTTAACCGGTTGGAATTGGTACTCTTGTTGGCAGAATTTTTCCCGTGTATCTTCTGCAACCAAGGATAATCTCCATGACAGAACAGGCAACGACCCGATTAAAACCGGGTAAAATACTTGATACGCTAGGCGCAATGAAAAATAGCCTAACGCGAGTATCACAGCGTATTGCAGACTATATCCTGTTTCATCCTACAGAAGTTACTCAGCTCTCTATTGCTCAACTTTCACAAGCGACAAAAGCAGGTGAAGCAACTGTTGTGCGCTTTTGTCGTACATTGGGTTATAAAGGGTTTCAAGATTTTAAAATGGATTTGGCGATTGAAATGGCGACCTCTGATAATGAAGAGTCACCTATTCTGGATGCAGAAGTAACCCATCAAGACGATATCCATACCATTGGCTTAAAACTTCAAGCAACGATTAATAACGTACTATCAGAGACATTGAATCTGCTCGATATGAAGCAAGTTCAATATGCTGTAAATGCTTTATTATCTGCAAATTATATTTTTATTTGTGGTGTAGGTTCTTCAGGAATTACAGCCGAAGATTTAAAAAATAAGCTTATGCGAATTGGTTATCGTGTTGATGCTGTTACAAATAACCACTTTATGTATATGCAAGCATCGTTATTAAAACCAGGTGATGTTGCTATTGGAATTAGCCATTCAGGTAATTCTTCTGAAACTGTTCATGCTCTTAAATTAGCTAAAGAAGCTGGAGCGAGCACGATCGCGTTGACTCATAATTTAGGCTCACAAATTATGGAGTATGCTGATCACTATTTAATTAATGGTAACCGACAAGGGAAACTGCAAGGTGACTCTATTGGTACAAAAACAGCACAGCTCTTTGTATTAGATCTTCTTTATACGTTATTAGTGCAAGCTCAGCCTGACATGGTTAAAGAGCAAAAATTACGAACATTGAATGCGCTACAACAGACTCATTCCTCATAAGTTTATCTCTACATTGTGTGTTCTTTAGTGGAAATTGGCTAAAGATCACACTTTCATTTTTCTCTTCCTTTAATGCTGATTTCGTTATTGCGTTCTGAAGTATTGCTCCTTAATATAGAGTTAAGCTCCATAAAAATATCACAAAAGAAATTAACCTCCAAAGGAAGTTATCATGAACAAACTCTCTGGGCTGATTGCCGCACCTCATACTCCTTTTGCAGCAGATGGAAGCGTTAATTACCCTGTCATTGATGAAATAGCAGAACACCTAATTGCAAGCGGTGTGACAGGTGCTTATGTATTAGGAACAACAGGTGAAGGTATTCATTGTTCTGTTGAAGAACGTAAGAAAGTGGCTGAACGTTGGGTTAATGCCAGTCAAGGTAAGCTTGATCTTATTATTCATACAGGTGCACTCAGTATTGCTGATACAGTAGAACTTACTCGCCATGCTGAAACACTAGATATCAAAGCAACATCCGTTATTGGTCCTTGTTTCTTTAAACCGGGCAATGTTGATGATCTTGTTGAATATTGTCGTCTGGCTGCAACTAGCGCCCCATCTAAAGGTTTTTATTATTATCACTCCACCATGTCAGGCTTAAATATTGATATGGAAAAATTCCTACAAGCCGCGGGGAAAGTGATCCCAAATCTATCAGGTATGAAATTTAACTCCCCTGATATGTATGAATTCCAGCGTTGCTTACGTGTAGATGGCGGAAAGTATGACGTTCCATTTGGTGTTGATGAATTTATTCCTGCGGGATTAGCCTGCGGTGCATCAAGTGCTGTCGGCAGTACATATAACTATGCTGCACCATTATACCTTGAAATTATTGAGAAATTTAAAGCCGGTGATCATGAAGGCGTTACAGCTTGCATGGATAAAGTGATTGCGATTATTCGTGTGTTAGTCGAATACGGTGGTGTTGCAGCAGGAAAAGTGGCGATGCAACTACATGGTATTGATGTGGGTGATCCTCGTCGTCCATTACGCCCAATGACGGCAGCTCAAAAAGCCGATGCATTAGCGAAGTTTAAAGCGGCTAATTTTCTGTAATCCATTTAGTTTTAATTGAATTATTTATAGATAGACTCATCTTTTAACATCACTCCCCCTTTGATGTGACAGTGGCTTTCAGAAGAAAGCCACTTTTTTATTATCTGCTCTAAAACTTGATTTTAAATGTCATTCAAACCAAAGTATGAGTGATTATTTTATTCTTAATTAAGGTGTGCGGATGGCATACGAATTTCTGACACAAGCAACACTTAAAAAATTGGCAACAGGTGAAAGTTGGCAACAACAAATTAATGATGAAAGTATTATTGATGTCAGTTTAAATATGGGGCAATTAATGATTTCTCAGCCTGAAATTGAGGAAAGCTTTATTCCCTTTAGTCAGAAACTAATGGCTTATTGTGATCAACTTGCACTTAAGTTTCCATTTATTGAATTTGCTCAGCCACAAGAATATCACTCCACATTATTAACGATTTTTAATCAACAAAATGAACAGTTTAAACTGCAACGCCCCGTATTATTGTCATGGTGCCATGAGATTGCAAAAATCTTTAATCAAACAAAACGAATTGAAATTTTATTTAATAATGTTGTCCTAACATCCAACGGCAGTGTGATATTAACGGGTATTTCAAAGGAGTTAGAACAATTTAGACAAAATATTTATCAGCAGATCCCCATTGATAACACTCTTCATAAAAATATTATTCATATCACGCTTGGGCGATTATGTGAAAATACGTCATCAGCAGAAATGAAGACACTTTATGATGAGTTAGAACTAAGCCGATCATCATTAATACTTTATGATATTAATACCCCTATCGTTATTCGGCATCCCAAATTTGTGGTGAGCAAAGGTTCACTTTCATCTGAAGTGCAATTGGGTTTAACGATGGAGTTTAATCAATTATGGCCATTTAGGTGTTATTAATAGTCAATATTAAATAATCTTCTTCTTTTTGTGACTAAAGCGATATGGCTAATTGGTATATAATCCAGCGATTCTTTTTATTCGGATTATGTGTTTAAATTATGAATGTAAAATATCGTGCAGATATAGATGGTTTAAGAGCAGTCGCTGTTATTCTAGTTATCCTTTTCCATTTAGATAATCACTTAATTCCTTCTGGATTTATTGGCGTCGATATTTTCTTTGTGATCTCTGGTTTTTTGATCTCGCTGATAATTAAAATTTCATTATCTCAAGGTAATTTTTCATTTCATGATTTTTATAATCGTCGATTATGGCGATTACAACCACTTTATCTAGTTGTATTAATCGCTGTTTTAGTGATTTCAGGGCTTTTTTACCTTCCTAGCGATTACTTAGATATTACAAATAGTGAAAAATACGCCTCAGCCTTTCTCTCTAATAAATATTTTGCGAGAGTGACAACCAGCTATGCCGCACAAGATGCACTCTTTTTACCGTTATTGCATACATGGTCTTTAGCAATAGAGTGGCAGTGGTATCTGTTCTTACCTTTTGCACTTTATTTTCTGCATAAAATCAACGTAAAAGGCTTCGTTAATCATTTTTATTTGGTGGCGTTATTTACTGTTATTTCGTTTGTTTTTGTGTTTTATTATCAAAAAGATCAACCGAAAAATTACTACTATTTTAGTACGCGGATCTTTGAGTTTATGTTGGGTGCATGTGTTGCCTATTTCCCAACAAAGATAAAACTTAATCGAAGAATAAATGATGTTATTAGTTTAATTGCGCTAGGTGTTATTGTTTGGGTCGCATTTCAAAACGATATTATTGCAGGTTATCCGAACTTTAATACGTTGTATGTTTGTCTTGGTGCTGCACTTATTATTTATACCGGGCAGCATGAGAGTATTATAAAAAAAATACTTTCATTAAAGCCGATCGTGATCGTCGGGTTATTATCTTATTCACTCTATTTATGGCATTGGCCATTATTTGCAGTTGCACGTTATATTGGAGTGTTTAATACAGAACTAGAGAAAGGATCACTGTTAGCATTAACCTTATTACTCTCAATAACTTCTTATTTTCTTATTGAAAAGCCGTTTAGAAGAAAACGCTTAGCCTTTAAATATTCGATCACACTTTTGTTAATTATTCCTATTTTATGCGCATTTGGGTTAAATGCATTAAATGAAAAATATCAAGGCATTGGAGCAAGGCTTGGGCAAAATTACGTTAATTTAGAAGCTAAATTGAACCAGTTTGATTATCCTAATCGAACTAAATGTATGAATTTTGAAGCCTCAGATCCAGATGAAATATGCCATATTGGTGCAGTGGGAAGTCAGAGAAAAGCTTTTTTATTTGGTGATTCTCATGCAAATCATTATTGGGGCTTTATGGATATATTAGGTAAAGACGCCAAGATAGATGTATATGCTCAAGCAACTTCATCATGTATTACACTTCCTAATATTTACCTTTATGACTGGTCTAATCATAAAAATGCAGTTTATCAACGTTGTTACGATCAGACGGTGAAATATTATCAACTTATTAAGAATAGCCACTTTGATTATGTAATATTTGGACAAGTTTGGAATAACTATGCGTCAAATCATGTGATTAATAAATTAGGTGATGTGAGAACCGTCGAAGCGTCTCGTCAACGTGTTGAAAAAGCGATGCGTGAAGCACTTGATATTATTATTGCCACAGGGGCCAAGCCCGTTTTTATTAAAGCAGTCAATTCTATGCCAAGTGGTTTTATGACCTGTTTTTATGAAAATGCAAAATTAAGAAAAGATTTTGCAGATAACAACTGTAACCCGAAAGACTATAAAGGTGAGGGGAATACATGGATGAATCAATTATTTGCTAAATTAAAAAAGGACTATCCAACTTTAATTATCATTGATCCTAAAGATGTACAATGTGATAAAAATGTCTGCTTAACCGATATAGACGGTGTACCGGTTTATCGAGATGTAGGACATATTACAGATTATGCTTCAACAATCTTTGGCATGATGTACCTAGAACGCTTTGCTAATCCATTAAAAAATAAAGAATAGTAAATAGATTTCTGTTAAGACAAAGCGCGATAAAATAAACGTTTTATCGCGCTTTGTCTTACGGCCATAATAATTGGTTTAGAAAATTGAGATTTGGGATTTTAATTTCAAAACTATTACAGTTTATCCTAGCGCTAATTTTATCTGTTGTGCGATTCGTTCAATAACTGGCACTACAACACTATTTCCAGCTTGTTTATATAAATTAGCATTACTCATATCTTTGGGTAATTTATAGTCAGCTGGGTAACCTTGAAAGTTAAAGCACTCTCTTGGTGTCAGTTTTCTGATGGTGTTCAGTCACAATATGTATAAATTTTTTATAGATCTAACCCTCTTATTTTGATGATTGATATATTTGGGCTAATATAATTAGCAATATATAAATTATCTAATAAGGTTCTATGATGCAGCGAAAAGATGAAGTATTTGATTACAAAAACTTGGTTGTTGGAAATGCATATAGTAAAAATGAAGCTTTGGTAACAGCTAATGTAAGACCTTTGAATAATAATAAGGAGATAACGGGAATAACAAGTTTTAATAATTGTATTGTTTTATTTGTCACATTGGATAAAAGCGGTAAAGAAAGCAGTCACAAATATAATGATATATTTCTTGATAATGGTAAAAAGTTTCACTGGGAGTCTCAGAATAAAAATACAATAGAAACACCTCATATGAGAAAAATTTTTACTGGAGAAACAGTTATTTTATTTGTTCGAACTCATGAAAAAATAAAAAGTAGTAGCCAACCTTTTATTTATATCGGTCGACTGTCTTATATAGAACATAATGGCAATAAACCAGTTCAAGTCTTATATGATGTACTTGATTATCAGAAAAAACCCAATAAAGCATTAAGTGCTATTTATGCCTGGGAAAAAATAGATACTTTAGATATTGATAATAAACTTCCCGAGATATTGAAAAAAGAAAAATTAAGCTATCAAGGTCGAGTTGCTGATGTTAAAAAGAAAAAGGTAATTGAGTTGTATGCAATGAATAAGGCAATAGAACATTATGAACAGCAAGGCTTTGAAGTATTAGATACCTCTTCTAATAGTCCTTATGATTTAGAATGTCATAAAAATGATACGATTAGGCGTGTTGAAGTTAAAGGCACGACGACAGAAGGTAGTGCGGTTTATGTTACTAGTAATGAGGTTGCATCAGCTTGTTCAGATGAGTGTGAAACAGATTTATATATTGTAAATAATATCGATATTTTTCTACAAGAAGATGGTAATTATTATGCTGATGGTGGTTCTGTTAATATTATTAAAAACTGGAAACCAGAAGAAAAGTTTTTAGAAGCTACTGTCTATCGTTATCATCTTAGTAAAAAATAATTCATAAATAGATGTAGTTAAAATAAATTAATAATCAAAAAATGTGCGCAATAAAAAAGAGTGTTGTTATTCTAAAATAAAGCGCACTTTTTATTTTTAAATATATTAATGATCAAGAGAAACTGAATGAACATGTTCAAGCTGTTTTAATGAACAATAAAATTCAGGTAAGGTAATTTTTTGTCTCACTAACAGTTTTAAATTCACTTCAACGCGTTCTTTTTTGATATCGCGAATAGTCAGATTTTCAATCACGTTTTTATGGCTTTTTAAATACTCAATTAACAGAGGAACACCACTTTCATGAGTAAATAACATACGCACTTTTATCTTACCTAAACGTTGATTTTTCATCTGAAAGAGCACCACTTGCGGGCTAAGTTGAATAGCCATAAAAAAGAGAACGGTCACAATCATGGCATGCCAATAAAAACCTGAGCCACAAGCAATACCAACACCCGCTGATGCCCATACAATGGCGGCTGTTGTCAGGCCTGAAATAGCATCATCACGTCGATGCAATATAACACCCGCGCCAAGAAAGCCGACACCACTGATAATTTGCGCGGCTAATCTCATGGGATCACTACGAATATTATCGGAGATATTGGCGTAATATTCCGCGGATTGAATAGAAACAATGGTTAATAAACAACTGGCAACAGCAATAATAACACAGGTTTTAAAACCGACTGGTTTCCCCTTTGATTCACGCTCTAAGCCAATAAGGCCGCCCAAAATAAAGGCGGCCAGTAATTTAGCGATACTTGAAAGTGATAAAGGGCCAATGCTGTCAACAAACTGTATTAATGCATTCATGGTTTGCTCCTAACGTTGGCTTATTCCTTTATTTTAAAACTAGGGTGTTGCAATACTTTCTTGTGCTTTTTTATCTTCGTTATTTTTCTTTTTACTCACGTCATCTTTAAAGAAGAAGATAAAGAATATGCTTACAACGGTGGCAACGATTGCTGGGTATATCCAGAATGTTGACCATTGTGGTAAAGCTGCATCGCCTGTTTCTGTTACGGTTGAATTAAAGATTTGACCACAAATAGTGGAAGCAAATAATAAGCCGAAACCATTAGAGACAATAAAGCGTAGACCTTGTGCTTGAGCACGAATTTCTGGTTTGGCTTTGCGGTCAACATAGATATCACCAGCAGTAAAGAAGAAGTCCCAACATAATCCCTGCAACATCAATCCGATAACGATAAAATAAAACTCGGTATTTACCGCTGCATAAGAGAAGAATATTGAGCGAATGATCCAGCTAACAGCACCTAAAAGTAGCGTGATTTTGAAGCCAAACTTCATCAAGAAGAATGACAACACAAACATAAACAGCACTTCACAAGCTATACCGATTTGCATAATAGACGCTGCATTATTAAAACCTAATGCTTTAATAAATACCGGAATATAAGCGGAATAAGCTGTTTTAGGGATCATTAAAATAAAGATACTAAACATTAAGATAGCAAAATAACGATCTTTAAATAATGAAAGTGCATCTAAACATAAAACATCACGAGCAGAGAATGGCTTACCTTTCGCTTTAGGTGGCGTATTAGGTAAAGTAAAGCAGTAGAAACCGAGTAAAACTCCCACAGCCGAAGCGATATACCAAGTCATAGTACTACCAGAGAAGCCCATTTCACCTAATATAAATCCGATAGCCATAAAGCCGAACGTACCGAATACACGAATAATAGGGAAGTATTTCACGCCGTTAATATGAGAGAAACTAATACTATTCGAAAGCGCAGTTGTTGGATAAAACAATAATCCAATAATGAAAATTAAAAATAAAGTCATACCGCTATTTTGTGCTTCAATAAATTGAGGAACACAAATAATGACTGCGGCATTAATTAAATGAAGGATGCCCATGACTTTTTGTGAAGCAAAGAAACGGTCAGCCACCATACCAATAAATAATGGGGAGATAATTGTTGCGACGCCTAATAAAGCGTAGGCATTACCAATAATGCTTGCCATACCATAGCTACTTAATACTAGCCCCATGGTCATATTCCATGCACCTTGCATAAAATATTGCACAAACATCATAATCAGTAAGCGAGAGGTTATTTTCATATCCATCATCGTTCTCCTCTTAATTTGTTTCTAACGTTAACCCGTCGTAGGCAACGCGGATATTGTGAGGAGCACAAACAGCTTCTAATTCGTGATGAAGCAATTTACCACTATGTGAAATATGTGAAACGGCAATTTGTGTATCTTGATGTAAACAACCTTGCTGTTGTAGTTTTTCTTTCGCTGCAAATACGGTTTCTAGACTCATATGATTATCAGTACGATCTTTACCATTGAGTCCATAAGTACATTCAAAAACAACAATATCAAGAGGTTTGTTTTCTAACCATTTCCATGTCAATTCAGGGAACCAACCAGAATCATGACCATAGAAAATCACCTTGCCATCTTTCTCGATATGATAAACATAGCAGAGTTCCCATTTAGCATGATTAGCCAGCAATGGCGTAATTTTATAACCGTTTCTTTCGACAGTAACAAAAGGAATTAAGCAGTGAAAAGCAAAACGCTCTTTGCTGTAACCAGGTAAAACTTCGATACAGCCATTAATTGCGCGATCATTACCAAAAATATGAAGGGGATGGTTAATTTCAAAACCATAACCTTCCATTCGACTAAACAGATCGCCAACATTGAAATGATCAGGATGCGTGTGAGTGAATAGAAGGCTCTCAAAATGAGTGGCATCCATTCCATCACGCATTAATTGATAACTAAATGTAGGTGATACGTCGATTAACATAATGTCATCGACAATGGCAGAAGAGTGAGTTCTGATATCTTTCCCACCCATTTCTCTTGCTTTCAGGCAGTGTTCACAACGGCAGAAGGGATTGGGTATGCCTTCTGAGGCAGCCGTCCCTAAAAAATGAAGTTTCATAAGAAATCCCCTTATCCTATTGTTTTATTATGATTTTATTAATTATCTGGTGTTGGCTATCTATAAGGTATAGATGAATTTGAACGTTCCAATAATAAAATGGTGGAGGTTGTTTGCCAATAAATGAAGATCAGATCAGTGATCTTATTCAAATTAAATTTATTATCTTATTGATTAATATTGTTATATTTTTCAATTGAGATTGATAATTATTTATTTACCATAAGTAACAAGAGCTTGTTTTATAAACAACTTTTAAATGGAACGTTCAAATCAATTAGCAGTAGTCGCGATAAATAATTCAGGTATGCTAGTGAAAGCAGAAATTGAGATGGAAAAAGGTCAATGGCAACGATTAAAGATATTGCAAAATTAGCAGGTGTCTCTCATGGAACGGTTTCTAACGTATTGAATAAACGTGGAAATGTAAGTGTTGAGAAAATTGAAGCCGTGTATCAAGCCGCCAAACAAATGGGTTATCAATTAAATACACAGGCTCAACTGTTAAGAACCAGTAAGAGCCATAAAATTGCGATACTTTTACCCCAATTAGTTTCTGAAAAATATGCGGTTTTCTTTAATTCGCTAAGGCAGTCTATTGCTCATTTCACCGAGGTTACTTACGATCTTTTTTTAACAGACGATCTTGAAACAACGGAATTAGAGGCATTACAGAAAATTGCTGCGGGTGGCTATAAACAAGTGATCACCGTTAGCTGTCTTAAAGATGCCAATATCTATTTTGACACGTTAAAATTACCCCCTTCTCAAGTTGCATTTGTTTATCGCCAGCCACTGAATACGCAAAAATTCTTCACGCTTGATTTTACCCAAGCAGCCGAAGCAATTTGTCAACAAATTGCAAAAACGCCAGGTAAATTAGTGGGTATTTTTATGGGGAGTAGCGATTATTTAAATAATCAAAACTTTGCCACTCAATTACAACATCGACTTTTAGAAACGGCTCCCAATAAAAAAAATGTGGTGCTTTGTGCATCAGATGAAGAGAGTTATAAAATTGCGTTTGATTTCTTTTCTCTGGAGCAAATCCCAGACATATTTATTGCTCAAGATATAGAGAAAGCACGTTATTTAACGCAAGCGAGTTATTTCGGTAGTCATAATGATTGTCCTCCTATTTTTGCATTGAGCGATAATATTCCACCTGTATTAAAAGGGTTGTATTACTTTCCTATGAATTACGCTCAACTTGGATTAGAAGTCGTAGATGCATTAATGCAAGTAGAAGACGAAAGTGAAATAACTGGAACTAATGTGACTTGTGTGCGTAATCAAAGTGACCATCTTTATACTTTAACGCCGGCCGTTATGAGTGAGGATAAAGCAGATATAAGTCTTAATTTACTGATTTTGCCCAGTCCTTCAACTAGCGCATTAAAAAAGCTGTTACCTCATTTTTATCGTCAAACAGGGATTAAAGTTAATTTAGCAATACATCCTTACGATGAAGTTTATCAAATTTTAAGCCAGTTACATTTGCATCCCTATTATGATTTATTGCGTATTGATATGGCCTGTTTTCCTTGGTTTGCTGAAAGAATATTACAGCCATTAGATAAGATTGGTAATGGGCTAACGGACTTATTAAATAATTTTTCACTACCTACTCAGCAGAAATTTAGTTTAGTAAATAATGTTGCTTATGCGATGCCTTTTGATGCCAGTGCGCAACTTCTGTTTTATCGAAAAGACTTGTTTGAAGATCCTATTTTAAAAAGAATGTATTACGAGAAAACAGGTAATGAATTAACCGTACCAACAACATTTGAAGAATATGATAATGTGACGCAGTTTTTTACTGAACAACATGAAGAAGGGCAATTAAGTCGACCAATGGGCGCTTCAACAACATTGGGTAGTGCGGGGTTGATTGCAACAGAATATCTATTACGTTATTACGCCAAAGGTGGGTGTTTAATAGGAAACGATAATATTCCTAGATTAAAAATGCCTTTAGCGGGTGAAATATTAGAAGAGTATTTAAAACAGTTGTCGATTACTGAGAATATTCATAATAAGTGGTGGAGTGAGTCGGTTAGGCAATTTGAGCAAGGGCATCTTGCAATGCTGATCGCTTATATGAATTTATTTAACGATGTTGCTCATAGTAATATTTTACCTAAAATAGGTTTTGCACCTGTACCCGGAAGTATTCCACAATTAGGCGGTGGCGTATTAGGGGTTTCGCGTTATAGCCAAAAATCACAATATGCAGAGCAATTTTATCGTTGGCTTTATTCCCCAATAGTAATGGATCACCTTATTTTATTAGGTGGAAACAGTAATCATCAAAATTTCAATCATAATCAAGAAATTAGTCATCGTTATCCATGGATGACATTGGCTTATCAAGAAATTAATAAGGGAATACGAGAATCTTCGGTACCTAATGGTAAGTTATTTAATTTACGCCAAGCCGAAATTATTATCGGACAAGGTATTACTAATGTCGTTAATAATATTATGACCATAGACGAGACTATCGAATATATAAATCAGCGTTTGTTAATAGATACTCAAGGTGAACGGTAGGGTTTGCTTGTGGTCACAAAAATAGCAGGGGGTGATGAGATCCCCTGTGTATGAACTATCACTCGCCAGCTAATGCTCTTGGAAATAATAAGTTGTTTTCTAAGCTAATATGATCCATTAAATTGTCGGTTAAATAGGTCATCATGCGTCAGGCTAATGGCGCATGGGCGTTTTACTATGTCAAAATGACCATAATAACGGTCATAATGACTATGAGGTGTTTTTATGGGCTTTTCTGTTGATGTGTTGGCTAACATTGACATTGAATTACAAAAAGGTGTTGGTCACCAAGATAGGTTTCAGCGACTGGTAACTACACTTCGACAAGTACTAAATTGCGATGCTGCAGCACTACTTCGTTATGAGCCTCACCAGTTTATCCCATTAGCCATAGATGGCCTTGTACCTGATGTATTAGGGCGTCGTTTTTTACTAGAAGGGCATCCTCGTCTTGAAACTATAGCGCGAGCAGGGGATGTGGTACGTTTCCCTGCAGACAGTGATTTACCGGATCCTTATGATGGCCTTATTCCAGATAGAGAACATTTAAAAGTTCATGCTTGTGTGGGGTTACCACTATTTGCAGGACAAGATTTAATTGGCACTTTAACACTCGATGGAATGGATCCTCATCAGTTTGATACTTTTAGTGATGAGGAGCTTAGGTTAATTGCGACATTAACTTCTGGGGCATTAAATAATGCGTTATTGATTGAGCAACTCGAAAATCAAAATATGTTATTTACACCAATCAATACGTTTAAGCCGACAGTAAAAACAGAAATTATTGGTTTATCGCCTTCGATGATGCAACTGAAAAAAGAGATAGAAATTGTTGCACCCGCAGAGATGAATATTTTAGTGAGTGGCGAAACAGGAACCGGTAAAGAGCTGGTGGTAAAAGCCATTCATGAAATGTCTCATCGTGCAGATAATCCGTTAGTCTATTTAAATTGCGCAGCACTTCCTGAGAGTGTGGCAGAAAGTGAATTATTTGGTCATGTGAAAGGGGCTTTTACCGGCGCAATTAGTCATCGTAGCGGTAAATTTGAAATGGCGGATAATGGAACGCTATTTCTTGATGAGATAGGGGAGTTATCATTATCTCTCCAAGCAAAATTACTTCGTGTCTTACAATATGGTGATATTCAACGAATTGGTGATGATCGCAATTTACGCGTTAATGTGCGTGTATTAGCAGCAACAAATTGTGATTTATGGGAGGAGGTATTAGCGGGAAATTTCCGTGCCGATCTTTTCCATCGTTTAAGTATCTTTCCTTTGCATGTTCCGCCATTACGAGAAAGAGACGAAGATATTTTGCTATTAGTGGGTTATTTCTGTGAGCAATATCGTCAGCGTTTTAACCTTACTCAAGTGATTATTAGCCCTGAATTACGCCTTTATTTATTGCACTATTCCTGGCCAGAGAATGTGCGTGAATTAGAACATACTATTCATCGTGCAATCGTATTAGCGAGGGCAGGGAATAAGACAGACAGTCTTATTTTACAAGTTAGTCATTTTGCTTTAGGTACAGAAAATCCAGTTCACTCTGTTTCTCACCCCCTAGTTTCTGAAGAAAATAATTTAAAAGAAGCAACTGATGAATTTCAGCGAAGTTTAATTAAACAAGCATTGTTGCGTAATAACCAAAATTGGGCGGCTACTGCACGAGAATTATCACTTGATCCGGCTAACCTACGTCGTTTAACAAAACGTTTAGGATTAAAATCATAATAATCTAAAAAGAATGTCTAAATAAAAAAAGGTAATTTGGGTGCGTGGTCCAAATTACCTTAAATAATTATGTTAGGATGATAATTTGTTAATAAGTTTCTATTTTCTGAATGCGTTCACCGTGATGGTTACCAGTTCTGTTAACGTGCTATAAAATTGGCTATACCCACTCATTTTTAATTTATTTAAATAGTGAGGTAGCCAGGTGGTCAAATGAAGGGAAAGTAATTCATTAACCGCGTCTTCTCTTTTTTCTGATGCCAATACCGCAGCTTGAAATAACATCAAACCAATATGATCAACAGGCTCTGGAAAAGGCGTGTTTATTTTTAAACGTTCTCGTTTTAAAAATTCACTCAGTGCAAGGGTAGAGTCCCCTTGTAATAAACCTTCAGGATCTAAATAGACCGAACCCCAAGGAGGAGCGGGCAACGCATTGGGGCCAACAAAAAGATTTTGCCATTGAGTTTTTAATTGCTCTGTATTGATAGAAACGGAATCAATTAAACGTTCACACAGATGGTTTTCAATTTTACAAGGCCACTGCGTGATAAAATCCCCTGTTTTAAAAAAGTTGAGTGCAGTTTTATTGGTGTCATCATCTGGTGGGAATAAATAACAAATTCCCAATAAATTAAATGCAGCTGCATAATAAGAGAGTCTGCTCATAATTTTTGATACTTCCTTAAACAAACCCCAATTAATGAGGTTTGTTTTTTATTATTTAAACGACTTGCTCAATGACAACTAGTGAATTGAGTAGAAAACATAGCGCAACATAAAGTCAGCGATAATTGCGATCACACAGCCAAGCGCAAAGATAGACTCTGTTGATTTATCTTGGTTTTTGGGTGTGAGGAATTTCACTAAACTATAGCCACAAGCCAATACTGCAAAGGTGGCTAAGATCCAGCATGTCGTCCGTAACGAACCAATGGAGTAATAGACTTGAATAGGTGATAACGGAAATGTCACCGATTTTTGGCTATAGAGCATACTAGTTAAATATTGCTCATAAAAAGGTTGATACAGTAGTCGACCGATTAAGCTAAATGCCATTATTCCCCATAATTGCCATTTCCAGCGCATTGGGAAAGAGTCTTGTGGTATTTCAATACCTAACTTACTGCCTATGCGTTGTAATACTTTGATCATCAAAAAGAAAATAGTGGCACCAAGTGTTAACATCGCCCCGAAGAACATGATGTAAGTGTTAGGGTTCATCCATGTCAAAATAGAGGTATGGCGATAAATCGATGCCATACAATAAATATCAAATAGCCCAATCAGAATACTGGTACTTAATAACAGCATTGAGAGTTTGCGAGTGCGCCAGAGCCATAAAAAGGTTAAACCTAGACAACCAACAAATATAGCTGTGATGGCAACTTCACGACTTAGCCAAGCAGAAAAAACATTTCTAATCGCATTAGGGGCATTTAATGGCACACCTAAGTGAGTGATTGAGGCAATAGAGCCTAAACCTGCTAATCCACAAATAATAAATAAGGCCAATAGCATAAAGCGGTAGTAGCTTTCTGTATTGAGATAATGAGAAAGGCGACGCGCAAAAAGCCCTGTTGTTAACGCAAGACCAATGGTCGCATTCATCATAAATGTGAAGATTAATAATGACCATTCATTCATTTTCTTTCTCCCTTATTATTAATTCCGTCATTATTGGCACCCTGATGTGGGTTAATAACAAGGTTGGGATGTGTTATTTCAGGTGAAGGTAAACCCGTGACATAATCTAAATCACCATAGCGTTCACGGAGTTCATTAATAGGGCCAAATTGGATTGCACCTAGTGGACAAGTGGCGACACAAACCGGTTGTTCACCTTTTTGTTGCAAATCGATGCAAAAATCGCATTTTGACATCTGTTTGGTTTCAGGGTTCATCTGTGGCGCCCCATAAGGGCAAGACCACGCACAAGCACCACAACCGACACATTTATCTGTATCTACCATGACGATGCCGTCACCTTCACGCTTATGCATTGCTGTTGTTGGACAGTTTTTAACGCAAATCGGGTCGTCACAATGATTACAAGAGATGGATAACGTGTAAGCAAAGACATTATTGATCAGCGCGCCTTTAGGATTACGGGTATAACCACCACCCGTGATTTCATAGACACGACGAAATTTGCGTCCAACATCAAGATTGTTTTTATCTTTGCAAGCCACCTGACACGCTTTACAACCTGAACAGCGAGCGCTGTCGATATAAAATCCTAACTGCTTGCTACTTACAGCGGGATAAACGATAAATTTACTCATGCTTTTGCTACCTCGACCAATAATGTTTGGTGAGCATTGCCGTGTGCCATTGCGGTGCTACGGGATGATGTTAATACGTTGGCACATCCACCTTGATCTATACCTTTTGCATCAGGTTGCCACCAAGCACCTGCTTGCAAGGCGACGACACCAGGCATAATTCGTTGTGTTAATTTGACGGGAACCATCGTTACCCCACGATCGTTATATACTTTGACTTTTTCGCCTTCTTTGATGTTTCTATCTTCGGCATCTAGCGGATTTAACCAGAGCTCTTGGCGTTGTACTTCTTGTAACCACGGGTTGGCAAATTGCGTCGAGTTTGCGCGGTTACGCCCTTTCCATGTGATAAGTTGTAACGGGAATTTATCTGTTAACCTATCTTCAGGGCCCTCAATGGCGGGTACATAATGAGAGAGTGCAGGAATATCGACATTATTCATGTCATATAAGCGTTTAGAGAAAATTTCAATTTTGCCTGATGGCGTTGGGAATGGGTTATTCTCGATATCTTGGATATTTTTCTCAAACGCTACATTTTGAGTATGAGGACGATGTTTTAATAGATGACGGCGTTTAACCAATAGCTCTTTAAAGGTTGGAATACCGTCTTCAGGGCGTTTAACACTGGCGTCATTAACTAAATATTCAATCCAATCGCGGTCTGTCTCTTTACCTTCGCTAAATTGTTCGCCCACCCCTAATTTATTGGCAACTTCACGTAACCAATCGTAGTCAGTGCGACGCTCAAATTCAGGTTCAATCACTTTTTCAGAAAGAATAATATAGTCGCCATAACTCCATGTACCACCGATGTTCCAGCGTTCTAAGAAGCTAGTTTCTGGCAGTAAAATATCGGCGTATTTTGCACTTGGTGTCAGATAGAGATCACTACAAACAATAAATTCTACTTTCGATTCATCTTCAAGTACTTTCGCGGCATGAAGAATATCGGTATTTTGGTTTGTCATGTAGTTACCGGCCATTGAGAAAATCATCTTGATTTCCGTATCAAGTTTCTCGGCATTCAGTAACCCATTCTCAGGTGTGACTAAATTTTTATCTTCACATGCTTGTACCCAGTTGGTGATATTGATTTTCGCTTTTACTGGATTGGT
This sequence comes from Proteus faecis, assembly GCF_003144395.1. Taxonomy (GTDB): domain Bacteria; phylum Pseudomonadota; class Gammaproteobacteria; order Enterobacterales; family Enterobacteriaceae; genus Proteus; species Proteus faecis. The sequence continues at coordinate 185,493 of NZ_PENZ01000007.1, read as the reverse complement.
TAATAGACTTGGTCCCGCGATGGTTTTACGCAGTTCAGAGTTTAATGCCATACCATAACCAGCAGCCCAACCACCACGAACACCCACATTACCGGTAATAGTGGCAAGTAATGTTGCCCCACGCGCCGTCCGTTCACCACAAATATGGCGCTGAGGACCCCAGCCTTGTATTAATGCCGCTGGGTTTGTCGAAGCATATTCACGGGCTAATTGGCGGATAGTATCAGCAGGCACTTTAGTGATAGGTTCTGCCCATTCAGGGGTTTTCTTAATGCCATCTTTTTTACCCATCAAATAGGCAACTAAAGATTCATTTTTACCTACACCTTCTGGCATTTGGTGTTCATCAAAGCCAATAGTGTATTTATCGATAAATGCTTGATCGTGCAGGCTCTCACTGACGATGACATACATCATCGCATCCATCATGGCATTATCTGTTGTTGGCAGTAATGGGATCCACTGATCAGCTAAAGAAGAGGCGGTATCAGAATAACGAGGGTCAACGACAATAAATTTAGTGCCGTTTTTCTTCATTTTTTGGAAGAAATGGTTTGAATGGCCAAAAATAGTTTCGTTAGGGTTATGACCCCATAAAATGACAAGCGGGGTATCTTCTAACGTGTCGAGTGTACTACCACTGGCGGCGGTGCCGTAAGTATAAGGGGTGACAGCAAGAGTATTGCCGTTACTGACAGAGTGATAGTTCTCCAGAAAACCCCCAGTGATATTAAACAGGCGACGTAACATATTCGCACCTGAGAAAATACCGCCAGTGACACCTGTGCTTAAGCTAACAAAGCGAGATGCTGGGCCATATTGATCATTAATACGTTGCATATTTTGTGCAATAAGCGTGGTCGCTTCTTCCCACGTGATACGTTCAAATTTGCCTTCACCACGTTTACCTACACGTTTCATTGGGTATTTTAAGCGGTCTGGGTGATAGACAAATTTACGATAACCACGGCCTCGTACACAGGCACGCATAATTGGCATTTCTTCATCTAAGTCAGCATCAGGGCGTGTACTAATTCGGGTGACTTTGCCATCTTTTACATGGGCTCGAATATCACATTTACCGCCACAGTCAAAGCTGCTGCAAGTTGAAACAACGCGTTCACCCTCTTCGGTCATTATTGATTTTACTGGGATAGCGTTATCTGTTGTCGCAGCAAAAGAGTTTGATGCGAGAAAAGGAAGGGTGACTAATGCTGAGCTCGCTTGAATAAAGTGACGGCGGCTAACATTGTTGAGAATACTCTTTGTATCACTATCGTGATCGGACTGATTGCTCATATGAACTCTACCTTAAACATAATAGGCGGATCCCGATATACCCGATACTTGATATAAAGAATGTGCGTGATTTTTCTAGGCTATGAATAAAGGGAATGTCTGGTATCCGCTGCATTATTATTGAATGCATAGATAATTGCAGAGTGCTCTAAATCACCTCTGCGAGAGGGATAGTAGTTGATTAATCTTTTGCCAACATTCTAAAACCAGACAATGACATTTGAATTTCAGCCTATTTCCGAGGTGTGTTAAAAGCGCGTTTTTTGATTGTTAATAGAATTTATTAAATAGATATCAAGAAGGTTGAAATTTCATATAAGTCACTTGCATTGTTTATTTAAATATATAGCGATTTTAATTATATAGGTCATTATTTGCTGGTGTGTAGAGTGTGGGATAACTGCTATATTAAAAGAACGAAAATAGAAAGAGAGCTACCTAAATTGTGAGAAATGTACCTTTAAAAAGCGTTGATTCACTTGACCGAGATGTTATTGCGCTGGGTACAGACTATTTGCCCAATACGTTGTTAGAAACTCATCAACATCGCCGAGCTCAGTTTTTATACCCTGCCACAGGTTTAATTGAAGTGAGTACAGATGATGGTGAGTGGGTTATTCCACCGTCTTGTGGCGTTTGGATCCCGCCAGAAACTGGGCATGAAACTCGTATGTTAGATGTGAGCACCCGAAGCTTGTATATTGAGCCTTCAGCAGCACCTCGTCATAGCAAACAATGTGAAGTGGTCAGTGTTTCTCCTCTTTTTCGTCAACTATTGCTTGAAGCGGTAGATGTGCCCGCAGAATATGATAAAAAAGGGCGAGATGGCTTTTTAATGCAGCTAATTTTATGTGAATTAGCGAAAGCAAAACCGTTACCGTTTTTTGCACCTATTCCGCAAGACAGTAAATTAGCGAAATTATGCCGTGATTTTATTCGTGATCCTAAAATAGATTCTTTACCTCAACAGTGGGCAGATAAATTACATAAAAGTGAGCGCTCTTTTAGCCGTTTTTTCCGTCAACAAACAGGGATGTCATTTTCACAATGGCGACAACAAGTCTGTTTGTTGAATTCATTAACACAAATCTTATCCGGTCGTGGGATCACCGAAATTGCTTTTGATTTGGGTTATAACAGCGCTGGCTCTTTCTCAACGATGTTTAAAAAGCAGATGGGGCAATCGCCTTCTCACTTTAGTATGGATGGATTAAATATAGATTGTTTTTAATATCCAAATTAAGAACACCTATTTAAAAAGTATATTCTTAATATAAACATCTACATATTAATACGTAAGTAATATTAACTATGTAGATTGTTTTTAAATAAGGTTTTTTGTCTTTAACTACTTGAATTTTTTATATGGTGACTTTTTTATAAAGGTTTAAATATACAATTATAATCATCTTAATAAGATTAATAATAATTAGTTTTTTATGTCTAACACAATGAATAAATTATAATTATTCTTATGTGAGTATTTTTTTTGACTTATATCTATTTTTTAGTTGTTTTGTTTGTTATTTTTTATCTCAAGATGATTAAATAATTATCACATAGTATACGATTGTTCATCTTAAATAGGTTATACACATCATTATTACAGTGATATATAGGATAAAACCTGTATCATTTTTATATTTAACTATAATTAAAAATTAACTAATAGTTTTAATAAAATTATTGTTGCAATAGGGTTAATAATAATATGTCAAAGGGCGCTTCTAATAAAAATACAAGCCAAAAAATAGGCTTGCTTGCACTTGTTGCTATCGTCATTAGTTCAATGATAGGCAGTGGTGTTGATGGTCTACCACAAAATATGGCTGCAACATCGGAAGTCGGTCCAGTTATTGTTGCTTGGCTTATTTGTGGTTTTGGCATGTATTTTATTGCTCGCATTTTTATGGTGCTATCTGACGTTCGTCCAGATCTCCAAGCGGGTATTTATATGTATGCTCGTGAAGGATTTGGATCTTTTGTCGCTTTTATTGTGGCGTGGGGCTATTGGTTAATGACCATATTTAGCAATGTTGCTTTTGCTATTATGGTTATGGATACTTTAAATTATTTTTTACCTGGTGATTTTAAGGGGGGAAATAATATTCCTTCTATTATTGGTGCCTCCATTCTCATCTGGGGATTTAATTACCTTGTTTTATCTGGTACAAAGCTAGCGGGTGCAATTAATATTATTGGTACATTTGCTAAGTTAATTCCTTTAAGTATTTTTGTTTTTATTCTCGTTTATTTTCTTAATTATGAAGAACTCACCAATAATTTTTGGGGAAATTCTGCCTCTATACCCGCTGATAATCTGGGTTCTATTTCAGAACAAATATTAGCGCCACTCGATGTTGCTTTGTGGTGTTTTATCGGTGTAGAAGGCGCTGTTGCGTTATCTGGACGCGCTCGAAATAAGAAAGATGTGAGTAAAGCCACTTTGATCGGCTTTATCGTCTCACTTATTATTTGTATTTTTATTTCAATATTACCTTTTGGTGTTTTATCTCAAAAAACATTGAGCATGATACCAACCCCATCTACGGCAGGAATATTAAAAACAGTGTCAGGAGATTGGGGGGAATGGTTAATTAATATCGGCGTTTTGGTTTCCGTATTAACCAGTTGGTTAGCGTGGACAATGATTTGTGCTGAAATTCCTATGGCCGCGGCTCAGAATGGAACTTTCCCGAAAGCCTTTGCCACTAAAAATGAAAATGGCGCTGCTAGCGTATCACTTTGGGTCAGTAGCCTATTTATGCAGTTAGTCGTCTTTGTTGTTTATTTCTCCAATAATGCTTGGTTAACAATGTTAGCCATTTCCGCATTAATGGTTTTACCTGCTTATTTAACTTCTTCTGCATATTTATTACAACTCTGCTTATCAGGTGATTTTTCTAAATATGCAGATAAAGGAAAAATCTCAGCCTTGGTTAGTGGTTTTATTGGATTAGCCTTTTGTCTATTTATGTTTTATGCCTGTGAAATAAAGTATTTAGCAATGGTTCCTATTTTACTGACTTTGGGTATTCCCCTCTTTGTGTGGTCTCGATACCAAGAGAAAAAAGTGATATTTACGCCCACAGAACGCATGTTCTTTATTTTTATTATCATGCTGGACATATTAACTATTATTTTATATTTGAATGATTTTATTAAATTTTAATTTGATTATTGTGAAATGACTAACTTATTTTTTGTGAAGTAAAATGAGTAATGTAATGTAAACCTAATAAATATAGGTATTTGATACCTATGGAGGTGTCCGTGAAATTTAATCATAATGTATTATTTGTCTCTTCATCTGGGCTAAAAGAAGATAGCCCGGCTAAACAGGCATTAACATCTTTACAAAAAGCAATTGCTGAACGTGGATTTGTAGCCCAAATTGCAGATAATATTCATCATGGCATTAAATATATAAAAGAAAGCCCAAAATATAGTGCTATTGGTATTTTTTGGGATAATAACAATCCCAAAATGAATATAGAAGCCGAAGGTTTTATTTCATTATTCAGACAGAGAAATTCAGATACACCGATATTATTAATCTCCGAAGAAAATATTACAGATAATGTCTCTATCAATATTCTCAAAGAAGTTAGCGAATATATCTATCTTTATTCAGAAACAGCTACATTTACGGCGAATCGCATTTATACGTTAATCCATCGCTATGCAGAAAGCCTTTTACCGCCTTATTTTAAAACATTAAAAAATTTCACTGAGGATGGTGATTATTACTGGGATTGCCCTGGGCATATGGGCGGTATGGCATATTTAAAACATCCTATTGGCATCGAGTTTATTAATTTCTTTGGTGAAAATATGATGCGGGCGGATATTGGTGTCGCTACGGCTGAAATGGGTGATTATCTTATTCATGCCGGTCCATCAAAAACATCAGAAGAAATTGCCGCAGAGCTATTCGGTGCTGATTGGACATTTTATGGTGTGTCTGGTTCATCAGGCTCTAACCGTATTGTTGCTCAAGGTGCTGTAGGCGCTAATGAAATCGTAGTCGTTGATAGAAACTGCCATAAATCGCTTAATCATGGTTTGACGCTTTCACAAGGACGCCCTGTTTATTTGAAACCAACACGTAATGGATATGGATTAATTGGCCCTATTCCAACCAAACGATTATCACAAGCAAGTATTAGTCAACTGATAAAAGAGAGCCCGCTAGCAGAAGGTGCCGTTAGTACGGAGCCTACTTATGCCGTGGTTACCAACTGTACTTATGATGGTTTTTGTTACAATGTCAATGATGTCGTAAAGAATTTAGCCGTCAGTGTACCTCGTATTCATTTTGATGAAGCATGGTATGCTTATGCGCGTTTTCATCCTCTGTATAAAAATCGTTTTGCGATGGATGTTGCTGAGGATATGCCAAACCGTCCTACCATTTTTGCAGTGCAATCAACACATAAAATGTTGCCATCACTCTCTATGGCATCGATGATCCATGTGAAGAAAAGTGATCGTGCACCTTTAAATTTTGATGATTTTAATGACTCATTTATGATGCATGGCACAACATCGCCTTATTACCCAATTATTGCTTCTATTGATGTTGCTGTTGGTATGATGAAAGGTGAATCAGGTCTATCTTTAGTACAGGAATCGATTGAAGAAGCCATTGGTTTTCGTAAGGCGGTTGTCTCTGTCAAACGTCAATTAAAAGAACAGAATGGTGAATCAGAGTGGTTCTTTGATGTATTACAACCGACCCAAGTACGTGATCCGAAAACAGGTGAAAGCCACAGTTTTGAGCAAGCGCCTCTTAATCTGTTAAGCCAAGAGTCAGATTGCTGGACATTAAAAGCGGGTGATAAATGGCATGGTTTTTCTGATGAAGATATTGCCGATAGCGACAGTATGCTAGATCCTGTGAAAGTGACGATAACTTGCCCCGGAATTACCGCGGATGGCCAATACCAAAAAATGGGTATTCCTGGTTATATCATCACGAAATTTTTAGATGATCGTCGTATTGAGATCGCAAGAACAGGAGATTACACCATTTTAATTCTGTTCTCTGTCGGAGTGACAAAAGGAAAATGGGGAACACTATTAGAAAGTTTACTCACCTTTAAAAAACTCTATGATTCAAATGCGTTAGCGACAGAAGCAATCCCATCACTTAAAGAAGCGTCTCCTAAATATGCAAAAATGACATTAAAACAACTTTGCCAAACTATGCACAATAAGATGGATGAGTTGGATTTAATGAAACATATTAGTGAGGCGGTAAATACTGACCCTACACCTGTAATGTCCCCTGCTGATGCTTACCAAAAAGTGGTTCGTTATAAAGCAGAGCATATCCCTCTAGATGATTTTTCAGGCCGTATTTCTGCGACTATGTTAGTCCCTTACCCACCAGGAATTCCTGTACTTATGCCTGGTGAACGCCTACCTAAAGGGGATCAAGGTATTATTGGTTACCTTAAAGCATTACAGAACTTTGATAAAGAATTCCCAGGATTTGAGCATGAAATTCAGGGAATTAATGTAGATGAAAACGGAGATTTTTGGGTTAGAGCCATTGTTGAAGATGAACGCGAGGCGAAAGTGTTGCCTTCACATATAAAATTTAAACGCCATGTTTCTGCTATTAAGAAAGGCCGTCAATAATCAATAACGAGATAACAATTTTATCAAAATATCTGGCACTGATTAAAGTGCCAGATAGGATTATCTGGAGATAAGAGGTTTTTTATGGCGAACAAATCTGAAATAACATCATCAAGTAACGCCACGAATACAACGGGAAATAGTGGTGCCAAATTGGGCTTATTGGCACTCATTGCAATTGTTGTAGGTTCAATGTTAGGTGGTGGTGTGTTTAGCTTGCCACAAAATACCGCAGCAAGTTCAGCAATAGGTCCTGTGCTTATTGCATGGATTATTGCGGGTATTGGCGTTTATTTTATTGCTAATGCATTTCGCTTGTTATCGGATTTAAGACCCGACCTTCAGGCAGGTGTATATATGTATGCACAAGAGGGTTTTGGTTCTTTTATTGGATTTAATGTGGCTTGGGGTTATTGGTTAATGACTGCATTTGGTAATGTGGCATTTGCCGTTATCTTGATGGATGCATTTGATCAGTTTTTCCCCGGTGTCTTTACTGACGGTAATAACTTAAATTCGATTATCTGTGGTTCTATTTTAATTTGGGGCTATAACTTTTTAGTGTTATCAGGAACGAAAGTAGCAGGCTTTGTTAATACACTCGGAACCATTGCTAAATTAGTGCCATTGATTTTATTTGTTATTGTGCTTGGTGTTCTTATTGATTATTACCAATTATTTAGTAATTTTTGGGGAACATCTCCTCAAATCATGAGCACTGTTGGTAATAAGTCAGAGCCTGTATCGTTAATGTCACAAATCTTGGCACCGATGACGGTAACATTGTGGTCATTTATTGGTGTGGAAGGTGCTGTTGTTTTATCGGGTAGAGCAAAAAATAAGAAAGATGTGGGTAAAGCAACCTTATTAGGATTTTTATTGGCATTAATTATTTATATTCTATTATCAGTATTACCCTTTGGTGTTATGCCTCAAACACAATTAGCTCAATTAAGTAATCCATCAACAGCGGGTGTATTAGCGAAAGTTGTTGGAAATTGGGGAGATTGGCTAATGAATGTTGGGTTGATTATTTCTGTATTAGCGGGGTGGTTAGCATGGACAATGTTATGTGCTGAAATCCCAATGGTTGCAGGTCAAAAGGGCGCATTTCCTAAGGTCTTTGCTCGTACGAATAAAAATCAAGCGGCAAATACATCATTGTGGGTAAGTAGTATTGTTATGCAGGCGGCAATGCTATTAGTTTATTTTTCTAATAATGCGTGGAATACAATGTATAACATTAGCGCGTTAATGGTTGTTCCTGCCTATATTACTACAACACTTTATATCACCAAGATTTGTATTAATCGCCAATATGATCAATATGCAAAAACGGGAAGACAATTAGCATTATTGAGTGGTGTATTAGGTGTTATTTTCTGCCTCTTTATTTTGTATGCAAGCCAAATTCAGTATGTGGCGTTAGTGCCTATTTTGTTAACTTGCGGATTGCCCATTTTTATTTGGTCACGTAAAGAAAAACATGATAATAAACCTATTTTCCAAGCAAAAGAGATACTTTATTTAGCCATTTTATTATTGCTTGATGTCGTCGTAGTAGGGTTATTAATGAAAGGAATTATTACGCTTTAATATCACTTAATATTGCAGTTAATAACCTCACGCACCATTATATTGCGTGAGGTTATTTATCATTAAGTGGATTTTATCTTACTGTGCTACGTAAGCAATAAGGTAAAAAAATCAAACTAAGTGCTGTAATAATTGCTGTGGCGATTAATACGACGAAAAAGGCATTTTCAAAGGCTAAATTTGCTTGGGATATTACAAGAGAAGCCACGTCAATTGGCAATTTTTCTGCCACAATAAGCGCTTCATCTAAACTATCATATACCGCCTCATCAACGGTTAATGAATTAGGTAATACCAGTTTTAAGGTATATACCGTACTCATCAAACTGCCCATAAATGTCACACCAATCACACTACCTAGCTCATAAGCGACATCTTCAATTGATGCGGCCATTCCTGCTTGCCTATCGGCAACACTCAACATAATTGACGCCGATGCGGTGGTAAAAATAATACCTAAACCAAAGCCAATTAAGAATAAGCTACCCATTAACACCATGGGTGATGTTGTTTGATAAACGGCAATTAACCACAGATTTCCCACTAAAGTGAGCATAAATCCAGCAATAATTAAGCGAACTTCACCTAAACGCACCAAGAAATAACCTGCCAATGGCGAAGCAAGTACAGAACCAACAGGAATAGGTAAAATGACCAGCGCAGCGTTAAGTGGGGTAAAACCGGCAACAAGCTGTAGACGTTGACTAAGCAATAATTCAATGCCCACTATGATCACCATAGAAAGTACAGCCATTAAAATACCAATACTAAAAAAACGATTTTTAAATAGCCTAAAGTCAATCATTGGGTGAGTTTGTTTACGTTGACGTAGAGTAAATAGAGTGAGAAAGGCGACGGCAATAAGGGTGGCAGTCGTAGCTTCACTCCACTGTGTATAAGGTTTTCCTATCTCTTTTAAGGCATAAATGGCACTGATCAAACCCACTAAAATGAGTACTGAGCTTAAATAATCAATTTTATGATCACCATGTCCTGAAAACTTAGGGATAAGCCAAATAGAAAACGGCAACACCAAAAGAACAATAGGGACGTTAATTAAAAAGACAGAACCCCACCAGAAGTTATTTAATAAAATACCGCCAATTAAGGGCCCTAAAGCTGCACCGCCAGATGCAACTGCAGACCAAATACCAATGGCAATAGCGCGCTCTTGTGGATCGCTAAAAACTTGACGCACTATTGATAGTGTTGCTGGCATACTCATTGCTGCCCCCACAGCTAAAAAACCTCGAGAAGCAATTAATGAGGTTGCTGTAGGTGAAAATGCGGCACACAATGAAGCGAGCGCAAATAGCGGTAATCCACTAATAAATAATGTTTTATGACCTATTCTGTCTGTGAGCATACCTGCTGCGGGTAATAATCCGGCAACAATTAATGGATAAGCATTCATTATCCAAAGTTTTTCTGATGCACTTGCGTTTAAATCATGAGTTAAACGTGGCAATGCGGTATAAAGCACGGTTACATCTACAACAATGAGAAACAGCATGCTAGATACCAGAAGTAATACTATCCAACGTTTATAATCTTTTATCATAGAAATCTCAGTTATTTTTATGTGTATTATTTTTATTAACGGCTACAATATAAATCCATACGGTCGTATTGAAAAGGGGTTTTTTTATGGGGCGTCAAAGAACCATTGATAGAGAAAAATTGTTAGAAGCTATCTTCGACATTGTGATGGAGCAAGGGGCAGCTGCATTAACGATTGACACAGTTGCCAAAAAAATGGGGATCTCAAAAGGAGGGGTTCAATACTGTTTTAGCAGTAAAGAGGCAATGATTGATGCCATGTTTGAACACTGGGAAGGCAGTTATGAAACGCAATTTAAAAAAATCGTTGAAAATAATAACTCACCTGATAATCGGGTCACTGCACATATTCACGCCACACATCATCACGATAAAGTCTCTTTTGCCAAAGGCGCGAGTTTGATGGCTGCATTGCTACAAACGCCTGAATATTTACAAAGTACAAAAGAGTGGTATCAGCAACGATTAGCAGGTGTAGATACGACAACAGAAGCCGGAAAACGTGCTCGATTGGCATTTTTAGCGACAGAAGGTACCTTTTTATTGCGTTATTTTGGATTAATGGATATCGATGATAATGAATGGCAATCTATCTTTGAAGATATTGGTTCAGAGTTACTTCAGCAAGGGAAAGGGCAATAAAAAAGCATGTTGTTAATGAGAAGAAGAACATGCTTTTTATTGAAGATAATTGAGCTAAATGGAATTAGTAATACATAGCAATGAGTTTATTATCGAGCTCTTTAACGTCAACGGGTGTATCGAAAATATCTTCAATAATATCCGCTTTCATGATCTCTTTTGGTGAACCGTGATAATACAGTTGTCCGTTACGCATGGCTAAAATATAGTCAGAGTAAACAGAGGCAAAATTGATATCATGGATCACGATAATAATGGTTTTTCCTAATTCATCTGCGGCTTTTCGCAGAAGTTTCATCATTATCACTGCATGTTTCATATCAAGATTATTCAGTGGTTCATCAAGCATCACATATTCGGTGTCTTGGCATAGCACCATCGCAACATAGGTACGTTGACGTTGTCCGCCTGATAACTCATCTAGATAGCGATGACGAAATTCAGTCAAATTTAAAAAGGCTAATGACTCATCAATGACTTTTTTATCGTCTAGTGTTAAACGCCCTTTACTGTAAGGATAGCGTCCAAAACCGACTAATTCTTCTACGGTTAAACGACTAACAAACTGGTTTTCTTGGCGTAGTATTGAGAGATTCTTAGCAAGAACATCGCTATCAGTTGCAGCAACATCCATACCATTAACGCTAACCATCCCGCTTTCAGGAAGTAGTAAACGTCCAATAACTGAAAGTAGTGTGGATTTCCCCGCGCCATTAGGACCTATGATCGAAGTAATACCGCCACGTTGAATTGTTGTTGTTATATTATCGAGAACAGTTGTGTCTTGATAATGTTTTGATATCTTGCTGATTTCAATCATATTAAAGTCTTCTTAACACCAAATAGATAAAGAACATCCCACCAACAAACTCAATCACAACAGAAAGTGTTCCTGTCATTTTTAAGCCATATTCTAAAACCAGTTGTCCACCGATTAAGGCAATAGTACCCAGTAGGAAGGCCACGGGCATCAAGAAACGGTGCTGGCTACTGCCACTGATATGATAAGCCAGGTTAGCTACAATTAAACCCAAGAAGGTTAATGGGCCAACTAAAGCGGTAGAAACGGCAACTAAAACAGAAATCAGTAATAGAATATAAGTGGTCTGTTTACGGTAATTAATACCGAGGTTAATGGCATTGGCTTGTCCTAATGCCATTACATCAAAGCTATAACGCATACGCCAAAGTAAAACACCAACAACCACAATAATGGCTAAAGAGCAAAAGATAAGATCAGGAGTGGCACGAGTAAAGGTGGCAAACATGCGACCTTGTAAGATGGAAAACTCATTAGGATCCATCAAGCGTTGTAATAGCGTAGCTGAACTACGAAATAGAGTTCCTAAAATAATCCCAATCATGAGGACTAAATTGATGTTAAAGCGTACAGAGCTAAACAGCCAGCGGTAGAGTACAACGGAAAATAGTACGAGTAATGTTGATTCTAAGAAGAACTTTGATAGGTTTAGCATCCACGAGGCAGGCATATCACCTTCAAAGAAAACAAACACGGTTTGTAACAACACAAACAGGGCTTCTAACCCCATAAGTGATGGGGTCAAAATACGGTTATTGGCAATAGTTTGAAACAATATCGTGGAGACACCTGCGGCAAAAGCTACCACAATCATCGTAAGAATAATGTAAGCACGGTGGGTCAGAATATAAGAGATATTGCCGTTTAGATTTATCGTCATAAATAGCACAATAGCTAATAACGATGCCCCTAATAATAACCAGATACGAGACATAGGTGAGAGGCGTGTTTTCTTATGTTCGACAGCGCCAGTACATTTGCTAATTATGGATGAATTAACTTTTTGCATAACGTTGCTGCTTTAGTAGTAAGAAAAGGAAAATAATAGCACCCACAGCGCCTAAAATAACGCTGGCAGGAATTTCAAATGGATAGCGAATAAGGCGTCCAATCACATCACACAGTAAAACAATCGCCCCACCACTTAAGCAAACCCAAGGGATAGTTTTACGAATATTATCCCCCATTATTAAGCTCACCAAATTGGGCACAATTAAACCAAGGAAAGGCAATGCACCTACAACAGAAACCACAACACCACTAATAAGCGCAATAATCGATAATCCTATTATCATTACTTTGCGGTAATTCAGCCCCACGTTAATGGAGAATTCTCGCCCCATTCCGGCAACAGTAAAACTATCTGCAACCCAACACGCCATGATTGCCAGCGCACCCACAAGCCATAACAGCTCATAACGGCCTTGTAACACACTTGAGAAATCGCCACTTGTCCATGCATCTAATGATTGCAGTAAATCGAAGTACACCGCTAAGAAAATGGTGAGTGCGCCAATAACCGCACTGAGCATAATGCCGACTAAAGGAACTATCAGTGTTGTTTTTAAAGTGATCTTTTGCAGAAGCAACATAAACAACAACGTACCAAGAAGGGCGAAAACAGTTGCGACCATCATTTTGGTGAAGATGCCTGCTGCTGGAAAGAGCAGCATGACGACTAATAATCCAAGACTTGCAGATTGCGTTGTTCCAGCAAGAGAAGGTTCGACAAAGCGGTTTTGGGTGAGCAGTTGCATAATTAATCCTGCAACACTAATGGCACCACCAGCGAGTAATAATGATAGAGTTCTTGGAACACGGCTGATAAAGAAGATATCGCGCATATCGGGATCAGTAAAAAGCGAAGCAGGAGTAATATCTCCTGCGCCGACGAATAGACTGATCATTGAGAGGATAGCGATAACCCCTATCCCCAATGATAAATGGAACGTTTTCATTCAGTTACTTTATTTTTTTGATCCAAGGCCTGATTAATTGTATCCATTAAACGAGAGTAAGTTTGGATCCCGCCGGAGATATAAATGGAACTTGCATCAAGATAGATAACTTGGTCTTTGTTCCAAGCATTTACTTTTCTAACTAGTGCATTATCAAGAACTTGTTTAGCAGGTTGTGAATCTTCACGGCCAATAGCTGCGTCACGGTCAATAACAAACAGCCAGTCTGGATTAAGTTTTAGCAGTAATTCAGAGTTCACGATATTGCCGTGTGAGCCAGGGCTATCAAAAACATAAGCCGGTTCAAAACCTAATACATCATAAATAAAGCCAAAGCGTGAGCTTGGGCCATAAGCAGAAATTTTACCACCACTGACTAAAACCACCATTGCTTTACCTGCGTCTGGTGTTTTGGTTTTTACGGTATCAATTTTGCTATTGAAATCAGCCAGTAGTTTTTTAGCTTGTTCTTCTTTGCCAAAAATTTGACCTAATGTTGTTGTGCGTTCAGCTAGGCTTTCAACGAAACGCTTAGGATCGATATCCATTGAAATCGCGGGTGCAATTTCACTTAATTTAGAATACGCATCACGAGCACGACTACCACTTAAAATTAAATCAGGTGCTGTTGTGCTGAGCTTCTCATAGTTCGGCTCAAATAATGCACCTTCATTGATATAGTCGTTCGGATTGGTGTATTTCTCTAAAAATTTTGGTAAATGAACATTCGTTTGTGGAAGACCAACAATAGGAACACCTAATGCATCAATAATATCAAGGGTTTCCATATTCATCACAACCACTTTTTGCGGGTGTGCAGGGATTTCAGTTGTCCCTTGGAAATGTTCAATCGTGAGAGTTTGTTTCTCCGCTGATTGTGCTGTTGATGTGTCTTGAGCGTTATCACAACCTGCGATAACAAGTGAAGAAAGCAGTAAAAACAGTGGGCTTAATGACTTTTTAAACATTCTCTTTCCCATATTGTTGCAACACGAAATAACACGGATCTTTACAGCGGTGGCTTAAAGGTCGATCCACAAAGAAGACGATAATACCATTAAAGACATAAAGAGTAATGATACTAATTCACATTCTCATAATAATAAAGAATTAACTTGACTAAAATGGCGAAACTTTGTGAGAGATCATTAAAGGAAAATAAAGAACAAATTTTGTGACGTGAAAGAACTCTTAAGATTATTTGCTCAATTTGTGAAGAGTGTCAAAAGAGTAGGTCAAGGAGAGACAATTCTTAACCACTAAGAAATATCGTTAGCCAGTATCATTGCGTATACTTCATTCAAGCAGAAACAATCCTTATTTTAATCTTACTTCGGTTTCTGTACTGACACAGTAATGAATGCACAAGAGAAAGCCTTGTTATCTCTAGGGTAAATCGTTGCCAACTCAAGAGGGTTTTATGCAAAAGAAATATATTTACTTATTTTGTTCTGCTGGCATGTCAACATCCCTTCTCGTGACCAAAATGCGAGCACAAGCAGAAAAATATCAAGTGCCTGTGGTTATTGAAGCATTTCCTGAAACCTTAGCAGCACAAAAAGGACAGGATGCGGATCTAATTTTACTTGGTCCACAAATTAGTTGGATGTTGCCTGATATCCAAAAATTACTCCCTAATAAACCGGTCGAAGTGATCGATTCTTTGTTATACGGAAAAGTAGATGGCTTAGGTGTGTTAAAAGCCGCTGTCGCCTCTATTAAAAAAGCATCTGCAACAACAAATTAATTCTATTTTTTATTTTTTTATTATTTCTATTCCAGTCAAAGAGCGAATTTTTCAGCAAGCCGAGCAATTAGCGGCATTTTAAGGGTATTTTTCTATGAGTAAGTTTATTGGTTCACTTGAAAAGGTACTCCTTCCTTTTGCGGTTAAAATTGGAAAGCAACCTCACGTTAATGCGATTAAAAATGGTTTTATTCGTTTAATGCCGTTAACCCTTGCAGGGGCAATGTTTGTACTTATCAATAACGTTTTTCTTAGTTTTGGTGAAGGCTCCTTCTTTTATTCTTTAGGTATCCGCCTTGATGCATCAACAATAGAAACGCTCAATGGTTTTAAAGCCATTGGGGGGAATGTCTATAATGGTACATTGGGTATCATGTCATTAATGACACCTTTTTTTATCGGTATGGGATTAGCCGAAGAGCGTAAGGTCGATCCTATCGCTGCTGGGTTACTCTCTATCGCTGCGTTTATGACCGTCACACCTTATAATGCTGGTGGGGCGTATGCTGTTGGCGCCAACTGGTTAGGGGGCGCGAATGTTATTTCAGGTATTATTATCGGTCTTGTTGTTGCTGAAATGTTCACCTTTATTGTGCGCCGTAATTGGGTGATCCGCTTACCTGATAGCGTACCCGTTTCTGTTTCACGTTCATTTTCAGCCTTAATCCCTGGTTTTATTATCTTATCTGTTATGGGAATTGTTTCGTGGGGATTAGGACATTATGAGACACATTTCCACCAAGTTATTTTAGACTCTATCTCAACGCCTTTAGCCTCATTAGGCTCAGTAGTGGGTTGGGCGTATGTTATCTTCACATCATTGTTATGGTTCTTTGGTATTCATGGCTCACTGGCGCTGACAGCGCTTGATAGTGGCATTATGACACCATGGGCATTAGAGAATATTGCGATTTACACAGAGTACGGTTCTGTTGAAGCGGCATTAGCGGCAGGTAAGACATTCCATCTCTGGGCCAAACCGATGTTAGACTCCTTTATCTTCTTAGGGGGCACAGGGGCAACGCTGGGGCTGATCTTGGCTATCTTTATCGCATCTCGTCGCGCTGATCATCGCCAAGTGGCAAAACTGGCATTACCAGCGGGTTTATTCCAAATTAACGAACCGATTATTTTTGGTTTGCCTATTATCATGAACCCAGTGATGTTTATTCCCTTTATTCTTATTCAGCCTATTCTTGCCGCAATTACTGTGACAGCTTATTACTTAGGGATAATCCCACCGGTAACAAATATAGCGCCATGGACGATGCCAACGGGGTTAGGTGCATTCTTTAACACTAACGGCAGTATCGCAGCACTGTTATTAGCGCTGTTTAACTTGGGTGTAGCAACACTGATTTATCTTCCTTTCGTCATCATCTCAAACAAAGCACAAACTGAAATTGAGAAAGAAGAGAGTGAAGAAGATATTGCCAATGCATTGAAATTTTAAGTTATAGAAAAGAAGTGCAGAGCTTGCTCTGCACTTTCTAGAGTCAAAGAGGATATACCATGTTAGATATTGAAAATGCAGTTGATAGCAGTGCTACGGAAGATGAATTTGAAGAGATCATCATGGGGCTTATCATTAACTCAGGACAAGCTCGTAGTGTGGCTTATGGCGCATTAAAGAAAGCCAAAGAGGGTGATTTTGAAGGCGCTAGAAAATTAATGGAACAATCTCGCGAAGCATTAAATGAAGCACATAAAATACAGACACGTTTAATTGGTGATGACCAAGGTGTCGGAAAAACGAAAGTCAGCTTGGTCTTAGTTCACGCGCAAGATCATTTAATGACATCGATGTTAGCCAGAGAGTTAGTGACAGAATTAATCGAGTTACATGAGAAGATAAAATAAGATGAATATCATGGTGGAGTCATTGAGAGCACAAAGCGAAATACGCATGGTCTATGAAGATCAGCTATTTAATGGCAAAAATTTTCATGTCTTTATTTATAATAAAACAGAAAGTGTCAGTGGTCTGCATCAACATGATTATTATGAATTCACCATTGTTTTAACCGGGCGTTATTATCAAGAGATTAATGGTAAGAAGGTTTTATTAGAGCGGGGAGATTTTGTTTTCATCCCCATAGGCTCTCATCACCAAAGTTTCTATGATTTTGGTGCAACACGTATTTTAAATGTGGGAATTAGTAAAGCCTTTTTTGATAAACATTATCTCTCGTTATTGCCTTCTTATTTTATCGCTTCACAAGTTTATGAATTAAAAAATGAGTTTCTCTCCTATATTGAATCCGTTATTGGCTCATTGAATTTCCGCCATACCGAATTTAATGAATTTATTGAAATTGTCACCTTTAATGTGGTGAATAGATTACGACACCATCGAGAAAATAGAACGCAAGACGATATTCCCTTATGGCTGCGAGACACGATAAGCGAGATGCATGACAAACAAAAATTTGGTGAAAATGCATTAGTTAATATGGTGATGTTATCAGGGAAATCACAAGAATATTTAACCCGAGCAACTCGGCGTTATTACGATAAAACACCAATGCAAATTATTCATGATATCCGAATTAATTTTGCGAAAAAGCAATTGGAAATTACCAATTATTCGATAACAGATATTGCCTTTGATGCGGGTTACAGTAGTCCTAGTTTATTTATTAAGACATTTAAGAAAATAACTTCGCTAACCCCAAATAGTTATCGGAAAAATTTATGTAGTATTAAAGAAACAAACTAATTCATTATTAGGCGTAATAAATTAATCAACAATAAAGATTAATTTTATTGAAATAAGAGAGAAAGAAGAAAATAAGCTTATTTTCTTCATGGTTCTTTACGCCTTAATTTTGCCATTAATACACAAATAGCAGCATTATTACGCTGTATGGGAGTGTTTTATGAGTCATAAATTAAAAGTAGTTACCATTGGCGGTGGAAGCAGTTATACACCTGAATTATTAGAAGGTTTTATTAAACGTTATCATGAACTGCCGATCACTGAATTATGGTTAGTGGATGTAGAAGAAGGAAAAGAGAAGCTCGATATTATTTTTGAGCTTTGCCAGCGCATGGTAAAAAAGGCGGGTATTCCTTTAGCCATCTATAAAACGCTTGATCGTCGTGAAGCATTAAAAGAGGCGGATTTTGTCACAACACAGTTACGTGTTGGTCAATTGAAAGCAAGAGAACTTGATGAATCTATTCCGTTAAGTCATGGCTATTTAGGACAAGAAACTAATGGTGCAGGTGGGTTATTTAAAGGCTTACGCACTATTCCTGTTATTTTCGATATTATTAAGGATGTTGAAGAGATTTGCCCTAATGCGTGGATCATCAACTTTACAAATCCAGCAGGCATGGTAACAGAAGCTGTTTATCGTCATACCAATTTTAAGAAGTTTATTGGGGTTTGTAATATTCCAATCGGTATGAAGATGTTTATTACAGATGTGTTGAAGTTAACGGATAAAGATGAACTTTCCATTGATTTATTTGGCTTAAATCACATGGTGTTTATTAAAGACGTTATTGTAAATGGCCAATCTCGTTTTCCTGAATTATTAGACGGTGTGGCTTCAGGCACATTAACTGCGGGCTCGGTGAAGAATATTTTTGACCTACCCTTTAGTGAGGGATTGATCCGCTCTCTTAATCTGTTGCCATGCTCTTATTTACTGTATTACTTCAAGCAAAAAGAGATGTTAGCTATTGAAATGGGTGAATACTATAAAGGTGGGGCGCGCGCTAAAGTAGTACAAAAAGTCGAAAAGCAACTGTTTGAATTGTACAAAGATCCTGATTTAAATATCAAACCGAAAGAGTTGGAATTACGTGGAGGGGCCTATTATTCGGATGCCGCCTGTGAAGTGATTAATGCTATTTATAATGATAAACAAGCTGAGCATTATGTGAATATTCCTCATCATGGTCATATCGATAATATTCCAGCAGATTGGTCAATTGAAGTGACTGCTATTTTAGGGCGTGATGGTGCTAAACCTCATCCACGTTTAACGCATTTTGATGAAAAAGTGATGGGATTAATTCATACCATCAAAGCCTTTGAAATCGCGGCCAGCAAAGCGGCTATTAGTGGTGAATTAAATGATGCTTTATTAGCAATGAACTTAACGCCGTTAGTACTTTCCGATAAAGATTCAGAAGTGCTTACGCGCGAAATGTTATTAGCGCATAAAGCGCATCTCCCTAATTTTGCTAAAGCAATTGCTGAGTTAGAAAAAGCCGCTCATTAATTGTCGGTAGATAAAAATAAGTAATAAGGAGACAGAATGGCTGGTTTATTAATTGTGAATGCAGATGATTTTGGACTGAGTAAAGGCCAAAACTACGGCATTGCAGAGTGTTTTCGTCATGGAGTGGTTAGTTCAACAACGGCACTTGTCAATGCTGAAGGAATTAAACATGCAGCACAATTGTGTCATGAGTTGCCTGGATTAGGTGTTGGACTTCATTTTACATTGACGATGGGTAAACCGCTGTCTCCTTTACCTTCTTTAACGCGTGAAGGTGTACTGGGGAAATGGGTATGGCAAATGGCAGAAGAGGGTAGTTTACCGCTTGATGAAATTCGTGTTGAACTTAAAGCACAATATCAGCGTTTTATTGAGATCTTTGGTCGTGAGCCAGACCATATTGATAGCCACCATCATGTACATATGTTTAAGCAAATTTTTCCCATTGTAGCGGAGTTCGCCAGAGAAAAATCGCTACCAATACGCGTTGATAGACTGTTTGCACATAAAGAAGGGATTAATACTGAGGGTGTGATAAGTAGTGATGGTTTTGATAGCCAATTTTATGGAGATGAAATCACACAAGCATTATTTTTAAAGGTGCTTGATGAATCGAAAGCGCGTCATGAGCATTCTATTGAAGTGATGACACACCCCGCTTTTGTGGATAATCCATTACGAGCGAGTGGTTATTGTTTCCAGCGCTTAACGGAACTTGAAGTATTAACAGATATGACGTTAAAACAAGCGATTATTGAACGAGGTTATCAATTGGGAACGTATCAAGATTTAATGAAATGATTTGGAATGTGGTTTAGATGATTGATGTCTGTGTTATTCCCTGGTGTGGGTCTTTTGCATGATTTTGCCTCTGTTTGTTATAAAGCAGAGGCGTTTTTATTTTTGTCACCGTAGAAATCAAAACCGATAACCAATATTGCTGATAAGTGCATAACTTGGATAACTTTTCCCTTCCATTTTAAAGTAACTGCCTTCATAGCCTAAAGTCAGTGTAATATTTTGTGATGATGTAAATGTGATACCTGTTCCCCAACTGACAGATTTAGATGAATTATCTTTATTTATATTTTCTTTTGTTTGATAACTTATGCCACTGGCACCAATTGTAGTATAGAGATCAATAAACGGTGTTAGCGCATAAGCGGGGCCTAAGGTGATAGAAGCATAGCGTAATCGACGATTATCTGATAATGGTTGATGAGATAACGTTCCTGCAAGTTGTATAGAGATTTTTTTATTAGCTTGAGGTAATGCTTGAATTCTCATATTAATCCCATTCGCTGTGGGTAAATCTTTTACTTTGATATAAGCATAACCAATAGAATATAATGTACGATCACTTTTAGCATAAGTGAAAGAAGTAAAGAGTAATGTAAAGAATAATAATATTTTTATCATAAGAATAGTAAATTTAATAATTAAAAAAAGAAAAAGCACATACTATAAAATAATATGTGCTTAAGTTTAATTAAAAACGATAACCGATATTAGCAATGAAACCATCTAAGATAATTCGATTATCGGTATTTTTAAATTTAAAACGGCTATTTTCATATCCAAGAGAAATAGAAACCATTTCTGCTGGGTTAATAATTAAACCTGCACCCCAACTAAATGCATTTTTCTTTACTTTTTTTAATTCTGAATCGTCGGATTTAAACTGAACTTGGCTCATACCTGCCGTACCATAAACACTAACAAAATCATTTAAACGTACTGTGGGGCCAGCCATAACAGAGTAATAACGCACAGTTACGTCTTTAAAAAAAGTATTAACAGGCTTATTTAAATCATATTCATTTTGGGCATAAGTTGCTGTTGCTAAAACACCAAATTGTGAATTAACTTCTTGACGAATAGAAAAAACACCACCGTGTATTGGATCTTGACCTGCCATTTTGATTTGTGCATAACCCGCTGAAAGTGTGGTTTTATCTAATTTAAAGTCGTTTTGGGCATAAACAGAAGAAGTAGCCAATAGACCAGTTATAAATAAAGTTGATAGTAATTTTGTTTTCATTAGTCATATCCCATAATTTAAATAATAATGTGTTATTAAGCGAGGGGATTATAATGATGAGTTTATTTTTAATGGAATAAAAAATAGCACGCTAATTTAAATACGGTTGTTTTATTAAAGATGTGTATTAATTTCAATGAATATTAAATAAATAATAATTTAAATGTGATATGAATTACTATATAAATAAAAAATAATAATTAAAATAAAGAAAAAGGCTCTCTAAATAATAATAGAGAGCCTTTTTAGGTTTATTTAAGGCCTAAATCACTTTGCAGGTTAATGACTTGATTTTGTAAATTTTCTAACTCAAGCTGTTTTTCCATCACTGATTTTGATGGATTGTTTTGTGCCGCTTTCATTTGCTTGTCAATTTCATTGATCTGTTTTTGAATATCATTTTGCCCTTTCGTTTTTTGGCGAATTTGATTTAACAGATTATTCATTGATTGGTTTAATGCTTGTTGGCTAGCTTGTTTACTTTTGAGAGAGGCGTTGGTTTGTTGCTTTTCTTTCTCGATAGCAGCAAAAACGGCTTTAAACTCCGTATTTAATGCTTTCTCATTTGCTAAAATAGCTTGTTTTTGCTCAATGCGATTGTCGTAAGTCCCTGAATAATTACAGTTAAACTTAGTAATTATACTAACATCACCGGTTGTTGGATCGCAATCCGCGGGATTGGTGACACAACCGCTTAATAGTAAGCTTATGCCAACAAGGGAAAGAGGTAAAAGTTTCATTATCATCCTTTTTAACGTTAACTAAGTTTTATTGCTGTACGTTGAGTATAAAGGCTATCAAGTTCTTCTTGTAAAGAGGCAACTTGTTGCTTCATCCCATCAATTTGTTTATCAAGTTGTGCCGTTTTTAGACCATCTTGACGGCTTTGAGTGGCGATATCTCGCCATTCGGCTTCACGTTTTTTCATATCGGCTAAGCGAGAACGCAATGCTGCGATATTGGCATCAACGCCTTTCAGTTGTTTCTCAGCCGCTTCTTTATTTAAACGTTGCTGTTTCATATCTTGCTGAATTTTTGCAATCGCTTTTTTATCATCAGCAATAACGGCTTTTGCGGTGTTAGAGGCGCTTTGTAAGTGCTGATTTTCTTTTTGAATATCAGCAATCATGGAATTGAGCATCTCTTCTTTAGAAGCATAATTTTGACGTTTATTATCTAAATAGGCATTTGCACCAATCCCGACGCCACAGCCCGCGACAGCAGCAATAAGCATACATGCGCCCTTATTGCTTGAGTTTGAGACGAGACAGCCTAAGGCACCGATTGCCGCACCACCGGCACAAGCCGTGATACCGGATTTGCTGAAAAACTCCATATCGCTATTATTTGTTAAACGAGGATCTGCCCCTTTATTACTTTGGCATCCTGATAGGGCAAGTAAAGCACTAATGCCAAGTGTTGCCATAAATTGTTTGTTCATACCACACCTATTATCCCAAGTCTCTGTTATTGTTTTTTGCACGCTTCAAGCCATTCATTCCGTGAAACTTTACCGTTAGCCCAATATCCTTGAAGTCCTTGCATATACGTTGAAAGGTACGTATTTAAATTTGATTTACCTCTGGCCTCCATCAATTGGCGTACCACTTCAACTTGAGGTTTTACTAACGAGGCGTCGTATGTTGTTGCCATATCCACTAAGGTGTCAGCGTAATAGCTCACAACAAAGTCGAGGGTTTTCTTATGTTCGTTGACTTGTTCTTGACGTCGTTCACAAGTGGCATCTTTTGTGCCTACAGGACAATTTTTTTCATGTAATGCGATTAATCGGTCGTAGAACTCGCCATCATCTTTTAATTTGGTACATAAAAAAGCGCCTAATTGCAGTGAAGTACGGATAGCTTGGTCACGTTGCTCATCTCGCAGTTGTGCATTTGCTCGTAATGTATTTTTCAATTCAGCTAACTGTTTTTTCAGTGCTTCATCTTGTACTTGGGTCGAGAGCGTATTTAGGCTATTAATGGAGTTATCACTATTGTTTTTTGATTTACTATTTGTCGGCTTTTCATTACCTAATTGTTGCCACTCTTTTT
Source organism: Proteus faecis (assembly GCF_003144395.1). Taxonomy (GTDB): domain Bacteria; phylum Pseudomonadota; class Gammaproteobacteria; order Enterobacterales; family Enterobacteriaceae; genus Proteus; species Proteus faecis. The sequence continues at coordinate 161,895 of NZ_PENZ01000007.1, read as the reverse complement.
CTATCTCTTTGATTTTGTCACGTGATGTTAATGCTGGGGCGACAATAGCTAAACGAAAGCCAGTGTATTTGTTTTTATTGGCACCAGTATTGGTGTAATAAGGCTCTTCTTGACGCCACGAACTTCGCATATCGCTTTCTGGGGTGAGATAACTACCACCGCGCACAATAAAGCCACCAGCTTGTCCATGTAAGCGGTCGAGTTTATTGAGCCTAAAAGGCTCAAACATCATTTCAGCGACATTACCCAACATGTCATGTAAGCCTAGAGGATTGGGTGATAACAAACCGGTGAGTTGTAATGAGCCATTAGCAGATTGGCTACCTGCTGACCAAATATAGTTTTTGGTACCTTCTGGCATTGGGAAACGTATGTCACGAAATTCTGAAGCTGAGACTTTTAAACCGCCGCGGGCGGCAAATTCCCACTCCGTTTCTGTTGGTAATCGAGCAAAACCTTTTGCGCCATCTTCAACAGGGAGTGCTTCGGGATGTTTGCTTCTTAACCATTGGTTATATTGATCTGCAAATTGCATCGCTTCGTACCAACTGATATTCACTTTTGGTAAGCGTAATTTATTTGCAGCAACAGGGCACTCTTTACCATTAATCACGCTCTGCATGGCGTTATATTGCAGATCGGTAACAGGGTATTTTGCCATAAGGTAGTAACGACCTTTTTCTTTACCTTTTAATGGAAAGCTACCCGCAATATGTTCTGCTCGTGATTGTTCTAAATAACCCCATTCATCACCTTCTTGCCCCAGGGTGATACTGTAATCTTGTAATGGCTGGCTTAAGGGGATGGTGACTTGGCGAAACACCATGGAACCTTCACAAGGGAAAGGCAAGATCACATCATCAGGCAACGCTTTTGGGTTAACGAATTTATCGTCCCATTTGGCAGATGCGGTAAAACTGCTAGATAACAGCGCGAATGATAAAGTTAGAAGCGATAAATTAAATTTCACGTAAGCTCTCCGCAGGTTCAATCGAAACGGCACGTAATGCGCCAATACTTGCCACGAGTAAGGCCACAAGCAAGGCACTGCACATAGCGATTAATAAATCCCAAAATGTTAACTGACAGACAAAGGCTTGTTCAGGTAAATGTGTGCCTAATAATGTGGTAAATAAGGTGCTACCGATGCCGTAAAGCCCAAGGGCTAAAATAAAGGCAACACTGGTTAATAACAGCGCTTGCAACACAATATATAAAGAGACGGCAAATTGACGAAAACCTAATAGGCGTAGTACTGCCATGTCTTTACGTTTACGGTCAATATTGGCAAGGAATGCGCCAATTAATGAGGCAATACAGCCTAATAGTGATACCCAAGCAATGACGGAAAAGATAACGTTAAGGACGTAGCTGATAGCTTTTACAGACTCTATTTGGCTTTTTTGTGTCATCACATCAATGTGTTGTTGTCTAAACCAATCATCTAGTGGTGCAATGGCATCTAAATTTTTTGCATAAAGGCGAGCTTTGGCAAACTGGGTTCTTAATTTCGCTTCGATGCCTTGTGTGACGCCAAAAAGAGGTGCTTGATAACCATCTCGGTAATCTTCCATTGCCACTAAAACATCAAGAGAAACAAAAGCCGCTGCTCTTGGAAATTTACTATCACTGATAATGCCACCGATAGTAAAGGTACGTTTGGCTCGTTCATTAACGCCATTAAGCTTACGGCTGATAAATAAGCGCACACTATCGCCTACATTCGCCTGTAGTTTTTGTGCCGCATTGGCAGAGAGCACTAAAGTGTCCGCATTTTTGGGAATAGTCACATCTGTTAATAAAGGATCGTTTTCTGCCGTTGGGATAATTTCAGCGTTATCAATAAAATGCTGTCCATCAATCACAATATCGGCTTGTGTGTTTAAGCTACGTGTTAATGGGATAACAAAACGGACTTCTTCTTTTTGCGCAATTTCATCAAACCAGCTTTGTGGATAATTACCATTGCCTAACATCCGTATTTCAAGGTTACGAGGATCATTTAGCAGTTGGTTGTGAAGTTGCGTCACAATGCCGTTTTTTAGCCCAAACAGCAGTAACAGTGGCGCAATCACTGAGACTAAAGAGAACACAATACAGAGCGCGACTTTGCGATCATAAATTAAGTCACGCCAAGCGAGTGAGCTGAGTAAGCCGAGGCGATTGGGATGGATATTATTGTTTGAGAAAGACACTACCGCCCCCTTGTAGTTGTGCATGATAGTGGCTAAATTCAAAACGCTCGACTAAAGACCAGTCGTGACTAACAACCAGCGCAGAGATATCGAGTTGTTTTACCATCTCCACAATCAATGCATATAACGCTTGTGCATTATGGGGATCAAGAGCAGCTGTGGGCTCATCGGCAAGCAGTAAAGCGGGCTCATGGGCAATTGCGCGAATAAAAGCAGCACGTTGGCGTTCACCAATAGAGAGCTGGCGAGGAAAACGATCAAGTAAAGGACGTAACTGTAGATGCTCAATAGCGTGATCAAGCCAAGCGGAGTGTTGGGTTAACCCCAGCATCTTACGAGGTAATTGAATATTTTGTATGACGGTTAAAAAGGGAAGTAACCCACCACTTTGGAGCATAAAACCCAAGTTCTTAGCACGCAATGATGCGAGTTGAGTCTGCTCATTATGCAATACCGCTTGGGTGATAATGACATTATCACCGAGTTGGAAATGCGCTAATTCATCTGGACGTAAGATTAGCCCTATCATTTCTAGTAAGGTACTTTTACCACAACCACTTAACCCAGTTAACGCGCAGATTTCTCCTTTTTCAAGGGTCAATGAAGGAAGCGCAACACGAAAACCATGTTGCGCATCACCACGCGTAATTGCCATGCCTTCAATCTGGATCATTAAGGCAAGTTTTCCAGTGGAACAGGATAAACGTGATCGCGAGGATCGCTTTGTGGTGCAAGGGATATCCAACGATCAACATCTTCGTTATAACGTTGATAGTATTGCAACTTGGTATTGAGACGACGGATAAATTTCTCTTGCTCTAGCCCATCCCAGCTTTTCCATGTCTCTTCATCTAAGCCAAGGACTTCACTTAAGTAAGGGAGATTTTCAATGTATTCACCTAATAATCCCATTTCACCTAACTTGGTTGCTGAACCTTGTTTGATTTGATTTGGATCGTTACCCATAGTGGCAGCGATTGAGCGTAAATCCGCAAACATATTGTCAGGCGAGATCAAACCTTCATTAGCCGCATTCACGATTTTTTTCATGACATCACTTAAATCGCTCAACTCACTTTTCGTCAATAAAACCTGTACTTCTGTGGTTGGGATATTTTGCTGTAATAAGTCCCGATCACTTATCCATGCTTGAAAGACTGGAGGCGCTTTTGTACCTTGTTTTTCACCTAAATAAGCTAAACGCATGGCATAGCCTAAATCGTGTGCATCACTAAGTAAGGTGTCTGTCTCTTTATCTTTGCCATAAGTAGGATCAGCATTTAATGCACTTCCCACAGTGGCTTCGCCACGATAAGCCGTTTGAATTTGAGTGGTGACAGCGGTTGCCAGACTGTCTACCATGCGACCAAAACTATTTACATCCCCTGAGTTGATAGGGTAGTAAAGTGATTTGTGTAAGAACGGATTAAGCGTTAATGCTTCATATTGCGTTTGTGCAGAAGCGTGATTTTTTGCACCTGATGGCGTTTTTAAATGCAGTGTATAAAGTGCAACACCGCGATAAGCCGCTTCTTGGCGAATTTGTTCAGCATCGAGCTTAGTTGATGAAAGAGGATCATCTCCTGTTAATGCACCTGCATCAGTGATTAAAATAATGTAACGCGCACCAAAGCGTGTCCAATCAACATCATCAAGGGCTTGCATTACGCCAGCATAAGCATCTTCATCAAAACGGCTACTTGAGACTTTAGCTTGGCGTAATTCTTTAACTTTATTCAGAAAATCAGGGCCATCTTTTACATCATTGGGATTTACAAACATCTTGCTGTCGTATTCCAATGCTGGTACGGCTTTGATATTAGAGCGAAACGCCACTAAACCAAATTTTACCTTATCCAACATATTGTCTTTTTCGACTTGTGCATAAACCTTTTGGATCGCTTGTTTGGTTCTATCAATATAAGGATCCATGGATATTGTTGAGTCGATAACAAACACCACTGCGGCAGAAAAACCTTGCATCATATTGTCAGCATCTTTGCTATTCGGTGTCGCTGGTTTTGTACTGTTTGCAGTTGCATTCTGTGCGTCTTTGCTGTCTTTAGCTTGTGAAGAAACAGAAGCCACATTGAGCAGTCGCACTTTATAGCCCGCATCAGTAAAGACTTCATCCGATCCTAATACAGGCAGTAGATAGAAATTACTTTTCTGATCAATCATATAATCAGGCTCTTTTGCTAAAATAGCCGGATTGACTTTTTGGTTTTTGATATCTGCTAAAAAGGGTTTGTACTGTTTTTCAGGCGTTGGGCTTTCAAGTAAGCTTTCAACCGTTTGCTTATCTTTGAAAAACAGCATTGGGTTACGACCCGCAGGGTTAGTAAATGCGAGTGTTAACTGCATTTTCCATTCTGAGGTACAACTTGCATTCATCCAGCCACTAATATGACCTAAGCTATCAGGGCCAACTTGTAACCACTCATTAGCGCCCTGTGTTTGGCGTTGATAAACATAAAAACGGCTAAATGCAGGTTGCTCTTTACCTTTTGCGCCAATAGTGTCAGTGATTTGGCAACCCGGGTAAGTTAATACACGTTGATAGAGGGTCTTTTTACCCTCTTGTAATAGTGGCTTTTTCTCTTCAGCACTTGCTGGCGCTGTTAGAATTAAACCACTGAGAATAAGCGTAAGCCAATGCGCCTTTTTCATGCGACTTTCCTATTTTTTTAAAGCTTCAAGACGCGCTTTTGCGTCACTGTTTTGTGGATCATGATTGAGAACCGTTTCGTACCAATAAATGGCCGTTTCTTTATCTGCACTAAAGCAGCCTTGTGTTGACGCGGTTTCTGGATCGTATTCACGAGCGTAATTTAGTGCGATCTCAACATCACCTGATTGTGCTTTATAAGCATATAAACGCTGAGCAACATCACATTGATTGTTCTGTTTTGCGAGTGAGATCGTTGCAAGGATAGTTTTGCTATCTGGTTGGCTCTGTATGCAACTTTGTACAAAGGTTAATGCGGTACCCGATTTCATGTTTTCAACACTGCAGACACTAGGTGTTGTGGGTTCTGGTGTTGGCTGTGGCGCAGGCTCGCCAGCAGGATTACCCCTTAGTAAGAAGAACCACGTTAAGATACCCGCTAAAATTAAGATCAAAATAATCGCGAAAATTAAGCCGATTTTTGATTTTTTCGGTGCCGGTGGTATTGGACGCTGTGGCGGTTCATCTACTTTGATTTCAGGGATAATAGGCTCTGGCTCAGGTATTTTGAGTGGTTCAGGTTCTGGTGCGGGGGATGTTTCAGCAATGGGCGCAGGCGGAACAGGCTGATTATCTAATGTAGCCGTTGATTTTAATGCTTCACTTTGACCTTGAGCTTGTGAGGCTAATACACCATCACGAATGCGTAATCGCCCGATATCTTGTGTTTCATTATCATCTTTTAACGTAAATTGATACGCCATTTGTAAGTTGCTAACGAGGGGATCAACCAACGTTTTATCAAGAACGATTTGATAACCGTCATCAGCATCTTCAAGAGACAGCTGGTGGAAAAAGGCATTACCTACCCATTCCCCTTTATCATTTAAGAAATAGCGATCTTGGTTACGCTGAATGCTTAAATAAACAGGGGAAGCGTCACCTTCCCAATTACGAATACTTAATACCGCAAAGCCGGGACGAGCTGGTTGTACGGGTTTTAATTCTGGAATAAACACGAATTATGACTCCACGACGGATGATTTCATTGTGTGAATGATTTGGCCTAATAGTGCGTTTTGTTCAGCACTGATCTCTCTGCCCGCAGAATGCCCCGCATTCTCAGTAATAACTGCTGATAAAGCGATAAGCCAATCAATCACAAATAAAAGGGTATAGTTAACGGGGTTGGTAGGTAAGCGGACTAAACGCTCATCCTCACCCCATTGCACGCTAGTGTTATCCGGTTTTTCAAAGATTTTATGACCGACATTAATTTTGCTATCAGGCTTCTCAACACCGTCATCTTTGAAGTTGAACCAAGTAATAAAATCACCCAATACATTATAAACACGAGATGATTGCTGTTCAGCTAAGTCATCACGACGGGCAATGGCTTCAGTCCCGGCAAGCGTTTTCAACATGCGTTGTTCAACACCAAGGCGATTAATCGCTGTGATAAGCTCATCCACTAATAGCACCATAATTTCTTGGTCAATGCCTAAATAGGTTAACAACGTACTGTTATCAGGTAGGCTACGCAGATGATTTATCCATAAGGCCATCACTTTTTTAGGATAGGTAACCTCGTTGCCGTGACCTTTAGGGGCTTTATCTTCTTCTGGCTCTAGCGAAATTGGCGCATCGCTAAAGAGATCGAAAGTTGGTTGCTCCATCGCTGCAAAGGCCGAAATTGGAGCCTGAGTCACTTTTTTGTTCTCTGAAAGCGTATCGATAACCTCTTTTTCCTGCATATACAGGTCGTAGAGTGATTTACGAGAAGGCAGAAGATAATCTAGCAAGGCACCTTGTAGATAAGGGCGACTTTGCATAAAGCGTAAAATAGTGGTGGCATTACGACGTTTGATTTGGAGCTCTTCTTCACCACCTGATTGATACCATTTTTCAAGATGATGACCGATTAAATCACGTTGAATTTCTTGCAATTGCTCGCTGATACGTTCAAGTTTTAGTGATTTTAATGCAACCGTTTCAAGGTAATCGGCAAGGCGTTGCATACCCCCATCGTTGAGCGACAACATGGCATCCCATGCTTGGTCAGGCTCACGAATATAGCGTTGGACAGTTTCGTCTTCAGCAAAGGTTTTTTTCATCAGATGTAATTGTGAAACGCTGTCCTCATTGAGCACACTCTCTTTGCCATTACTGATTTGAATAAACGGAGTAGGCATACCCGGTTTACGCACCAAGAAGGTGTTATTAAAGGCATTTCCATTCATCCAATCTGACATCCAAGGGTATTGACCAAAGCGCTCTAACATCGCCATTTTGATCATGCCCCCTTTACCCCATGATTGGCGTAATAACGCTTCATTCATGGTTAAAGCGTTGTTAATACGTGTATCAAACATGGTCATTGCCCAAATTAAACCAGAAGGGCGTTTGGCACGAGTTTGAGCATCTTTACCTTGGGTATTATGTATCCACTCTGTGAGTACACCACCGACCTCTTTGACGTCAGACTGTTTATTAGACGCAGTACACACCACCAACACATTCATCTCTTGGTTATCGGTATAACGCTCAAACAGATAGGCAACTTTACCTCGTAAAATAAGCTGAGCCAGTGGATTTGCACTGTCATTATTTACCTGACGACGAACATCATCCATAGTTTCAACCCCTAAACGTCCGCGATAACCCGGAAAATCGAGCAATTCAACGTGTTCAAACAAGGCTTTACTTGGTGCATCTAATAACGGGACAACGAGTTCAACGGTCAGCGCAGTTAACTCTGCTAACGAAAGGGTAACAGGGGCATCAATACGATCACCATGAACAGGGCAAATGTTGATCTGGCTATCATTGGCAGTATTAAGACGCTCTAACATATCCACGTTCATAATACTGTCTTCTTGTACTAACACGCCGTCTTGCTCTTTGACTAAAGAAGAGAGCGGAGCCAAAACAAGAGATGCATGACCTAAAGTAGCCAGTGTGGTGCTAAAACGCTGATAAGCGGATGTCAGCTCTGCAATATCGCCCCATAAAACAGAAAAGAGTTTAGCGCGTTGCGCAATGCTGAGATAAGGCGCTAACTCAATCGCTTTAGGCCAATAGGATGTCGCCAATTTTTTTTGGCTTTTTTCCGCATGGCGTTGAAGATAATCCCACAATGAAACAACATCATCATGAGTAATACCCGCAACAGGTGTCGCACTGCGTTGTGTGCTTAATGAATTGATTAAACGAGAAACTTTCTCGTCATCTAATTCAAAATCAATTTTTTCCTGATTAAAGTCATACAGGTAAGCATTGGCGAGAATTTTAACGATCTCAATTTCGCTGAAAAGATGCAGTTCGACAGGAAACGCTTGTGTACCTTTTGTGGCGTTGCGACTAAAGCGAGTGACTAAGCCAGTGGCTTCTTTACCGCTACCCGGTGGGTTGATATGGTCGATAAAATCAAGCGTTTTACCTGACATACGGGTTCTTAGGCGCCCCTCTTGCCCAGCAGCAAGCGCTGAAATCAGGTATGATTTTCCTGCCTGTGATAGCCCAAAAAAGCCCACAGACATTGGACGTTGTGTCGCTAAACTGAGGTTTTTCGCCATATTCCGGCTACGGCGCAGACGATAGATAAGGCTATCTGCTTCTGTATTTAAACGAGGCGCATTACCTCTTACCGCACTTATCCAATCAATGGCTTTGCCTGCACCTTGATAAATGGCATCCCATTTGGCTGTTAACTGTTTTTCATCCATCATATTCATTTACCTAATACACTCCCGCTATCCAGCCAATAGGATGTTTCACCAATACCACTATCTGCTAACGTATTGAGTTTGAAGCTTAAACCGTTTTTATTAACGCCACCTTTGCCGTTAATCAGCTCCATTTCTTCAATCCGTAATTTTTCAGATTTATTGTTATCATTATGGCCAGAGGCACCTCTTTCTTCTCCAAGTTTGATATGCAATACGCTGTCTTCTTGGCTAAGTTGTTGTGCCAATTTCGGACTTTTAATGCGTAAGGTATAAAGTGGAGATGCAGGCCAACGGGCATTATCTAATTGACGGAAACCTAAGCGGATCCCGCCTCTGACTTCAAAATAGGTATCAGGATCAGGTTCAAATTTATCCTGAATATCACGGTAGTAGACGTCATTATCGGAAATAGTGTTGTTATTATCCAACATCCCTAAATAGCGTACTGTTGAGTAAGTTTTAAAGTTACCTGTCGAGAAGTAGAAGTTGAGCAAACGTGCATTTTCAGCCATTAAACACAACATTGCACCGACTGCCGCGGTTGATTTTGGATCGTCAATACGGCCTTTTTTGTTGAATGGATACCAGCCACCTGTTTTGTAACCGTGTAATGGCAGAATACGAGAAGGTGGTACAGGTTGTAATACTTTTAATAGTGCTTGAATACCCGGTAAACGAGAAGGGCGACCTGTCAGCAGTAAAACATCACAGGAGTAGTAATAAAGCACTTCACACAGTGCTTTTAAACTACGGGTGATATTGATACGTTCACCTGAAATAAATTCAGCGTGCAATTGCGCAAAGTTAATTTGTACAGGTACATTTAAAATAGAGAAGCTCTCGCCACCACCGAGCTCTTTATTGGTTGCATCATCAATATAACGACGTACATGCTCTGTCGGTTGAACGTTAAGTAATTCACCAAACGTACTGTTAATGCCTTCATGAGGCACTAATGGATCGTAGTTTTCGTATTGACTTAAAATCTTCAATCCAATCGGATTGAAGATTTGTAGGGTAAGCTGTTGGCGTAACACTTGTTGCCCCGCATCTAAACCTTCACTCCCAAAAAGAGAAGACATCAGAGCATCGGCATCAGAAATACCCGCATCCGTTAATGCGGTGCGTAATGCTGGCAATACACAGATTTGGATGATATCTAATAAAATATCATCACCTGCAATTTTGAATCCTTCACGAAATAACTGTGTTGGAATAATTTTGACGTTACTACCGGTACCAGTATCTAGTTTATAGCGTGTGATCACGAGATCGGTGGTTCCGCCACCAATATCAATTGAGGCAATCTTTAACGTGCTATCACCAGTTAATGCGCGATTATCTTCACGTACTTGGCTGGCAAAAAAGGCTTCAGTACGCTCACCAAATTTAATTTGTGTTTCGTTGTAGAGGTAAACTAACTGACCACAAGTGGCTTCATCCCATTTCACATGGATGTTTGGCATCGGTATACGACATTGTTCATCTTTACCATCAAAGCGCAGTTTTTCGTCAGTGGGATCCCAATTCATTGCTTTCCAAATTAGCCCTAATGCGTTTTCCATGCACGTTTCAAAAATGGCGCGCTCTGGTTTTGGCATCGCAGGTGGAATAGTTAAAATGATATTGCGCAGTTGACGAGGCGCGCTTGCATGACTCATTTTAAGGCGTTGAGCTGGGCTGTTCATTTGTGTTAATGCCTGCGCTAACACTTCGGTTAACATCATGGTCATTAATGAACTGCGGGTATAGTTTGGTGTAAATACCGGCATGCGATCATCCGGCTCTAAACGAAATAATGGTTCACCATGATCGTTTAGAAGGTATGTCATAGGAACAGCAGTCGCTAGTGGCTCTCTGTCTGTTTGACCAAAAGAGCGGCTAAAGCGCCAACCTGGAGAATATGGCGAATCATCCCATAAATAGCGTTTAGGGCTTGAAATACCTGTTGAACCTTCAGTACCTAAGCGTTGTGCCGCCATGCGATTGGCTTCTGGGCCAACGCGACCAATAGTGGGCCACATAAAGGCATTGTTGCGACCACTATTAACTGAAAAATCTTGTTTACCAAATTCAGCTTGCGCAAATTCAATACGGCTTTCAAATGGTTCGTTATAGATTTGATAAGGGTGGCTTAAATCACGCAGCGTCATTTCATAGAGTTGCGTTAACCCTTTGTTATCATTGATATGATCTTCAATTAAGATCCCACAGGTGCGTGAGTTACCCACATCAAGAATAAGGTCAACTTCAATTGCAGGCTCTTGTGGTTTGGTTTCGTTAATTTTGATCTCAGGTAAGCGTAGTTTCTCACCTAATATATTAAGTAAATTGAGATAATGTGCCTGATGTTGAAACTCTTTAAGCGCCTCATCCAGTTCATCATGGTACATTTTGGTTACAGTCAGCGCTCTTTCGCTAAAGACTTCTTTTAACCAACCATCAATCCATGGTGTCTCAAGAAAGTTTTCAACTTCATAGCCCAAGTAGGCCAACGCAAAAGCAACACCAGAACGTACATCTTCTTCGTTTGGTGCCAGATAAGCGGTATTAGTGCGATTTGGCTCTATTCGAGTATCAAATGCCACAACAACGCGGTGTGTATGCCCATCTTCATCTGGCTCTGGCAATTGATGGAACATCATTCTTACCCAGTTATCAGGGCCTTGAGAGAATGCACGTGGTGGATTAAAACGGAAAAATGGCACTGGTAACCATGTGTCATTTAATAGCGTTAATGACTCTTCAAGGGAGAAACTAAATTCAGCTTCTCTCGGTATTTGAGGCTGATTTTTAGGTGCAGGATAGAGGTAGTTATCGTCTCGTTCATTATAGATGAGTCGCATTAACGGGCCGTTTTCGCCTTTTTTAACAAACTCACCATATTCTTTGCGCTGTGGTAGCGTAAAACCAAAATCCAGAAACTGAATACTACTATCACGGATAAGGGTGATTTTATCTTTATAATCGGTCAGTGGCGCTAACATGAATTAGTTATTCTCCCGCTTCATTGATAATGGGAATGGCTGACTGTTTTCATATTTCCCTTGGCAATCAGCAATATTTTGGCTTCCAGGTTGGCAAATAATATTTGGCATCAAATAGTTTGAACCATCACTACATAGAGCCTGACCTTGGTTATTAATATTCAGTCCGCCTTGATTAACGGCTGCATTGACAGGGGCTTTACAGGTTACGCCATCACTGCGTGTCATCACGACTTGTCCTTTACCGTTATCGATTTGGTAATTTAGGCTCAGTGGTTTACCCGTTTTTTGATCTTGAATACCTGCGCCCGCTTTCCATTGACCATTGAGAAATTGTGTTGAGCCATTGGCTAACGCATTGGCCGGAATAGTGAGTGGTGTCGTGTTATCTGCGGTTGCTGGCGGTGTGACATCGGGTGGGGCATTGGGATCAACCGAAGGGTTAGGAAGAGGGCTTTCATTCCCTGTATTTGGGTTATTATCTGTTTTGGGTTGCTCATTTTGCGCTGTGGGGTCAACCGGAGGAATATTGGGTTGTTGCGCATCGCTAGGCAGGTTTCCTTCAGGTAATGTACCTTGGTTACTGTCTGTTTGAGGATCAACCACAGGTAAACCCGTATTAGGATCAACTACCGTGCCGTTACCACCAGTGCCATTAATCACATTTCCATTCGCATCTACAGTACCTACATTCGCATCTACAGTACCTAATGTACCTGTGTGAACAGTGCCTGTTGGCACACCGACGGTGTGCCCATTTGCTACTACTGTGGGAACTTTTGGCTTCTCAAGTGTAGGATCTGGCAATTTAGGCGCTTCAATATTTGGCGTTTTAATATCGACCGTAGGTAACGCTGGCGTTGAGAAACAGCCTCTTAAGAAGAAAATAGCGAGTAGAAGTAGTAATAAAGGTAACAACCACCATAAGAAACGCCACCAAGGGCGCTTAGTGTCAGTAATGATAACGTTTTCTTGTGCTGGTGGAACCACGGTTGATGTAGGTATAATTGGCGCAACAGCTGGCTTTAAGCAAGCAACTGGGTCAACTCTAAGTTGCTGATTGGCGCTAACAAAGCCCCAAAAGGTAATAATCGGTTGTCCATCAACAATAAAAATATGGTTTTCGTCAGGAAATTGAATGGTTTTACTGAGTAGCGCGCCAAAAAGCTGACTTTCTTTATTTCCAGTCTTTTGCTGCTCTTGTTCACTAAAGGCGATTAAATCATCTTGATTCTTTTTCAGTAGGGCATAAGCGGCGGTGCGCTCTTCCTCTGAAGCTGCAGACCAAGGAATCACCGAGCCATCAATCGGTGAATACCAGTCAATGCGTTCGCCAGTTTCATTTGGCTGAGGAATGGCAAGGCATTGAGAAATATGAGCCTTTCCTCTTAAACGCAGAGTTTCACGTAGCTGCAGTGCAGAGATATAAACAGCCTGTCCATTTTCTCCCATAGGGAGGTAATTTTCTAATTTACCACTTCGTAAGAATGCTTTATTCACGACGATCATTCCGCTAGGCAAGATTATCTATGGGTAAGTTGGCTTATCCGTAAATAGGCTTTAAGGCTAAAAATAAAGATATAAATTTGGTATACATTTTATATTATCAGAAATTAGGTGTCTATCTAGCGGATTATTTGGGGTTAATTAACTGATTATTATTAAAGACTTTTTTATTTTTCTTGTGTGAAAGAGGGAATATTGAGATAGCGATTATGATAATTAAATAGTGGTAATACAGTTTACGCGCTATTTTCTTAAATATATGGATAAAACTACCAATATATTGGTTTTTACATTAAAAAATAATGGAGTAGAAGGGAAAAAAGACGAAATATAAAAGAACAAACTATTAATGATCATCAAATCATTGTGATAATAATCACAAAATAGGTTTATTCTGAATAACGAAAGGATCAGAAAAGAAAAAAACATAATTAAAGAATGGTCTGAAATCGATAAGATATAGAGATTGCTAACTTCAATATAATAATAGAATACACGCGATACGTGAAAAAGTTCACCCTCAATGTAAAACCAAAGAGGGTGAATTAAATATTAGAAATAGTAATTAATCATTATTTACAGTTCTTCGGAATATAATCTTCAATCGCTTTTCGAGTCATTAAACTGACTTCATTCGCATTACGCGCAGTGAATACTTTTCCTCCCGTTGCTTGCGCAACGCAGTTACCTGCACCTGTTCCTAAGATATCGACAACATTAATAACAGCGCGAGGATGAGCGCGTTTTAAGGTTCTAGCTGCGGCACATGGGTCTTGATCGCAAGACTCTAAACCGTCTGATAACAACACAATGATGGTGTCGCGATTATTGCCTTTAATTAAATTACCTGCACGTTTAATAGACTCGGCTAATGGTGTGCCACTATCGGGCTCAATGCGCTTAATGTAACTGAGTAATTTTGATCGCTCATTACCCCCATAAGCAGGGCTTGATTTCACAACACCACAATCAGATGCCACAACGGTGGTAATTTTCATATCTGACGGAATGTTATTAATGATTTTTATTGCTGCATTTCTTGCTGTTGTGATCCGTCGAGGTTCTGCATCATAACCGGGGAAAAGTTGTCCAGTTGAAGCAATATAGTCTAAATCACTTTCTGTTAAATTCATGTTTAGTGCCATAGAGCCTGATGCATCAAAGATAAGGATCACTTGAGGGGCAAGTTCCGCTGGGCGATCTGCTGGGCACATTTGTTTAATTTTGTTTGCTAAGCGATTTTCACAAGTCGTATTTGCTGTTTTCTCTGTTACACCTGCTTGTTTCAATTCATCTTGCACACAAGCTTCTAGTGGTGTGAGTTTTTTCACGGGAACAGGCTTGGGCGCAGGTGCAGGCACTGGAGCGGGTTCTGGTTCGGGAGTAGGCTCAGGTACAGGTTCTGGGACGGGGTCAGGGATCGGCTCTGGTTTTGGTGGCATGACAACGGCGGGTTTCTCTTCAATGACAGGAGGAACCGCTTTAGGATCAAAACAGCCTTTCAACCAAGATGCGAGTAAGATTAAAAACAGCAAGAATAGAAACAGTAATAACCAACGTAGCCAGCGATTGCGTGTTTGGGCGGGTACATCAGCAAGTGCGGCACCTGCAGCCGCAGCACTTGCACCTGCGGTGACTTGTGCAATAGGAGGTGGCAGGGGCGTTGTACGTGGCCACCATGTGATAACGGGCTGCCCATTAATAATATAGACACTATCGCTATCAGGTAGTGTTGATGCGGTATCTAAAAGATGGCGCTCTTCATCTGTAATGCGATTTTGCGATGCTAATAACGCCGTTTGCGTTTTAATATCGTTAAGGCGTTCATCTAAAATACGTCTTATTTCTTGTTGCTCTTCTCCTTGTAGTGAGGTTAAAGCGACAGGATGACCAGAAACAGGAGAATACCATTCAATCACGTTATCCGATTTTTTTTCTGGAGTAGCAAATAGAGAATGATACTTCGTCGGAAAGTGTTGAGTTAGCAATTGAAGTAATTGCTGTTGATGCGTTAAGGCAAAATCGGCGCGGGCAATATCAGCCGTTAATCGTGAGATTCGATTCATATTTTAGAAAGCCTTATGTGACGGCTATATTCGTTTAAAGAAATTTAAGATAGCAATATTATTGACTATAACGGTTTTATAAAAAAGGTGGAATTAAAGCGCCCACTTTTTTTAATACAAGGTAAATTTTATTTTTATTTCTAAATTCGCTCAATTTGTTTCTCTATTTTAACAGCGGAAATAATTCATTTGCTTATTTATCTTCACCCCCATTAGGATGCACATTTATAGTTACAGATGAAGATCGCAAATTAACTGGTCTCCCGTATTAAGTACCGGTGAATATTGATATAGCACATAGAGCATCTTGGGGTTACAAGGTATGTTACCCACACTAAAAAATAGCCAAATCATTCGCTTTTAGGGGAATTTATTCCCCTCTTTACGTTGATATAACAGCAGGTTTCTGATGACAAATAAAATAAATAATAACCAATTACTAAATGATGTAACTCGCTACTGGAATATCAGAGCTGAAAGTTATAGTGAGTCTAATCAACAGGAATTGCTGAGCGAGAAACAACAGAAATGGCGTCATCTGTTATTAGGGCATATTAAAGAGGGTGAAACCTTAAAGGTGCTTGATATTGGAACAGGGCCCGGTTTTTTTGCCATTTTATTAGCGTTATCAGGTCATGATGTTACGGCAATTGATGCAACTGAGGGCATGTTGCTGGAAGCCAAACAAAATGCGCAAACACATAAAGCAAATATTCAATTTATTCGTGGTGATGTACACCAACTGCCTTTTGCCAGTGAGCAATTTGATTTAGTGGTTAGTCGCAATGTGACATGGAATTTAAAAGCGCCTGAAAAAGCGTATTCAGAGTGGTTTCGTGTATTAAAACCGGGTGGCAGTTTAATTAATTTTGATGCTAACTGGTATTTACATCTTTTTGATGAAAATTACTGGCAGGGTTTTGTGGCTGATAGAGAACGTTCAATTGAAAAGCAAGTTGAAGATCACTACGTCAACACAGATACCAAGGAGATGGAACGAATTGCACGCCAATTACCGTTAAGTCAAATTAAACGCCCACAATGGGATATTAATACTCTGTTAGAAGTCGGTTTTAGCCGATATATGATAGACACACGCATTGGTGATTTTGTATGGAACGAAGAAGAAAAAATCAATTATGGCTCAACACCGATGTTTATGATCCACGCACAAAAACAAAAAAATAATTAAAGGAGAATAACGTGAAGTCCTTATTTTCAGTATTTCCAACACTATTATTAACAATTACATGTGCTTTTCCTGCGTTAGCAGATAAAAGTAATAATATGTTGGATTATGCCAGCACAAAAGATATTCGTGATATTAACCCGCACCTCTACTCGGGCGAGATGGCGGCTCAAAACATGGTATTTGAATCCCTTGTATTAAATACCGAAAAAGGTGTTGCACCTTATTTAGCGGAGCGTTGGGATATTTCTCCTGATGGAAAAAGCTACACTTTCTTTTTACGTCATGATGTGACGTTTAGTGATGGTGAACCCTTTAATGCTAACGCGGTAAAATTAAATATTGAAGCTGTGTTAGACAATTATGAACGTCATGCATGGTTAGAGTTAGTCCGTCAGATTGATAACGTTGAAATTGTTGATGAATTCACTGTTAGATTAAATCTAAAAAATCCTTACTATCCAACATTAACTGAATTAGGTTTAACTCGCCCATTCCGCTTTATTTCACCGAATTCTTTTATTAATGGTAAAACCAAAATGGGTGTTGAGAACTATGTGGGTACTGGGCCTTGGGTATTAACTGAACATAAAAAAGACCAATATGCTGAGTTTAAAGTTAACCCAAATTATTGGGGAGCGAAGCCAGTATTAAATGGTGTGGTGTGGCGAGTGATCCCCGATAGACAAACCATGTTACTTTCTCTGCAAAAAGGGGATATTCAGCTTATTTTTGGTGCAGATGGTGACATGTTAGATATGGATTCATTTGAAGCTCTTATGGCATCAGATAAATTCAAAACTGAAATGAGTGCACCGATTGCTTCTCGCGCGATTGTGCTCAATAGTAGTCGTACAATGACATCCAGCCAAAAAGTTCGCCAAGCATTACAATATGCGGTTGATAAAGAAGGGATTGCACAAGGTATTTTGGCGGGTAGCGAAAAAGTCGCTGACACTTTAATGGCGCGCAGTGTGCCTTACTGTGATTTTTCTTCTCCAACTTATATTTATCGTCCAACAAAAGCGATTGAGCTATTAGAAGCCGAAGGCTGGGTATTACCAAAAGGTCAGGCGATCCGTGAAAAACACGGTGAAAAATTACAGCTATTGCTCTCTTATAATGTGAATAATGCTGTTGAGAAAGAGATAGCTGAACTTATTCAAGATGACTTTAAAAAGATTGGTGTCGGCCTAACGATTTTAGGTGAAGAGAAGCAAGCCTATTTAGATAGACAAAAAAATGGTGATTTCGATTTACAATATTCACTCTCATGGGGAACGCCTTACGATCCGGCTTCTTTTGTTTCATCATTTAGAATACCGGCTCATGCAGATTATCAAGGGCAAAAAGGATTGGCCAATAAAGCCCAATTGGATGCAATGATTAGCGAGCTATTAATTACACCTAATGAAGCGCGTCGTCAGGAACTCTATAAAGCCTTATTTACCTCATTAGCAGAGCAAGCAGTCTATATTCCGTTAACTTATTCACGTACTAAGGCTATCCATCGTAGTGAATTAGAAAATGTGGGTTTTAATCCATCTCAATATGAAATACCGTTTGAAAAGATGCGCTTTAAGCCTTAATTAATACTTCAATGAGGTTAACCCAAATAAGTGTGGCTCGTCATATCAACGCGCCACACTGATCAAATCTTATGCTACGTTATATATTCTGGAGAGTGCTGGCTATCTTTCCACTGGCACTGATAATTTCATTTATTGCCTTTATTCTGTTGGAGTTAGCGCCATCTGATCCTGCGGAAGTCGCGCTACGTGTCAATGAAATAGTGCCAACACCCGAAGCTATTGAAGGTATGCGTCATGAGTTAGGGTTAGATAAACCTTTTTTTACGCGTTATTTTTTATGGTTAATAGCGGGTTTACAACTTGATTTTGGTACTTCTTTTCTGACAAGAACCCCGGTTATTCAAGAGATGTTAAGGGCGTTACCACCAACACTTTGGCTAGCCTCAACGGCGCTATTCTTTACGATTATTCTGGCTCTCCCTTTAGCATTATGGTGTGTGGCTAAACCTCAAGGTTTTACGGATAAATGTATCCGTTTTATTGTGTTTGTTTTAACGGCTATTCCTAATTATTGGTTAGGATTATTATTAATTTGGGGTGTCGCAGTTTATTTAAATTGGTTGCCCGTTAGCGGGATGCTATCGCCTCAGTCTGTTATTTTGCCTGCTTTAGCGCTCTCTTTAGGGTATATCGGCACTTATTTACGGCTATTACGAGGGACGATGTTAAATCAATGGCATCAGCCTTATGTTTTTTATGCTAGAGCACGTGGATTACCCGATAATCTTATTTTACGTCGCCATATTTTACGTAATTCGCTGTATTCCAGTTTAACGGCATTGGGAATGAGTATTCCGAAGCTTATTGCTGGTACGGTAGTGATTGAGAATATTTTTGCTTGGCCAGGGATCGGACGACTATGTATCAGCGCTATATTTGGTCGTGATTATCCGATGATACAAGCTTATATTCTGTTGATGTCGCTGTTATTTCTCTTTTTTAATTTTCTGATGGATGTCATTCAAATGATGGCAGATCCACGGTTAAGGAGATAATGATGTGGCGTCTGTTTTGGCAACGACTCGGAAAAGATAAAAGTGCACAACTGTGTTTATTGGTGATTACGATTGTGGTTATTGCAGGAATATTTGCCCCTTGGTTGGCACCACATGATCCGACATTAACGTCGATACGTTTGAAATTTAAGCCCATGAGTTTTGATTATCCGTTGGGTACGGATAATTTAGGGCGCTGTATCTTTTCAAGGTTATTGTTTGGTATTAGAACGACGGTATTTTATGCCTTATTAGCCATGAGTGTGACATTAATGATTGGTTGGTTAATGGGCATGTTAGCCGGATTTTTCCATGGCAAGACAGATACATTAATTATGCGGTTATGTGATGTTGTTTTGTCATTTCCTGCAGAAATTATGATCTTAGCGCTAGTGGGAATAATGGGGCCGGGTATTGGTAATATCTTAATTGCCGTTATTTTGGTGAAATGGGCATGGTATGCCAGAATGATCAGAGGGGTCGTTCGCCAATATTCCCATCGTAATTACATTGCATATGCACAAGTGATTGGCGCACCTTCTAGCCATATTTTGCGCCGTCATTTATTACCTGTCACCTTTGCTGAAACTATTGTTTTAGCCTCAACAGATATTGGTAGTGTTATTTTAATGATATCTGCTCTCTCCTTTTTAGGGTTAGGTGTACAACCACCAACGCCAGAATGGGGAAATATGCTCAGTGAAGCAAAAAATGTCATGGTATTACATCCAGAGCAAATGTTACCTGCAGGTATTGCTATCACGCTTGTTGTCACCGCATTTAATTTTTGGGGGGATTTCTTACGTGATGTGTTTGATCCGGATAATCGCCAGTCAGTAGGAGAAAAACATGAACAACTTACTGACGCTTGAGCACGTTTCTATCACTCACCAAGAAAGTGGAAAAAAGCTGATTGATGATATCTCTTTTTCAATAAAGCAAGGGCGTACATTCGCGATTGTAGGAGAAAGTGGTAGTGGCAAGAGCTTGATTAGTAAAGCTATTATGGGATTACTACCTGAACAGTTAGTCATGTCAGGGGAGATTTTCTTGAATGGAAAGAAAATCAGCCATGAATCGCTTTCTCAACGTCGCGCTTTATTGGGGACATCTTTAGGTGTGATTGTGCAAAATGGCATGGGGGCCTTTGATCCTTTAATGAAAATAGGAAAGCAATTTTGCCAAACTTTAATCTACCATTTTTCCTATTCTAAAAAGCAAGCTATAGAAGAAACGGAGTTGGCATTATCTCATGTATTTCCTCATCAATTTCAATCTATTATGCAAGCATTTCCTCATCAATTAAGTGGTGGGCAATTGCAACGTGTAATGATTGCGATAGCACTTGCCTTATCACCTAAGTTATTAATTGCAGATGAACCCACAACGGCGCTTGATGCACCTCTTCGCCAAGATATATTAAAACTTCTCCAGCATGTCGTCACAACTCATCATTCAACACTGATTTTTATTTCTCATGATTTAGGGATAGTTAATGAAATGGCTGACGATATATTTGTCATGCAAAAAGGAAAAATGGTTGAATGTGGTGAGAAAGCAACCGTTTTAGCTCATCCAACGCAAGAATATACGCGTTATTTAATTAATGCACGCCGACAACTTTCATTACGCTTTGAGCAATTGATTAATAAAAAAATATACTGATATCATCATAATAAAAGAGGGGTTATGTTATTAAACGTTGAGAATATAAGTAAATATTATATTCAAAAAAATAACACACTATTCGGTGAAAAAGTGAAGGTTATCGACTCACTCTCTTTTAATATTAATTCGAGTGAAGCTTTTGGTTTAGTCGGTGAAAGTGGTAGTGGTAAAAGTACGTTAGCACGTTTGATTTGTGGATTAGAGTTACCTGATAGTGGTGTTATCTCTTTAAATAATAAGCCCGTTACAAAACGACTTCATCGCCAAGGTATAATCAGTATCGTTTTTCAAGATTATCTGACTTCTGTTAATCCGACATTAATGGTAGGCGAAATTATTGCTGAGCCGATTAAAATCATTAATCCAAGTATTAGCCATCAAGCACTGAAAACACTTATTTTTGCTTTTTTAGATAAAGTAGAATTACCTAAAAGTTGCTATACCCGTTATATATTTGAACTTTCTGGTGGTCAGGCTCAGCGGGTATGTTTATGTCGTGCATTAGCATCTTACCCAAAACTTATTGTATTAGATGAGGCGCTTAGCTCTTTAGATATTCCTACTCAAGTTCAAATATTAGATTTATTAAAACAGTTAAAAGAAGAATTTGCACTCTCTTATCTTTTTATTAGTCATGATATTCAAACGGTGGCTTATTTCTGTGATAAAGTGATGTTCTTTTTACAAGGCAAAAATATTGAATTGTGTGAGATAAATAATTTAGGCGATGTTTCTCATGATTATTCTAAAAAGCTTATTCAAGCTGTTATTTAATCAACAAGCAGTAATGCCTTTAAGCATTATTGCTTGATGAATTTAATATATTTAGAGATTATTCATTAAGTGTTCTTGAACTGCTTTTGCATCGTTTGCCGCATTGAAATCAATACCAAAATTTAGAGTGCCATCTTTGAGTTCAATACTACGCGGTGTTGCTTTAGAGCAGATAATATTCTCTATTTTTTCTTTTACCGTTTCTTGTGCTATTTGGCTGCTTTCACAAGTATTAATTACGCCTTTTAATCCTTCACTGCAATAACTATCAATACCTATTGTTTTTAAATCATCGGCAGAAAATGCAGACCAATCAAAAACCACTTTTATATTGGTATCACAGCTTTTATTTAAATCCATAACACGAGACTGAATATTCTCCTCAAATTTTTGTTGTAATTCTTTTTCAGCTAATGTCGCTGAAAAGGCAGAAGAGGTAATAAAAAGTAGAGAAAGACTAATCGCAATATTTTTCAACATAATTAAATGCTCCAAAAAAGAATATATAAATTTAAATTAACTTATTAAAAATAAAGTAATAGAGCGTTATAGCAATAGGAATATTATCGTTTTCCCGGGTTTCATTATTTTTTGAATAATATCTCTCATTATTAGTGAGATATCTTTTAATAAAAGAGAGTTTATTGTCGAGATATTACTATTTTTATAAGTGCTTTTACCTACTTTATTAATTAAATGTTCGTTAGTTTCATAACGAACATAATCGATTCAGTACCTCATCTAAATAGCGTATAAAATCAAATAAATAAATTATCAATAAAATCATGGTGTTAAATTATCGATGTAGATCTACATCACAAACCAATCTTATTGTGATTGTTTTTTCGTCATGCTCGAATTAACTTGCTAACTCGAAGTAGCAAAAATTAGCATAGCGTTAGCAAATGATGAGGGTTCGCATGGAACAACAATATTTTATTGGCGTTGATGTTGGCTCAGCCAGTGTCCGTGCAGCGGTATTTGATAGCAATGGAAAGCGTTTGGGCTTTTCTGTCCGCCCTATTGCTCAATTCCGTCCAAAAACGGATTTCGTTGAGCAATCGTCTACCGATATTTGGCAACAGGTTTGCACGACAGTAAAAGAGTCGGTGGCGTTATCTGCTATTGATCCTATCCATGTGAAATCTATTGGTTTTGATGCCACTTGTTCTTTAGTTGCTGTGGATAAGGATGGTAAAGGGCTTTCTGTTTCTCCAAGTGGTAAAGCGGAACAAGATATCATCATGTGGATGGATCACCGTGCTGTACAAGAAACGGTCACCATCAATTTGACCAATGATCCTTCACTACGATATGTCGGTGGTGAAGTGAGTATTGAAATGGAATTGCCAAAAATTCTGTGGTTAAAAAATCATTATCCAGAGCGTTATCAAAACGTATGGCGATTCTTTGATTTAGCCGACTTTTTAGTTTGGAAAGCAACATCAGGGGATGTCGCAAGTACTTGTACATTAACTTGTAAATGGAACTATTTAGCACATCAGGGGCAATTTAGTGAGAGCTTGTTAGCCGATGTAGGTTTGGATGAATTATTAGAAAAAGTACCACAAACCATTCTTGCGTTAGGCGAACAGGCCGGTTGTTTAGATGAGTCGGTTGCTGATGCGTTTGGCTTGCACACGGGTGTCATTGTTGCTTCAGGCATTATTGATGCACATGCAGGTGGTTTGGCATTAACGGCATCACAACCTGAAGGTAGTTTGGCAATTATCAGTGGTACGTCTAATTGCCACATGATAGTCAGCCAATATCCAATTATGGTTCCCGGTGTTTGGGGGCCTTATTTTGGCGCGATGTTACCAGAATTATGGCTAAACGAAGGTGGGCAAAGTGCTGCTGGTGCGTTAGTTGAATGGTCTATCCGCCGTCATGAATCATGGGCTGAATTAGAGCAAGAAGCAAAAGAAAAAGGTGTTAACTACTATGCCTTATTAAACGAAGCTGTCGCTGAATTGGAAGAGAATGAACAATATCCAACAGCTCAGTTTCATGTTTTAGCTGACCATCATGGCAATCGTTCTCCGCGCGCCAATCCTGCTGCAAAAGGTATGGTAAGCGGTTTAACGCTGGAAAGTGGTCGTGTTGCATTGGCTCGTTATTATCTTGCAACACTGCAATCTATTGCTTATGGCACACGCCATATTATCGACACACTGGAAGATGCGGGACATCAAATCAATCGCATCGTGATGTGTGGTGGTGCAACAAAGAATCCATTGTGGCTACGTGAATACGCTAATGCGACAGGCCGTGAAATTCATTTAGCGCAAGAAGAAGATGCGGTGAATTTAGGGGCTGCATTATTAGGCGCTGTAGCGTGTAAAGCCTTCGATGATTTCTCTAAAGCTGCCAGCGCAATGGTACGAGAAGGTAGCATTATCACACCAGATAGTGACACATTTGCCTTCCATCAAGCTAAATATCAAGTTTATTTGCAGATGTATCAAGATCAGCAACGTTATAACGAAATGATGTCAGATTGTTGACCTCTAATTTTTCCGATTATGAACCAAGTTTACCTCACCAGGGATATCTTATGTTGAACTTAAATCTACCAAAATTACCGACAACCATCACAGCTGGTCAGAAAGAGATCCTGATGGTCACCAACGCAGACTTACGTGAGCCTGCAAACGTAACATGCTGGCCTGTACAGAAAAAATTTGAAGATAAATTGGCCGCAGCATTAGAAGCTCAAGGTTACAAAATGAAGCGTGCTCATGAAATTAATGAAGCTCGCGGTCATGGTTTTATCAGCAGTCAGCGTGAAGGTTGCGATATGTTTGCCGCAATTGATCCTGATGCTCCGGTTATCGTGTTATTAACCGCATGGCAATATTCACACCATATTGCCTCTTCCTTGGCACACCATAGAGGCCCTATTTTACTGCTGGCTAACTTTGATGGTACATGGCCGGGTCTAGTGGGTATGTTGTGCTTAGCGGGTACGATGACTAGCTTAGGTAAAAATTATTCACGTTTATGGTCAGAAGCGTTTGATGACGAATTTTTTGTAGATGGTTTAGCAACTTGGTTAAAATATGGTTATGTAAATCATAAGCTTAGCTATCTTACAGATGTTGCGCCAACACACAGGGTAATGGCGACAGAAGCTGGCGAAGTGGGTCGTAAAGTCGGCGAATATATAATTAAAAATAAAGAAATAATTGGTTTGTTCGATACATTCTGTATGGGAATGATTAACGGGGTCTTCCCACAACAGGCAATGATCAATATTGGTATGCCTATTGAATCCCTTTCTCAATCTGCGTTATTGGTCGAAATGGCGAAAGTACCGACAGAATTAAGAGAGGCATGTTTACAGTGGTACGAAGATAACGGGATGACGTTTATGTTTGGTCAGGATGACAAAACTGAACTCACCCGTGAACAAGTGATGGAGCAGTGCGCCATGATGATTGCAATGGCGCGTTTCGTAAAACGTTTTGGTCTAACTGCGGTGGGTGTGCAATATCAGCAGGGTTTAAAAGATTGTTGCCCTGCGTCTGACTTTGCTGAAGGTGCGATTGGTTCAACCATGCGTTTCCCTCTACCAGATGAAAACGGCGAGATTATCTGCCCTAACACGCCAATTCCTTGTATCAATGAAGTGGATATGGGTACGGCTATTCCTCAAACGATGTTATGGCGTTTATTAACCTCATTAGGATTACCGGCTGAAACCACACTACATGATATTCGTTGGGGTAGTGAGTATGAAGGCACATTCTACTGGGATATGGAAATTTCGGGCTCTGTTCCTTTTGAACACCTCAAAGGCGGCTTAAAAGGTGCGACAGGTTATCGCCAGCCTCCGATGTTCTTCCCTAAAGGGGGATCAACTATCGCAGGTCAAGGTAAAGCAGGGCGTTTGTTATGGGCGCGTGCACACTATGAAGGTACAGATGTAATTATGCATATTGGTACTGGTGTAGCGGTGGAATTACCTGAAGCAGAATTTGAACGTCGTCGTAGAGCAACTAACTATGAATGGCCATTACTGAACTGTACGTTAGATGGCGTAACACGTGATGACCTTATGGCGGGACATCAAAGTAACCACATTACTGTGGCTTATGTTGATGAAGATAAATTGGCGTTTGTGCTAAAAGCATTTGTTGCTCAAGCATTGACTCAAGGTATCCAAGTGAAAGTGGCAGGTGATGCCATTAACTTACTGTAAGGAATTGATGATGAGTCAGCAAAAATACGTCGGTGTTTGGCCTGTTATGTTAACCCCTTTTGATGCCAAAGGGGAGATTGATTGGGCGTCATTAGAGCGTCTTGTAGATTGGTATATCGATTCCGGTGTACATGGTCTATTTGCCGCTTGCCAATCAAGCGAAATGTTCTATTTAAGTGATGAGGAGACTCAAGCACTTACCCGTTTTATCGTTGAGAAAGCAGATGGAAGAGTACCTGTAGTTGCTTCTGGTCATACTGCAACCGCATTAAGTCAGCAAAAAGAACAATTGCAGGCAATGGCGGGTACAGGCGTCGATGGCGTCATTATGATTAGTAATCGCTTGGCTCTAGTCGGTGAGTCAGATGATAAAGCGCTGGAAACACTGCAAGTCTTAACCAATGTGGTACCAAAAGAGATTGATTTGGGTATCTATGAATGCCCTTATCCTTACAAGCGCTTGTTATCTGAAGAGATTGTAGAGTGGTGTGCACAAAGCAATCGCTTTACTTTTATCAAAGATACGTGCTGTTCTCTTCCGATGATAGAACGTCGTTTGGCATTATCAAAAGGAACTCGCTTGCATCTTGCAAACGCCAACAGTCAAACGCTATTAGCTTCATTCCAAGCAGGATGTCAGGCATATAGCGGTGTTATGGCAAATTTCCATCCAGAGCTTTATGTTTGGCTTTATGAGAATTGGAAAGATAAACCAGAACAGGCTGCGGTGTTAGCGGATTATTTATCAACAGCAGCGATGACCGAAACACTGGATTATCCAGCATGCGCTAAATATTATCAGCGCCTGATTGGTAACTTCAGCACACTGGTCTGCCGTTCCCGTAACAGCAGTCAGTTTGAAAACTCATTTTTCCCTTCTGCCGTCAATAGCATGACTGCATTGGGTGAGAATATGAAGAAGTGGCTTTCGTTAGATTAATTTAGGACACAGGAGTAGGAATATGCCTTTCGTGATGAAGGAAACCCAGTTTGTGCTTGATAATGCACATTCACTTTTTAATCACTGCCATGCTTCAACGATTGTGCGTGTGCCTAACTCTGAGCGTTTGTTAACCGCTTTTTTCGCTGGTGATAAAGAAGGTAGCGGTAATACCGCTATCTGGCTAGTGATGAAAGAGGGTGATCATTGGCAACACGCTCAACCTGTTGTTAAAAATCCGGGTGTTGCGCACTGGAATCCAGTTTTACATGTTGACCCATCAACAGGTAATATCTGGCTGTTTTATAAAACGGGTCCCGATGTACATAGTTGGACGACCCAATACGTTATCTCGAAGGATGGCGGAAATAGCTGGAGTTTACCGAGTGAATTGGTTTCTGGTGATGTTACACCTAGAGGTCCTGTGAAAAATAAAGTGTTAGTGATGTCGAACGGCGAGTGGTTGGCACCAGGATCGGTTGAGGATGACCAATTCTGGGATGCGTTTGTTGATATTTCGAGTGACAACGGTCAACACTGGTTGCGAGTAGATATTCCAATTGAACATCATAAAGGTGAACAGGCGGAACATGAAATCTGGCAAGGTTTAAAGGACGATGCCTTATGGGAGACTGATCTACAACGCGTTTTTCAATGGGATGGCGTGATACAGCCAACACTATGGGAATCCCAGCCTGGGCATGTGCATGCCATGATGCGGAGTACGCGCGGTACTATTTATCGTAGCGATTCAACGGATTATGGGCGCAATTGGTGTCCGGCTTATGCAACAATATTACCAAATAATAATAGCGGCATTGATGTCGTCTCCTTCGCAGATGGTCAACTGGCATTGGTATATAACCCGAATTCAGGTAACTGGAGCCGTCGTTATCCTATCTCTGTCAGTCTTTCATCCGATAATGGCAGTACTTGGTCTGAACCATTCGATTTACTCGATGGGGAAGGCGAATTTTCATATCCGGCTATTATTGCTGAAAACAATACCCTGCACGTGACCTTTACTTGGAATCGAAAAAACATTGTTTATCAGCAGTTAATGGCTACTCAATAAAAATGTGGAGAAAGGGTTTTATGAAAAAGAGTCTACTCGCAGCGTTGGCGATTACGATGACACTGGGCATGGGGAACGCAGTTGCCCAACAGTTAACGTATCCTACAAAAAATATTGATGTTGTCATCCCGAAAAATCCGGGCGGTGGTACTGATACTTCTGCACGTACTATCATTGAATTTGCAAAAGACGTGATGCCAGCTGGACGTATTTTCGTTCCTGTAAATAAACCTGCTGGTAATGGTTTAACGGGGCTGATTGAAGTTGCTAATGCGCGCCCAGATGGCACAAAATTAGTGATGACAACAGTTGAACTGGCGATGTTCCCACACCAAGGAAAATCACCAGTTACTTATAAAGACTTCACTCCAATCGCAACAACTATCGCTGATCCAGTGGTGTTAGTGGTTAATGCTGAATCACCTTATACCACGTTACAAGAGTTTATCGATGGCGCGAAAGCAAATCCGGGTAAACTGAAAGTTGGTAACTCAGGTATGGGTGCTATTTATCACTTAGCGGGCGTTAATATCGAACGTACTACGGGTGCTAAATTTAACCATATCCCTTATAACGAAGGTACAGGCCCTTCAATTGCGGCTTTAGTGGGTAATCATATCGATGGCGTATTAACCACCCCAGGTGCTGTTAAGTCTCAAGTTGATGCCGGTATTCTGCGTGTTCTGGGTGTCATGGATGAGCGTCGCTTCCCATTATTCCCTGCTGTTCCTACTTTCAAAGAAGCATTGAAATTAGACACTAACGTGAAAATGCGTGCTTGGGCTGTATTAGCAACAACCGCTAATGTACCTGATAACGTGAAGAAAGAGTTAGTAGATGCATTCTCTGAAGTGGTGCAAAAACCTGAATATCAAGAAGCTCTGAAAAAACAAGGCATTATGCCTGTATTCATCACGGGTGACGATGCTTACCAAATGATGAAAGAAGACCACGAGATGTATGCTGAGTTAATTTCAACAACCCTGAAAAAATAACTTTTCTATTATTATAAACCACCCTACCTGTTACGGCAGGTAGGGTCGGGGAGATCCCGACATGACAAAAATCAATACAATCATCGGTGCGATTTCAGTGGCTTTCGGGGCACTTATTATCTATCTCTCCCGTGATATGAGCATGTTTGATGATTATGGTGTGCCTGGGGAGCGTTTTTGGCCTTATGGTCTTGCCATCTTATTTATTTTACTGGGGATTTTTCAATGGATCGGTGTTGTGATTGATAAAATCAAACATGTACACCAGTCTGTTGACCTGAGTTCTACTGCAGTTAAACGCGCTTACGGTTTAGGCCTCTTTATGTTGGTCTATGCCACAGGCCTGCACTTTTTCGGCTTTATTATTCCGTCACTGCTTCTTATCCCGATCATTATGTGGCTGATGAATGAAAGAAAACCTATTGCCTTGGTTGTTATCCCGGTTGTAATGGTTGCCGCCGTTTATGTCTTCTTTGACATTATCTTTAATTCACCTCTGCCAACCTCCGTCCTTTTTGAGTAAGCGGTAAAGGAGCTTTGAGATGGAAATATTAGACGCTTTAATGGTCGTTTTCAGTCTGGAAACGATAACGATGATCCTGTTGGGGGTATTCGCGGGTATTATTATCGGCGCATTACCAGGCTTAACAGTGAATATGGGGATTGCATTACTTCTCCCATTAACTTACTCCTTCCAAGGAATGACAGGGATCCTCCTATTATTAGGAATGTATTGTGGTGCCGTTTATGGTGGCTCAATTACTGCGATATTGATTAGTACGCCGGGTACTCCCGCTTCCGCTGCAACGGTATTGGACGGTTATCCAATGGCGAAAAAAGGGGAAGCAGGGCGGGCTCTGGGTTTATCCACGATGGGCTCTATGTTCGGGGGGATCTTTAGTACGATTGCCCTGATTGTTATTGCGCCGCAATTAGCAAAAGTAGCAACAGGTTTCTCGGCAGCTGAATATTTTGCACTCGCTGTATTTGGCATAAGTATTATTACCAGTGTATCATCGCAATCGATTGTGAAAGGATTAATGGGTGGTGCGATAGGGTTAGCGATTGCGACTATTGGACTTGATCCAATGACATCTGGGCCTCGTTTTACTTTTGATACCGTTTACTTAATGGGTGGGGTTTCATTTATTCCTATCTTGGTTGGTCTGTTTGCTTTTTCTCAGGGACTGATTAGTTTCGAAGAAGAGTACCGTGAGCGTAAACAGAAAAAGAGTGAAAAAATTAATGCACGTATTCAGCGTGTATTACCGACATGGGTAGACTTTAAACGAGTATTGCCAACTTATTTCCGTTCATCAGCTATTGGTACAACGATTGGTGCTATTCCTGGAACGGGTGGAGATATCTCATCATTTATTTCTTATAACGAAGCAAAACGTTGGTCTAAGCATCCCGAAGAGTTTGGTCACGGCTCACCAGAAGGTGTGTCTGCACCAGAAGCCGGTGCAAACTCAGTAACAGGCGGAACCATGGTGCCTTTAATGACCTTAGGTATTCCGGGTGATGGTGCAACAGCCATTATCATGGGTGCATTTATGGTTCAAGGATTGGCATTAGGGCCTCAGCTCTTTACTGACAATCCGGTTGAAGTTAATAGCATCTTCCTTGGTTTGATGATGGCGAATATTTTCCTCGGTATCTTAGGTTTCTTATGTATGAAACTCTTTGTTCGAGTGATGGATGTACCCCGTCGTGTATTAGTACCTATTATTTTTGTATTGTGTAGTGTCGGTGCTTATTCTGTAAACCACAGCATCATTGATGTGTTTGTGATGATGGGCGCAGGATTGTTAGCATATATTATGATAAAGCTCGACTTTTCTATGTCTCCTGTGGTGATCGGGATTATTTTAGGGCCGATGGCAGAATCAAATTTACGTCGTGCTTTAATGATGTCTCAGGGTGATTTATCTATCCTGTATACGCGCCCGATCACAGCGACATTCTTAGGTATTGCGATACTGACGTTGATCCTACCCATTATTGGACCTTCGTTAAAAGCAATGTGGAAGAAATACCGAGCCAAACCAGCTCAGTAACGGTTAACAGGCCCTCATCATTACGATGAGGGCACAATATCAATGATGGAATATTAATGGCAAAAACAGTTGAACAGATTGCAAATGACCTGAATTTGTCTATTACCACAGTCAGATTGGTATTAAATGGCAAAGGTGATCAATACCGGATCAGTGCAAAAACGCAAAAGAAGATAGCAGATTATGTTGAGGTGTTTGGCTATACCGTCAATCATGCGGCTAGAAGCTTAAAGCTTAATAAAACAGATACCTATGGATTGGTTATCCCTCGTCTTTCTAACCCATTCTTTGCCGCTTTAGCGGAAAAATTAGAGATGCATTGTCACCAAATTGGTTGCCAGCTAACAATTAGTTGTACCTATGGTGATATTAAAAATGAGAATAAGCTTGTTAAATCAATGGACGAGCGCAATGTCGATGGCATTTTTATTGTTTCATCAAGCCGCAAAAATCAGCTACACCATGTTAAGCATCGTCAAAAGCCATTGGTATTTTTAGATAGAGATTTTTCTGTGAGTGGGGCTATTTGTGTCGCTTCAGATAACTGTGACAGTGGTGCTCAACTGACAAGAGCGATGATAAAGCAAGATGTGCCAATCCACTTTTTTGCCGGTGATGCATTATTACCAACCATCGCCGCTCGTTTGCGCGGTTATGTGCAAGCGATAAAAGGACATTATGGTGATGATAACCGGGTCACTGTCTCTTATGCTGAGCATAATACAACCAAAGATGGTGAGCAGATGATGAAACAGTATTTGGAGCAACATCAGCAAATACCCTCTCATTTTATTGCCTCATCATTGCCTATTCTTGAAGGTTTATTGAGTGTTATCCGTCAACGTGAAGGAAGTATCCCCGCTCATCTTCATATTGGTACCTTCGATGAGCATGTGATGCTCAGCTTTTTACCGAATAATGTGTGGTCAATGAAGCAGGATGAAGCGTTATTAGTCGAAAAAGCGTTTGAAATCATGACGGCAAAGATAGCGGGTACCACAGTCAAATCCCCAGCATTAATAAAAACGCAACTTATCGAGCGCTTAATTTCTCCCCAATGAGTTAATTAAATCGCTTATTCTTGTGAGCAGAATAGACGTTTTAATTGACTCATTTCTGTACAAATAAACCACAATCGTGACAGTCGTCGGTTTGTTTTATTGTTATTCTTTTTTATTTCTGTGGGCACGCGCTACGCTATTTATATAGCCTTATCAAAAATAGGGACTCTTGATTATCTGTAATTAGAGGCTCATAATTTAAGCGGATAGTTCCATTTTATTAATATAAAAGGATATTAAAGAAAGATGAACGATGATGTTGACCGATGTCCTGAGTGTGAAGTAAGGGCATATTATACGAATGATTTTGTTCGTGTTTATCAAGCCTATTCAAATACTATTGCTCAGAGCGCAGTCGCAAACGGAACATTTGTTTCGCCCCCTTTTAGTATGACCCGCATGACTTGGGTAAAACCTTCCTTTCTTTGGATGATGTACCGTTCTGGTTGGGGACGCAAAGACGCTAATCAAGCTTCTATTCTTGCAGTTGATATTACCCATGAAGGCTTTCAAGAGATGCTGACACAAGGTGTTGTGAGTCATTTTGATCCAGACCGCTATGTCAGTGCTGAGGCTTGGAAAGCAGCATCAGAAGCCAGTAATATCCGTATTCAGTGGGATCCTGAACGTGATATTTATCTGAATCGACTCAGTTATCGCACTATCCAAATTGGTTTGCGAAATCAAGCAGTTGAAAAATATTGCAATGAGTGGATTGTGAATATTACGGATATTACCGATAAGGCACGTAAAATAGATGCTTGTATTGCTAATGGTGATCTCGACACCGCATACAACCTATTACCAGTAGAAAAACCTTATCACTTTGGTGAGTAATCTATCTCGATGTCACCCCGCTTAATTAGCGGGGTAATGGTAAGCTAGGATCAGGCTTGTACAAGTTCAGGACGAACACCGAGCGTATGGCAAATAGCATAGGTTAATTCTGAACGATTAAGTGTATAAAAATGGAAGTCTTTGACGCCTTCACGGCTTAAGATCTTCACCATATCGATAGCAATTGAAGCTCCGACCAGACTACGGGTTTCA
The DNA here is from genome assembly GCF_003144395.1 of Proteus faecis. GTDB lineage: Bacteria > Pseudomonadota > Gammaproteobacteria > Enterobacterales > Enterobacteriaceae > Proteus > Proteus faecis. The sequence goes on along the minus strand of NZ_PENZ01000007.1, from coordinate 129,142 downwards.
GGATCATTATCTAACCCATCAAACATTTTATGCATCCAACCCGGAATTTTCACATTGGTTAAACCGGCAAAGCGTTTTAGTTGTTTAAAATTAGTGACAGGTAAAATGCCTGGCACTATTTCAACATCAATACCGGTTGAAACACAGCGATCACGAAAACGTAGATAGCTTTCGACATCAAAGAAAAATTGGGTGATCGCACGATTTGCTCCCGCATCGACTTTTCTTTTTAAGTTAATGAGATCCGCTTGCGCACTTTTTGCTTCAGGATGGACTTCAGGGTAAGCCGCAACGGAGATATCAAAATCACCCACGCCTTTGAGTAAATGAACTAAATCAGTGGCATACATATCGGGCTTTTGAGTGTTGTCCGGTAAATCACCTCGTAAGGCAACAATATGGCGAATACCACTTTGCCAATAATCTTGTGCGATATGTTGTAGTTCTTCACGGCTAGCATCAACGCAAGTCAAATGCGGTGCTGCTTCTAATCCTGTACGCTCTTTAATCCCTTTAATGATAGAGTGCGTTCTATCGCGCTCACCCGAGTTTGCACCATAAGTTACAGAAACAAAGCTAGGTTTTAAGGTATTTAAGCGCGCAAGAGATTGCCAAAGGGTATTTTCCATCTCTTCGGTACGAGGAGGGAAAAACTCAAAAGAAACTTGGATCTGACCATCAAGTTCGGCAAGATTTTGGTTTAATGCTTCATGTTGGCTTGCGTGATAAAAGCTCATACCTATACCTCATCAATCATGTCTCTGTGTTGTTATTCTTATTTAAGTATCACTACCTAGTCACCCATCTAACCATTTAGACGTCTAGATGTAGATTCTCTTAATTAGGTTATTTAGTCAACAATTATTCACCTATTTTTGATGAGGATAATTCAATAGAAATGAGAGAAAACTTCATGTTGAAGTTTTCTTTATAAAAAAAAAGAGTCTCACTAGGCATTAGCCTGATAATTTTTCTTCTACAATTAATTGAAGTAACTAATTGACGAGAGGCGAAATGATCACCTGTAAACGTGTGTATAACGATAAAAATGGGACGAATGAAGGTTATCGTGTATTAGTTGATAGATTGTGGCCTAGAGGCGTGAAGAAAACCGATTTTCATTATGATGAGTGGAATAAAGAGGTTGCACCTTCGACTGAATTACGAAAATGGTTTCATGCTGGTGGGGGAGACTTTGCTGAATTTACGCAACGTTATATTAAAGAATTGACAGATAGGCCAGAACATTGGCAACCTCTCCTTTTGATAGCAAAAGAGCAACCCTTAGTATTACTTTATTCAGGTAAAGATGAGCAACAAAATAATGCAACGGTGCTAAAAGCTTTTCTAGAAAAGCAGTTAACTCATTGCTAATGATGGTAATTTCATCATTTTGATAAAAAAGCAAAAAAAGTGGCGCGGTATTAGGCGCCACAAAAATTGCTAATAAAAACATCGAACAGAGTCAGAGAATATTTTTGCTACTCTTATGCTGTGTGTGTATTTGCCACTAACCATTCACTAATACGTTGTTTTTGTTCGTCATTTAGCCACATGCCGAGTTTGGTACGACGCCAAATGGCATCATCAACTTCGATAACCCACTCATGTTTCACTAAATAACGCAATTCTGCTTCATACAGATTATGACCGAAGTTTTCGCCCATACCGGCTAAATCAGTAATGCCTTCAAGCAGTAATTCAGTATTACTACCATAAGTGCGGGCAAAACGCAGTGCCAGTGCTTCTGGTAACCAAGGATGACGTTGACGAATTAAACGTGAATAACCATCACGATCACAACCTTCTAAATTCCCACCTGGTAATTGACCATTTTTAGTCCACGGTTTGCCCATGTTAGGGAAGTAGCTTACGAGTTTATCAACGGCATGTTCACCTAATTTACGATAAGTCGTTAATTTACCACCAAATACAGATAATAGTGGTGTTTGACCATTATCATCGTGAACATCTAAGGTGTAATCACGGGTTATCGCTTGTGGTGAATCTGATTCGTCATCACATAATGGGCGCACACCAGAGTAATTCCAAACGACATCTTCTTTGGTTAACTGCTTTTTAAAGTGATCGTTATAAACTTTCAGTAAATACTGAACTTCATTGTCATCAATAGCGACATCTTTAGGATCGCCTTTATATTCAACATCAGTAGTACCGATGATAGAGAACTCATCCATCCAAGGAATAACGAACACAATACGGTTATCTTCGTTTTGTAAAATATAGGCTTGTGGTTCGTTATGGGCACGAGGAATAACAATATGGCTACCTTTAATTAAACGGATACCATAAGGTGATTTCAGTTTTAAGCCTTCGTCAAACAGTGTTTTAACCCAAGGACCTGCTGCATTGACAAGAGCTTTTGATTGATAGAGCGATGTTTCACCAGTACGTAAATCTTGTGCTTCTACCATCCACAAATTGTTTTCACGCCAAGCACGAGTGACTTTAGTGCGCGTGCGTACTTCACCACCATGGCGGACGATTTCTTGTGCATTGAGTACCACTAAACGTGCATCATCAACCCAACAATCTGAATATTCAAAACCGCGTGTTAATTCTGGTTTTAATACAGAATTTGCACCAAATTTAATCCCTTTACTGCTTGGTAAACTGACACGTTTTCCTAAATGATCATAAAGGAATAGACCAATACGGATCATCCAAGCTGGACGTAAATGTGGTTGGTGTGGCAGGCGGAAACGCATTGGAAATGCGATATGTGGTGCTAAGCGTAATAACACTTCACGCTCTGCTAGTGCTTCGCTTACTAAGCGAAATTCATAGTGTTCCAGATAACGTAAACCACCATGGATCAGTTTAGAGCTCGCGGAAGATGTCGCACTTGCTAAGTCTTGAGCTTCCAGCATAAGTACTGAAAGGCCTCGGCCAGCTGCATCCGCCGCAATTCCAGCGCCGTTTATCCCGCCGCCGATGACAATCAAGTCTTGAGTTTTCATAACATCCTCCTACGAATGCGCGAAATAATTCTTTAATGTTCGTTTTCGCTCATAATTGTAATGAAGTTTGATGAAAATGCCAACTATATAACTGATAAAAAACATAACCGCGTGATATGGATAACAATTTATTATCATATCCACATCTTTTGTGGGTTTATTAATAATAAGCAACATTGTTAATGTGTTAATAAAAAAAAGCGTAGATAGATTAAAAATAAGAGTAAATAGAATGGGTTAATTAGAGTTTAGTTGGGAATAGGCGAAAAAAAAGTACCTGATAAGGTACTTTTTGAGGAATGGATTAAATTAACATAATTCGAGTTGAACGTTGTGTTGCTCAACAATTTTTTGGATCCCTGCTGGTGGTTCTTGATCGGTAAATAAGTAATCGATCAGATTCATATTACCTAAATTCACCATCGCATTACGACCAAACTTAGAATGGTCAGTCACCAACATTACACAGCGTGAGTTTTCGATAATTGCGCGTTTAGTTCGAACTTCATGGTAATCAAACTCAAGTAGAGAACCATCCATATCAATACCGCTTATCCCTAAGATACCGTAATCAAGACGGAATTGAGAGATAAAATCAAGTGTGGCTTCACCGACAATACCACCATCTCGCGTACGCACTTCACCACCCGCAAGAATTAAGCGAAAGTCTTCTTTGCCCATCAGTAATGTTGCAACATTGAGGTTGTTGGTCACGATACGTAGGTTTTTGTGGTTAATTAATGCATGAGCGACCGCTTCAGGCGTTGTACCAATATCAATAAATAGTGTTGCACCATCAGGAATTAAGCTTGCTACTCGTTGTGCGATACGTGATTTTTCATCAGACCACATAATTTTACGATCATGATAAGCTGTATTCACTGAGCTTGAAGGTAATGCCGCACCACCGTGATGACGTTGGATTTTGTTCTTTTCCGCTAGTTCATTTAAATCGCGTCGGATTGTCTGTGGGCTGACTTCAAAATGCTCCACCAATTCTTCAGTGCTGACATAGCCTTGTAGGCGTACCAGTTCAATGATGGCATCATGTCGTTGCGTTTGCTTCACAGGTATCCCCTAATGTTAAAAATATCATGTTAATTTTATTATGATCTACGAGATAATTGATGTCGATTATCCCACAAAGCCATCAATAAGCCGATAAGGAAGCCTGCAAAATGTGCAGTATTTCCGATAGAGTCACCTAAAACGCCCATATAACCCGCAACAATCCACAAAATCGAAAAGACGAGTAAGCCGGTTGGAGCACCAATACCTTTTTCTGGATTACGTATTCCCGTTAAGCCGACATAGCCAATTAATGCGTAGACAACACCGGAAAGCCCACCAAAATTGGACTGTGTAAACAGTGATTGTGCCCAATTACTAAAGAGCGCAGAAACGAGCATGATGACAAATAACTTACCTGTGCCTAATCGCTGCTCTGTTTGACTGGCGAGATACCACCACATTGCAAGGTTAAAGGCGATATGCATTAGTGAGAAGTGAACAAACGCAGGGGTGATATAGCGCCAAATTTCAAAGTTCAGGCTCTCTTTATAAGGCCATGCTAGATGGAGCATAACGTCATAATCGCCCACTACTTGTTGCCAAATAAAAATAAGAGCACATAAAATTACGACCAGCACTGTTAATGGACCTGATCGTTGCACCATATTTTTTATCGAAAAGGCTGGGCGATATTTGATACCTGTATTTTTTGGATCACCGGTTTGCCAACTTGCGGCTTGGTAACGTGGGTGAAAAGGCTCGCGTAAAAAAGTATTGAGTTCTTTTTCAACCATATCCAATTGATGTTGGTCTTCTAACCAAAGTGAGATCTGCTGATTTTCATTTTTTGTGTGAATTCGCACACCTTTCGTTGCCATATAATTGACAAATAAATCAGCCGTTTGAGGGTTAGAAAGCGTAATAATGTGGATCATTAACAAAACTCATCTGTAGTTATTGCAGAGAGGTTATCGCTTGTGGAAACTCTCTTAGCCATGCTTCAAAACCACCGTTAACACTATAAACGGTTTCAAAGCCCATATTGACCAGATATTGAGCTGCTCCTTGACTGCTATGGCCGTGATAACACATCACCATCACAGGCACATCAAAGTCAGCATCTTGTAAAAATGTGTTTAGCGTATCATTGGTGAGATGAAATGCGCCGGTAGCATGACCTATGCGGTAACTCTGAGGATCTCTAACATCAACTAAGATTGCCGATTGAGATGTCCAGAATTGATAGGCTTGTTCAATGCTGAGAAATTGAAACTTATCCATAATTGTCTTATTTATTATATTGTTAATTGATTTATTTGTTCTGAGCGAGAGAACGGTACATTTATCATAACGTCAAATAGGTAAAGATGACGTTATACTTTGTAAATGATTATTTTAATAAACAAATCCCCCATGATATCCGTGCAGGTGAGTATCATAGGGGATGTCATACTGAAGGATCAGTAGTAGGAATGTTCGCCACGTTGGTGTTCAGTTAAGTCTTTCACACCTTTTAACTCATTTGGGAACTGGTTTAATAGTTCTTTTTCGATACCATCTTTTAATGTGACATCAATCATTGAACAACCGTTACACCCACCACCGAATTGTAAGATAGCATAACCATCTTCTGTGATTTCCATTAGACTAACGCGACCACCATGGCCCGCTAATTGTGGGTTAATTTGTGATTGTAGTACGTATTCTACGCGTTCAATTAAAGGTGCATCAGCATCGACTTTACGCATTTTTGCGTTAGGTGCTTTCAAGGTTAATTGTGAGCCCAGTTGGTCAGTGACAAAGTCAATTTCCGCATCTTCTAAAAAAGGTGCGCTGATGTCATCAACATACGCAGAAAGTTTTTCGAACTTAATTTCAGTATCGTTTGGCTCTACGGCATCAGGTGGACAGTATGAAACGCCACATTCAGCATTAGGTGTGCCAGGATTGATAACGAATACACGAATTTGAGTGTTGGGTTCTTGGTTAGCCAGTAGTTTGGCAAAATGCGCCTGTGCGGCATCAGTAATAATAATCATATCGTCTTGCTCAATAGTTGACTGTTCTGGTTGGTTATCATACGCCCAATTGGCGGTTAACTACAAGGTTCGGCAAATCGCCCATACCTCAACAGAGCGTGCTCCAGCACGAAATAACAAGGGGACAATACTCTTTAATGTCGCGCCTGTAGTGATAACATCATCAATTAGTGCCAGATTTTTCCCTGATACCGACACTGTGTTATTTAATACAAATGCATTCTTTAAATTTTGCTGCCTTTGTTTGGCATTAAGATGCGTTTGCACCAGTGTAGCACGAGTTCTTATCAGGGTATTCGGTTGATAAGCACAATTTAGCCACCTTGCCAAAGGCTTTGCGATAGCTTCTACTTGCTCAAAGCCTCTAGACCAACGGCGATGGCGATGCGAAGGAACGCTAATAATTCTATCGGGTTTTTGCACCCCATTGTCTCTGCGATGTGAAAGCCATCGCAATAGAAAAAGTCGTGCGAGACATAAAGCTATTTGAGGGCGAGGTTGGTATTTATAAAGGTGTAATAATTTATTTAATGGGGGTTGATAGTCTGTGACTGTCAACATCTGTTTCCATGGTGGGGGCGATTGTAAGCAACGTCCGCATAGCATCATAGCGTGAGATGAGGGATATAAACAGCATGGGCAACGGTTATTCTGTTTAGGTAAATGGCGAATACAACTCGAACAAATACCTTTAGTATCATAATGTAAGGGTTGGCGACATAACCAACAATATCCTGCTATTGTTATCCACATAATGAAAATCCCTGTACTAAGAGAAGAGAGCATAACAATGAATAAATTGTATTGGCAGACAATCGGTGAAGGAAAAACAGATCTTGTGCTATTACACGGATGGGGATTGAATGCAGAGGTCTGGCAATCATTAATACCGCGACTAAACTCGCATTTTACACTGCATCTCGTTGATCTCCCAGGATATGGTCGTAGCCAAGGTTTTCCTGTTCTTACATTAAAAGAGATGGCTGAGATTGTGTTTGCCAACGCTCCCGATAATGCCATTTGGTTAGGATGGTCTTTAGGTGGATTAGTTGCGAGCCGTGTTGTCTTGGATAATCCCAATAATGTGCAAGCATTGATTACAGTAGCCTCTTCGCCTTGTTTTAGTGCTCATGACGATTGGCCAGGTATCAAACCTGAGGTTCTAAGAGGGTTTGAGCAACAGTTAAATGAGAACTTTCATCGTACAGTTGAACGTTTTTTAGCACTGCAAACATTGGGCACTCAAAGTGCGCGTGAAGATATGAAGGCATTAAAATCCGTGGTATTAGAGCAACCCCTTCCTTCTGTTGAAGTGCTTAATGGCGGATTAGAAATTCTGCGTACTGAGGATTTACGAGAAGAGTTGAAAATGTTGCGTTGTCCTTTTATTCGTTTTTATGGTTATTTAGATGGGTTAGTGCCTCGAAAAGTGGCTGGATTATTAGATGCTATTTATCCGCAATCACCTTCGGTTATTTTCCGTAATGCAGCACATGCGCCGTTTATTTCACATCCAGATGAATTTAGTGATGCACTTATTAATACGTGTAAAAAGTGATTTCAGATACGTCAAGATAGAACACGAGTATCGTTTTTCTTGGAGATAAAGAAAACCCCTATAAAAAATAGGGGTTTGTTTTTTATAACGCATTAACGTAATTGATAAAGCTTTGTCTGGCAAGCGGTGGCTTCTGGACAACTTTTACAACTGCCCGTAAGACAATCCTCAACATCTACCTCTTGAAGCTTACCCATCAATGTGAGCCGTTCTAACATTGCTTGCACCAACGGTTCTGGCATATTGAGTTGATGGCTGATAAGACGGGCATCGGCTCGACCATTAAGGGCGATACAATCACGTACTTCTATCAAACTCGCCATCTTGCTCTTCCTTTGTCACTTAGTGACAGCTACCTTTTGAACAACATTGTTTAGCCAATGAAGACTTATTACTTAAGTTAATTGTTAGACGATTACGCGCATTACGCAACAAAATAAATAGAACCAGATTAAATATCACAACCGCGGCAATGGTAATGGTACTGCTTTGCGGGTGTTCGCTAAAGGTTGCGGTTTGATAGAACAGCGCAGCCAGTGAGTAAGCAATATTTAACCCCCAAAGAATAGAGAAAGTCATCCAGCCACGACTGGTTTCACGTGCAATCGCACCCATGACTGAAACACAAGGTACATACAGTAAAACAAAGATTAAGTAGCTATAAGCTGCGATACCTGAGCCAAATTTTGCCCCCATTGTTCCCATTGTGCCGGTATCCATTTCACCATCACCTTTACTGGCTTCAATTGGGTTAGATAGTGCAGCTAAAGTGAATGTCTCTTTTAAGCTATCCCATGTTTCACCAAATGCATCACCAATTTCTCCCCACAGGTCGAACTCTTCAGGATCAAATGGCTCATTAACAATGCTTTCTGCGGTATAGAGGGTATTTAATGTTCCAACAACCACTTCTTTTGCCATTGCACCTGTGACTAAACCAACCGTTGCTTGCCAGTTATCATTGTGAACACCAATAGGTTGCAGTAATGGCGTGATCACTTTACTGACAGAAGCTAGTGCAGAATCATTGATGTTATCTGCAGGTTTACCTGAGAAGGTAAAGCTGTTTAGTGCACCGATAAACATACTAGCAATAATGATGACTTTACCAGCACGTATAACGAAGCCTTTTAGACGTTGCCATGTTTGTAGTAGTAACGTTTTTAGGTGTGGTACGTGATAAACAGGCAGTTCCATCACGAAAGGTGACGCTTCACCGCGCATAATAGTGTGTTTTAGCAGTAAGCCTGTGAGGATAGCAACCACAATACCCAGAAGATAAAGTGAGAAAACAACACTTGCACCATTTTTACCAAAGAAAGCTGCCGCAAATACCGCGAAGATAGCTAAACGTGCACCACAAGACATAAACGGCGCCATTAATACAGTGATCAATCGCTCTCTTGGTGCATCAAGAGTACGTGCACCCATAATGGAAGGTACGTTACAACCAAAACCAACAATCAGTGGTACGAATGATTTACCCGGTAACCCTAGAGCTTGCATCAATCTATCCATAACGAATGCGGCACGAGCCATATAACCTGAGTCTTCAAGGATAGATAAAAAGAGGTACATCATCCCGATTTGTGGCACCAATGGAAGAACAGTATTGATACCGCCACCGACACCTTGGGCAAGGAAAATTGTTAGCCATTCAGGGAAATTAAACGTTGCGCCAATCCATTGAATACCATGAATAAAGATAGCTTCGGAGCCACCTTCAAAAGCAGGTTGTAATGCACCGCCAATGTTAATTGCTAGAACGAACATTAAATACATAACAAACAGGAAGATAGGAACACCTAACCAACGGTTTAATATCACTTTATCGATATTTTGTGTCAGAATATTCGGCTTGATGGACTCCATATTAATCACGGTATGGCAGATGCGCTCAATATTTTGGTAACGGGCATCAGCGATGACTAATTCTGGTTCATTATTCTGTTCGTCTTGAATGCGTTGGCGAATAGTTTTGATATCTTCACTAGTGATTTGAGCTCGTTGGTGAGTATAGATATCGCCCTCTAAGCACTGTAATGCCATCCAACGACGTTGCTGTAAATTAAACTCATCATGATTAATTTTTTCAGCAAGCACCTCAACTTCATTTAATAACCATAGTGGATAAGAAGTGAGTAATTCTTGTGGTTTTTTCTTTTCAGCCGGGAAGGTATCAATGGCTTCTTTGAGCTTATCAATGCCAGATGCTTTGGTTGAAATCATTGGAATAACAGGACAACCCAAATGTTTTGAAAGTGCCTGAATATCAATTTGCATATCTTGATGTTCTGCAATATCGAGCATGTTTAATGCCACGATACACGGAATACCAAGCTCAAGCAGTTGCAATGTCAAATAGAGGTTACGTTCAAGATTTGATGCATCAACCACGTTAATCAACATGTCTGCTTCATTACTTAAAATGAAATGACAGGCAATTTGCTCATCGAGAGAGGTCTGTTCTGAGATTGTTGTTAAAGAGTATGTTCCGGGTAAATCGACGAGTTCAATTTTATGATTTGCAGTTGTAAAACGACCAACTTTGCGTTCGACCGTAACCCCCGCCCAGTTTCCCACACGCTGACGAGAGCCTGTTAACTGATTAAAGAGTGTTGTTTTACCGGCATTGGGATTACCGATAAGGCCTATAGTGAGAGGAGTCATAATAGTGATGCCAATAGTTGTCTTGCCTGGTTGAATGAGAAATAACGATTATTTTTCGTTATGAAGCACTTCGCTAAGATTAATGAATGCGAGATCTTTTTTTCTCAAAATTAGAGAGACTCGGTGCGTTTCTATTTGAATAGGATCACCCAGTGGCGCAATACGAATAACGTTAAACACAGCGCCAGGTAACATACCTAAGGATAATAATTTCTGTCTGTATGCAGGGCTAATCTGAGGTGAGTAGCTCAAGATTTTATAACTGTGATTTGGGATCAGAGACATAATTGTCCTTCCACGAATATTGATACAAAAAATAATGATAATGATTATTATTAACTAGCATGTGAATTCACATAATAATAGTCTGGTTAATTATAATAAATATTTTTAATGCTAATGAGAATTATAATTATCCTTATTGGGTATAATTTAGCCTAGTCTACGCTTATCTGCACTTGATTTAAATCAACTAGAGAAAAGATATTGAGATGAAAATTGACTGTTTATCCTATCTGTTATTAGACAAAAACAGAATGTAACAAGTTGAAATGTCAATGTAGCAACAAAATAATAATCAATTAATGCTATTAACGGGTAACAATATAAAAGTAGATTTCAAGAATATGAAGATCGCGAGCTTAAGTGGAAAGCTCGCGTTGTTATTGTGAAATACCCGCTAATTAGTGAGTTTGCTGGTGGCTAAAAAGTTGGTAAATATTGTTAGGGGTATAACTATCACCTTCAAATGAAACGACCCAATCAGTGATGAGTGCCGTGTTGATAGGATAGATTTCACCTTCTTGCATATCCTGAACATAAAATGGCACGTTGAGTAATTTTGCATAAACGGTATCCCCATCACGAGATTGTGGCACAAACCACATATGCTCTAGCTCTTTTTCTTCCTCTTCACCATAAGGAATACCGAATTTGATCATAAACTGCCAAGGGTTTTCGGTCTCTTCGGGTTTGTCTTTTCCTAATAGTTTGGAGAGAAAACCACTTTTTTTCTCAACAGGTGGTTGATTGTAGTTATCAAACATAGAAACGAAGTATTCCCAGCGTCGCTTGGCTTTTTCAGACATCTCATAGGTTTCTTCATTGCTACGCAGTAGCATCATTGCTTGCTGCTCTTCATAACCTTTAAAGAAGGTTTCTAAAACAGGATTTTCTTCATTGGTTCTAAATAGCATAGAAGAAGGATGTTGATGATATTCATCACGATCGGCTAAATCCCCCAAGAAAACGCCATTTGGTGCGCCTTGCGTGTCATAACGCATCTCTTCTAAAGGTCTAAGGTTTTCAAGAGGTGTTGATTGATTAACATGGCGAATACCTTCTTCAAAAGGTAATGCGACAAGATACTCCAAGCCTGATGATGTTTGGCCACAAAGCATTGGTTCACCAAATTTAATTTGGCGATGGTTAATACTGTTGTTAACAAAACAGCGGAAGAGATCAGGAATACCATAGTAAGATTCAAGCATACTTGGAATAACTAAATCGACTTCTGTTATGCCACAACGGGCTAATCCATGTGTATGGAACCAGAACATGGTTGGTGGATCATTTTCTGTGTCATAGACAGCATGAATAACATATAAGCTTTCTACTTCTGGATAGAGATCGGGCGTTTCTAATTGGAAGCGGATCCACTCCGGTGTTAATGCTTTGCCTGCCGCGGATTCATCTAATGCTAAGACTATTTCTGGTGCGATGATATTAAGAAAATTCAGTTGATGGCGATAGCTAGCTAAAGGATGCAAGGTTTCAGTAAACAGTGTTTCTAACAATAAATCTTGAGTGGTCGCATTCGCATGTGCGAGTCGTTGTGGTGTGAGCTCATCAGTCGAATACATTGGCCGTATTTCGTAACTTTCATCACGAGGGTAAAGACAGATAAAAAAATGTAACTCGTCATCACCATGCTGGCAACGATAGAAAAAACCGTCGTCAATGTTTTCACTCAGATAATTTATTTCACCATCAGTGTAATCGGTCTGCTCGTCTAGACGTTGTTCAATAAGCGCATAGTTTAGTGGCTGTGCAGGGAAGGCCACTATACGAGAGGGCACTTTTTCTCCTTGCCCGGCTGCGATATCTAAGTACTGCTGTCTGTTATCCATATTTTTTATCACTCGTATATTAAAGATAGAAAAATAGGATATCAGGGATAACAAGAGAGGAATAGATGGAGTTATCTGAGCTTGTGAGGGTTATTTAATCTATTGTTGATAATAAAAATTAATGAAAAATAAAACAGAGAAAACACTATAAAAAATAACGGATATCAATAAGTTATTAATATCCGTTAGATGTAAGCTATTCAAGGAAAATAATTAATCTTTTGATTATTTACCTTTCAGCAACTGCATGATGTCTTCTGTTTTCTCTTCATCGTCATCATCTTCAAACTCAATACCCAGTTCAACCATTAATTCGTCAATACGATCAAGGGTTTTCTCAGTATAAGCCTGTTCTTCTGCGTTGAGTTTTTCACCGTTTTCAAGACGAGACAGTAATTCATCTAAACGAGCATCGTTTTCTAACTGGTCTAATTCTTGCTCAGGTGTTAAACGAACGGGCTCTGCTTTAACTGGCGCCGGTTTTTTCTTCGCCACTTTTGGTGTATCGCCTACAATCAGAGGGATCGGTTTTTTGCTACCAATACGTGGATCTTTCGGCGCTGTATTTTTCGTTTGCTGTTTGTTTTCCGCTTCCTGCTGACGGTTACCGGCAGGATTGCCACGGTGTTTCTTTTGACGTTTACGTTCACGTCCTTCCGCATTCAGCTCTTCACGAGATTTCTTACGTGCTTTAGCTGCGGGTTTTCTTTTAATCATATTCATAATGGTAACTCGATAGTGATCTTCTTGGTTGCGCAATCTATCAGAAACAAATTTTCAATAAAAGCGCAAATTTAAGACAATTTAATTTTTGCTCACGTACAATGTGCGGTTCGTTTCACTATACTTTACTGTGTTGTGACGTCAATTAACGGCCAAACTAAATTAATTAACTTAAATTTTTATTTATTATGACATTATCATCTGCACAATTACGTAAACCAGTATATTGGTGGGTTATTGGTTATGCGACGCTCTGGATCTTAGTGAGTTATCTCTTTGACCCTACAGTGCCTTATGATGCCGTTGAGGCTGTCAATTGGGGCACTAATGGAGGGTGGGGATCTCCAAAAAATCCTTGGTTTGTTGGTTTTATAATGACACCGGCTATTTATGGCGGTATCGATTTTAGCTTTTATTGGTATTTTATCCACTTTATTGTCATTGCCATTGGATTATTAGGTGTGTGGAACTTAGCCTATAAGTTGACACAAAATACTAACCTAGCGTGGTTTGCTATGTTAGCGCTTAATTTATCTGGCGTTATCAACTTTGATATTATCCCGTATAACGATAATTATATTCTAGTTGGTTGTTGGGCATGGGCGTTCTATTTTTTCCTTTGTGCGATTAATGACAATAAAAAATATTGGATTGGTTTTGCGATTACGATGGGTATTGCCACAATGGGGAAATATTCATCGTTAGCTTTTATTGGTTCTGTGTTTTTATCAAGCCTTTTTGTACCTAAAGTTCGAGCAAGTTACGGCTCCCCCTATTTCTATTTAGCGTTGGCTATTTGGTTTGCTTTTGTTATTCCCAATTTTATTTGGTTATGGCAAACCGATTTTGCCGCTTTTAAGTGGGTCAATTCACAAATAGAAAACCGTTTTAATTTACGTACAACTCGCGCAGCACTGGCAGTTTTTTACCCTGTGATTTTAATGTGGGGAATTTTACGTTTTTATGGTGGGCGAGTAAGTTGGTCTGCATCTAAAGATAGTCAGTTGTTGAATTTTGTATTGTTATTCCCGTTGGCCATTATTTTTGTCTGGTTTAGCTTCCATGAAGGTGGACGTATCACGGAATGGTTACAACCCTTTATGTCAGTTGCAACTGCACTTTTTGTTGGTTCAATTAATGTAATGCCGAAGCGCTCACTTCGCGGAGCACTGTATGGTTTAGGTGTTTTGGGAATGCTAGTGGTTTCGGGTTATACCGTTGTTCAAGCCGCTAATGTGCGTAATGCAGGACAAAAATTTATTGGCGTAAAAACCTTTGTGCAAGATGTTGAACAAGCATGGCATCAGCATTATCACACGCCACTTGCATATGTTGGTGGTGAGTATATGCATGAATGGGTGACTTTTTATGGTAAAGATAGACCATTATCTTCTCAGCCTTGGGTGCTAGAAGAAAACGTGCAACCACCTAATATTTATAATCGACATATTACACTTCAACAATTAGAAGAAAAAGGCGTCGTCTTGGTGAGTGAAGTTGGTTATTACTGTGAAAAAGCGCATTTTAATGAAGGATTAAAGCACTGGCCGAGTTTAAAAATAGCGGATACTCAAGAGATAATGTTTCGTGCTGAACCCGATGCCATTGCCGAGCCGGTTTGTATTGCTTTTGTGGCGCCAAAAACACATAAGGAAAAGTAGAGATGCGTTACGCTGATATTCAGGTTGAAACAGAAAGATTAAGATTGCGTCCTTTTGAAATGGGGGATGCCGAAAATTGGTTTAAGATCATGAGCTCACCTGAAGTGACGCGCTACTGGAGTCATCTTCCTTGGCAATCACTGCAAGAGGCGCAGGAAGATATCATTCAAGATATCACTCATATGGAAAGAAAAGAGTATCTGCGTTTAGCCGTGATAGATAAAGCAACAAATGCACTTATGGGGATGTGTGTTTTCTTTAATCATTACCCTAATTCACGACGTGGTGAAATTGGATATTGTCTTGATACGGCTTATCAAGGCAGGGGGATAATGAAAGAAGCTATGGTTGCGTTTATCACGTATCTCCAAACGCATTTATCTGTTCGTCGTTTAGAAGCCGATATTCACCCTGATAATAAAGCTTCAGCTACGTTGTTAATGAAATTAGGTTTTGAACAAGAAGGATATCTAAAACAGCGTTGGATAGTTGGTGATGAGATTTCTGATTCGATTATTTTTGGTTTGTTGTTGCCTTCGAAAGTAGAGTGATTGCAGCAAATAGAAAGGCACAAGTGGTATATAACACTTGTGCTTTTAGCTATTTAGCCAAAAAAGAGGCGTGATTTTTTAAGCTTAACGCTTGATTTACTGCAAAAATATCACCACGCACTTCTGTGATACCAAAAGATTTTAATCGAGCGCTGTGTTTCTCTAAATAAGCTTGAGCGTTTTCTTTTGAATCAAAAAGATAAATACCTCCCGCTTTTTGTGTTTCTTTATTTTCAGTCCAAATTTTCCAAATAAAGCCAGGCTCTTGGTTGATTGATGCAGATAATGCATCCATAGCTTGTGTCATTTCATTATCGAAAGGACCATGATACGGGAAATCGACTTGTAGAATTACATTCATAATTACCTCTTTTCTTATAAAAAACGGCACGTTATTGGTGCCGTTTTATCTGTATCATCGTGATCTTAATTTATTGAATATTAGAATAAAGAATTTAAATCAATCACATGAGTATCAATCAGTAATATTTTTAAAATAAATAGCAGTGAAACAATCACAACGCATAGATTAATTTCTTTCCAACGGAAAGTACCCACTTTCATCACACAATAGGCAATAAAACCAAGTGCAATACCTTCAGTAATTGAGAAGCTAAATGGCATCATGACAGCGGTAATAAAGGCTGGAACAGATTCTGTTAAGTCATCCCATTTCACGCGCGTAAGGCTGGATGTCATTAATACGCCCACATAAATCAGTGCGCCAGCCGTTGCGTAGCTTGGTACCATGCCTGCGAGTGGTGATAAGAAGATCGCGAGTAAGAAAAGAATACCGACAACAACTGCAGTTAAACCTGTACGACCGCCGACAGAAACACCCGAAGTGCTTTCGATAAAAGCCGTGACAGACGATGTTCCCATTGCGGAGCCTGCAACAGAGCTTAAGCTATCGACATATAATGCTTGTTTCATCCGTGGAAACTTGCCTTTGTCATCAGTTAAACCCGCTTTATCAGTGACACCAATTAAAGTGCCTGATGAGTCAAATAAGTTAACCAACATAAAGGCAAAAATCACACCAGAAAGGCCGATATCTAACGCGCCAACAATATCCACTTTACCTACCACGGTCGTGATGGAAGGTGGCATAGCAAAGATACCTTGATATTGAACATCCCCTAAGAGAAGACCAATGACAGTGGTGATAACAATTGAGATAAGGATTGCGGCATGGATATTACGAGCAGCAAGAATAGCGATAATGAAAAAGCCTAATGCACCTAATAATACGTTATGAGACGCAAAATTACCGATAGTCACGATAGTGTCATTATTAGGAACAATAATACCGGAATTTTTTAAGCCCATCATGGCGATAAAAAGGCCGATACCGCTCGTAATACCAACACGCAAACTCAGTGGAATATGGGCAATTATCCAATAGCGAATACGAAAGAGAGTTAGTAAAAACAGGCCTACTGCACCCCAGAAAATCGCGCCCATCGCAACTTCCCATGAGTAGCCCATTGCGCCAACAACGACAAAGGCAAAAAAGGCATTTAGACCCATAGCTGGGGCAACGGCGATAGGTAAATTAGCCACTAATCCCATTAAAATACTACCAAAAGCCGCAATTAAGCAGGTCGTTACGAAGACGGCTTTGATATCCATATTGGCAGCGGCGAGAATTTGAGGGTTAACGAAGATAATATAAACCATCGTTAAGAAAGTCGTGATACCCGCAATCAGTTCAGTGCGAGCGTTTGTACCGTGTTCCTGTAGCTTAAACACACGTTGGAGCAAACCCTGTGAACCAGAATTTGGTGATGACATGCTCATAGACAAAAGATCCCAAAAAAAATGTTTTTCGCTTTATCCTACACAAATAAAATCAGAACTGCACCTAAAAAAGTAATCGATTGCGTGGAGGGGAAAATCTAAAGCTTAAAAATAGGTTGAGATCCTTTAAGAGTTAAACGGGATAAATGTAAGGAGGCTAGTCATGGTATCGACATGATGCAATTTCTATAGCGGGATCAGTAATACGGTAGATGAGACGATGTTCATCCGTGATCCGTCTTGACCAAAAACCTGTTAAATTATGTTTCAAGGGCTCGAGTTTACCTATTCCGCTAAACGGTGTTCTTTTAATATCTTTTTAGGAATAAAAAAGGAGATAGGGAGTGTCAGGTAAGAATATAATAAAGATAATCTATTTAGTTTCAGGTATCTTATTCGTTTTTTTCTCTATTGAATTATTTATCTCAATAGAAAGTTATGTTGATTATTTTTCTCTTTCTGAAAAAATCAGATCCTCATTTAAAACATCAGTTTTTTTATTTACGGTGCCATCTGTTTTTTATCTTCTCTATTTGCTGGTTTTTCCGCCCCCTAAAAAAAGGACACTAAAAGAAAGTAAAAAAATAATGTTCTCTTTTCTCTTATTTTTTATTTTTGGATGTCTCTTTAGCTTTTTCTTTTCTCGCTATGTTGAAAAAGACTTACTTTCTAAGGGGTATGTTGTTTGTGAAAAGGGATCCTTCGCTAAATCAAATGCTTATGTAGTATCACCAATGTTATGTCGTGATTAGCATCCATTAGGCTTTGTTGAAGTTAAACATAATGATAAGGCTAAATTGCTTTAGCCTTATCATATTATTAGCCTAAACTTTTTTCGGTGAAATATTTTTTTCTAAACGGTAATATCATTTGCCAAAAAGGGCGTTTTTCTTTTTGTGTGGAAAATAATTTCGCAATTCTATTGGCAATAATTTCCAATGAAAAACAGAGAACAAAATAGATAAAAGCAACGAACAGAAAGACTTCCATTGGATAAACCATGCTGCGGTTATTGACTTGTGTCGCTAAGAACGAAAGCTCACCTACACCGACTACATAAGCTAATGAAGTATCTTTGATTAAGGCTATCCACTGATTAATAAACGAAGGTACCATCATGCGTAATGCTTGTGGTAATACGATATACCACAGCACTTGCCAGCGATTAAAGCCTAAAGATAATCCAGCCTGCCATTGCCCTTTTCCAATCGCCAAAATCCCCGCTTTCACGCCATGTGCAATATAAGACGATGTAATTAACGCTAATGCACAAATTACAGTCGTGATTTCAGGTATTTCCATCCCTAATACAACAGGTAAGATAAAATAGACCCAAAATATCAACATAATGACAGGAATAGCACGAAAAAAGCCTAAAAAAGCCGCAAAAAGATTAACCCAGATACCTCGGAGCATAGCCAGAGCAATACCACCTAAGGTACCTAAAATAATAGATGCAATACCCGCAATGATACTGATAAACACGGTCAGCGCTGCACCTTCTAAAGGCCCATCAGGATAAGCACCGAAGAGTAAGTACTGCCAGTTATCAGCAATAACAGTAAAGTCCATATTAATACCCTTGTGCTAATTTACGTTGCTGATGCCATTGTCCCCAAGCCTCCATTAAAGCTATCGCCGCAATATAAAGAATGGTTGCGACACCAAAGGCTTCAAAGGTTCGTAATGATTCTGTTTCGACTTGTCTTGATGCGTAAGAAAGCTCCGCAACACCAATAGCCATAGTCAGTGATGAGTTTTTTATTATATTCATGTATTGACCTAACAAAGGAGGCAGAGCAATACGAAAGGCTTGAGGTAAAATCACATAACGCATAGATTGCCACGGTGTTAAGCCTAGAGCTAAAGCGGCATATTTTTGCCCTTGTTTAACACCTTGAATACCCGCTCTTAGCTCTTCGGCAATAAATGGCGTTGAGTAAAATGTCAGACCCACAATACCAGCTAAAAACTCAAAAGAAGGCCAAGAAAGCGTTACACCTAAGAATACAATCTCATGAGGTGTGTTTAACCACATCATGGCGCTTTGTGGCAGAATTTCTCCTGAGGCGAAATACCAAAAGAACAACTGTACTAACAGTGGAGTATTACGAAATAGTGAAGTATAAGCAGTGGCTAACCAGCGTAATGGTGCAAACGCACTATCTCTTGCAGCACTAAGGGCGAAACTCATTAATGTTGCAATGACAATAGTCCAAAAAGAGATAAGCAAGGTGATTAGAAAACCGTTCCAGAGCCAGCTTAAATAGTGTGACTCAAGAAGGTACTGTGAAAGAAATTGCTCAAACATATAGTAGGCCTATTGTAGGCACCAAACCCCGCAGATGCGGGGTAGGTGTTTTAATAAAGGAATAACTTTGTTTTTAATGGAAGAAGAAAGTTATTACGCTTTAAGGATCAAGATTGTGGTGTTTGCTCTGATAGTGGAGCAAATTTGAAATCGCCACGAGGCTGAGCTGATTTTGTTTCAGGGCCAAACCAACGGTTGTAGATTTCGTCTGCTTTACCTTCTTTTTCCAATCTTAATAGCGTGTTATTAATTTCATTAATTAAACGCTCTTCACCTTTAGCTGCTGCAACTGCTTGGTATTCGCGGGTGATGCTAAACGGTGAAATTTCAAAATCTGCTTTAATGGCATCAGGAAGATTTGCTAATAAACCCACTAATTTTGCATCATCTTGTGTGATGGCTTGTACGTTACCATTACGTAATGCAGCAAAAGCGAGTGGTGTATCGTCATAAGAGATGACTTTGGTGTCAGGATAACGTTCACGTAAAGTGATTTCTTGAACGGTACCCTTATCGGCACCAATACGCAGTGAATGAATTTGTTCTGGATTAGTTAACACCCCTTTACGAGCAATAAATTTTTGCCCCGTTGCAAAGTAAGGAATAGAGAAATCAACCTGCTTAGCGCGTTCATCGGTAATAGTGAAGTTAGCTGCGATTAAATCAACTTTCTTAGAACTTAAAAGAGGGATACGGTTTGCTGGGTTTGTTGGACGCAGTTCCAGTTTTACACCTAAATCGTTGGCGATTTCATTAGCGATATCCGCATCATAACCTGCCAGTTTTTTGGTTTGAGGATCAATAAAACCAAAAGGAGGATTGCTATCAAAGATCGCGATACGTACTACACCTGCTTTTTTTATATCATCGAGTTTATCTGCTTTTGCAATACCTGAGAAAAGCACCGAGCCTGCAATTAATGCTGTTGCCAAAACACGTAATTTCATTATTCACCCCAAAGAAAAGAATTATCATCGTTATGTTGGATATCACGCTATCAAGTTGATCTAAGTTCATAAAATAATAAAAATTGATATCTATATGCTTTTAAGGAATAAGATGAGAAAACGTGTTGAGCTATAAGGGGATTAATTGATGAGAAAATAAAAAAACAGCGACATAAGCGTCGCTGTTTTGAAGAAAAGAAAAAGAGAGATAAATTTAATTAGAGGTGTTGCTGTCGTCACTTTTGGTGAGCATTTTTTCTACTTGGTCGCCACCTAAATGGCGGAAATCATGACCTTTTACGTAATAGAAAATAAACTCACAAATGTTCTGGCAACGGTCGCCAATGCGTTCAATTGAACGTGCACAAAATAGTGCGGTTAACACACTTGGAATAGTGCGAGGATCTTCCATCATATAAGTCATTAATTGACGGACAATTCCCTCATATTCGTTATCAATTTTAGCGTCTTCACGATAGATGCGGACGGCTTCATCCAAGTCCATACGTGCAAACGCATCAAGAACATCATGAAGCATTTGTATGGCGTGTTGGCCTAAAGATTCTAAACTCACGAGTAAAGGTTGATGCTGGTGTGAAAACTTTTCAAGCGCAGTTTTACAGATTTTTTCAGCAACATCACCGATACGTTCTAGTTCAGCGATCGTTTTTGATATCGCCATAATTAAACGTAAGTCACTCGCGGTTGGCTGGCGTTTAGCAATAATTCGCATACACGCATCATCAATGGCGACTTCCATCATATTGACGTTATGGTCACCTTGAATAACTTCATTTGCCAATGCCTGATCTTGATTATGCATTGCCATAATGGCTTTTTTCAGTTGCTCTTCAACAAGCCCACCCATAACCATCAGCTCGGTACGGATATGCTCTAACTCAGCATTAAATTGACCAGAAATATGCTTGTTGTGGTTTAAATTATCCATTGATTGCCTCGTTATCAGCCATAACGCCCAGTGATGTAATCTTCAGTTTGTTTTTTCGCAGGACGCGTAAATAACGTATCCGTATCGCTAAATTCAATTAACTCGCCTAAATACATAAATGCAGTGTAATCAGAACAACGTGCCGCTTGTTGCATGTTATGTGTCACGATAACCACGGTATATTCTGATTTGAGTTCGCTGATAAGTTCTTCAATACGACCTGTTGATATTGGGTCAAGTGCTGAACAAGGCTCATCAAGTAATAAAACTTCAGGACGAATAGCGATACCGCGTGCTATACATAAACGCTGTTGTTGACCGCCAGATAGACTATATCCACTTTGATGTAATTTATCTTTGGTTTCGTTCCATAATGCGGCTTTAGTCAAAGCCCACTGAACACGCTCGTCCATATCAGCGCGAGACAATTTTTCGAATAAACGTACACCAAAAGCGATGTTGTCATAAATCGACATCGGGAAAGGTGTTGGCTTTTGGAATACCATGCCGACTTTGGCACGTAATAGTGCGATATCTTGCTTATCTGTCAGGATATTGTTGCCATCTAGCAGGATTTCGCCTTCTGCACGTTGTTCGCCATAAAGCTCATACATTTTATTAAAAGTACGCAGTAAGGTCGATTTACCACAGCCAGAAGGGCCGATAAATGCAGTCACCTTATTTTTGGCAATATCTAAAGAGATATTTTTCAGCGCATGGAATTTACCGTAGTAGAAGTTCAAATCACGAACTTGAATTTTATTTCCTGCGTTATCATTAGCCATAATCATTCAACGTCTCTCTTGCTTAACTTTCTGCGTTAACCGTGCTTGCGTTTAGCAAACAGCACGCGCGCAATAATATTGATAAATAGAACACAGAGGGTGATAAGTAATACGCCAGCCCAAGCAAGCTCTTGCCATTGTGCAAAAGGACTCATGGCGAACTTAAAGATAGTCACAGGTAAGTTAGCTATCGGTTCGTTTAAGTCTGTGCTCCAGAATTGATTTGATAGTGAAGTAAATAACAGTGGTGCCGTTTCACCTGCAATACGTGCAATCGCTAATAACACACCCGTGATAATGCCTGATACCGAGGCTTTTAAGGTGATTTTAGAGATCATTTTCCACTTTGGTGTTCCTAATGCGTAAGCGGCTTCGCGTAAGCTATCAGGTACTAACTTCAACATATTTTCAGTGGTACGTATCACGATAGGAATTTGCAGTAACGCTAATGCGATAATTCCCGCCCATCCTGAAAAGTGCTGCATCTGTGCAACAACAATGGTGTAGACAAAGAGTCCGACAACAATTGATGGCGCTGACAGCAAAATATCGTTAATAAAACGTGTAGTTTCAGCAAGCCATGAACGACGACCATATTCAGCAAGATAAATGCCTGCAAGAATACCTAACGGTGTTCCAATAACTGTCGCCCACAAAATCAGTAATCCACTACCAGCAATGGCGTTCGCCAATCCACCACCATCAGTATTCGGCGGAGGAGTCATTTCTGTAAAAAGCGCAATTGACATGCCATCAAAGCCTTTGGTGAACGTAGAGAATAAAATCCACGTTAACCAGAAAAGGCCAAATGCCATAGTCGAGACAGATAAAAACAGCGCGATACGGTTTTTTTGACGACGCCAAAGTTGGCGTTTATGGCGTACACGCAGTTCGTTTTCTGTTTGAACTCGTAATGAAGAAGAGGATGTTTTAGACATATCAGCGCGCCCCTTCATTTTTTGATAAACGTAATGTCATAAACTTAGAAATCGCAAGAACGATAAAGGTGATGACAAATAAGATAAGCCCTAATTCCATTAATGCAGCGGTGTGTAATCCCGTTTCTGCTTCAGCAAATTCGTTTGCTAATGCAGACGTAATACTGTTACCTGGCATAAACAGTGAGGCTGAGTCTAATTGGTAGGTATTACCGATGATAAAGGTTACTGCCATGGTTTCACCTAAGGCACGTCCTAATCCCAACATAACACCACCGATAACACCATTACGGGTATAAGGTAGAACAATATTCCAAATCACTTCCCATGTTGTACAGCCAATGCCGTAGGCCGACTCTTTCATCATGACCGGTGTCTGTTCAAACACATCACGCATTACTGAAGCGATATAAGGAATAATCATGATAGCGAGAATAACGCCCGCAGCTAAGATACCGATACCAAAAGCCGGTCCAGAGAAAAGCTCACCAACGATAGGTATAGAAGAGAGCACATTACCGACAGGCTCTTGGAAATAGGTTGCAAATAGCGGTGCAAAGACAAACAGTCCCCACATACCATAAACAATACTTGGGATAGCGGCCAGTAGCTCAATCGCAATACCTAATGGGCGTTTTAACCAATTAGGTGCTAATTCAGTTAAGAAAAGGGCGATACCAAAGCTGACAGGAACAGCAATAATCAATGCGATGACTGAGGTCACAATGGTACCGTAGATCGGTACTAATGCACCAAATTCCTGTGCAGGAGGATCCCACTCTTTAGACCATAAAAATGACAGGCCAAATTGTTGAATACTTGGCCATGAAGCAAAAATCAGTGAAACAATGATACCTGTTAAAAGCAAAAGCGTAATCAACGCAGCTAGACGAACCAGTGCGCTGAAAATAACGTCCCCTCGTTTACTAGGGGCCTTTATTACCGTTGTGTGCTCGGCCATAAAGCCTCTTTTAATTTATTACCCCCTGTTTTACAGGGGGTGAACGTTAACTAATTTCTTAATGGTTGCCGTTTTATTAGTAAATCGGTTTACCATTACTGTCTTTAATACTTGTTTTCCACGCTGTGCGGATTTGTTCTACAACTTCGGTTGGTAAGACAGCATAATCAAGATTTTTCGCTTCCTGATTACCTTTCTCATAAGCCCAGTTGAAGAAATTCAGTACTTCTTTACCTTTCGCTGCATCTTTTTGTGTTTGATGCACAAGGATAAAGGTGGTTGAAGTAATCGGCCATGCATTTTCACCTTTCTGGTTAGTCAGGTCTTGTGCAAAGCTTTTGCTCCAATCAATTTTTCTTGCTGCAGCACTGAAACTGTCTGCTGTAGGCGCAATGACTTCGCCGTCAGCTGTGACTAATTTAGTATAAGCAAGATTGTTTTGTTTAGCGTAAGCATATTCAACATAACCAATTGAACCAGGTACACGTTGAACGAATGCTGCGATACCATCATTCCCTTTTCCACCTAAGCCTGTTGGCCATTTAACGGTAGAGCCGGCACCCACGCCATCTTTCCATGCACTGTTTACTTTTGATAAGTAGCTAGTGAAAACGAAAGATGTTCCTGAACCATCAGCACGACGAATAACCGCGATATTTTGGTCTGGTAATTTTACGCCTGGATTGAGTTTAGTGATGGCAGGGTCGTTCCATTTTTGGATCTTGCCTAGATAGATATTACCGATAGTGTCGCCATCTAAGGTCAGTTCACCTGATTTGATACCAGGAATATTGACTGCCATAACAACGCCACCAATCACAGTAGGAAATTGGAATAAACCGTCAGCGTGTAATTTGTCGTCTGCTAATGGCGCATCAGAAGCACCAAAATCAACGGTATTGGCAATAATTTGTTTAACACCACCAGAGGATCCAATGCCTTGGTAGTTAATTTTGTTACCCGTTTCTTTCTGATAGGAATCTGCCCATTTAGCATAAACTGGGGCAGGGAACGTTGCGCCAGCACCAGTCAGCGAGGTCGTTGCCTGTGCAGAAAGAGCGGTCATTGAAAACGCAGCGGCAATGACACTAGTCAGGGTGGTACGCATCAGTTTCATAATCCCTCCTGTGGGATAGGTAGAATAATTTTCGACATCTATCAACTTCGGTTACGGTACGCACAGACAATAGGTCAGTTTGATGACAATTAAATGTCTTAATTGTGACAGTTTTATGACAAAGCATAAAAATGATGAAATATTTATAGGGGAAAAAGAAAAGAGGAAGTGAGAAAGATAAAAAGAGATAGATTAAGATACGCCTTAATCGTCTTCGTCTTCGCGCTCTTTTAATGGAAAGTTAGCTCGAATTAATAATCCACCTCTAACACTATCATCAAGCTCAACATAACCACCATGAGCATCCATGATACGGCGAATAATGGATAATCCTAAACCAGCCCCCGTTGAGCTACGTGCTTGTTCACCTTGAACAAAAGGTTGGAAAAGACGCTGTCTATCTTCTTGTGGAATACCCGGGCCATCATCTTCGACTTGGAACCAAGCATATTCTTCATTTTTTCCACTTGAAACGCTTATCCAGCCATTGCCATAGCGAGTGGCATTGACAACCATATTGGCAAGTGCTCGTTTTACCGCAATGGGATTAGCCGTGATATTAATAGGTTCAGGATAAAGATGTTCTTCACTGATTTTTCCTGAATTAGATTCAGCTGAAATGACTTCTTGTAATAGATTATTCATATCACACAGTTCTAAAGATATCTCTTTACCTGTGCGCATATAGTCTAAGAATTGCCCAATAATAGCATCACAATCTTCGATATCTTTATTGATCGAGTCTGCGAGGTAACTATCTTCGGGGCTCATCATTTCAGTTGCTAAACGAATACGAGTTAGTGGTGTACGCAAATCATGGCTAACACCCGCCATAACAAGTGTTCTATCATTGTCTAATGAGCGAATGCCTGATGACATTTGGTTAAAGGCACGAATGATTGAGCGCATTTCTGAAGAGCCAGACTCAGGAATAGGAGGAGGAATAACGCCTTTTCCGATCCGGCGCGCTGCATACTCTACTTCATTGAGTGGACGATTTTGAAAACGACTATAAAGCCAGAAAAAAGCGACAACGATAATAATAAAAATAATCGCTTGTCGATACACAGGCAGTAAGAAGTTTTGTCCTAATTCAGTCAGTGGTACACGGATCCAAAGAGAAGGAGAAATATGTGTATTGACCCATAAAACAGGATATTCTAACGTATTTTCGATCCAAATTTCAGTTTTCCCTTCAAGATATTCAGTCATCTGTTCACTTAATTCATCGTCTATTTTGGCCCAATAGAGCCCTTCCTTAAGAGCTGCTTCTTTATCAAAGAAAGAAATGCCTAATTCGTTATAGATTTTATTGCGTAAAGCTGGGGATATTTTTAGCGGGGTTCCGTCAATTAGGATCAGTTCTTCAGGCATTAAAGTGCGTATTTCATACGCTAATACTTTATTAAATTGCTGAAGGCTTGGCCCAACAATAAGGTGCTGAACAACGATATAACTGGCTATCAAGCTAAAAAAAAGTAGCGAGATAACCAGAAATAATGAGCGTGTTAGTTTATTGTGAGGGGAAAGCCTCAGCCTTCTCATTGAACGCTGGTTCCATCAGGAACAAAGACGTAACCAAGACCCCAAACCGTTTGAATGTAACGAGGATGCGTTGGATCTTCTTCAATCATGCGGCGTAAACGAGAAATTTGCACGTCAATTGAGCGCTCCATTGCACTGTATTCGCGACCACGAGCAAGGCTCATTAACTTATCACGAGAAAGCGGTTCACGAGGATGTGATACCAACACTTTCAATACAGCAAATTCACCACTTGTCAGAGGCATATGCTCTTCTTCGTGGAACATCTCACGAGTACCAAGGTTTAGCTTGAATTTACCAAAAGAGACAATGGCATTATCTTGTGATGGTGCACCGGGTAGTTCGTTCGCTTGGCGACGAAGAACGGCGCGAATGCGTGCGAGTAATTCTCTTGGGTTGAAAGGTTTTGAGATGTAATCATCTGCGCCAATTTCAAGCCCTACAATTCTATCAACCTCTTCTCCTTTTGCAGTAACCATAATAATAGGAATAGGGTTATTTTGGCTTCTTAAGCGACGGCAAATAGATAAGCCATCCTCACCTGGAAGCATTAAATCGAGCACAATAAGGTGGATAGATTCACGAGTGAGCAGACGATCCATTTGATCAGCGTTTGCAGCTGTACGGATTTGAAAACCCTGCTCTGTCAAATAGCGCTCGAGTAGTGAACGTAGACGTAAATCATCATCCACGATTAGCACTTTATAACTTTCTTGCATTTTTAAGCTCCCGGAGTGCAAATGCTTTTATTAGCGAATTCTATCATCGTTAAGAATATTAAACCAAAACCAAAGAATAAATGTTAATAATTTATAGATAAAACTTGTTCTTTAGTGAGGATAAAGAGAATAAATCTATTTATTTGTCTTATTCCGAATGATACTTGATAGATAATACGCAGTAATTAACTACACCACCTGGTGTTTGCACACCAATTTCATCATCAACTTGCTTACCAATAAGCGCTCTGGCAACAGGGGAATCAATAGAAATCCACTGCTTTGCTGGATCAAATTCATCGGGACCCACAAGTCTAAAGGTTTTGACATTTTCGTCATCATCTTCAAGCGTAACCCAAGCACCAAAATAGACTTTTCCTTCTTGGCGAGGATCTGGGTCAACGATTTTTAGCTCATCAAGGCGTTTTGATAAAAAACGAACACGTCTATCAATTTCGCGTAATCGCTTCTTTCCATAAATATATTCAGCATTTTCTGAACGGTCACCTTGTGCCGCAGCTTCTGAAACCGATTGTGTGACACGAGGGCGTTCTTCTTTCCAAAGATATTTTAGCTCTTTGTCTAAGGCATACCAGCCTTCACGAGTAATATAGTTACTTTTTGCCATTACAAATAAAAACTATCATCAACATTGAATTTCATAAAGATACTATAGCGTGAATGTTAAAATAATCTGTTAATTTCCTCATAATTGTCGAGCTAGATAGGAAATTTGCCAAATTTTTTTAGCGCTCTGCGTGTATAATAGCCATCTTTTTTAACTATTCCTCTCGGTAGGTAAATATTTTATGAATGAATCATTAAGCCGAATTATTGCAGATGAGCTCTCAGTTAAGCCCCAGCAAGTCCTTTCGGCTATAACGTTACTGGATGAAGGGAATACGGTGCCATTTGTTGCCCGTTATCGTAAAGAGGTCACAGGCGGATTAGATGATACGCAATTACGTCAATTAGAAACTCGCCTCAGTTATCTACGGGAACTCAACGATCGCCGCCAAACAATTTTAAAATCAATTGAAGAACAAGGAAAACTGACGCCAGAACTCCGCTCTTCAATTAATGACACTCAAAGTAAAACAGAGCTTGAAGATCTCTATCTTCCTTATAAGCCTAAGCGCCGTACTCGTGGTCAGATTGCGATTGAAAATGGATTAGAACCCTTAGCGGATTTATTGTGGAATGAACCACAAAATAATCCAGAAGAAGTGGCAACCGCTTATATCAATACAGAAAAAGGGGTTGATGATACAAAAGCCGCTTTAGATGGTGCACGTTATATTTTAATGGAACGCTTTTCAGAAGATGCCGGATTATTAGCGAAAGTCCGTCAATATCTATGGAAAAATGCCCATCTTGTTGCCAAAGTGATTGAAGGTAAAGAAGCGGAAGGGGCGAAGTTTAGTGATTATTTTGATCACCATGAACCTATCGCTAATGTTCCCTCTCACCGCGCATTAGCGATGTTTCGTGGCCGAAACGAAGGTATTCTTCAATTATCACTTAATCCAGATCCACAATTTGAAGAAGCGCCCAAAGAGAGCTACGGTGAACAGCTGATTACGGAGCATTTAGGGCTACGTTTAAATAATCTTCCCGCAGATAGCTGGCGTAAAGCCGTTGTAAGTTGGACTTGGCGCATTAAAGTTTTAATGCATATTGAAACAGAACTGATGAGCCAATTACGAGAAAAAGCGGAAGAAGAAGCAATTAATGTTTTTGCTCGTAACCTTAATGATCTATTGATGGCCGCTCCTGCCGGCATGCGTGCCACGATGGGGCTTGATCCTGGCTTACGTACCGGTGTTAAAGTTGCTGTTGTGGATAGCACAGGTAAATTAATTGCCACAGATACCATTTATCCGCATACAGGACAAGCGGATAAAGCGGCAGCAAGTGTCGCTGCGTTATGTATTAAGCATAACGTTGAGTTGGTGGCGATTGGTAATGGTACGGCTTCTCGTGAAACAGAGCGTTTTTTTGCTGAAACCGTAAAACGTTACCCAGAAGTGAAAGCGCAAAAGGTGATTGTCAGTGAAGCGGGTGCTTCAGTGTATTCAGCGTCAGAGCTTGCGGCTAATGAATTCCCAGATTTAGATGTTTCTATCCGTGGTGCGGTTTCTATCGCTCGTCGCTTACAAGATCCGTTGGCTGAACTTGTAAAAATTGATCCTAAATCAATTGGTGTTGGTCAATATCAACACGATGTTAGCCAAACATTATTAGCGAGAAAACTGGATACTGTTGTGGAAGACTGTGTGAATGGTGTGGGTGTTGATTTAAATACCGCATCAGTACCATTATTAACGCGTGTTGCAGGACTTAGCCAATCTATCGCTCAAAATATTATTAGCTGGCGCGATGAAAACGGACGTTTTGTTGATAGAAAACAGTTACTCAAAGTGGCGCGTTTAGGGCCAAAAGCCTTTGAACAATGTGCTGGTTTCTTACGTATTCGAGATGGTAAAAACCCACTTGATGCCTCAACGGTTCACCCTGAAGCCTATCCTATAGTTGAAAATATTCTACAAGCTACCCATCAAAAAATTGATGATTTAATGGGGAATAGTGCTTTAATTTCACAAGTAGACGCAAGAGCATTTATTACGGAGCAGTTTGGTCTACCAACGATTAATGACATCTTAAAAGAGTTAGCAAAACCGGGGCGCGACCCACGTCCAGAATTTAAAACGGCGACTTTTGCTGAAGGTGTTGAAACGATGAATGACTTAGTCAGTGGTATGATCCTCGAAGGAACTGTGACTAACGTGACTAATTTCGGTGCATTCGTTGATATCGGTGTACACCAAGATGGCTTGGTTCATATCTCTTCTTTAGCGGATCGATTTATTGAAGATCCACATACAGTGGTGAAAACCGGGGATATTGTTAAAGTTAAAGTTCTTGAGATTGACTTAGCTCGTAAGCGCATTGCACTGACTATGCGTTTAGATGAAGTTGCGGGTGATAGTGATAAAAAATCATCGTCATCAAATAACACGAATTCTGTTAGAAATAACAAAGGGCAAAAACCAGCTCGTAATAACCGTCAGCCAATGAGTAATGGTAATAATGCAGGAAATAGCGCAATGGGAGATGCTTTAGCCGCAGCATTTGGAAAAAAACGCTAATAGTGCAATTATTGCTACCATATTAGTTGGTAAAAAGAACGAAAATAATAAGCGCGATATAACTAATATAGGTTATATCGCCTTTTTATTACACGTTGTTTAGATGTTTTCTTTGGATAAAAATATTTATAAGAATTAATTAAATAGCAAGGTAATATAAATTCTCTTCCATTTTTATAGGTTTAATATTAAGCTGACTTAAGTGATATTGAAAAAATAATAGACAAAATATTCTCTGTTTTATCTCTATATTTATTTGTTATTATTTTTATCATTCATCTTCTATTTTCCCTATTGTCGATTGCCTTTATATTATAAAATAAGCGTTGATAGCCTTTTAACCTTATTATCATTGAGGTTTTTAAAGGTGACTTCTACGAGTTAAAACTGAAAGCAATTACTTCCGTTTATATCAACTCTATTTCAATTAATAGAATGAATATCTATGGGTTTATTTCACCTTTATTGGGTTATTAATATGAATTTAAATAAATTATCGTTTGGTTTGATCATGATTTCGGCTTCCTTACTAGCAGGCTGTGCATCAGAATCTTCACGTTCTGTAGATGTTGCTAAAGTTGCAACCTATAACACAACTTATACAGGCACTAAAAGTGCTATTTCTATTGGTAAGTTTGATAACCGTTCTAGTTATATGAATGGAATATTCTCTGATGGTGTTGATAGATTAGGGAATCAATCCAAAACTATTTTAATGACGCACTTACAACAAACAGGGCGTTTTAATGTATTAGACAGAGCTAATTTATCTGAATTAAAAGAAGAAGCTGGCATTAAAGGGCAAAATCAGCAATTGAAAGGCGCCACTTATGTGATCACTGGCGATGTGACAGAATTTGGTCGTAAAGAAGTCGGTGATCGCCAATTATTCGGCATTTTAGGTCGTGGAAAAACACAAGTTGCTTACGCAAAAGTGAATTTAAATGTTGTGAATGTGAATACATCTGAAGTGGTATTCTCATCTCAAGGTGCGGGTGAATATGAGCTTTCTAACCGTGAAATCATTGGATTTGGTGGAACAGCAAGCTATGACTCAACACTTAACGGTAAAGTGCTTGATTTAGCGATCCGTGAAGCGGTTAATAACTTAGTTGCAGGTATTGAGAGTAATGCTTGGCAACCTTCAAAATAATGCGCGTTTATAAGGATATAACGATGTATAAATCATTAATAACTCTTGTTTTGGGCGCATTTTTACTGACGGGTTGTTCAAGTGGTCCTAAACCACTTTATAACTGGGACAGTTATCAACAAGTGGTATATCAATACTATCAACAAAGTGAAAGTGATCCTCAAGCACAAATTGATGCATTGAAGAAAAGCATTGAGCTTTCTCGAGCTAAATCATTAGGTATTCCACCAGGATTACATGCGCATTTAGGAATGTTATATGGTGCGACGGGCGCGTTAGATTTAGCGATGGCAGAATTTAATGAGGAAAAAGTACTTTACCCTGAATCAGCGGAATTTATGGATCGCCTGATGAAAAATAAAGGAATACAAAAATGAGTCGCTTATTTACTTTAATTTGCTTGGCTTTTGCGTTGGTATTAACGGGGTGCACCCAACCGGTTAAAACAGATTACACGGCATTTAAACAGAGTAAACCAAAAAGTATTTTAGTCTTAGTGCCTCAAAATCACACAACGGAAGTTGGAGCTGGGCACAGTTTCTTATCTCAAGTGACATATCCTTTGGCAGAAGCGGGATATTATGTTTTCCCTGTTGCTGTCGTTGAAGAGACATTTAAGCAAAATGGTTTATCCATGGCTGGGGATATTCATGCAGTAAGTCCTAATAAATTACGTGAAATCTTTGGGGCTGATGCTGTTTTATACTTAGATATCACTGAGTTTGGTACGTCATATCAAATTATTTCTAGTGATACGAGAGTGACTGTTACTGCTAAGCTTGTTGATCTTCGTAATGGTGGCGTGTTGTGGAGCAGCTCTGCAACGGCATCAAGCACAGAAACAGAAGGTTCATCAGGTAGTTTAGTCGGGATGTTGGTTTCAGCCGTTGTGAATCAAATTGTGAATACAGTGTCAGACAAAAGCTACCAAATAGCTGGCATAACAAGTGTACGTTTACTTTCAGCAGGACATGCGAACGGTATTCTATATGGTCCTCGTTCTCCTAATTATGGTAAAGATGCAGAATAAGTAAATGCACTAAAATAAGCATAATAATGAAAAGGCTCTGTTTAATTAGTTTAAAATAAGCAGAGCCTTATTTTATTTACAGATAATAATTATTCTTATTTAATGTTAGGTAATACCACCTATATTAATAATAGAATAAGTATGAGATAGAGAGTAAATAAAAAGAAGTGACGTTATTGAAAAGATAAACCATCCTTGGTTGCTAGTCCGTTTCCTTCCGTGGTTAATAATCCATAATCGGGTATATAAAAGAGACTGATTAGATAAGAGAAACGTCTATTAGAATAAGATAAGGTATGGGGATGCTATCTTTCCTTGTAATATAGCGACCTTTATTCTTTATATCGTCCTCAAATTTAAATCAAAACACGACTTAGTTGGATATTAATCAATGTTTGTCTCTAGGATATGTAATATTATAATTTAGGTAAAGATATAAATGTTACTATTATTATAATCATCGAATTAAGAGGGAATAAAAGAATAATAAAACTAATATAACGAGATATTTAATTAATTTAAATCGTATTTTGAGTAATATATCGCTTTAAACTCGGTGTAAAAGTTTTCTTCTGATATTCCATAATGAATTAAAACGACTAACATATTGAATAAACTTAATTTATTCATGAATATCTTTAATGGGTAAGATTATTTTTATATAATGTGATTTACATCACGTCGTATATTTGAGAGTTATCGTCTATCAATAAGAAGATAGAGATTTATGCGATACCTCTTTCGATCATATTCAGTTCCTGATTTATTGGTTACACTATTCTTTCAGATATTCATAATGTCTGTTTGCTGGTATGAAATATCAGCGGTTCACTTTTGGAAGGTAGAGGCATGTCAGAACAAACAATTATTTGGGATCTTGACCTGATCCATAAGTATAACTATTCAGGTCCTCGCTATACATCATACCCAACAGCATTAGAGTTTAATCAGCAATATGGCGATGATGATTTTATCAAAGCAACGCAACGTTATCTTGAGCGCCCTTTATCGCTTTATATTCATATCCCTTTCTGCCATAAGCTATGCTATTTCTGTGGTTGTAATAAAATTATTACGCGCCATAAACACAAAGCAGATGAATATCTTGATGTTTTAGAAAAAGAAATTATTAATCGAGCTCGCTATTTTAAAGACAGAAAAGTGACTCAAATGCATTGGGGTGGGGGAACACCGACCTTTCTGGATAAACAACAGATTAGCCGATTGGTTTCGCTATTACGTCAGCATTTTCATTTTGTTGATAATGCCGAACTCTCTATTGAAATTGATCCTCGTGAAATTGAGCTGGATGTTATCGATCATCTACGTTACGAAGGATTTAATCGCCTGAGTATGGGGGTGCAAGATTTCAATAAAGAAGTGCAACAAAAAGTAAATCGTGAGCAAGATGAAGCCTTTATTTTTGCATTGGTAGAACGTGCACGTGAAGTGGGTTTTCACTCCACCAGCATTGACTTAATTTATGGCTTACCTAAGCAAACCAAAGAGAGTTTTGCCTTTACATTAAAACGTGTTATTGAGCTATCACCAGATAGATTGAGTGTTTTTAATTATGCGCACTTACCTAATTTATTTGCGGCTCAGCGTAAAATTAAAGATGAAGATCTCCCTTTAGCAGAAGAAAAGTTAGAAATATTACAAGAGACAATTTCTACACTGACAACAAACGGCTACCAGTTTATTGGTATGGATCACTTTGCTAAACCTGATGATGAATTAGCGGTTGCTCAACGTAAAGGTATTTTACACCGTAATTTCCAAGGTTATACCACTCATGAAGAGTGTGATTTATTAGGCATGGGCGTTTCTGCAATAAGTATGTTAGGTGATAACTATGCGCAAAATGAAAAAGTATTAAAAGAGTATTATGCGCGAGTCAATAGTGAAGGAAATGCACTATGGAGAGGTTTATCCTTGACTCAGGATGATTGTATTCGCCGTGATGTGATTAAAACCTTAATTTGTAATTTTAATCTGCATTTTTCTGATATTGAAAAAATGCACAATATTGTCTTCCATGACTATTTTAAAGAAGATTTAGAATTACTTGCGCCAATGAAAGATGACGGTTTAGTTGAAATAGCGGTAGACGGTATTCAAGTTACACCACGCGGGCGTTTGCTTATTCGTAATATCTGCATGTGTTTTGACACCTATTTACGAAATCAAATGCGCCAACGCCAATTTTCGCGTGTCATTTAATTGATGAAGGGATTGAGGATTAATATTCCTCTATCCCCAACTCTTTTAATTTACGGGTTAGTGTATTTCTGCCCCAACCTAATAATCTTGCTGCATCTTGTTTATGCCCTTGTGTATATGCCAAGGCACTGAGTAATAGTGTGCGTTCAAATTGAGGTAGAGCATCTGTTAAAATGTTTTCTTTTCCTTCCCCTAATGCTTCATCTGCCCATAATGAAAGATGTTGTGACCAATGTTGAGAAGAAGCAATTCGATTGATATTTTTCGCTTTCTCATCAGGTTGGCGAATTTCTTGTGGTAAATCTTGAGGCATAATCTCTTGGCTTGCCGTCATTACCGTTAACCAGCGACACACATTTTCTAATTGTCTAACGTTGCCTGACCAGTTGTATTCCATCATTATTTGCAAACTTTGTTGATGCAATACTTTGGCTTCAACACCTAATTCTTTTGCTGTTTTTTGCAGAAAATAGCGCGCCAAGCTGGGAATATCTTCGGTTCTATCGCGTAATGGTGGTAGCTGAATACGTATTACATTGAGTCGATGATAGAGATCTTCACGAAAATCACCAGCTTGAACCCGCTTTTCTAAGTCTTGGTGTGTCGCGGCAATAATACGCACATCGACTTTTACAGGTGCATAACCGCCGACTCGATAAAATTGCCCTTCAGCAAGGACTCGTAGTAAACGTGTTTGAATATCAAGAGGCATATCGCCAATTTCATCAAGAAATAGTGAACCACCATTCGCTTGTTCAAATCGACCGTGGCGTACTTGAGAAGCCCCTGTAAATGCTCCCTTTTCATGACCAAAAAGCTCTGATTCAATCAAGTCTTTAGGAATTGCCGCCATATTTAGGGCGATAAAAGGGGAGGATGCTCTTGGGCTGTGGCGATGTAATGCATGTGCCACTAACTCTTTTCCTGTACCCGACTCTCCATTAATAAGGACACTAATTGAAGAGCGAGAAAGCCGACCAATAATACGGTAAACCTCTTGCATTGCAGGAGCTTCACCAATCATATCGGTAACTGATTGCAGTGAGGTTTCGTCGGTATTCGGTTGTTTTTGTTCGCGATAATGAGTAATGGCGCGGTCAATTAATGCTAATGTTTCGTCGATATCAAATGGCTTTGGTAAGTAATCAAAAGCCCCTTGTTGATAGGCATTAACAGCAGCATCGAGATCAGAATGTGCCGTCATAATAATAACGGGCAGAGTTGGATATTGTTCTTTAATTATTTTTAAAAGAGATAAACCATCAATATCAGGCATACGAATGTCTGATAACAACACATCAGGTATTTCTGTATTGAGTGCATTAAGCACATCATTCGCATGTTCAAAGGCTTTACAAGACATACCTTCACGAGAAATGGCACGTTCAAGTACCCAGCGAATAGAGCTGTCATCATCAACAACCCATACATTTCCTTTTTGCATTGGTTATCTCCTACTTAATTGGTAAATAAATAGAAAACTCAGTATTTCCGGGCCAACTGGTAAATTCGATTTTACCTGCATGTTGATCCACTAAATTACGCGCAATAGAGAGCCCCAATCCATTACCACCTTCTCTACCACTCACCATAGGATAAAAAAGCGTATCTTGTAGATGAGGAGGAATGCCATCACCAGTATCAATCACATCTATACGAGCAACAAGGCGATGACGTTCACCATGCAGTGTGATTTGAAAAGCCGTACGGGTACGCAAAATAATCGTCCCTCCTGTTTTTTCAACGGCTTGTAAGGCGTTACGAGTAATATTTAGCAGTACTTGTTCTATCTGATCTGGGTAATGTGATAACTCAGGTAAGCTGGGATCGTAATCTTTTAGTAAGGTAACATTGTCAGGACATTCGAGCGAAATAAGTTGAGCAACGCGCTCAACAACATGGTGAATACTCTGATGTGTTTTTGTCCCTGGATGTTGGGGGCCGAGTAATCTGTCCACCAGCACACGTAGGCGATCAGCTTGTTCAATAATGACTTGCGTATATTCCGTTAAAGCAGGATCAGGTAAGGATTTTGCTAGCAATTGAGCCGCACCCCGTAATCCTCCCAACGGATTTTTAATTTCATGTGCCAGCCCCCTAACCAATTCCCTAGCAGCCATTTGCTGGGCTTGTTGTATCTGCTCTTGGCTTAACCGGCGTTGACTATCCATAGGCGCCAGTTCCAGCAAAATATGTTGTTCGGAAATCGGTTGGGCACTGAGCGACATTGTGTGTGATTGGTTATTTACCACCAATATCACTTCATTGTCAGTAAAGCTTTGTCCATTCGCTAATGTTTCACGCATTAAATCAGCATCAAAAGAGTAATAGCTGAAAAGGGCAGTGAAAGGCGTTTCAAATAATTTTCGACGGCTTTGTGCTAAAACCTGTAACGCAGAATGATTTGCGTAGCAAATAATAAACTCTTTGTTGATAACTAATACAGAGTGAATCAATGAGTCTAAAATTAATGTGTTGTCAGGTAAGTCTGCCGTTTCCATATTGAATACCCCATTGCACCATTTTAGTGCATCTTACCTTTATTACATTGATGAACCAATGCGTAAGTGAAAAGACTGACTCCTTAAATGGGAGAAAAGTGCCCATCCGAAGATGGGCAAAATAGCTTCACGGCAAAAAAAACAGTTTTACATTTAGGCTTAAGTGTTTATCAATAAAAATAGTCTTAAGCGCTGTAATACATTTCAAATTCAAGAGGATGTGGAGCCATACGTACACGTTGAACATCCGCACGTAATAACTCTAAATAAGCATCAATAGCATCATCAGTAAATACACCACCGCGGGTTAAGAATTCACGATCTGCATCTAATGAATTTAATGCTTCTTCTAATGAACCTGCGACAGTTGGGATCTCTTTTGCTTCTTCTGGCGGTAAGTCATAGAGGTTTTTATCCATAGCATCACCAGGATGAATTTTATTGATAATTCCATCCAGACCAGCCATTAACTGTGCGGCAAACGCAAGATAAGGGTTTGCTAAAGGATCTGGGAAACGTACTTCAATACGGCGTGCTTTCATGCTAGCGACAACTGGAATACGAATTGACGCTGAACGGTTACGTGCAGAGTAAGCCAACATTACAGGTGCTTCAAAACCTGGGACTAAACGTTTGTAAGAGTTAGTGGTTGGGTTAGTAAATGCATTTAATGCACGAGCATGCTTGATAATACCACCGATGTAATACAGCGCCATTTCAGATAATCCGCCATATTTATCACCCGCAAACAGATTTACACCGTTTTTAGACAGTGACATATGACAGTGCATACCTGAACCGTTATCACCAACTAATGGTTTTGGCATAAAGGTCGCTGTTTTACCAAATACGTGAGCCACGTTTTGTACCACGTATTTATAAATTTGGGTTTCATCTGCTTTTTTAGTCATGGTATTAAAGCGAGTTGCCACTTCATTTTGACCAGCAGTTGCTACCTCATGGTGGTGTGCTTCAACGACTAAGCCCATTTCTTCCATGATGTTACACATGGTAGAACGAATATCTTGTGATGAGTCAACCGGTGGTAATGGGAAATAACCCCCTTTAACCATTGGGCGGTGACCTTTGTTGCCATCTTCATATTTGGTATTGGTGTTCCATGCCGCTTCAATATCATTGATAGCGTAAGATGCGCCTGAAATATCATTTTTGAAACGAATATCATCAAATAGGAAGAATTCTGGTTCTGGTCCAAACAGTACTGTGTCTGCAATATCACTTGATTTTAAATAATCTTCAGCACGTTTTGAGATAGAGCGAGGGTCGCGATCGTAACCTTGCATTGTGCCGGGTTCTAAAACGTCACAACGAATAATCAAGGTTGGATCTTGGAAAAATGGGTCAAGCATTGCCGTTGTTGCGTCTGGCATCAGTACCATGTCTGATTCGTTAATGCCTTTCCAACCACCAATAGAGGAACCATCGAACATTTTTCCTTCTTCAAAGAAATCATCGTTAACCTGATGAGCCGGAATAGTAAGATGTTGTTCTTTACCGCGGGTATCAGTGAAACGTAAGTCAATATATTTAACTTTATGTTCTTCAATCATGGATAATACATGTTCAAGGGACATAGGAACTCTCCTGGCGAATGGTTTTATTGAGTGCAGTGGCCTTACACATTTTTCGGTGAATTTTTTGCTCACCCAAATTCTATTGCGAAAAGCATGCCAACTTATCTAAAAAGGGATATATACTGTATTGATGAAGTTTAGTGTAGAATATCTCCTGTGATTTTTTAATTATTGCACAAAATTGGTGCAAATTAAGCCTAATTAGCTGCACTATTTTGGTGCAATCGAACGGATACTACTAAATTCTGAGGCGTGAAAAGGATCACAATTCAATTAATTGCATATTGTTAAGCAATCATTATTGTGATCTTGTTTAGTCTCTCGTCTAAAGCGTGTACAATACTGCGCTTATTTCTACAATGCCTGAGGCAAATTTTGTGATCGAAAACTTGCGTAAT
Source organism: Proteus faecis (assembly GCF_003144395.1). Lineage (GTDB taxonomy): Bacteria > Pseudomonadota > Gammaproteobacteria > Enterobacterales > Enterobacteriaceae > Proteus > Proteus faecis. The sequence continues at coordinate 89,698 of NZ_PENZ01000007.1, read as the reverse complement.
ATCGCCATCATCGCCCACGTTGACCATGGTAAAACAACTATCGTCGATAAATTACTACAGCAATCTGGTACGTTCGGTGAACGTGAAACCGTTGCTGAGCGCGTGATGGACTCAAATGATCTCGAAAGAGAGCGCGGAATTACTATTCTTGCGAAAAATACAGCGATTAAATGGAATGACTATCGTATCAACATCGTAGATACCCCAGGACACGCCGACTTCGGTGGTGAGGTAGAACGCGTTATGTCTATGGTAGACAGCGTTCTATTGCTGGTTGACGCGATGGATGGCCCAATGCCACAAACTCGTTTTGTGACACAAAAAGCGTTTGCTAACAACTTAAAACCTATTGTTGTTATCAATAAAGTTGACCGCCCTGGTGCACGTCCAGACTGGGTTGTTGATCAGGTATTTGACCTGTTCGTAAACTTAGGTGCAACTGACGAACAACTTGATTTCCCAATTATCTATGCATCTGCATTAAACGGTATTGCGGGAACAGATTACAATGACATGGCTGAAGATATGACTCCGTTATATGAAGCTATTGTCAAATATGTAGAGCCACCAAAAGTGGATCTGGAAGGCACATTCCAGATGCAAATTTCTCAGTTGGACTACAACAATTACCTAGGTGTTATCGGTATCGGTCGTATCAAACGTGGTAAGGTTAAACCTAACCAACAAGTGACTATCATCGATAGTGAAGGTAATACTCGTAACGGTAAAGTCGGTAAAGTATTAGGTCACTTAGGCTTAGAACGTATTGAAGTTGAAGTTGCAGAAGCTGGCGATATCATCGCTATTACAGGCTTAGGCGAACTGAATATCTCTGATACGATTTGTGAAACAGGTGCTGTTGAAGCATTACCTGCATTAGCTGTTGATGAACCTACTGTTAGCATGTATTTCTGTGTTAATACTTCACCTTTCTGTGGCCGTGAAGGTAAGTTTGTGACTTCTCGTCAGATTTTAGATCGTCTGAAAAAAGAGTTAGTCCATAACGTAGCATTACGTGTAGAAGAAACTGAAGATCCAGATGCATTCCGTGTATCAGGTCGTGGTGAGCTTCACCTGTCAGTTCTGATTGAAAATATGCGTCGTGAAGGTTACGAATTAGGTGTATCTCGTCCTAAAGTTATCTTCCGTGATATTGACGGTCGTAAACAAGAGCCTTTCGAACAAGTGACTATCGATATTGAAGAACAGCACCAAGGTGATGTGATGCAAGCGATGGGTGAGCGTAAAGGCGAAATGCGTGATATGCAACCAGATGGCAAAGGACGTGTACGTTTAGATTACATCATTCCTAGCCGTGGTCTGATTGGTTTCCGTACTGAATTTATGACCATGACATCAGGTACTGGTTTACTGTATGCAACATTCAGTCACTATGATGATGTTCGTCCTGGTGAAATCGGTCGCCGTAATAACGGTGTTATGATCTCTAATGGCCAAGGTAAAGCCGTTGCTTACGCACTGTATAGCTTACAAGACCGTGGTAAATTATTCGTTACTCATGGTGCAGAAGTTTATGAAGGCCAAGTGATTGGTATTCATACTCGCTCTAATGACTTAACAGTAAACTGTTTAACTGGTAAGAAGCTGACTAACATGCGTGCTTCTGGTACAGATGAGGCGACAACGCTGACTCCACACCTGAAACAAACATTAGAACAAGCATTAGAATTTATTGATGACGATGAGTTAGTTGAAGTCACTCCGCAGTCTATTCGTCTGCGTAAGCGTTATCTGTCAGAAAACGATCGTCGTCGTGCTTATCGTAGCAAAGACTAATTCGTTATTTTGATAACATAATTCTTAGGGCGCGTTAGCGCCCTGAGTTTATACTCTTGATGAGTATATGTTGCTATAAAAGACGAATGCGGTGGAAAATAATCTCTGCCGCATAAGTTTTCTATCAATCCTTTCTTTTTTCTCATCTCTTTTTTATTTCTCCCTCTTCTGGTTTTATGTTTTACAAAAAAATTAAGTGTGATTATTGTACTTTTTTAGCGTTTAAGCCTGTTCAGTAAAGCGATTTATGATTAAAGTAAAATGAGTTTTCTATTATGGAGAGGATTTATGCTTTATATCTTTGATATGGGTAATGTGATTATTGATATCGATTTTAACCGAGTATTCGCAGTATGGAGTAAGCTGAGTGGTGTTCCATTAGCAAGTATAAAAAAGAACTTCACCGCCGGCGAAGTTTTTAAATTACATGAGCGCGGTAATATTACAGATATCGAATTTGCTGAAGAAATTAACTCAGAACTTGGCATGAACTTAAGTTTTGAGCAATTTGCTGAAGGATGGCAGGCTATTTTTATCGCAGTAAGACCTGAAGTCATTGATATAATGAATAAATTAAGAGAGCAAGGACATCGGGTTGTGGTGTTATCAAATACAAATCGCTTGCATCATGATTACTGGCCCGAGCATTATCCTGAAATCGCAGCTTCTGCTGATTTTCTCTACCTATCACAAGATCTTGGTATGAGAAAACCAGATCCTGAACTCTTTAAGTATGTTTTGGAGTCTGAAGATGTTGAAGCACAAGACGCCATTTTTTTTGATGATTTACAAACTAATGTCGATGCAGCTCTTTCGGTTGGTATGAAAGCAGTGCATGTGGTTGATAAAAATACCATTATCGATTACTTCAAAGATTATGATTTTTCTCTCCCAGTAGAAGAATAGTGCTATCGTAAGGATAACAATGGATTGAGTTTGTTATCCTTTTTTATTGATTTATTTTGGAGAGAGTATGATCGCATTAATTCAACGAGTGACGCAGGCAAAGGTGGATATTGCAGGTGAAACAGTCGGTGCTATTAATCAAGGCTTATTGGTGTTATTAGGTGTAGAGAAAGACGACAACGAACAGAAAGCCAAAAGATTATGTGAAAAAGTATGTGGCTATCGCGTATTTAGTGATGAAAATGACAAGATGAACCTAAATGTGCAACAAGCGGGTGGTAGTCTGTTAGTTGTATCTCAATTCACACTTGCCGCGGAAACACAAAAAGGGATGCGTCCTGGGTTTTCGAATGGCGCTCCCCCAGAATTAGCGAAAAATCTCTATCATTACTTTATTGAACAATGTCAGCAACAAGGTTTGGAAACTCAAACAGGCCAGTTTGCCGCGGATATGCAAATCACACTGACTAATGATGGCCCAGTCACCTTTTGGTTACAGGTATAACATCGAACGTGCAGTGATGTTAAAAGGAGCTCAGATATGTACCATTTACGAACCCCAAAAACAGAGGCAGAATTTGATGCCTATTATGCTTTTCGCTGGGAAATGCTTCGTAAACCTCTACATCAACCTGAAGGCTCTGAAAAAGACGGTTATGACACCTTTGCACATCACCAAATGGTTGTCGATGAAACAGGACAACCTGTTGCGATTGGACGACTTTATATCAATGCTGATAACGAAGGTGCTATTCGCTTTATGGCGGTGCGTACAGACGCACAAGGAAAAGGTTTAGGCTCATTAGTCGCTATGGCGTTAGAATCACTTGCTCGTCAAGAAGGTATAAAACGAATAGTGTGCAGTGCAAGGGAAGAATCTGTAAGCTTCTTTGAAAAATTGGGTTATGAAAATTGTGGTCTAGTCACAGGCCCGCAAACAACACCCATTAAGCACTTTTTTATGAAAAAAAGTATTGAGTCTTTAGATGATATTCTTCATCGACCAGATTGGTGCGCTGAATTACAAAAACAGTGGCATCAACATATCCCATTAAGTGAAAAAATGGGGTTACGTATTACTCAATATACGGGAACGCGTTTTTATACCACTATTCCAGAAGCGGGGAACCAAAACCCTCATCACACTATTTTTGCAGGCAGCCAATTTTCACTCGCAACATTAACGGGTTGGGGATTGATTTGGCTATTAATGCAAGAGCATAAATTGCAAGGTGATATTGTGCTGGTGGATGCTCATATTCGTTATCGGAAACCTGTATCAGGGCGTCCTGCTGCTGTTGCCGATATGGAAAATTTAAGTGGAGATTTAGGGCGATTAGCGAAAGGGAGCAAGGCACGAATTAAGCTAGATGTTGATATTTGTGGTGATGAAGGTGTCGGTGCTGTTTTTAGTGGTACTTATATTGTTTTACCTTCACAAAATAAGCAGTGCTAATTCATCTCGCTATCTTTAAAGTAATTTAAAGGGAAATTACTATTTTCTTTTGGGTTACTTTTTCTATTTTTTGCGTTTTTAATTAAAAAAACAGAGTATAAAAAATCTATTCTTGAATGCTGGTGTTATAGAGTTTCTATCCCTATCCAATTGATGTATATTTCGCAGTTTACGGAGGGAAGCATGGACACCAATTTATCTACTCGTCTTAATAAATATATCAGTGAAAGCGGGATCTGCTCACGTCGTGAGGCTGACCGTTATATTGAGCAAGGGCTTGTTCTTATTAATGGCAAACGCGCCAGTATTGGCGACCAAGTATTTGCTGGTGATGAAGTCAAAGTCAATGGTCGATTGATTGAAGCACAGGATAACTCTGAGCTGGTTTTGATTGCGCTGAATAAGCCAGTGGGTATTGTGAGTACCACAGATGATGGCGAAAAAGATAATATTGTTGACTATGTTAACCACAGTACCCGCATTTTCCCAATTGGGCGTTTGGACAAAGATTCACAAGGATTGATTTTCTTGACCAACCACGGTGATTTAGTCAATAAAATCCTACGTGCGGGTAATGATCATGAAAAAGAGTACCTTGTGACAGTGAATAAACCAATCACAGATGAGTTTATTCGTGGAATGGGTGCGGGTGTTCCTATCATGGGACAAAAAACTAAGAAATGTAAGGTTAAGAAAGAAGCGCCGATGGTGTTTCGTATCACCTTAGTTCAAGGGTTAAATCGCCAAATTCGTCGTATGTGCGAATATTTTGGTTATGAAGTCACTAAGCTTGAACGTATTCGTATTATGAATGTTAGTCTATCTGGATTACCAGTCGGTGAATGGCGAGACCTAACGGATGATGAGCTGATCAAACTCTTTGACGCGATTGAAAAATCAACATCAGAAGCACCACCTAAAGCGAAGCAAAATAAGCCGAAGAAACAGATCAGTAGTAATGCGAAAGCATTGGGTATTCATATTCCTCAAACAAAAACCAAAGAAACGGAAAATAATTCCCGTAAGCGTTTTGTTCAGCCGGGTCGTAAAAAGAAAAAACGTTAATTTCATTGTTAAAGATGCGATAAAAACAAAAAAACACCTGAAAGGGTGTTTTTTGTTTGTTCTATTTACGACAAATTATAGCATCGATAAAATTAGTCTAAATTTAGCTCATCTAATTTATTTTGGCGACGTTCAAGAACGATCGCTGCAAGTTCTGCATCCATAACTCGCTCAATCAATGCATCATAGTCTTCTTTAGAAAGACAATAGAATAACGGAGTTTTGTTGTCATCACACACAAGCAGTGTGCTGTTATCTTCAAGTGCAGTTAAAGGAGATTGTTGAAACACATTTAAAGATATTTTTTCAGGGGAAAAATCTTCGTCAGACATGAAAACTCCACAATAAAGAAAAGGGCAATAGCGCATTGTAACGCTTTTTATAAAGGGAGCAATCCGTGCTCCTAAGAAAGATCAATATTATAGGTGATTAATAATCTCGCCATTTTGTATCAGTGAGTTGAGTATTTGTTGCTCATTTTTACTTCCAGTTAATGTGCCATTAAGTGTTGAGCTCACTGGGCTTGAACGTAAATCGCCTTTCAATTTTAGTGTAAACTGGCCTATATCATCAGAGTAGGTTGTTTTTAAACCTAATGTATAAGGTATTGATAAAGGTACATTTAAACCATTAGCAATCAGTGAAAATTGACGTTGTTGGTTAGACTGTATTAAACCGGCTGAACCTCGAACAATACCGTCACCAATAAATGCTGAATATTGCTCAACAATAGCGTTATCTTGCTGAGTGACAATTTTTAAATCAGGGCGACGTAATTCAATGCGATTTAACGTACCACTATCGGCATTTAATACGGCTGAGCCTTGCCATAATCCCCATTCACCTTCTTTTGCCACCATTAAATTTTGCAGTTTTCCTGTTAAGTTGGTGAATTGAAATGGGAATTCCGGCGTGATATCAATCAAAATAGATTGGTTGATAGATAACTGTTCGATAGTGATATTTTGAATATTACTCTTGTTATCTATTGGTTTCGCTAAAAAAGTGAGCCAATTTTCAGGTAGTGTATATAAAAGGCCTGATAGTGTGGCATCTTGGATCGTGAGGGTTTTATTGTTTTTATTCCAATGACCAGAAAGCTTAATTAAGCCTTTTTCATAGCGCAGACTGAGATTATCTAGATTGAGTTGATTGTTCTGCAGGTTGAGTTTTGCAATAAGATCAGTGATGTGTTCATCTTGAAAAACAACATCATTTGTATTGAATTCGCCAGTTGTAAATGAAAGGTCGTTGTTCCAACTAAACTGAGAAAATTGTCCATCAAAACCACTAATTGCCCACTGTTTTCCTTCAGCAGTTAAATCAACAATATTGAGTGATCTTATGCTAATACGGGGATATTCAGAGAGAGACTGAATTAATTCATTAAAGTTTTGCGAGGATTGCCAGCGCAAGCCATTCATATAAACATTATCAAATTTCCATTGATTATCTTGATATTGTCCGCTCAAGGAGAGTGAGCCATTAAGTAGGCGAGTACCCAATTTTTCTATTTGAATATTATTGGGTTGATATTGACCAGAAATAATGAAGTTACTGAATTCATTATTATTTATCATTCCATCAGCAATAGAAAATTGAAAATGACCGGCTCCAATTAAGTCGGTTGATGTCGGGATCCATGGTGTGATCCCTCCCGTTATTTTTTTTGCATCAAAAGAAAAATCAGTTTTTTCACTACGTAACGCCATATTTTTAAATTGTAATATGTCGGCACTTAATGGTATTGACGGTGCTTTGTCTGCCAAATCAATATTACCATTTTCTAATGTAATTTTTTGCAGATGAGAAGGGGTAGTAAAAAATTGCCAATTAAATCGGATTTGTGCTGATTTTGCCGATACTATAGCTTTATCTTGCTTAGGATTAACGAGAAGATCATAAACAATGACTTGCTCGGGTTGCATAAGATCATGCTCAATACCCGAGAAGTGAATATCATAGTCAGTGTACTGTGTCAGCCATTCACTGGTTTTTTGTGCGCCCCACTGAGTCTGAATAAAAGCGTAAATTATAATAATAAATAAAATAACGATAAGTATCAGAGATACCAAACTTTTCATCAGCCAGCGCATAACCCGTCTCCTGTTTTATACTCCATCAAAACAGTATACAGTTATGCCTGAAAACTAGACGATGCTCAAGTATTCATCACTCTATAAAACAAGATTATTTAACTGCTTATGTTTTTGTGATAGAGGATATCTTTTTTATCAATGCTGCGTGGGATGGAATATTGTTCTGTTGTAAATTGGTTTTAATATGATTCAATATTTTTTCTATAATGCCTTTATGCCTTTGCTCTCTATCATTTAATTCTCCTTTTTTTAATTTATTACCATAGTTAATAAGTTGAGAAATTAATTCATTAGGATCAATGCTACCTGAGTGATAAATATCGTAAAAATTAGGGAGAATACCCGCTTGTGTTGATAAGTATTGAAACTGATATACTAGGAATCCTTCTTTATCTTTATTTTGCTGATTATTAAGGGAAGGATTTTTTAAAAACGCCACTAAGTCTGTTTTAATATGTTCTAAGTTGAACTCAGAAATAGACTTATTTCCTAAATGAGTAAATTTATGATCACTATTAAACAATGAAAGAATGGAATCTTTGAGATAAGTAAAAAATTGCCCAATAGTTTGTATATGGAAATCTTTAGTAGATGAGTGACTTTTTAAGTATTCGAGTGCGGGGTTTTTAATTGGGGTCAAGGGTGTAGCCATTCTATTTTCCTTTGATTTTCAGTATTGAGCTAAATAGTTACCGCAACTCACAGGAAAATGCTTTCATAAAAATATCATTGGTTTAAATATAATAAATAAAGCGCTATTTTTGATCATGAAAATAGCGCTTTATTATTCTGTTACTAGTTAATGATTATTTTTCTGGTGGAAAAACTAGGTTTAAGATGATGGCTGTTAAACCACCAGCAGCAATACCAGATGACAGCAAAGTTTTTAACCAATCAGGTGCAAACTGCAATATTTGAGGTTGCTGTGAAACGCCTAGTCCTACCGCAAGTGAAATCGCAAGGATCATGATAGCTCGGCGGTTTAGCGCTTCTTTAGAAACAATGCGTACACCAGACGCAGCTATGGTACCGAACATGACTAATGTGGCTCCGCCCAATACAGGTTCAGGAATTCTTTGCACAAATTCTGCAACGAATGGAAATAAGCCTAAGATAACAAGCATTGCGGCAACAACATAACCTACATAGCGACTTGCAACGCCTGTTAATTGAATAACGCCATTATTTTGACCAAAACAAGAATTTGGGAAGGTATTGAAAAATGCCGAAACCATAGAGTTAATTCCATTAGCCAATACGCCCCCTTTAATCCGTTTCATATACAAAGGACCACTAACGGGTTGCTCTGAAACATCTGAAGTTGCCGTGATATCTCCAATAGTTTCTAGTGATGTGATCATAAACACCAGCATTAAAGGAATAAGTAAATGCCAGTCAAATGACAGTCCATAATAAAACGGCTCAGGTATAGTCATAAAAGGCGTTTCTTGATGTTCTACTGGTGTGGGCAACATATCTAACGCCCAAGCAAGAACATAACCCACAGCCATGGCAATAACTAAAGACGCAACACGTAAATAAGGATTTTTTTGTCGATTAAGTAAAATAATAACAATAAGAACAGAGCCTGCTAATAACAGATTTTGTGGTGAACCGAAGGTATTATTTTCAATGGCCGCATAACCACCACCAATAGAGGTTAATCCAACTTGAATTAAAGAGAGGCCGATTATCATCACTACGACACCTGAAACTAACGGTGTAATGATACGTCTTGCTAAGTGAAGAACACGAGAAAGGATGATTTCGGTTAATGAGGCGACCATTAATGTGCCAAAAAGGGCTGCCATCATTGTTGGAATATCGGCGCCTCCATTTTTAAGTGCTAATCCCCCCATAATCAGTGGAGCAACAAAGTTAAAGCTTGTTCCTTGGATTGATAACAATCCTGAACCTATCGGTCCCCATGCCCGAATTTGAATAAGAGAGGCAATGCCTGATGCAAATAAAGACATGCTGATAATGCGTTGAGTATCGTGTGCAGGTAATCCTAATGCTTGGCAAATGAGGATTGCGGGTGTGATAACTGCGACAAACATCGCTAAAAGGTGTTGGCAAGCTGCAAAAAGTGTTTGTGGTAATGGCGGCTTTTCTTCTAAAGCAAAAAGAAGTTCGCTGTTTTTTTTAATTGAAACATCACTATTTTTAGGCAAATTTTGATTTTCTGAAGTAACCATGGTGTGAATTTCTTATTCGGCAAAAACCGTATTTTAATGATCTGCGCCACAAAAGCAATCGTTTGCGTAAAAATGATGTTATCAAAATGCATAAGAGGCGCTCACATTTTTATATGTTTTAACTTGTGTTTGTCTCCGTTTTTTTTTCTAATCGGGGATACCTGCTTTTGGCGTTGTTTATGGATGAACTTAGCGTCGTAGTATTTTTATATAAAATTAACAAATAAGACGGGGTACATAAATGTATCATCTTGATGTTTATGGCACGCTGGTTGCGGCCACTTTGGTTCTCTTGATCGGACGTAAGTTAGTGAAATCTGTTCCTTTTTTAGAACGGTATACGATCCCAGAACCCGTTGCAGGTGGGCTACTTGTTGCAGTTCTGCTATTAGCATTTAAATCATTTATGGACTGGGAAGTCAGTTTTGACCTCTCACTTAAAGATCCATTAATGCTAGCCTTCTTTGCAACAATTGGTTTAAACGCGAACCTCGCAAGCTTAAAAGCGGGGGGAAAAGCGCTTTTTATTTTCGTCTTTGTTGTTGTTGGGTTATTGCTAGTGCAAAACACAGTCGGTATTGCATTGGCGGAAATGTTAGGTCTTGATCCTCTGATGGGATTATTGGCGGGCTCTATTACATTATCAGGTGGTCATGGTACAGGGGCAGCCTGGGGTAAAACGTTCGTTGAAAGTTATGGTTTTATGAGCGCATCTGAAGTCGCGATGGCGTGTGCTACCTTTGGTTTAGTTTTAGGTGGATTAATTGGTGGCCCAGTTGCCCGCTACTTAATCAAAAATATCCCAACACCGGGATTAGGCGCCGATGACCATGAAATGCCAACTGCGTTTGAGAAGCCGACAACAGGCCGAATGATCACTTCAATGGTTTTATTAGAAACGATTGCGATGATCTCTATCTGTTTAATGGCAGGTACGTTCCTTTCTCAGCTGTTAGAAGGTACGGCATTCTCACTACCGACCTTTGTGTGTGTTCTGTTTATTGGCGTTATTTTAAGTAATAGCCTTTCAATGCTTGGGTTCTACCGTGTTTTTGATAGAGCGGTGTCAGTCTTAGGTAACGTGAGTTTATCGTTATTCTTAGCGATGGCATTAATGAGCTTGAAATTATGGGAACTGGCCTCACTGGCGATACCAATGTTGGTTATCCTTGGTGTTCAAGCTGGTGTAATGGCACTTTATGCAATTTTTGTCACTTTCCGGGTCATGGGTAAAAACTACGATGCGGCGATTTTAGCAGCGGGTCATTGTGGTTTTGGTTTAGGTGCTACACCAACGGCGATTGCGAATATGCAAGCGGTAACAGACCGTTTTGGACCGTCTCATCTTGCATTCTTAGTTGTACCTATGGTCGGCGCATTCTTCATTGATATTGTGAATGCAATAGTGATTAAACTGTATCTGATGCTACCGTTTTTCACGCCTATCGTTGCAGGGTAGTTTAGTTGCTATAAATTAAAATAGCGTCAAAACGTCAAAGGACACCTCAATGTTGAATATCGATATTGAGGTGTTTTTCTATGTGGTGTTAACTTACAGATATTTCAAAATCACTCACAGGCGTGTTTAAACGCACGCTAAGCCATACAATAGAGTAACCTTAAGCTTGGCTGTATTGTGTTTTGGCTGGTAGCCAGCGTTCGATTAAGGCTTGAGAATGCTTAGGATAGTGCTGATGTAGGTAACGAGCGATACGCTGAACTTCGGGAATAAGTCCTTGGTCACGTAATAAATCAGCGACTTTAAATTGTGCATTACCCGTTTGCTTAGTGCCTAAAAGCTCACCAGGGCCACGGATTTCGAGATCTTTTTGTGCAATCACAAAACCATCATTGCTATCTCTTAATACCTGCAATCGCAAACGTGCTGTTTGAGTGAGGGGGGTTTTATATAACAAGACACAATGCGAGGCGATAGCGCCTCGGCCAACACGTCCACGTAGTTGATGTAACTGTGCTAGCCCCAGTCGTTCTGGGTTATCAATGATCATTAAACTTGCATTAGGGACGTCAACGCCGACTTCAATCACTGTTGTTGCAACTAAAAGTTGGAGTTCATTTTCTTTAAAAGCGGCCATTACGGCCTGTTTCTCTGCGGGTTTCATTCGCCCATGTACCAATCCCACTTTAATTTCAGGGAGCGCAATTGTCAGCTCATCATAGATAACTTGGGCGGCTTGCGCTTCAAGAACATCAGAATCTTCAATTAAGGTACATACCCAATAGGCTTGTCGCTTTTCTTCTGTGCAAGCTAATCTAATGCGTTCAATAATGTCATTACGGCGAGTATCAGGGATAGCGACAGTGGTAACAGGTGTGCGTCCCGGTGGTAATTCGTCGATGATAGAGGTGTCCATATCAGCGTAGGCCGTCATCGCTAATGTTCGAGGAATAGGCGTTGCTGTCATCACTAATTGATGAGGATGAAAGCCTTGCTCTTCACCTTTTTTCCATAATGCGAGGCGTTGATGTACACCAAATCGGTGTTGTTCATCAATAATCACTAAGGCTAGAGAGTGGAATTTAACTTGTTCTTGGAAAATAGCGTGCGTTCCAATAATGATCGATACTTCACCATTCGCAATGGCATTTTGCTGTGTTTCGCGTGCTTTTCCTTTCTGTTTTCCAGCTAGCCAACCTACTTGGATACCAAAAGGCTCAAACCATTTTTTAAAGGTTAATGCATGTTGCTCTGCCAACAATTCTGTTGGGGCCATTAAAGCTACTTGTTTGCCATTAGCAATCGCACGCAATGCACTAAGTGCGGCAACTAAAGTCTTACCTGAACCAACATCTCCTTGGATCAATCGCATCATCGGATAGTCTTTTTCTAAATCTGTTTCTATCTCGTTGACGACACGTTGCTGTGCATTCGTAGGGGTAAAAGGGAGCGATGCAAGAAATTGCTGACGTAATGTTGACGTATTTGGCATAAACAATGGCTCTGCTCGATAAGATTGTGCGCCAGCTCTTGCATTGAGCATACCTAAATTATGAGCCAGTAACTCTTCAATAATTAGCCTTTTTTGTGCGGGGTGCTGTCCTTTTTCAAGCTCTGCAAAAGCGATATCAGGAGGAGGATTATGTAGTGTACGTAGCGCGGTGGCTAGTGGGGGCAAACCGTGAATAAATTGATCGGGTAATAATTCGTTAATTGCACAGGTATCAAGTAATTCTAACGCTTGCTCTATTAATTTACGTAGTGATGTTTGGCGTAAGCCTTCCGTTGTTGAATAGATGGGGGTGAGCGTTTCTTGCAGTTTAATTTCAGAGCCTGCAACTTTGATTTTGTATTCAGGGTGAATAATTTCTGGTCCGCGACTTCCCCGTTTAACTTCGCCGTATGCAGTGACTTGTTTACCTTGAGCAAGGTTGTTTTTCATTGCTGCTGTAAAGTTAAAAAAGCGAAGTGTTAAAATTCCAGAGCCGTCAGAAATTTGGCAGGTCATCATTTTGCGCCGACCAAAACTAACTTCTGTTCTTAATATTTCGCCAGAAACTGTGGCAGGAATACCGGGAAGGAGATCGCTGATAGCATAAAGATGCGTTTGATCTTCATAACGCAAAGGAAGGTGGAGTAATAAATCCTCAATAGTCACAAGCCCTATTTTTGCCAGCTTGTCTGCCTGACTTGCACCTACGCCGTGAAGAGTGGTTAAGGGGATTGCATCAAGCAGTTTTCCTTTCATGGGATCAATACTCCGTCTTTTTTAATTTCCTAAGTTGTTTTTGCGTCATTTGCATTTCTGCCCACCATGACTCAGGTGCTTCAATCCCACCGCTATCATTGATATATGGGCGAGGCAGCCCTTTTCGACGAGAAACTTCTGCCAATACTGGGTATCCGCCTTCAAAAAGAAGAATTTGTTGTTCTTCTTCTGTTAAGGCGCTCTCTGTTCGATTATACATACCCGCAGCCTGACGTTGGCGTTGTGCTTCATATAAAATTAGTGCACTGGCGACAGAAACATTTAGGGATTGTACCATTCCCATCATCGGCACAATGATATCTTGATCTGCAAGCGCGATAGCATCTTGTGAGATACCTGTTTTTTCTTGTCCCATAATAATACAAGTTGGGCGAGTGTAATCAATCTCACGGAAATCAACCGCTTTATCTGAGAGATGAGTCGCAAGAACTTGCATACCTTGGGCACGAAAGGCGCTAATTGCGTCTGTAATAGTAGGATGCGTTTCTACATTGACCCAACTGTTACTTCCTGCTGCTGGGGAGACTAACATCCGCATTTTTTCTTCAGGCCAAATAGCATGAATTTTAGGGATCCCTACAGCATCAGCCGTTCTTATGACGGCAGCAACATTATGGGATTTATGTACTTCTTCAAGACAAACGGTAAGATCAGGCTGCCGCATCGCCATCATTTGGCAGATGCGGGCATATCGAATTGAATTCATGACTAATTTTTATTACGGCTAACGCGCAGAACATCTGGCATGATACGAAGTTTACGCATGATATTGGCTAATTGAATTCGGTCTTTTGCTGTTAAGCGAATAAAAGCACAATACACGCGACCATCTTTCTCTTCTGTATTCATACTTTGAATACTTGAATTTGCATCATTAATAGCTGCGGTTAAGTTTGCTAAAGCACCTTGGTGGTTAATCATATCGACTTTAATTTCAGTAATGAAATCGCTGTTGATCTCTTTGTCCCACTCGACAGGCATGAATTTTTCAGGCTCTTTTTGGTAACCACGAATATTACGACAAGACTCATGGTGAATAACCAAACCTTTGCCCGGGCTAATATGTGCAACGATAGGATCTCCCGGAATAGGGCGACAACATTTAGCGAAGGAGATCAATACGCCATCAGCACCTTTAATTGGGAGTTTAGGGGGGGCATCATTGGTTGTTTCGGTTTGTGCGTTTTCATCTTGATTTTGGCTATCAATTAATAAATTACGCGCAACAACAACACTCATAGTATTACCTAAACCAATTTCAGCCATTAAGTCGTCGATTGAATGAAGCTTCATACGCTTCAACTCGCGCTCAATATTTTCAGCTGAAATATCAGCAAGCTTGTGCTCACCTAATGCGTGATTAAGTAAACGGCGACCTAAATTAATAGAGTCTTCACGTTTTAGGTTTTTCAGTAGTTGTCGAATTTTAGAGCGTGCTCTTGAACTGACGACAAAGTTTAGCCAAGCTGCATTTGGTCTTGCGCCTGGCGCGGTAATAATTTCAACCGTTTGTCCAGTGCGTAGCGATTGTGAAAGTGGGTAAGGTTGTCTATCAACCCTTGCTCCCACACAGGCATGGCCAATATCTGTGTGTACGGCATAAGCAAAATCGACAGGAGTAGCACCTGTAGGTAATTCAACAATGCGACCTTCGGGGGTGAAAACGTAAATTTCATCAGGAAAGAGATCGGATTTTACGTTCTCAATAAATTCAAATGAGCTACCCGCACTTTGTTGCAATTCAAGTAAACTTTGCATCCAGCGTTGAGCTCGAACTTGTGCCGTTGTGCCTGGTTGTTCACCTTGCTCTTTATAAGCCCAATGTGCAGCAACCCCCATTTCGGCCATTTGATCCATATCTTCTGTACGAATTTGCACTTCAACGGGTACTCCATGAGGACCAATTAGTGAAGTATGAAGAGATTGGTAGCCATTGGCTTTTGGGATTGCAATATAGTCTTTAACTCGACCAGGCCGTGGCTTATAAAGACTGTGCATTTGACCTAAAACGCGATAACAGGTATCGACTTCTTTCACGATAACGCGAAAGGCGTAAATATCCATGATCGAGTGAAAACGTTGCTCTTTTAACAACATTTTCCGATAGATAGAGTAAAGGTGTTTTTCGCGACCATTAACTTTGCATTCGATATGCGCTTCTGTCAGGCGACCTTCAATTTCAGAGAGGATTTTATTAATCATCTCTTTACGATTGCCTCGAGCAGCTTTAACGACTTCTTTGATTACACGGTAGCGATTAGGATGTAGTGCCTCGAAACCCAGCTCTTCAAGCTCTGTTTTGATATGGTGTATACCTAAACGATGTGCAAGAGGGCTGTAAATTTCGAGTGTTTCACGAGCAATACGGCGACGTTTATCTGGGCGTAATGATCCCAGAGTGCGCATATTGTGAGTTCGGTCTGCCAGCTTGATCAAAATGACGCGGATATCTTTTACCATCGCCATAATCATCTTACGGAAGTTTTCAGCCTGAGCCTCTTTTTTGTCTCTAAACTTCAATTTATCAAGTTTAGACACGCCTTCAACAAGATCGGCCACCGTACTACCAAACAGGTTTTCGATATCTTGGAAGGTTGCAGGTGTATCTTCGATAACATCATGCAACAGCGCCGCCATCAGCGTTTGGTGGTCTAATCGCATATCTGCAAGAATACACGCAACCGCAACAGGGTGAGTAATATAAGGCTCACCACTTGAACGAGTTTGTCCCTCGTGGGCATTTCGGGCGACGATAAAGGCTTTTTTAAGTTGTTCAACTTGCTCCGATGGCAAGTATTTTTGAACGATTTGATTCAGGCTTTCAAACAGGTACAAGGCAGACCTACCCCTATTTTATAAAACGATTAACGACGACCTTCCGCAATCGCTGAAACAGCTTGTAATTCTGCTGCTTCTTGCTCTTGCTGCTCTTGACGTTCACGAGCATCAAGAATTTTACCGTTAATCAGTCCTTCTTCAATTTCACGTAGCGCGATAACAGTCATTTTATCATTTTCTTCTGGAACTAAAGGGTCTTTAGCGCCAACTTGTAACTGACGCGCACGACGTGCTGCGACCAGAACGAGGTCAAAACGGTTACCAATTTTCTCTACAGCGTCTTGAACGGTTACGCGTGCCATATTTGTGTTACTCCACCATTAACGAAATGACTGGGCATAATACTGAAAGTTAACTCAGTCTGCCAATAATTTGCTGATTAAATCACCATGTCGTAGCGTTTGACGATCAAGGCGTAATTTTTCAGAACGAATAATTGATTGTAAATCAGCAAGCGCGGTATTGAAATCATCATTAATCAGCAAATAATCATACTCATTAAAATGTTCCATTTCCGATACAGCTTGTGACATACGTTTTGTAATCACTTCTTCGCTATCTTGCCCTCGTCCACGAAGTCGGCGATAAAGCTCTTCTTTTGACGGTGGCAAAATAAAAATACTGCGAGCTTCTGGCATCGCTTTACGCACTTGCTGTGCGCCTTGCCAGTCGATATCTAAAAAGACATCGACACCACTGGCTAAAATTTCTTTGATAACTTTGCCGGATGTTCCGTAATAGTTACCAAAAACACAAGCATGTTCGAGGAAATCCCCACTCTCTATCATGCTTTTAAATTCTTCTTCAGTAACAAAGAAGTAATGTTCACCATGGTTCTCTCCCGGTCGCATTGGGCGGGTTGTATGAGAGACAGAAACCTGCGTGTCATATAAAGGCTGTGTTTTTAACAGCGCTTGAATAAGACTTGATTTACCCGCACCGCTTGGAGCGGAAACAATATAAAGTGTTCCTTGGATCATGATGACTTTCTGAATTTGACTGGAGAATTAAGTATAAATACATGTTTAGGGAGCAAATCCCCCATATAGTATACACATACAATGAATGACATACAGCGCCCATGTTTAATACAGGGCCATTTTTTTCTTATTACATTCTATTTTCTTAATATAGAAACAAGAGAAAAATTAAACTATGTCAATATTAACATACAATTAAAGGCTCAGTGATAGGAATTACCTTTTATCACAATAGTGAAAAGAGATTATATTTTGAGATACCCCACAGAATCAAAAAGAACCGCTGTCGTTAAAATAGCGATTCGTTAATCTTGATTCTCGTAATTAAAGACAGGTAAGCCCAATTTATAACGAATAGCGAGAAGTCGAGCTGTTAACCCAGCAATTAGGGTAATGATGATAATGACGTCTCTTGGTAACGGTGTGTAAAACAGTAATCCCATATAAAGCCACGCAGCACCAAAAGCGATACCGGCATAAATTTCTTTTTGGAATACGAGAGGAATGGTATTACAAAGCATATCTCTTAATACACCACCAAAGGCACCTGTAATCACTGCGGCAATAGCAGCAATAATTGGGCCATACTCCATATCGAGTGCGATTTGTGCACCGATAATAGAGAAAACCATTAGACCAATGGCATCTAAGATAAGAAAGAGTCGCTGTAAGTGTTTCATCATCGGAGCAACCCACATGGTGATAACAGCAGCACATGCAACAGTGACGATATATTCAGGGTGTTTTACCCAGCCCAGCGGGTAATGGCCGAGTAGAATGTCCCTGACAGAGCCACCACCAATGGCAGTTGCAGAGGCGATAATAATAACGCCAAAAACATCCATTTTACGACGACCAGCAGCAAGTGCACCGGTCATGGCTTCTGCAGTAATACCAATAATATAGAGAACACTAAGTAACATGATTTTCTAATTTTTTGACTATTTAGTGAGGGTAGAATAATTACCTTGCGAAAAAGTCTCGACTGAATTTTTTTAGTGCCAGGTAAAATTAATTAGTTTTTATAATGTGGAAATTTATTTCCCGATAAGGATAAATATGTCTTTTCAGGAACACCAGATTACGTTTGATAGCCGTCATCATCAGCTAACTAATATAAATGTTTGGACGCCAGATAGCCAGTGGTTAGTCTATGATGTACGTCCCAATGGAGGATCTTTTACAGGTCTAACCATAGAAAAAATTCATGCGAAAACAAAACAGCAACAGATCATTTACACCGCGACACAAGGAGCGCATGCAGGTGTTGTGACAGTAAGCCCAACAGAGCCTGTGCGTTACGCTTTTATTCATGGACCAGAAAATCCAGATAATGAATGGCATTATGACTTTCATCATCGACGAGGTGTGATTGTTGATGAGTCAGAAAACAACTGTGCATTTAATATTGATGCTTGTTCACTGACATCACCTTATCAAGCTGGTGCATTACGTGGCGGTACGCATGTTCATGTATTTAGTCCCGACGGCACACGTTTAAGTTTTACTTACAATGATCATATTATGCATGAACTTGGTGGCGAATATGATCAACGTAATGTCGCTGTTGCTGTGCCACTGAAAGCGGTTAACGTTGCTAAAAAACACCCACGTGAATATGACGGTGAATATTTTTGCACTGTAATAAGCCAAACCGTCGCTCATCCACAAAAGGGGAGCGATGAAATTAATAAAGCTTATGAAGAGTGTTGGGTTGGTACTCAGGGTTATATTAAGGCGGATGGTTCACAACAACGTTGGGCTATTGCATTTATTGGCGATACCGTGAGTGAAACGGGTGATAAAGTTTCTGAAATTTTTTTAGTGGATTTACCGGATGATAATCAGGCTTTCAGTATTGAAGGTGATAAACCACTGGCAGGAACTGAAACAACAATGCCAGCAGTGGCTAAAGGCATCCATCAAATTCGCCTAACGAATACCACTAATAGAAAATATGCAGGTGTTTTAAATCAGCCTCGCCACTGGTTAAGAAGCTCGCCACAAGGCGATGCGATTGCTTTTTTAATGAAAGATGATCATGGTATTGTGCAGTTATATACCGTTTCGCCAACTACGAAAGAAATAAAGCAAGTCACCGCGCAGGATTGGGATATTCAGTCAGCGTTTACGTGGAACAGTAACGGACAATATCTCACCTTTATTTGTGATAATAGTGTGATGTTATGTAATGTGAAAACGGGTGAGTTAACTCGACTAACAGAAAAAACAGCACAAGCACCAAGTAGTGATGCTGTCGTATTCTCTCCTGATGACCAATATATTGCCTTTATGCGTGATGTTGATGGTTATCGTCAGATATTTACAGTAGAGACAGGGTTGTAAAACTTTACAATATATTGAAAAGGTATCTTAAATAATAAGATACCTTCATATTTAATAATAAACTAATAATTAAAATATGAATTAAAATATTTATTTGTTTTGATTTATTTTATTGTTTTTTCTATTTTTATTTATTGTGCTAAGTTAATAAACTTTAGTGAGATAATAACTAGTAATATTTAAAAGTAATTTATTATTAATGGAATAATATATAAAAATGGAATTGAATTTATGCTGGTGGAATCTGGGATTATCTCCACCAATAAGATCAAATAAGAAAATAAATATAGAAGATATTGGGTTAGCAAAACAATACCTTGGTAAAATGATAAAAAAAAGAGCACTGGATATAGTTGCACTTTGTGAGATTTCTAAAAAAGAAAACCTAGATTTTAAACAATTAGCCTGTGAATTAAATATGGAATATATTGATTTATCAGGAAGAATAGGGCGTATATTTATTGATATATCTTTAATGTATAAGATGAGTAAGTTAGAGTTTATCTCAAGTAAATTTTTAACTAAGCTTCAACCTGATAATAGAACAATAAGAGTAGGTGTAAGTGTTGTATTTAAAGAGATTGAAAATCAAAAAATAATCACACTCTTTTTATCTCACTGGCCATCAGTACTCAGTGCTGATGATAAAATCAGACGTATAGCAGCCCAAGAGTTGAGGAATAGTATTGATAAGCTATTTGAAAATCAAGGGAAAGATGCTCAAATTATTTGTATGGGAGATTATAATACAGAACCTTATTCTGATTCGATGATTAATACATTATATGCAACGAGAGATTACCACATAATAAAAAAGAAAAGAGAGTTATTATTTAATCCATTTTGGTATCTTTTGTCTGATAAGAAAACAAATAATTTAGGTACGTATTATTATAATTCAGCTTCAATGAGTCGATGGTATGTTTTTGATCAAATGATCTTCTCTTCATCATTTTTATATGGGAGAGAAGACTGTTTTAAGTTAGATCTCGAGCAGATTGATTTTTATCGGATACTAAATGATGACAATCACTGCCTTGATGATGTTTTCTTTAAAAAGTTTGATCATTATCCAATATTTTGTAGGATTTCACATGAACGATGAAAATAATTTTTTTGAAAAGATAAAGGCTTCATTGGATAGGGCATCATCTATCATTGATATAAAAAAACAAATAGAAAATAAAATAAGCATAGTTATCGAAAAACTAGAAATGATCACTAATAATAAAATTAAAATCTTATTTAAAGATAATCATCATTACTGTCCTAAATTTATTAATAGTGAAAGGCTTATTTATATCGATAAAGTAAATGTAAGTGATGAGTCTGGGTTTATACTATTTGGTTATAGTTTTAGTAAAATAAATGGGTTTCCTATTGAAATAGAAACTGAAATTGAATCTTTTCATGCAAAAGATATTGATGATTTATTACATATTATTGTGAATATCATTGATAGAGAATCGATAAGAATTATGGAGCTTGTTCATCATCCTCTCAAAGATAACTCAAGTAAAAATAATGATATTTGATAAAAAAACCGGCATTGCTTTCACAATGCCGGTTTACGCTTTCTGAGCTTTACAACTTATTGTAAAACAGAAATATCTGCGACTTTTAAGAACAGTTCGCGTAATTGACTTAACATGGTTAAACGGTTGATACGAACCGCATCGTCTTTATCCATCACCATGACTTTATCAAAGAAGTTATTGACTACATCACGTAATGAAGCCAGTTCAACTAAAGCTTCTTGGTATTTACGCTCTGCAAATAATGGGGCTAATTTATCTTGTAAAACAGAAAGATTAGCCGCTAACTGAACTTCTTCTGGCGCTTTTAAGACAGAAGCTAAAACCGTGTCATTTAGTTTTACATCAGCTGATTTGGCTAAGATATTAGAAACACGTTTATTGGCTTCTGCTAATGCAGAGGCTTCTTCTAATGTACGGAAATAAGTGACTGCTTTAACGCGCGCATTGAAGTCAGCAGGTTGTGTTGGACGACGTGCTAATACTGCTTGAATAGTATCAATACTGTAGCCTAGTTCTTGATACCAAGAACGGAAACGGCCTAACATAAATTCAACCACATTACTGACGACATTTTTATTCGTCAGTTTGTCACCGTAAAGGCGAACCGCTTCTTGTGTCAGATCTGCAATATCTAACGGTAAATCTTGCTCAACGATAATACGTAAAACACCCAATGATGCACGACGTAGAGCAAATGGGTCTTTATCCCCTTTAGGATGTTGACCAATACCGAAAATACCCGCAAGTGTATCCATCTTTTCTGCAATAGCGAGCGCACTAGCGACAGGATTAGACGGTAATTCATCACCTGCAAAACGAGGCTGATATTGTTCTTTCAATGCAACGGCGACTTCTTCGGCTTCACCATCATGACGAGCATAATGCATACCCATAACACCTTGGGTATCTGTGAATTCAAACACCATATTGGTCATTAAGTCACATTTTGACAGTAAGCCTGCACGGGTTGCTTTATTAACATCAGCACCCATTTTGCCCGCAATAAAGCCAGCTAATGCTTGAATACGGTCTGTTTTATCTCGCAGTGTACCTAAATCTTTTTGGAATAATACGGTTTCAAGGCGTGGTAAGTTATCTTCTAAACGTTGTTTACGGTCAGTTTTAAAGAAGAACTCAGCATCCGCTAAACGAGGGCGTACTACTTTTTCGTTACCGTTAATGATCTGTTGTGGATCAGAAGATTCAATATTAGTGACGAAAATAAAATTAGGTAATAAATTGCCTTGCTTGTCATAAACAGGGAAGTATTTTTGGTCACCTTTCATGGTATAAACCAGTGCTTCAGCAGGCACTTCAAGGAATTTTTCCTCAAATTTTGCTGTTAACACAACCGGCCATTCAACCAGTGAAGTGACTTCTTCAACTAAGCTATCACTTAAATCTGCAATACCGCCAAGTTTTTCAGCTGCAAGACGAGCATCATGAAGAATAATTGATTTACGCGTTTCGTAATCAGCAATCACTTTCCCGCGCTCATAAAGAATTTCAGGATACTGATCCGCATTATCGATAGTGAATTCAGCTTCACCCATAAAGCGGTGACCACGAATAACGCGATCGCTTTGGATACCTAAAATTTCACCATCAATAACAGTATCACCTAATAATAAAGTGACAGTATGAACAGGGCGTACAAAGTGAGTTTCTTTATCGCCCCAGCGCATTAATTTTGGAATAGGTAATTTTGATAATGCACTATTTACCATGCCAATCAGTAATTGATTAACCGCTTCACCTTTTACTTCTGCACGATAAAATAACCATTCACCTTTATCAGTTGATAAGCGCTCTGCTTGGTCAACAGTAATACCATTACCTCTTGCCCAGCCTTCAGCTGCTTTTGTTGGTTTGCCATCAGCGTCAAATGCTTGAGCAATCGCAGGACCACGTTTTTCAATAGTTCTATCTGCTTGTGATTTTGCCATATTCGCCACTTTAAGGGCTAAACGGCGAGGAGCTGCAAACCAAGATACATCACCATGGGTGATATTTGCGTTATCCAGCTCAGTAGTAAAATTAGCAGCAAAAGATTCGGCTAAAGAACGAAGCGCTTTCGGCGGTAATTCTTCTGTGCCGATTTCCACGAGGAAAGTCTCAGTTGTCATGATAGCCTCTTACTTTTTACACATAGGGAAACCAAGCGCTTCACGAGAAGCATAATATGCTTCAGCAACCGCTTTGGTTAAAGTACGGATACGTAAAATATAACGCTGACGCTCTGTCACAGAGATAGCTTTACGTGCATCCAATAAGTTAAAGGTGTGTCCTGCTTTTAAAATACGTTCATAGGCAGGTAAAGGCAGAGGTTTTTCTAACTCTAACAACTCACGAGCTTCTTTTTCATATTGCTCAAAGCAAGAGAATAAGAAGTCTACATCTGCGTATTCAAAGTTATAAGTTGATTGTTCAACTTCGTTTTGATGATAGATATCGCCATAGGTGGTTTTGCCTAATGGGCCATCACACCAAACTAAGTCATAAACGCTATCAACACCTTGAATATACATGGCAAGACGTTCTAAGCCGTAAGTGATTTCACCTGTAACTGGTTTGCACTCTAATCCACCTACTTGTTGGAAATAGGTAAACTGCGTCACTTCCATGCCGTTGAGCCAAACTTCCCAGCCTAAGCCCCAAGCACCTAGAGTTGGGTTTTCCCAGTTATCTTCCACAAAACGAATATCGTGGACTGTAGGGTCTAAACCTAACTCTCTTAATGAGCCAAGATAAAGCTCCTGAATATTATCAGGCGATGGTTTAATGATAACTTGGAATTGGTAATAGTGCTGTAAGCGGTTAGGGTTTTCACCATAACGTCCGTCTGTTGGACGACGTGAAGGTTGTACATAAGCCGCAGCGATAGGCTCTGGACCTAATGCTCGTAAACAAGTCATTGGATGTGATGTGCCTGCGCCCACTTCCATATCTAATGGTTGGACAATGGTGCAGCCCTGGCGAGCCCAGTAATCCTGCAGTGTCAGGATAAGACCTTGAAAGGTTTTGGTATCAAACTTTTGCATGTTATATCCGCATGGCGATACATAGAATAAAAAGAAAGGTTTCAGTATACCTTCTAGACGAAAGATATACAGCAAGGAATGCGGGCAATTTTCCCTCGATCAAAAAAATAATCCCTTAATTGAGTTTATGACTATGCTCAAAGAATTGGATTGAATTTTTTTTGTCTATTTACATGTATATTTATACAGTATATAAATGATGCTATTAAAGTTATTGGTAACAAGGAATGAAAAAATGAATAAGCAGCGTTGTGATTGGGTGACCAGTGATCCTGAATATTTGGCATATCATGATGAAGAATGGGGTAAACCTGAACGAGATAAATATAAGCTTTTTGAAATGATCTGCCTTGAAGGTCAACAAGCTGGTCTATCTTGGTATACCGTGCTAAAGAAAAGAGACGGTTTTCGTCGCTGCTTTTTTGATTTTTCACCTGAAAAAATAGCCAAAATGACAGATAAGGATGTTGAAGCTTTACTGCAAGATCCGGCAATTATTCGTCATCAAGGAAAAATTAAAGCCATTATTAATAACGCACGTATTTTCATGGCAATGGAAGAGCAAGGTGAAGATTTTAGTCAGTTTATTTGGCAATTTGTTGATAATAAACCCATTATTAATCAGTGGAACGATATATCCCAAGTACCTGCATCGACTGAAGTCTCAGATAAAATGGCAAAAACGTTAAAGAAAAAAGGTTTTAAATTTGTTGGTACAACAACTTGTTACGCTTTTATGCAAGCCGTTGGTATGGTAAATGACCATATTCTCTCTTGTTTTTGTCGCCAAGGCGAGAATGAGAACACCAATAAAAAGTAAAACATGAGTTGAGTTATCTTTAATCTTGAATATTTTTAGTTTTGCGTTTCAATATGTAAAATCATATTAGTATTACTGTTTTATCATTTCAATTATAACTATTGATGCAAATTAAAGCTCGCGGTATGGTATTTCTTAACGAGAAAGCAACATAGAAGATACCTGCAAAGATGACTCAACTATCGCAATTTGGGCAAAAATTTGCTCAGCATTCAGGCATTGCTCGCTTGATGCAAGACTTAAATGAAGGGATACGCACTCCCGGCGCTGTAATGCTTGGGGGCGGAAATCCTGCTCATATTCCTGAAATGGATAGCTATTTTCGCCAATTACTTAAAGAGATGACAGAAAATGGCTCATTAAGTGATGCGGTTTGTAACTATGATGGCCCACAAGGTAAGGATGCCATGTTACAAGCGTTGGCAGCATGCTTAAAAGAGAAACTAGGCTGGAATATCTCGGCGAAAAATATTGCATTAACTAATGGTAGCCAAAGTGCTTTTTTCTATCTGTTTAATTTATTAGGTGGCACAACCAAAGATGGGAAAAAACGGAAAATTCTTTTCCCAATTGCCCCTGAATACATCGGTTATACTGATTCTGGATTAGAAGAAGATCTATTTGTTGCGAATAAGCCAACAATAGAAATGTTACCGAATGGACAATTTAAATATCATGTTGATTTTGCTCATCTTGAAATCAGTGATGACATTGCGGCTATTTGTGTTTCAAGACCAACAAACCCAACGGGTAATGTTATTACAGATGATGAAGTTGAGAAGCTAGAGGCTTTGGCTAAACGGCATAATATTCCTCTGATTATAGATAATGCTTATGGCGTCCCTTTCCCAGGCATTATTTTCACTCAAGCAACACCTTGTTGGAATAACAACACTATTCTCTGTATGAGTCTGTCTAAGTTAGGCTTACCGGGTGCTCGTTGTGGCATTATTATCGCTAATGAAGAGCTGATTTCAGCGATTACAAATGTCAACGGCATTATTAGCCTCGCACCCGGTGGAATTGGGCCTGCAATGGCATTAGAAATGCTAAAACGCGATGATTTAATGCGGTTATCTCAAGATGTGATAGGGCCTTTTTATCATCAACGAGTACTTGAAACTATTAATATTATTCGTCGTTATTTACCTGAAGAGCGTTGCCTTATTCATAAGCCTGAAGGTGCGATCTTTTTATGGCTTTGGTTTAAAGATTTACCAGTGTCTTGTGAAGACCTTTATCGCCGTTTGAAAAAACGTGGTGTATTAATGGTGCCGGGACATTACTTTTTTCCGGGATTAGAAGATTCATGGGAGCATGCTCATCAATGTATGAGAATGAATTATGTACCTGAGCCTGAGTTGATTGAGAAAGGAATAAAAATTCTGGCTGAAGAAATCGAGAACATCTATCAGCCAGTGAATATCTAATAAAAATGCCCCTTCAGCGAGAAGAAGGGGCAAAGACAATAACGAGGACTTTTGAGCATAAGTTTGACGGAAAGAAATTGATTACTAAAAATTTAGTAATCCGTCTCAATCTAAATTTCTTAGCACGAGAACTATTAAAACAGACATTTATAAAATCTATGGCTTAAATAGGAGCCATTCATTGCCTTAATTATCACTCTGCTAAGCTAAATGTAGATTTTGATAACAAGTTTGGTTCAACTATTTAATATATTTATTATTTTCACTACAAAGTCCATATAATAAGTGCCATTAATTGTGGTGTTATAATGCGTAAAAACATAGCTAAAGGATACACTGTCGCATAGGAAAGCGCGGCAGCTCCACTTGAGCTATGAATTGAATTTGCGAAGGCCAATGCCGGCGGATCTGTCATTGAACCTGCTAACATTCCGCAGAGGCTTAAATAATTAAGCTTAAAGAAGACTCTGGCGATCACGCCAACAATCAATAACGGTAATAGCGTAATCAAAATGCCGTAGCCAATCCAACTCAAGCCTTGACCATAAATTAATGTTTCGACAAATTCACCGCCAGAGTTTAACCCTACCACCGCAAGAAACATGACAATACCGAGCTCTCGTAATGCCAAGTTCGCACTTGGAGGCATAAACCAATAGAGTTTACCAAATGTACCAATACGACCTAAAATTAAGGCAACAACAAGAGGACCACCTGCTAATCCCAGTTTAAGTGCCACAGGAATACCAGGAATAAAAATAGGAATAGAGCCAAGTAAAACCCCTAAACCGATACCAATAAAAACAGGAAGCATTTGAACTTGTTCTAATTTTTGACGAGCGTTACCTAACAGAGCTGTAATGGCTTCAATAGACTCAGGGCGTCCAACGACATTCAGAATATCCCCGAACTGCAACATACTATTATTGCTTGGAATAAGTTCGATACCTGTGCGGTTCAGTCGAGTCACGACAACATCGTATTTTCTTTTAAGATCCAGATCTTTTAAACGCTTACTGAGAACAGAATCATTCGTTACAACGACCCGTACTGATTGCAATAAATTTGTTGATGTTGAAAGTGAAGCATCGACCTCTTCACCAAGAACTAGGCGTACTTTGTTCAGATCTTCTTTTGAACCTACAATATGCAGTAAATCTCCCAACTGAATAATTGTTGATGGCATAGGTACCATAATATTATCTCCGCGCTTTAAGCGAGAGCAGACAATGGCATCTTCATTGAGCAGAGGAATATCTTGCATTAATAAGCCATCTAGATTGGGGTTTTTAATCGCAATATTAATGGTATGTAGTGCATCTTTAGTGCTGTTTTGTTGGTTGCTAAAGGCTTTTGCTTCTTCATCAATGTTGATTTTAAAGAACACACGAATAAGCCACATGACTAGCAGAATGCCACAGATCCCCATAGGGTAAGCCATGGCATAGCCCATTCCCATTTGTCCCACTGATGCTGGGTCGATATTCAGGTCAGTCAGTATTTGCTGTCCTGCCCCTAAAGAAGGGGTATTGGTAACCGCACCAGAAAAAATACCCAAAATAATAGGTAAAGGAACATCAAATAGACGATAAATAGACGCGGTTATGATTGAGCCGAGAAGAATAATTAAGATAGCAAAGGCGTTTAATTTTAAGCCCGAAACACGTAATGAGGAGAAAAAACCAGGACCGACTTGGATACCAATAGTATAAACGAAAAGGATAAGCCCAAATTCTTGAATAAAGTGAAGGGTTTGTGCATTGAGTAAGAAATTATAGCGCTGAGCAAAGTGGCCAATAATAATTCCACCAAAAAGAACACCACCTATCCCTAGGCTGACCCGATAAATTTTGATATTGCCAATCCAAAGACCTAGAGCGCCTGCTAATGACAACATCACCATTGTTAATGCAATATCACTCATAAAAAAGATCCTGTACTCAAAAACTAAAAAAAGAGAAAATTTGAGCTAAAACGATAAACCTATTTTGGCAAAGAATAATGAAAACTGCTGTGTCTTATCGCACAGATTCAACATATATAGAGATCAAACCGACAAGAAAGATAAATATAGCGTTAAAGTGTTAATTTAAAATAATGAAGGTTGAATTTTAATATCATCAAAACATAATCATTAATAATATTATTATGTTTTTTTTAATTAGATAAAATGAAACTTTCTTACACTAAAATTATTTATTTAATGACTGAAAAATTAAGCTTTTTTATATCATCTTTCTCTTGTCCTATAAGAGAAAACAGGTTTAACTATATGATAAAAAGCGTTGACTACAGCTCTCGTTTTATAGGTGCCCTATGATATTCAGAACGACAAGTAAAAATTTAACATTAGTCACATTTTTGACGACATTACTGACAGGCTGCTCAAGTGTTATGACTCATGCAGGCCCGAATAAAGAACTTTATTCAGGGACAAAAAATAACATGACAATGCTAAAAGATGATGAAACCGGATGGGCTATGAAGCCATTGGTTATTCTCGATCTCCCTTTTAGTGCCGTATTAGATACTTTATTATTACCCTATGATTATTATACTCAAGGTGATGATAAAAGTGATAATTCACCTAAAGAACGTATAAAAAGATTGGAAAGTAAAACGGCGAATAATAATCATGAAAATAAGAATTAATATCAAATTAATGACTAAATACTAAATAAGTAATTATATTTAGTCATTATCTATTTGATTATTTATTTAGTGCTGTTTCTTCTTTAGGGCCAAACATTTTATTCAAACTATTAAGCTCTTGCATTTCCTTGTCACATATCACTTTTTGTTCTGCCAGAGGTGCTGTCATTATCTGTTTTTTGCTTTGCTCGAAGTTAGCTTTAATCTCCGGCATATTATGTTTTAGATCTTCTCTTTCAGAAATGTACTGAATAAATTTATCCGCTTCTTTAAAGTACACTCGGCAAGCATGAGCTGTAGATGCTTGAGCTGGAAGTGTGATTGACAATAAAAGTAATGCGACACCCCACCAACATTGTTTCATTCTCTAAATTACCCACCTTATTTGACATAATGGAATTATATAAAAAGTACACTAATTAGACGATAATAATTAAGAATAAATTTGTTATTTTTCTTCATATTTTATAGATAACGTAAAGAAAGCCATAGTAAAGCGAAGAAAGAAAGCTAAGCTTGTTACAATAACGCTAAAAATCCCCTCTTGTTTATGATAAAAAAGTTAAAAATCAACCATTTTGGTCGAAAACCATACGAACAGTCAGGTGATACTAAAAAAGTATTGACGGAGTGGGTTTCTGGCAGTAAGATGCACCTCGTTTTCGGCGAGTAGCGCAGCCTGGTAGCGCAACTGGTTTGGGACCAGTGGGTCGGAGGTTCGAATCCTCTCTCGCCGACCATATTAAGAAACCCCGCTTTTAAAGCGGGGTTTTGTCGTTTTGGGCATCTCTTCATTAATCATCTCGTTTTACTTTCAGATAAATAAGCATGGTTGCATTATTGGCACCTATGTAGGTAAAAGACGTTTTTTATAAATCTTTTTGGTTTCTCTTTAAATATACATAACACTCCTATTTCCTATATAAGAGTGTAAATTGAATGCGTATTGAGTTGTCTATTCTAATCTACTGTATTTTATGGTGTTGTGCCTTTTTCTCTGTAGCGAATGAAAGTCATATCGATCTTCCCGTACCAGTAGATTTACCAACAGAGACACAACTTAGAGATGACTTACTACAACAAAATGACAGAGTCTCTTTAGTGAATTTAGCGCAACAAAATAAAATGGAGTTTGTCACGCCTTCTTTGCTATGTTTTTCAATCAAACAGGTAAAAATTCATCATTTGGAGGAATTTTCTTCTCCATCATTACAACGCCAAGTTGCGAAATGGCAAGCTGCATTAATAGGGCATTGTCATTCGCAGTCATTATTAGAACAAGATATCAATATTCTTAATGCGATGCTTTATGATGCCGGTTATGTAACGAGTGAGGTGGGTAACGTTGATCTTTATGCTGATGATAAGGTATTGGATATCATATTAAATGTCGGGAGAGTGCAAGATATTGTTTCCAACATAGCGACAGATAAACACTATTTGATCTCACAGGCTATGCCTATAAAAAAAGGCGATATTTTAAATATTAAAGATATTGAACAGGGCGCTGAAAATTTCAAAGCTGTTCCTAAAAGTAATGTCAAAATTCAGATAGAACCATCATCAAAAGAAAATGAGTCGATAATTTCTCTTTCTCAAGTTGGAAAAAGAACAATGGCGGGCTCGGTATCGATTGATAATAAAGAGCAAAAAATTTACGGGGATCTATTTGGTACTACAAGGCTAAGCTTTGGTAATTTAGCGCAACTTAATGACTCATTAATGGTTATTCTTTCAAGTCAACTTGATACCTTAAAATCAAGAGGTATCAAAAAGCAGATCTTTTTATGGCAGGTGCCTTATCATTATTGGCGTGCGACATTATTTGGTTATGATATTGGATCAAAACGTAGAATATCGGAAACGACAAAAGAGTTACAAAAAACGCGTCAACAACTTCTTTCCTTTGAGATCCAGCGTCAGTTTAGACCCTCAACGCAGCGTACAGTGACTTTAAAAGGAGGAATTCAATATTACACTTATCGAAATGAAATGTCAG
Organism: Proteus faecis; assembly: GCF_003144395.1. Taxonomy (GTDB): domain Bacteria; phylum Pseudomonadota; class Gammaproteobacteria; order Enterobacterales; family Enterobacteriaceae; genus Proteus; species Proteus faecis. Next base: position 58,805 of record NZ_PENZ01000007.1, on the reverse strand, counting down.
GCTATCGCTTATCAGTACATGAGCGTCGTAGCCCTTATGTTAATGCTGGTATTGAGCAAAATTATCGTTTTATGAGAGGGGGTTATCTTAATACTAAATTTAATTATAAGCAGAGCGTTTTTATTCCTGGCGCTAAACTTTCTCCGATAGATTCACTTAATGGTGTGCCAATCTTTAATATTAATTTAGAAGCGTTAATTCCTTTTAAAATTAAGTCACAGTTATTTTTTTATCAGCCAGAAATAATGTTTCAACTCACTCGATCGGATATTGATGGGTTATTAGATAAAGCAAATATTGGCGGTTTATATAGTGTGTATGGTTTTGACTCAGGCAAAGGTTATTCTGATGCAAATCAGTTTGTTTCCCGACATAAGGTTACTTGGCTTACACCCTTTAATAATCAAATGCTATTCTCTGCAATAGATTATGGTTCCGTATCAGAAGAGAGAAAAAACGTTTTTTATAATAAAAATAAATATTTGGTTGGTGCGGCAACAGGACTAGAAGGGAGCTTTAAGCAACTGAGTTATCAGTTAATATGGAGCATACCGTTATCGGCACCTTCTAGTAGCAAAGCAACAGGATCACAGTTCAATTTCAATGCCCAATTTAACTTCTGATTTTGGCCGTTTATTTTATATTTTCTACCATTGATTTTATAAGTTATTTGATAAATAACTATAGATTATTGGGTTATATAGCATACTCGTAGTTAAAAAGAGAAAAAGGTATTTTTCTCTTTTTAAGTTAACTTAGTATTGCACTGATTATCTTCTATGTAGTGGTGCTATTTTTTAGGACTAACAGAATAAATCATCCATTTCTTTGTTTCATTTCAATATATTCGTTTAATATTTAAGCGTTCAATCACAAATTATGGCTTTTTTTAAAATAGTTATTTCACTTAAGTATTTTTTGATATGTGGTTTTTTTGACTAGATATTAGCCAGATACTTATTTTTTTATTCTGAGTTTGTTCGATATTTGTTTCATTTGTGTTTATAACGAGTTCTTTTTACCTTCTAATACCTTATTGACGTAAGGGAATACAGTTGGTTAATTGAACAATGACAAAATAAAAAGGTATTCCGTTTTTAAACAGGAAACCAAAACACAACAGAACAATTTCGGAGAGTAATGATGAAAAGCTCCAAAAAACAGACAGGAATTTTGACCGCCACAATTGGATTGCTCGCATTAGCTGTTTCTGCGGGTGTGCAGGCTAAAACATTGGTGTATTGCTCTGAAGGTTCACCTGAAGGATTTAATCCACAGTTATTTACCTCAGGAACAACCTATGACGCAAGTTCAGTGCCTATTTATAACCGTTTAGTTGAATTTAAATTGGGTACAACAGAAATTATTCCAGGCTTAGCTGAAAGCTGGGATGTGAGCGATGATGGTAAAGTGTATACCTTCCATTTACGTAAAGGGGTGAATTGGCATAGTAGTAAGACTTTTAAGCCAACTCGTGAATTTAATGCGGATGACGTGATGTACACGTTTATGCGTCAAATGGATCCAAAACACCCTTACCATAAAGTCTCTGGTGGAAGTTACGAATATTTCTCCGGAATGGATATGAACAACATGATCGAGAAGATCGAGAAAGTTGATGATCATACCGTTCGCTTTGTTTTAACTCGTTCAGAAGCCCCTTTTATTGCTGATATGGCAATGGACTTTGCATCCATATTATCTGCTGAATATGCGGATAATATGATGAAAGCAGGTACACCTGAGAAAGTAGATCTTGATCCTATCGGTACAGGCCCTTTTCAATTACAACAATATCAAAAAGATTCTCGTATTCTTTATAAAGCCAATGACCAATATTGGGGTAAAAAACCAGATATTGACCGTTTAGTCTTCTCTATTACACCTGATGCCTCCGTTCGATATGCAAAACTGCAAAAAGGTGAGTGTCAGGCGATGCCTTTCCCAAATCCTGCTGATATTGCGAAGATGAAACAAAATAGCGATATCAATTTGTTAGAACAACCTGGCTTAAATGTGGGCTATATCTCTTTTAACGTTGAGAAAAAACCACTGGATAACCAAAAAGTTCGCCAAGCATTAAGTATGGCGGTGAATAAAGACGCCATTATTGAAGCGGTTTATCAAGGTGCGGGCCAGAAAGCCAAAAACCTCATTCCTCCTACAATGTGGAGTTATAACGATGAGATCGTCGATTACGAATATAACCCTGAAAAAGCGAAAGCATTGTTAAAAGAAGCGGGTCTTGCAGAAGGTTTTACTATTGATTTATGGGCAATGCCAGTACAGCGCCCTTATAACCCAAATGCTCGTCGTATGGCTGAGATGGTACAAGCGGATTGGGAAAAAATTGGTGTTAAAACCAAAATTGTCAGTTACGAGTGGGGAGAATATCTCAAGCGTGCTAAATCCGGTGAACACCAAGCGGTTATGATGGGTTGGACTGGTGATAACGGGGATCCTGATAACTTCTTCGCTACGCTATTTAGCTGTGCAGCAAAAGAGCAAGGTTCGAACTATTCAAAATGGTGCTATAAGCCATTTGAAGATCTGATCCAGCCAGCACGGATCACTGCCGATCACGACAAACGTGTTGAACTTTACAAACAAGCTCAAGTTGTGATGCATGATCAAGCACCTGCTTTAATTATTGCTCACTCGACTGTTTATGAACCAGTGAGTAAAAAAGTAGAAAACTACGTGGTTGATCCATTAGGCAAACATCACTTCGAGAATGTCTCCCTTAAATAAGAGCAATACCTAATCGTTGGGTTGCTTTAAGTACGGTGTCTTTCTTTATGAAAGACACCGCTATTCAATAATAACGAATACATTCAGTACACTGTGAGCGCAGGGGACTTTCCCCTGATTTATCAGCGCTATCTTTCAGCTGATGTTTGAAAAGAGAATTAGGATATGCTGCAATTTATCCTTCAACGTTTGGGACTTGTGATCCCTACGTTTATCGGAATTACATTACTGACCTTTATTTTCGTTCATCTTATTCCCGGTGATCCGGTAATGATTATGGCGGGTGAGCGTGGACTATCTCCAGAACGACATGCTTATTTAATGGCAGAGTTGGGGCTGGATAAGCCTTTATGGCAACAATATATCAATTACCTAAATGGCATTTTCCACGGTGATTTAGGTATCTCATTAAAAAGTCGTATTCCTGTATGGGATGAATTTTTACCTCGCTTTAAAGCCACTTTAGAACTTGGTGTTTGCGCCATGATTTTTGCGGTTTCGGTTGGGATCCCTGTTGGTGTTTTGGCTGCGGTAAAACGTGGCTCTATCTTTGATCATACTGCGATTAGTGTGTCATTAGCCGGTTATTCTATGCCAATCTTCTGGTGGGGGATCATGTTAATCATGTTAGTGTCTGTTAAATTAGACCTAACCCCTGTCTCTGGACGCCTCGCTGATAGTGTCTTTTTAGATGACAGTAATCCACTTACGGGATTTATGCTGATTGATACCTTTATTTGGGGTGAAGAAGGGGATTTCTTAGATGCAGTTCATCACATTATTTTACCTGCCATTGTATTAGGAACTATTCCTTTAGCTGTTATTGTGCGTATGACGCGTTCTTCAATGCTTGAAGTATTAGGTGAAGATTATATTCGTACTGCTCGAGCAAAAGGCTTAAGCCGCGCTCGCGTCATTCTTATCCACGCACTACGCAATGCGATGTTGCCTGTTGTCACTGTTATTGGATTACAGGTCGGAACAATGCTGGCTGGTGCAATCTTAACAGAGACTATTTTCTCATGGCCGGGATTAGGACGCTGGTTAATTGATGCCTTACAGCGACGTGACTATCCCGTTGTTCAAGGTGGTGTGCTTTTAATTGCAACGATGATTATCTTTGTCAATCTGTTGGTTGATGTTCTTTATGGCATTGTGAATCCTCGTATTCGCCATAAAAAATAAGGAATGCATAATGACTGAAAATAAAGTAACACCGGTCATCAGTGCACCGGCTCCCATGACGCCCTTCCAAGAATTTTGGCACTACTTTAAACAAAATAAAGGTGCCGTTGTAGGGTTAATCTATATTGTAATTATGTTGCTTATTGCATTACTGGCTGGTTTTCTTGCACCTCATGCCCCTAATGAGCAATTTCGTGACTTCTTATTAGCACCTCCTGTTTGGCAAGAAGGGGGAAGTTGGCAATTTATTCTAGGTACTGATGATGTTGGGCGCGATATTCTTTCTCGATTAATGTTTGGTGCTCGCCTTTCATTATTGGTGGGCTGTATTGTTGTCGTGCTATCACTTATTTTAGGAATTATTCTAGGGCTGGTCGCGGGTTATTTTGGTGGACTTGTGGATATCGGCATTATGCGTGTCGTTGATATCATGCTGGCATTACCCAGTTTATTATTGGCGTTAGTATTGGTCGCTATTTTTGGCCCCTCTATTGTTAATGCTTCTATCGCGTTAACTTTTGTTGCTTTACCGCATTATGTTCGACTCACTCGTGCTGCTGTGTTAATTGAAGTTAATCGCGATTATGTGATTGCTTCTCGTGTTGCAGGCGCGGGTTCACTGCGTCAGATGTTTATCAATATCTTACCTAACTGCCTTGCACCTTTAATTGTTCAAGCCTCTTTAGGTTTTTCTAATGCCATTTTAGATATGGCGGCATTGGGCTTTTTAGGCATGGGCGCGCAACCACCAACACCTGAATGGGGAACCATGTTATCTGATGTGTTGCAGTTTACACAAAGTGCATGGTGGGTTGTGACGTTTCCTGGTTTGGCGATTTTGTTTACCGTATTAGCCTTTAACTTAATGGGTGATGGTTTACGAGATGCACTTGATCCGAAATTAAAGCAGTAACGGAGTAAGAACATGACATTGCTAAATATTAATCAATTATCTGTTCACTTTGGTAATGAAGATACTCCGTTTAAAGCGGTAGACCGAATTAGTTATCAAGTTGAAGAAGGGCAAGTGGTCGGTATTGTAGGGGAATCAGGTTCAGGCAAATCAGTCAGTTCATTGGCGATTATGGGGCTTATCGATTTCCCAGGGCGAGTGAGTGCACAAGAGCTCTATTTTGATGGTAGAGATCTGATGAAAATCTCTGAATCAGAACGACGCAATTTAGTCGGTGCTGATGTTGCGATGATTTTCCAAGATCCGATGACAAGCTTAAATCCTTGCTTTACGGTTGGCTACCAAATTATGGAAGCGTTAAAAGTCCATCAAGGAGGAAGTCGTAAAACGCGTAAACAACGTGCTATCGACCTTTTAACGCTGGTGGGGATTCCTGATCCTGCTTCTCGCTTAGATGTCTATCCACACCAGCTTTCGGGGGGAATGAGTCAACGTGTAATGATCGCAATGGCGATCGCTTGTCGCCCTAAATTATTGATTGCTGACGAACCGACTACGGCACTGGATGTGACTATTCAGGCTCAAATTATAGAGCTTTTGCTTGATTTACAAAAACAAGAAAATATGGCGCTAGTGTTGATCACCCATGATCTAGCATTAGTGGCAGAAGCGGCAGACACCATTATTGTGATGTATGCGGGGCAAGTCGTGGAGTCCGGAAAAGCATCAGAAATTTTTAAAGCGCCTCGTCATCCTTATACACAAGCATTATTAAGAGCACTTCCTGAGTTCGCGAGTAATAAATCGCGATTAGCATCGTTACCGGGCGTTGTACCGGGGCGTTATGATCGACCAACAGGTTGTTTACTCAATCCTCGTTGCCCATATGCTCATGATGAGTGTTATAAGATTGAGCCTGAATTAAAAGAATTAGGAATGCACCGTGTGAAGTGCCATACACCGTTAGATAATGCAGGGGAACCTACCCATGGCTGAAGTTAATCTAAATATATCAACTCCCTTATTAAAAGCGGTTAATTTAGCGAAGTATTACAGCGTAAAAGGCGGGTTGTTTTCAAAAGAAAGAACAGTTAAAGCTCTTGATGGTGTCTCTTTTGAATTAGAGCGCGGTAAAACGTTGGCTGTTGTTGGTGAGTCAGGATGTGGTAAATCCACATTAGGTCGATTATTAACAATGATTGAGGTTCCTACTTCAGGTGAACTTTCTTATCGTGGGCAAAATCTGTTAATTAAAGATAAATCGGCTGAGAAGTTACGTCGCCAAAAGATCCAAATTGTGTTTCAAAATCCTTATGGCTCATTGAACCCGCGTAAAAAAGTAGGGCAAATTTTAGAAGAGCCTTTATTGATCAATACAACACTGAATGCCTCTGAACGTAAAGAGAAAGTATTATCAATGATGGCTAAAGTGGGATTAAAAACAGAACATTATAGCCGATACCCACATATGTTTTCTGGTGGTCAACGTCAGCGTATTGCTATTGCGCGTGGCTTGATGCTTGATCCAGACATTGTGGTAGCGGATGAGCCGGTTTCTGCTCTGGATGTATCAGTTCGTGCTCAAGTACTGAATTTGATGATGGATCTACAACAAGACATGGGGCTCTCTTATGTTTTTATTTCCCATGATCTTTCGGTTGTTGAGCATATTGCAGATGAAGTTATTGTGATGTATTTAGGACGTTGTGTAGAAAAAGGAACAAAAGCGCAAATTTTTGAAAACCCACAACATCCTTATACGCAGGCATTATTATCAGCAACACCAAGACTGACGCCTGAATTAAGAAGAGAGCGTATTAAATTAACGGGAGAATTACCAAGCCCATTAAATCCGCCACCAGGTTGTGCTTTTGCGGCACGTTGTCGTCGCGCATTTGGTCCATGTAATCAATTACAGCCAACATTAAAAGAGTATAACGGTCAGCTTATTGCTTGTTTTGCGGTGGAGCAAGATAGCGCGATAGTTTAAATAAATTTATCTCATTAAATAAGAACAATATACTGATTTATATTGTTCTTATTTTTTTATTTAATAATTTTTGGTTAATTTTAATTAAACAATCTAATAATAATTTTATAAATATAAAATATTATATTTATGTAGTTTTTTATAAAGTGTAAACCTCATGATATTAAAGGAAAATAATGTTTTTTATTAATAATTGCATTACGCTTAACCTTGTTTTTTAACTTGGAAATAAGCAGTTTGTAGCGTTTAATTTTATATATTATACTGCTTTTTAGTGAATTGTATCTTTTTATTAAAATAAAGTGGATTTGTTGTAAATAATAAAGAGAGAGTAAGGTTTTATTTTTATTTTACTATTTTTATCTTATAACTATACTCAAATAATAATAATTATATATTTATCTACTTCCATTTTAATGGATAGGCGCTTTTTATAATGTTATTTTCTTTATTGAGAGTGATACATAATCGAAAAAATACAGTATAATCCCCTTTGTTCAAGCATGGTTACCGGAAATAGCAACGATGAAACCTCATCTTAAACATTCATTAACAATAAAACAGATGGCCGCTGTTGCGGGCGTTACGTTGGTGACTATTGCTATTTTTATCAGTATTCAACTTGTTTATTTGATTGATCAACGCCGTGAAGATTATCAAAATCAGCTTTTTAATGCCGGTGTAAGTATTCAGCAACCACTCGCTGATGCATTGTTACGATCAGATTTGAGCGATGCTAAACAACAAATAGTTGCACTAAAAGCGACGGGTATTTTGGGTAAAGCGATTGTCATGCAACCCGAAAATGTGCAAGTGATGAATTTAGATTTTGCACCTAAGAAAGAAGTCTCTGAATTCTCAAGTTGGCTTTTTGGTATTCCCGTTGAAGCTGTTATTCCTTTACAGCCTTTAGGTATTACTTCAACAGATGATAAGTCCTATGGTGGTCATCTCATTTTACAGGCTGACACAAATCGTTTTTATCGTTTTGCCAGTAATACAGTTGCATTGATGCTAACAACATATCTGTTGATGGGGCTTATTCTAACGGTTGCTATTAGTTGGTGTATTAATCGTATTGTTGTGAAACCGTTACGCCAAATTGCCGTCACTCTCAATAAAGATAGCCAAGTTTCAGCGTTATCTTGTCCAAAATCACATTGTGATGATGAGATTGGTTTGCTGGTTAAAGGATATAATCATCAAAAATCTGATCAAAAATTGCCGAAGACCTGAACCTTCTTACGCCATAATGAGTCTAATCACTATAGTGATTTTATTTCATGTTTCTGTGGTGATAAAGAATGATAATACAAAAAATAGATATCCAACATCTAACATGTCTTTTGGCACTTATTGTTAAACCTCATAAGTGGTTTAATACCAAGGATTAATACAACAGAGGTTCACATGCAGGGTGTAATGACACGAATTTTATTGGGAAGCGTTATGTTTGGCGCTGTTGTTTGCCAAGTTCAAGCGGAGGCTTTACAGCCTGATCCGGCTTGGCAAGAAGGGCGACTAGCAAATGGCTTTCAGTGGCAAATCTTACAAACACCGCAACGCCCAAATGATAGAATACAGATCCGTTTATTAGTCAATACGGGCTCTTTGTCAGAAAAAAGCAGTGAAACGGGTTTTTCATCCTTAGTGTCCAAACTTAACGTTTTGGAAAATACAGGTTTAACACCAGAAAAACGCGATAATTTATGGAAAAATGCGTTAGATCCTGACTATCCGCTGCCTCCAATGATCGTTTCATATGATTTTACTGTTTATAATTTAAGCTTACCGAATAATCAGCCTGAGCTGTTAAAGGATGCTTTTGCATTGTTAGCAGGAATTGCTAAGCCTGCACAATATACTGAAGATGCGGTTCGTAACGCAGTGCAATCGCCACTTCCAATTGTAACGTTTCCTCTTAATATTGAAGATCCTATCTGGCGTTCACGTCTTGAAGGCTCTAATTTAAAAGGCCACAATCCGGGAAAACCTGTTAATCAATCTGTAAATACTAAAGAGTTGTCAGATTATCAGCAACGTTGGTATACCCCAGATATGATGACGCTTTATGTTGCAGGTAATGTTGATAATCGATTATTAACTGAAAGTATTAATCAGGCCTTTTCATCACTATCAGGTAAGCGTGTCACACCCGTTCCAGTACCTGTTCTTGCCGATATGAAACCTGAAACGTTATATGTGCAAGAGCCTATGCGTGCAAAAGACCAAATTGCTTTAATTTGGGATTTAGACTGGTCGCCAGTAAAAGACTCTGACACGTTAAATAAATATTGGTTAAGTGATTTAGCTCGTGAAGTGATTTTTGTGCATTTAGGTCGTAGCCTTGAACAACGTAAAGAAAACGACAGCACTCAGATTAACATAGATTGTCGTGTACAATATCAACGAGCAAGCTGTTCTTTAAATCTTGATACTGCCACAGCGCACATTCCTGCGTTAGCATCATGGGTAGGTGAAGAATTAGGTCGTTTGCGTAATCAAGGTATCAGCGATGAGTTATATCAAGAGTTGCAACAAGAGAAACAACTCCAATTAACTCAGTTGTTTGCACGTTATGCAAAAACCAGCACGGCGATTTTAATTAATCAGCGTCTGTTATCACAACAAAGCAATATTATTGATATTCCTCCTGAACAATATCAACGTTTACGCCAAGCCTTTTTAGCGGGTTTAACAAAAGAGACATTAAATCAGGAACTTTCAAGAATTTTATCTGAAGATATTGCTTTTGTATTAACACAAAGTGGTGAAACGCCAACCGTAAATTTAGGTGAATTACGTATTCAATTTGAAAAGCAAGTTCATCCAGAAACGGCAAATACACCTGCGTCTGCTGTAACAACGCCAGTGGTAACAACAGCGCCAAATAAACAGTAATAGAACAGAGATAGACAGATATTGAAAATATATCAGTCATAAAATAAACAAAAAGCCAAAAGTGTTATTGATACATTTTTGGCTTTTTGTTTTTTGATTTTAAAGGCGTTTAAACGCTTCTTTAATAATGGCTATTAGATCATCACGATTATTTCTTTGAGTTGTAAAACCTGCAATAGCAATCTTTTTTTCAGGTAAATAGTAAGCTGCCGAGCCCCAATAACCCAGGTGATAGTAAAGTGTGCCTAGCTCAGTTTCTTCGGCCATTAGACCTAAACGATAATTTGCAGCACCTGTATGTGAGCCTTGCCATTTCATCTCTTTTAAGGTTGATGGATGCAAGTAAACTCTATCTTCGAAGAGGTCAGCTGTAAATTTAGCTAACTCAAGGGTTGTCATCACAAGCCCGCCACCGCCAAAAGCATCCATTGAGGCATCAATATGAGTACCTTCATGCTCACCTGCAAATTGTCTAGCTCGCGCTTTAGGATGCTTAGGTTGTTGTTCTAAATCTTCCCACCACGTTTGTGGTAAATCTAAGTCTTGAAAATGCAATAATTCACGAACAGCGGTGGCCATATTTTTTCTCATAAACTGAGAAAGGATATCACCTAACAAAATGTATCCAGTATCTGAATAAATGAAGCGTTTTCCCGCAGGAATAATGGGAAAGCCTTGTTGAGCATAGCGCGCTATTTGTTCTTCTCGTGTCCATTTATGAGAGGGATCTTTAATCACTTCTTCAAGGTAAGATTCATTTGCATGATCGAGTAAACCACTGCTATGGCTTAATAAATGGCGTAGTGTAATGGTTTTAAGATCATACCCTAGCTCTAATAATGTCTGTTGATAATTAGCACTTAAATATTTAGTTATATCATTATCAAGGGATAAAGCACCTTGTTCCCATAAACGTAAAAAAGCGGCTGCGAGAAAGGTTTTTGTATTACTAGCGATGCGAAAGGGGGTATCTACAGTTAATTTTTTCTGGGTACTTTCGTCAGCAAACCCGTGAGCCATACCAAAAGGGTACTGAATGCCTGCACCTGTAATATAGATAGCGCTTGCTGAAGGTAAAGCATGAAAAGCATCAGTCATTGATTTAACCATAGTTACTTCCTTATCTGTCAGGAAAATAAATCAGCAAAAAGGGTGTACTTTGACACCCTTTATTTATATTGCAGAAACTTTTTATTTACTTTTTGTTGCTGCTCGTAATTCTGTTACTGTTTTACCGCCTATTCCCCAGTTATCTGTTTCAACTTCATCAATGACTACAACGGTAGTTGCTGGATTTTTGCCTAATACATCAACCAAAAGTTGTGTTGCTCCCGCAATCAGTTGCTCTTTTTGCTCAGCGGTTGCACCTTCGCGTGTAATTTTAATATTAACGTATGGCATTGTTTTTCCTTATTATGTTATTTATAGACGGTTAATGTAGGGAATTAACCATATAGTTTTATCATAAAGTTAAGATGTTGATTGCGTTTCAGACAACTGTTCTTTACGCATATTTGGGCCATCAGTGGCGATCCACGCGGCACAAAAGAGTGTTAATCGGGCAAAAAAGTAGAAGAAAGCCATCAAACCTATCACTGAACCAAATGCAGCACCTGAAGGTGAGCTTGCGATTTTCGGTAGCATCCATGTCATGACTGATTTCAATATTTCAAAACCAATAGCAGCGATAAGTGTGCCTTTAATAAGTGAAATTCGTTTTGGCTGATGGCGAGGTAGGATCCATAATATCCATAAAAAGAGTAAGTAGTTTGCAGTGATGGAAATAGTTAAACCTATTGTTGTCCATACTGGCGTTAGCCATTCAATACCGTCTAATCCCAATGTATGAACAATCATTCTTTGGGCTGAACCCGCCACAGATGTTAGCGTAATAGTAAAAATTAACGCGAAAAGTAAGCCAATTAGCGCTAAAAAGTCACGAAAATAACGGAAATAGATTTTCTCTTGTTCTTCTTTATTTCTTTCCCAAACGGGGCGCGATTGCGCCAGAATAGCTTGGCGCAAATTACCCACCCAATTAACACCAGAATAAAGTGCAATCGCTAAACCGGTTAAACCAACGGTTGTACGCTGGCGAACTGCGGTATCAATACTTTGTTGAACCGTAGATGCAAGCGTTGGATCGTCAATGCTATTTGCGACACCGGTGATTAATTTAGCGAGTAAATCTGGATTTGAGGCTAAAATGAAACCCGCACAAGCAAAGGAAAGCATTAATACGGGGATTAATGATAAAAATGAAAAATAGGTAATAGCGGCGCCAAACTGATTTCCCATTCTGTCAGTAAAGCGTTCGGCAGTGCGAATAAGATGTGCAATAAAAGGAATGTTAGTAATAAAATTACTGATTTTTATTCCAATACCGATGGCCTTTTTTCCACCATGGATCCCTTTTTCCAGCCCTTTTTTGAGTGGCTGAGTCAGTTGAGTTTTTTCGTTCTCTGTTTTGGGTTGTTGCTCTTCTGACATATATCCTCTTTAATTAGATCTGTCCATTTTTAATAACTGAGTGTCACTACTATAGTTTTCACTCAAAAATATCATAGCTTAATTTCTATTACACACCTTATGCTTCTTGTCATTAGCCACTATTTTAGGTGATGTATTTGTTTGTTCTGGCTTAAGTGTAGATGATGCTCTACCAAAAGGTGTAGGTAATCTTGTACTTAATAAAAGATAGAAAACCAATACAGCAATTCTGCTATTAAGTTTGGTTTAATAAGAGAATGGCTACTCACTTATTGTTTTATTCTGCGTTTCAGCGTCAAATAAGGAGTAGACATTAATTACTGATGATAATTACTTTGTCAGTAGATTTAATTCTTCTTCAATGGCCTTTAAATCTGCTTTTTCTTCAGCTAGCTTTCTTTCTTGTTTAGCAATTTTATCTGCATCACCCTTAAGTTGTGCTTCTTTTAATTCGAGCTCACGCTCTTTAACATCAAGTTGTTTTTCACGTAATTCAAGGCGGGTGTTTTCAACCACTTTTTCTGGTGTGCAATAGCGTTCAACATTTTGTAATGCTCGTTCTAAGCCTTGAATACGATATTGATTACCATGTGCTTTTGCATACTCAATTTGTTTTTGGATATTCTGTTTTTTTATATCACAGCCATTGATTGATCTATCTGCATACGCATGGCTTGCGAATAAGCTTAAGGTTATGGCAGTAAAAAGTAATTTTTTCATTTTTCTATCCTATTTAAACTTAAGTGAAATATGGACTTATCATAACGGCTGGGGACTAAGACACAACGTTTCTTTCGCTTTCAATGAAGAAGTTCGGCTTTTTCTGATACACTGAGTTCAATCACTATTTCAGAGTAAATTAATTACTAAGCTATACTTATTTCTAACGGAAGATAAAGAATGCTGAGCTATCGCCATAGTTTCCATGCTGGCAACCACGCCGATGTTTTAAAACATATTGTTCAAACACTCATCATTGAGTCTTTAAAAGAGAAAGAGAAACCTTTCCTTTATCTTGATACTCATGCTGGCGCTGGACGTTATCAATTAACCAATGCTCATGCGACTCGCACCGGTGAATATTTAGAAGGGATTGCGCGTTTATGGCAGCAAGAAGAAGTGCCAGAGCTTATTTTGCCTTACCTTGAAGCGGTTGGAGAATTAAACGCAAATGGGGAACTGCGTTATTATCCAGGATCACCTCTGTTAGCGGGTAAATTACTAAGAGAACAAGATTCTTTAATGCTAACAGAATTACATCCAACAGATTTTCCTTTATTACGTACAGAATTTTCTCGTGATGAGCGAGTTAGAGTTTCTCGTGAAGATGGTTTTGGCCAATTAAAATCTAAGTTACCTCCGCCAAGTCGGCGTGGATTCGCATTAATTGATCCACCTTATGAACTTAAACAAGACTATTCTGCTGTTGTTAAAGGTGTTGTTGAAGGTCATAAGCGCTTTGCAACTGGAACTTATGCGATTTGGTATCCTGTTGTTCATCGTCAGCAAATCAAACGCATGTTAAAAGAGCTTGAAGCAACAGGGATCCGTAAAATTTTACAAATTGAATTAGCCGTGAAACCTGATAGTGATCAACTCGGGATGACGGCATCAGGCATGATTGTGATTAATCCGCCTTGGAAATTAGAATCACAAATGAAATCAATACTCCCTTGGTTACATAAAACCTTAGTTCCTGAGGGTATTGGACATACATTAGTTGAGTGGGTTGTACCAGAATAAGCATCTTTATTATTGTTTTTGCCTATTACTGTAAAAGCTAAAATCTGACGAGCTATGTTTTAAATTTTGTCATAATAGATATCATGATATGAAAGACTTAGCCTGTGAGTTACCTATTTTTCTACAGATAAATGGATCAGAGAAATGACGAGCAAACATTACGATTACATCGCCATCGGTGGCGGTAGTGGCGGTATCGCGTCAATTAATAGAGCAGCAATGTATGGACAAAAATGTGCATTAATTGAAGCGAAAGCATTAGGTGGCACTTGTGTTAACGTGGGCTGTGTACCTAAAAAAGTGATGTGGCATGCGGCGCAAATTGCTGAAGCTATTCATCAATACGGTCCTGATTATGGTTTTGACACTACGGTGAACCGCTTTGATTGGGATACACTCATCAGTAGCCGTTCGGCTTATATTGACCGTATTCATCAATCTTATGACCGTGTTTTAGGTAATAACAAAGTTGATGTTATCCAAGGGTTTGCTCGTTTTGTTGATGCTAACACTATTGAAGTCAATGGTGAAAAGATCACGGCTGATAATATTCTGATCGCAACAGGAGGCCGTCCTGTTCAACCTAATATTCCAGGTGCTGAGTATGGTATTAATTCTGATGGTTTCTTTGAATTAAAGGCCTTACCAAAACGCGTTGCTGTTGTTGGTGCGGGTTATATCGCTGTTGAACTTGCTGGTGTATTAAATGCTTTAGGTAGTGAAACTCATTTATTTGTGCGTAAACATGCACCACTGCGTAATTTTGACCCATTAATTGTTGAAACACTGTTAGAAGTGATGGAAACCGAAGGGCCTAAGTTACATACACATGCCATTCCTAAAGCTGTGATTAAAAATGCAGATGGAAGTTTAACGCTACAACTGGAAAACGGTACAGAGCAGATTGTTGATACTTTAATCTGGGCAATTGGTCGTGAGCCTGCAACAGATAACTTGAATCTGGCAGTAACGGGTGTTGAGTTAAATGAAAAAGGTTATATCAAAGTCGATAAATTCCAAAATACCAATGTAAAAGGGATTTATGCTGTCGGCGATAATACTGGTGCGGTTGAATTAACGCCCGTTGCTGTTGCTGCTGGGCGTCGGTTATCCGAGCGTTTATTTAACAACAAACCTAACGAACATTTAGACTATTCAAATATTCCAACAGTTGTATTTAGTCATCCTGCGATTGGTACTGTTGGTTTAACAGAGCCTCAAGCGATTGAGCAATATGGTGCTGATCAAGTTAAAGTGTATAAATCGTCTTTCACCGCCATGTATAGTGCTGTGACTCGTCATCGTCAACCATGTCGTATGAAGTTAGTTTGTGTTGGTGCCGATGAAAAAATTGTTGGTATTCATGGTATTGGATTTGGTATGGATGAAATGCTACAAGGTTTTGCTGTGGCTCTGAAAATGGGTGCCACGAAAAAAGACTTTGATGATACTGTGGCAATCCACCCAACGGCTGCAGAAGAATTTGTTACGATGAGATAAGCATGTAATACAGCTTACTTTGGTATTAATATGCAAAAGCTAGAGTTTATGCTCTGGCTTTTTTATTGAAAATTTTGACTTAACCCAACTCTATTTCGAACTCAAACATCCTCTTTTCTATGTGTTTACCAAAAAGCATATTCGTCTACTTACTGACCAATAAACCAGTTATTAAGTGAAATTACTTATTTTGTAAAAAAAAGGTTATTGCAGGGTTGGGATCATCTTTTTATTTATGTAATTGTGCTATCGATTTTGCTGGTTTTGTAAATAATTTTTTACAGTCTCTCCTTGTTATTTGTATCAAAATGTTAATTATTTAAACAATTACTTTTTCTATTTAAAACTTATTCTATTCTCATTATTTCCTTATTTATCAATAAATAACAAATGTAAAACTCTCATTGTTATCTCATTAAGTGATGAATTTCTATGAAAAAAAACGATTGAAGTAACCATATTGTATCTATGGATATTGTTATTCTAAGAAATGATTAACAAGTAATTATAATTATTAACAATATAATGAACTATGGTATTATTCAATTTTAAGGCAATAAATGAATAACATTATAAATATAAATGGTAAATCCATTACTGAGGTAGAAGATGAAAATTTCAAGGAGAAAGCTGCTTTTAGGTGTTGGTGCTGCGGGTGTTTTAGCCGGTGGTGCTGCATTAGTTCCAATGGTGCGCCGTGATGGCAAATTCGTTGAAGCTAAATCTAGAGCATCATTTGTCGAAGGTACAGAGGGTGCGCTGCCTAAAGAGTCTGATGCAGTGATTATTGGTGGTGGTATTCAAGGTATCATGACTGCTATCAACCTTGCAGAACGTGGCATGAGTGTCACTATTTTAGAAAAAGGCGAGATTGGTGGTGAACAATCTGGCCGTGCATACAGCCAAATTATTAGTTATCAAACATCACCAGAAATTTTCCCATTGCACCATTACGGGAAAATCTTATGGCGCGGAATGAATGAGAAAATTGGTGCTGATACTAGTTATCGTACACAAGGTCGTGTAGAAGCGCTTGCCGATGAAAAAGCATTTGATAAAGCTCAAGCGTGGATCAAAACAGCAAAAGAAACTGCAGGATTTGATACACCATTAAATACTCGCATTATTAAAGGTGAAGAGTTATCAAACCGTCTTGTTGGTGCTCAAACACCATGGACTGTTGCTGCTTTTGAAGAAGACTCAGGTTCTGTTGATCCCGAAACAGGAACACCTGCATTAGCACGCTACGCTAAACAAATTGGCGTAAAAATCTATACCAACTGCGCGGTAAGGGGCATTGAAACTGCTGGTGGTAAAATTTCTGATGTTGTAACAGAAAAAGGCGCGATTAGAACATCTCACGTTGTTCTTGCTGGTGGTATTTGGTCACGTTTATTTATGGGTAACATGGGCATTGATATTCCAACGCTGAATGTTTACTTATCACAACAACGTGTATCAGGTGTTCCTGGCGCACCTCGTGGTAACGTGCATCTACCAAATGGTATTCACTTCCGTGAACAAGCCGATGGCACTTATGCTGTCGCACCGCGTATTTTCACCAGCTCTATTGTGAAAGATAGCTTCTTATTGGGGCCTAAGTTCATGCACTTATTAGGTGGTGGTGAGCTACCATTAGAATTCTCTATCGGTGAAGACTTGTTTAATTCATTCAAGATGCCAACATCTTGGAAATTAGATGAAAAAACACCGTTTGAACAATATCGCATTGCAACAGCAACACAAAATACTGAGCACTTAGATGCGGTATTCCAAAGAATGAAAGCTGAATTCCCAGTATTTGAAAAATCACAAGTTGTTGAACGTTGGGGTGCTGTTGTTAGCCCAACCTTCGATGAGTTACCAATTATTTCTGAGGTTAAAGAATACCCTGGTCTAGTCATTAATACGGCGACGGTATGGGGTATGACCGAAGGCCCTGCAGCAGGTGAAGTGACTGCTGATATCGTAACGGGCAAAAAACCAGTTATTGATCCAACACCATTTAGTATGGATCGCTTTAAGAAGTAAATAACCCCTTGTTTTACTGTAAATTAAACATGTTAAGGAGTTTTCATGCGTTATAAAAATCTACTTGTTGCCCTGCCTTTTATCTTTGGTGTAGCAAGCGCGAATGCGGAGGGTGTTGTGCACCATAAATTAAATGGTATGCCTATTTCAGAATCTGTTGAAGTGAGTGCAGGTAACAATCTTGTATTCTTAAGCGGTAAAGTACCTGCTAAGAAATCAGCAGATGCACCAGAAGGTGTATTAGCATCTTATGGTAACACTGAAGAACAAACGATCAGTGTATTAGAACAAATCAAAACTCACTTAAATGAACTTGGCCTAGACATGAAAGACGTTGTTAAAATGCAAGTCTTCCTAGTTGGTGGTGAAGAAACTAAAGGTGAGATGGACTTTAAAGGCTTTATGGATGGTTATTCTAAGTACTTTGATGCTTCGAAAACTGACCAACTGCCAGCACGTTCAACTTTCCAAATCGCTAAACTGGCAAATCCAGCATGGCGTGTAGAAATTGAAGTGATTGCGGTTCGTCCTGCAAAATAAGAACGATAGCTTTTACTCAATTTCGACGTAAAACATAATCGATTAAAACGCTAGAGAAGGGGGACTTTCTTTGGCGTTTTTTTATGGTATCGATATGTTATGGCGATATGTCGATAAAATGCGTTTTTATAAACATATGAGCTGGTCTCCTAAAACACCCTATAATGATCTACCACTATTACCAGCAGATCTGGAACTTATTGAAACACGTGAAATATTGAAAGCGTGCATCAATGTGCGCTCAGCAATTACTGAATTAAAAACAGTAAGAGAGTTAATTCCTGATCAGGAATTATTGATAAATATCCTTCCAATATTGGAAGCAAAAGACTCTTCACGTATTGAAAACATTGTAACAAGTGTTCAGCTTTTTCAGTCTATTGATTATCAAGTCGGCGCTGATCCCGCAACCAAAGAAGCACTTCGTTATCGTACTGCTGTTTATGATGGTTATACTCATCTTGAAACTTATCCACTTTGTACCAACACGGCGATAGCAATCTAATCTATATTTTAACTACTTTCACCTTGAATAAACTTCACTGGAATAACAGAGACATTATCTGTTATTTCTTTATTCTCAATTAATGTACTAATCACTTCTACGCTTTTTTCAGCTAGCTTTTCAAAGGGTTGTTCAATACAAGTTAATTGGCGCAGTGTTTGGTTTAACCAAGGGCTGCCATCATAAGCAACAATTTTTAATTGTTCTGGAATGGCAATATTTCGCCTTGTTGCTTCATTAAATAATGCCATGGCAGGAATATCAGCAGCAAAAATAGCATCGATATCTGAATGCAAAGAAAGTATTTTTGTTGCGAAAGAGTGAAAATAGTCTTTCTCTTCTTCTTTCCAATTTACTTTGCAAGGAATAGGTTTAATACCTGCCTGAATAAGCGTTTCTTTAAAGGCTAAACAGCTTTGATATGAAGGGGTTGATGATAAATAACTTGAGTTATCTTCAATATAGAGGATTTTTTGGCAACCTTTTTGAATAAGGTGTTCTGCTGCTAATCGACCACCAGTGTGGTGATCAGAACAAACTAATGGAATATCACGAAGATGACGATCTAGTGTTACCACGGGTCTTTGAATATGCTGATATTCACTATCATCCAATAATAGATATTCTGCAATAATACCGTCGATCTGACCACGTTTAAGCATATCAAAAAATATACGCTCACGTACTTTGCTATTTTGGGTTGCACATAACATCATGCTATAGCCATGTTCAGCGAGTTTATTTTCAATAAAACGTGTCACTGTCGCAAAATAAGGGTATTCAAGGCTATTAATAATGACACCAACAACGGCACTTTTTTGTTGATATAAATTTCTTAGCCAAGTATCAGGAATATAATCTAATTCCTCTACCGCTTTTTTTATTTTTTCTCGTGCAGCTTGAGACACATAACCACTGTTATTTAATGCTCTGGAAACAGTACTTGCTGCGACATTGGCTTTTTTTGCGACATCACGGATCCCGGCCATTGAATATGCTGTTGCTCCTTTTAATTCGTTGATGTCCTAATATATCTTAATATGATTATGACAAACCCATCTTTATTGAGGTAATTGTGTTTTTTTAGTATGAGCTATTTCACATTTTAGTATGTTAATTACCTTACCCTCCTTTTTAGTGCTTATAGTATCTTATATTAAATATGGAACAGTTCCATATATGCTAATTACCTTGGTGAGGTGAATATGTCTAATACTTGGTGGAAAGAAGCAGTGGTCTATCAAATTTATCCTAAGAGTTATTATGATAGTAACGGGGATGGTGTTGGAGATTTAGCGGGGATCACAGAGAAGTTAGATTATATTCAGTCACTCGGTACAAATGTTATTTGGCTATGCCCTATTTTTAAATCGCCAATGAAAGATAATGGTTATGATATTGCTGATTATTCTGTTGTCGATCCTATCTTTGGTGATAATAATGCGTTAGATAAACTGATTAGCGAAGCTAAAAAACGTGATATTAAAATTTTATTAGATTTAGTATTAAATCACACTTCTGATGAGCACCCATGGTTTAAATCGGCAATTGAAGATCCTAATAGTCCATATAACGATTATTATATTTTTAAACAATGGGATAAGCCGACTCCTCCTAATAATTTACGCACTTATTTTGATTGCTCTGTTTGGAGTCGTGTTGGAAAAACTAATCGCTGGTACTTTAATTCATTTGGTCCGGAACAACCTGACTTAAATTGGGAAAACCCACAATTACGTAAAGATATTATCGACATGATAAACGTCTGGATCAAAAAAGGTGTCGCAGGATTTCGCATTGATGCGATTGGTAATTTAAAAAAATCCCCTGAAGCTTTATCTGAATATCAATTTGAACCTGATAAAGATGATGGTTCTGCATCTTTAGTGCCTTGGGTTTTAAATCAACCAGGTATTGATAAGTTCTTAACTGAATTAGCTGAGAACACGTTTAAGCCTGCAAATAGTATGACGGTTGCAGAAATTGATGTGCCTGAGAAAGATTTACGTGCTTATGTTGGTGAAAATGGTTATTTTTCCATGGTATTTGATTTTAGTATTGCTGACTTAGATATTCGCAATGAAAAGCCATTCACTATTAATCCAATTACAGGTGAAAGATTGAAACCTGTATTTATTAAAAGCCAATTAGATACTCAACGAGTAGGCTGGGGAGCACCTTATTTAGAAAATCATGATCAACCTCGCTCATTAAATAAATTCCTCCCTAAAGGAGACATTAATCCTATTAGTGCCAAAATGTTAGCGACATTTTTATTAACTCAACGAGGAACGCCTTTTATTTATCAAGGGCAAGAAATCGGTATGACAAATTGTCCTATGACATTAGAAGAACATGATGATTTACATGTTTTTAAATTGTATGAATGGGGTAATAAATTAGGTTATAGCGATAAGCAAATCATTGAATACTTTAATCACCGTAGCCGTGATAATTCAAGAACACCTTTCCAATGGAATAGTGAATTAAATAGTGGCTTCAGTACAGCTAAACCATGGTTAAAAGTTAATCCTAACTATGTCGATATTAATGCACAGAGAGAAACACAAGATAATCACTCTCTTTTCGCTTATTACCAGCAATTGATCGCATTAAGACGTCATTCAGAGATCAGTGATATTTTGATTTATGGTGAGTTTTTTCCATTAGATGCACCAGAAAATGTGATTGCTTTTAAGCGTACTTATAAAGGTAACTCAATCAATATTTATTGTAATTTTAGTGGTGAAGAAAAAGCACTAACCATTAAAGCTAAGGATATCTATTTGCATAACAGTCCAATAGTGGAAAATGCACAAGGTGATCTTATCCTTCAACCTTATCAAGCCATTATTTTTGCTTAATTTATTCTATGTAATTGATAATAAGCGCCTTTATAGGGCGCTTTATTATTTGCGATTTTTATTTCGTCGGTTTCAGCCAATCTGCAATAAATTCAGCAATAGCCTCGGGTGCATTGATATCTAGTAGTGGAAAATCCACTCTTAAATCACAATCACTGGCGACGGCAATAACATGCTCATCAAGTAAATCATTAAAATCACGCTCGTTGATATGGCGATAAAGTGCAATTTTAGGAATGGTTTCGCCTTTAAATCCTTCAACTAAGATTAAATCTAGCTTACTTGCATCAAAACGAGATGCGAGGTAATACAAATCTAATTCTGGTAGTTCTGGTGTTTCTGTCATTAATGCCCAGCGTTGTTGGCTTGCGACTAATGTCTGATCTGCTCCAGCTTTTCTTAGTTCATAGCTGTCTTTACCAGGCTTATCCACATCCATATCATGATGAGTGTGTTTGATCATGCCTACACGAATTTCTCTTTTGCGTAATTGTGGAATCAGTTGTTTTAGTAGTGTTGTTTTACCGGTTCCACTCCATGCCGTGATCCCTAAAAGGGGGAGATCAACTTGTGCCATATTTTTCATTCCTATTTTTTTAATTTATTGGCTTTTTCAATATCGTCAGGGGTATTTAAATTAATAAAAGCACTTGCTTGATCCGCGAATAAAACCGGGTGTGCATTTATTTGCTTCATAAATAACATTAATTTTCGATCACCTTGTGCTAAATAAGCTTCTAGCATAGGAATAATACGACGATTTAGCAGTGCTAAGGTAGGATGTTCTCTTTCACCATCATCAACATAAACGGCTAATGCTTCGCCTCTTTGCTCATAGAGTTTTTCAACTAAATTAAGAGGGAAATAGGGAACATCGCAAGGTACAAAGGCAACCCAAGGTGTTGGGGCTTGCTTTAATAATGTGAGCATGCCAGCTAAAGGCCCTGAAAATCCTTCTATTTCATCTGTAATAACAGGATATTGGCTTTGGCGATATTGTTCTAAATTGCGGTTAGCACTAATCAATATGCTATCAACTTGAGGTGCTAGTTTTTGGGCTATATGGCGGTATAAAGGCTGTCCATGTAGAATTTGAAGCCCTTTATCAGCTCCACCCATTCGTGTCGCTTGACCACCTGCAAGTATACCACCTGTAATATTCTTCATTTTCATATTCAATATTTGTGAATAAATTGGCTAAAATTTCCGAACGATTTTTATCAAATAAAGACGATATACTAATAAAAAATATCGACATCATGAGATTTCATGTAAAGCGACAGCAATTTTTATCAAAAAAGCGTAATATTTACGCATATTGACAGAGGTTTCCTTTTTCTATCGGATAATAATTGGTACTTTGTTGTTGTAATTAATAATAAGGATTTTTTGTATGAAATGTCACCGTCTTAATGAAGTTATGGAATTACTGCACCCAGTTTGGGAAGAAAATTCTGATTTAAACTTAATTCAATTATTGCAGAAACTGGCTGATGAAGCGGGTTTTAAAGGTCAATTATCTGATCTGACTGATGATATTTTGATTTACCATCTGAAAATGCGCGGTTCAGCGCCGACAGATGTGATCCCAGGACTGAAAAAAGATTACGAAGAAGATTTTAAAACCGCCATTTTACGTGCTCGTGGTGTGATTAAAGATTAAATTCAGGATAGAAAATGGAAATGTCTGCCTCATTTAATTTTCAGGGACTGACACCTGACAACATTTGGGACGCGTTAGTTAAAATTGGTTTTTATCCTGAGTCAGGGTTAACAGAATTAAATAGCTATGAAAATCGTGTTTTTCAATTTATAGATGAGCATCGACAACGTTATGTGGTGAAATTTTATCGCCCCCAACGCTGGTCGTATGAACAAATAAAAGAAGAACATGAGTTTGTTTTAGCATTAAAGGAGGCTGAGGTATCTGTTGCTGCTCCTTTAATGATTAATAGTGAAACAGTTCATCTTTCTGATGGTGGCTTTTATTTTGCAATATTCCCTAGTATAGGGGGAAGAGCATATGAAACTGATAATTTATTTCAGTTAGAAGAAGTTGGACGCACATTAGGGTGCATTCATCAAATAGGCCGAAAAAAGAGTTATGAATATCGACCGACAGTTTCTACAGCAGAATATCTGATAGCGCCAAAATTAGAATTTGAAAGTAGTGCGTTAATTCCTAATAACCTGAAACCTCAATTTATAGAGGTTATAGATAAACTTATTCATGATGTACGTCCTAAAATAGGGGACTCTGCATGGCAAATGTTACGGCTACATGGTGATTGCCATCCCGGTAATATATTGTGGCGTGATGAAGTTGTAATGGTTGATTTTGATGATTCCCGAATGGGACCTGCAGTACAAGATTTTTGGATGTTATTAAACGGCTCACGGCAAGAGCAGGTTATACAATTAGATACGATCCTTGAGTCTTATTATGAATACCAAGATTTTGATTTACGTGAATTGTCATTAATTGAACCATTAAGAGCAATGAGAATGGTGCATTATCTCGCGTGGGTATTAAAACGCTGGAATGATCCTGCTTTTCCTCGCGCTTTTGTTTGGTTTCAAGAAGAAGATTTTTGGTTTAAACAATTAGCCTTATTCAAGGGACAAGTGGAGCAACTAAATGAGCCTCCTTTACAACTTAGTCCAATGTATTAATTCTTAGGAGACGATGAGAAATGAAAAAGATTTGGCTGGCGTTAGCAAGTATGGTGTTAGCATTCAGTGTTTCTGCCGCTGATATATCTGAAGGAAAACAGTACACTAACCTTTCTAAACCTGTTGCATCTGCGCCTGATGTTGTTGAGTTTTTCTCTTTTTATTGCCCACATTGTTATCAATTTTCTGAAGTGTATAAAGTCAATAGTACTGTTGAAAAGAATGCACCAGAAAATACTAATCTTGTCCGCTATCACGTTGATTTCTTAGGGCCTTTAGGTAAAGATTTAACACGTTCATGGGCTGTGGCAATGGCCTTAGGTGTTGAAGATCAAGTTTCTCCTGTTTTATTTAAAGGTATTCAAGAAACTCAATCTATTCGTTCTGTTGACGATATCCGTAATGCCTTTATTAAGGCTGGCGTTAAAGGCGAAGATTATGATGCTGCAATGAATAGCTTTGTGGTGAACTCTTTAGTTAGCCAACAACAAAATGCTGTTGCTGATTTCCAAATTAATGGTGTTCCTGCCATGATAATTGGTGGTAAATATAAAATGAAAAATGATGGTATCAGCGCAAAATCACCAGAAGAGTATGCAAAGACATATTCTGATATTGTGAATCAGTTATTGCTGAAAAAATAATATAGGCTTAACTTTTCCCATATGGATTAAGTAAAAGTATATAGATATTTATATGAAAAATAGCACTCAAGAAATAGGAGTGCTATTTTTTTACTTTCATAATTTTGTCATAATATAACTATCCACATTAATAAAAAATACAGCGATTAATTTATAATATCTTAATAAATTCGCTAAGTGATTGATTTTTTACTTATGTTAACAAATTGAAAAGAAAGCTAACTTATTAATATAGAGAGGGTTACAAAACTACTCACAGAGTTATCCACAGGTTGTTTTGGTGTTGGTTAGAAAATAAATTCTTAATAAAAAAGATGACACTAATATGAACGTTAATATTAATGATGAGTAAATGGCTCTATCTTAAATACTTTCTAAATTACACAATAAGTTTACTGTTTATTCTTTGTTTTTAATTCAAGCCAGATTAATGGGTATGTACTCTGACAAAAATGACCTTAATAAATATTAACTTATCATTCATACTTATTCTTTTTGTTAAGTTCGATTAATAATAAATAATTGAGTATTTAAGCCGAATTTCTGCATTTAAGAACAGGTAATATTCGTCTATTGGGCTGTGATGTGGCATTCTAGTCATATCAACGAACCTCAGAACAATGATGAACAGATTATGGTCCAGATAGCAGAAAACCCCTTTATCCTTGTAGATGGCTCCTCATATCTTTACCGCGCCTATCATGCATTTCCACCACTAACCAATAGCCAAGGTGAGCCAACAGGTGCGATGTACGGCGTGTTGAACATGTTACGTAGCCTGATAATACAGTATAAACCAAGTCATGTAGCGGTTGTGTTTGACGCTAAAGGTAAAACATTCCGTGATGAGTTGTATGAGGAATATAAATCTAATCGCCCTCCGATGCCGGATGATTTACGTGAGCAAATAGCGCCTTTACATGAGATGGTGCAAGCAATGGGTTTACCATTGTTATCTATTTCAGGTGTGGAAGCGGATGACGTTATTGGAACATTGGCACTAAAAGCGGCAGCAGATGGTCGTGATGTTTTAATAAGTACTGGTGATAAAGATATGGCGCAATTAGTGACGCCAAAGATCACGCTAATTAACACCATGACCAACGTTATTTTAGGCCCTGATGAAGTTAAAGAAAAATATGGTGTTCCTCCTGAATTGATTATTGATTTTCTCGCATTAATGGGCGATTCGTCCGATAACATTCCTGGTGTTCCGGGAGTGGGGGAAAAAACGGCATTAGGCCTTTTACAAGGGCTTGGTAGTTTAGATGATATCTATCAACAGCTTGATAATATCGCAACGTTGAGTTTCCGTGGCGCTAAAACACTTGGCGCTAAAATGGCAGAGCATGAGAAAGTGGCAAAACTTTCTTATAAGTTGGCAACAATTAAAACGGATGTTGAACTCGATAAAACGTTTGATGATTTAGTGGTTAGTGAGCCAAATTTAGAGCAATTACTAGAGATGTTCACGCGTTATGAATTTAAACGCTGGATAAGTGATCTTCAAAATGGTGGGTGGTTAGCACAACGTAGCACACACAAAGTTGCTGTGCCTTACACCTCTGAAGCCGTTAAACCGAAAGAAGCCTCTGTATCAGCTAATTTCCCTGTTATTACACAAGAGAATTATGAAGCTATCTTGACACATGAAAGCCTAGCGCGATGGGTTGAGCTTCTCAAAAAAGCACCTGCGTTTGCATTCGATACAGAAACGGACAGCTTAAACAATATTGATGCGCGTTTAGTGGGGCTGTCATTTGCTATTGAACCGGGTAAAGCGGCTTATATTCCATTACGTCATGAGTATTTAGATGCACCAGAGCAACTTCCTGTTGATGATGTGCTAGCGGCATTAAAACCTATTTTAGAAGATAAGAACATTCTAAAAATTGGGCAGAACTTGAAGTTTGACCGTGGCATTATGGAAAATGAAGGTATCGAATTAAACGGTATTCATTTTGATACGATGTTGGAATCTTACATATTAAATAGCGTAAGTAATCGACACGATATGGATACTTTGGCTGAAAAGCACTTAAATCATAAAACCACAACATTTGAAGAGATTGCGGGTAAAGGTAAAGGTCAACTGACTTTTAACCAAATTGAGGTTGAGCAAGCAACGTTATATGCTGCTGAAGATGCCGATATTACTTTATTACTCCATCAAGCGCTATATCCTCAAATAGAAGCTATTGAGCCTCTTAAACATGTTTACTGCGATATTGAAATGCCATTAGTCCCAGTGCTTTCTAGAATGGAACGCAAGGGAGTATTAATTGATGCTCAAGTGTTAGCAGTTCAATCTCAAGAGATCACACAGCGTTTAGCTGAAATTGAAAAAGAGACGTTTGCGTTAGCGGGGCAAGAATTTAATCTCTCTTCACCTAAACAGTTACAAGAAATCTTATTTGATAAACTGCAATTACCTGTTATCAAGAAAACCCCAAAAGGGGCACCATCTACCAATGAAGAAGTATTGGAAGAATTAGCGCATAGTCATGAATTACCTCGTTTAATTTTAGAGCATCGTGGTCTGGCGAAACTAAAATCTACCTATACGGATAAATTGCCATTAATGGTGAATAGCAAAACGAAACGTGTACATACTTCCTATCATCAAGCGGTGACGGCAACGGGGCGTTTATCTTCTCGTGATCCAAATCTTCAAAACATCCCAGTAAGAAATGAAGAAGGACGCCGAATTCGCCAAGCATTTATTGCGCGTGAAGGTTTTAAAATTGTGGCTGCCGACTATTCACAAATTGAATTACGGATCATGGCGCATTTATCGCAAGATAAAGGTTTGTTAGATGCCTTTGCTCAAGGTAAAGATATTCACCGTGCAACGGCATCTGAAGTATTTGGTATTCCTTTAGAGGAAGTAACCTCTGAACAACGTCGTAGTGCGAAAGCGATCAACTTTGGTCTTATTTATGGCATGAGTGCATTTGGTTTATCACAACAGATTGGTGTTGAGAGAAGAGAAGCTCAGCGTTATATGGATCTTTACTTTGAACGTTATCCTGGTGTCTTGGACTATATGGAACGTACACGTAAACAAGCTTCTGAACAAGGCTATGTTGAAACCTTAGATGGTCGTCGCCTCTATTTACCAGAAATTAATTCAAAGAATGCAATTCGCCGTAAAGCGTCAGAGCGTGAAGCGATTAACGCGCCAATGCAAGGTACAGCGGCGGATATTATCAAAAAAGCAATGATCGCTGTGGATAATTGGATTTGCAATCAATGTCCTGCTGATGTGCATATGATTATGCAAGTACATGATGAATTAGTGTTTGAAGTGCGCGAGTCTTACCTAGAGAACGCAAACACCATGATCCATAAATTGATGGAAAGTAGTATGGAATTAGCTATTCCGTTGAAAGTTGAAGTGGGTGTTGGTAATAACTGGGATGAAGCACATTAATTTTTAACTGGGTTATCAAATTTCTGTGTACTAAAAGAAAAAGCTCGGTTAATACCGAGCTTTTTTATGTCAAAACTTATCAAAATGTGAAAAAGAGATAAGTGAATAATTAAGCAACTTGTGAGTCTAGCAGTTTGCTCAATTTCTTCTGTTTTTTCTCAATACGTTGACGTTTTAACGGAGATAAATGGTCAATAAAGAGTTTACCATCAAGATGGTCTAACTCATGTTGAATGCAGCCTGCAAACAAATCAGAGGCTTCTAGTTCAATTACATCACCATTTCTATCCAATGCCTTAACCTTTAAGAAACGGTAACGCTGTGTTGGCGCAAAAGAATCTGGAATAGATAGACACCCATCCATCATATCCATCACTTCATCTTCAGTGCTGATAATTTCAGGATTGATAAGTGCAATCGGTTGATCTCGGTTTTCAGAAACATCAATTACAACAATGCGTTTAGATACATTAACCTGAGGTGCTGCTAAGCCAATACCTCGTTCTGCATACATGGTTTCAATCATGTTATCGATTAATGTGCGTATTTCGTCATCTACTTTTTCCACTGGTACTGCGACTCTGCGCAGACGCTCATCTGGAAAACGCAGGAGCGGTAATACAGCCATGGATACCTCATTTTATCGCTAATTACATATTTACTACGGTCTCGCGATAAGCGTATCACAAAATCATTAAGGAGAAACCGCACCTTTTGTGTGATTTGTTCTATTTTTAATCATATTCATGCGAGTGATTAAAGTCTCATAATTATGTAATTAAACTACATTTATTTATGATTTGAATACATAAATACATAGCTGAATCGTGTCTGCATGTGAAAAAAAATTACAAAAGGGCTTTTATTAACCAATAAAATAGAGTACATTATCTCTCGTAGGGTACAGAGGTAAGATGTTCTATCTTTCAGACCTTTTACTTCACGTAATCGGATTTAGCTGAATATTAGCTGCCCCAGTCGACTTTATTTCGACTGGGGCATTTTTTTATCTAAAATTCACTGATATGGTTTGTGCGAGAAGTGAAAGGGAAAAGTGATTTCCCTTTTATCAAAAGAAGATCAGAGCGCTATCGTTGAGAAAAAGAAGATAATTAGGCGTTATCATCATTTATAGGTTGCTCTTCTGAGCCTGAAAACCATTCATTAAGCGTGTTACGTAGTTTATCAATGCCAATTTTTTTCAATGATGAAAAATATTCTACGCGGATATCACCTACTTTATTTGCTAGTTCTTCACGTACGCTC
Source organism: Proteus faecis (assembly GCF_003144395.1). GTDB lineage: Bacteria > Pseudomonadota > Gammaproteobacteria > Enterobacterales > Enterobacteriaceae > Proteus > Proteus faecis. The sequence goes on along the minus strand of NZ_PENZ01000007.1, from coordinate 29,376 downwards.
ATGAGCTGCTTTTTACGCGCGCCTGATGCTAGTTTATCTGCTTTAGTCAGTAAAACGAGAGTAGGTAGCTCTGAGCCTACAGCCCAGTCAATCATTTGCATATCGAGATCTTTTAATGGATGACGAATATCCATTAAAATAACTACACCTTTTAAGCACTCTCTTTTTTGTAGGTATTCACCTAAAGAGCGTTGCCATTTACGCTTCATTTCCTCAGGAACTTGGGCATAGCCATAGCCTGGTAAATCGACTAAGCGTAAACCTTCTTCAATTTGAAAAAGGTTGATTAATTGAGTACGGCCTGGGGTTTTACTGGTTCTGGCTAATCCGTTTTGTTGGGTTAACGCATTTAAAGCACTGGATTTACCGGCATTAGAGCGACCCGCAAAGGCAATTTCAATTCCTGAATCTGGCGGTAAATGACGGATATCAGGTGCACTGATGATGAAATGTGCTTTTTGGTAATTAAATTGGGTCATTATGGTATAAACCTCTCTGAAATAATGCGGCTTTTCATGCATACTCATTTCAATTTTGCATGAAAATGAATATCTAAAATATTTATTTGCTCTATTTTGGCGCAATTTAATGACTTATAACAGCGATTAAAAATTAAAATTTACTCTGTTATAACGTAATTAGACTTATTGAGCGTAAATAAAGGTAAATGATTGGCACTATTTACCTCAGCGAATTAGAATCGCTGCATATTAAGTAAGTTGTAGACTATTAAAGTAAAGGATCCCTGCATGTTAAAACGTTTTCTTGTCACCTTCGTTACCGCTTGCACTTTAACAACAGCGACTTTTGCAATGGCAACGGGAGAAACCTTCGTTAAATTAGTCACCTCTGAAGGTAATATTGAAATATCACTGGATAATAAAAAAGCGCCAATTACAACGAAAAATTTTATTCAGTATGTTGAAGATGGGTACTATAACGGCACTACTTTTCATCGCGTTATTCCTGGTTTTATGGTTCAAGGTGGTGGTTTTACTGCTGATTTACAGCAAAAACAAACCAGAGCGCCAATTAAAAATGAAGCCGACAATGGATTACGTAATGTAAAAGGTTCTATTGCCATGGCGCGCACGTCAGATAAAGACAGCGCAACCAGCCAGTTCTTTATTAATGTGGCTGATAATGCATTTTTAGATCACGGTCAACGTGATTTTGGCTATGCTGTTTTTGGTAAAGTTGTGAAAGGAATGGATGTAGTTGATAAAATTTCACAAACACCGACTCGGAATATTGGACCTTACCAAAATGTGCCAGTAAAAACGGTCACTATTTTATCTGCGGAAGTTGTAAAACAATAAACGCATTATTAGGATAGGATATTTACTTATTCTAATAAGATAGAAAGCATATAAACCGGAATGAATGTTTTCATTCCGGGGGTTTTAGTACGAAAAAAATATTTTTATCCTTCTTTTTTTCGTGTGATCTCCTGCAATAAGTATTCATTACACTATTAATCACTCTATTCATCATCAATTATCGTCATTCTTGTTATTGCGCAATAAACCAGCAGGTTTTCTTGCTTACTATTCATATTTTATACCTGTGCTATGATAATCGGCTTTGTTGTACCCAAGTCGGTTAAACAACGAGCTATTTTGGCAAATCTACACTCGCTTTAAAATAGTAATAAAATAGATAATGATAAGAAAATCAGTCGGATAGGCTAATATGCTGTTACTTATTGATAATTACGATTCGTTTACTTACAACCTCTATCAGTATTTCTGTGAATTGGGTGCTGAGGTTGTTGTTAAGCGTAACGATGAGATCGGACTTAAAGAGATAGAAAAGATGATGCCAGCACATCTTGTGATCTCGCCAGGACCTTGTACTCCTGATGAAGCTGGGATCTCTCTTGAGGCTATACAGCGGTTTGCCGGTGAAATTCCTATTCTTGGTGTTTGTCTTGGACATCAAGCAATAGGGCAAGCTTTTGGTGCGTCGGTTGTTAGAGCGCGAGAAGTGATGCATGGTAAAAATTCATTAATACATCATAATCAACAAGGTGTTTTTAAAGGGCTTAATCGACCGTTAAGTGTGACGCGTTACCACTCTTTAGTGATTGATGCGACAACATTGCCTGTACCTTTTGAAGTGACGGCATGGAGCCAACATGATGGAAATGTTGATGAAATTATGGGAATTCGCCATCGTACTCTACCAATTGAAGGGGTTCAATTTCACCCGGAAAGTATTTTAAGTGAACAAGGGCATGAGCTATTAAATAATTTCCTTAAATATTAAATGGATAGCATTTAAATAGTGAAATAACGTCTTTTTATACAAAACCACATTTGATTTTTTATTCATATTTAGTGATTATATTTTCATATTGAATGTGAATAACGATCAGGTGGGGTAATGACAAAGCAAAGCATTAACAGGGCAACTTACGATCAAGTAATGTTGCCAATTTATTCACCCGCAGAATTTATTCCTGTCAAAGGGGTGGGGAGTCGTGTTTGGGATCAGCAGGGAAAATCGTATATTGATTTTGCTGGTGGTATTGCTGTTTTAGCATTGGGGCATGCTCATCCGGCTCTAAATCAAGCCTTGAAAGAACAAAGTGAAAAACTTTGGCATGTTAGTAATATTTTTACTAATGAACCTGCATTACGTTTAGCTCAAAAATTAATAGATAACACATTTGCAGAACGTGTCTTTTTTGCCAATTCTGGCGCAGAAGCGAATGAAGCAGCATTTAAATTGGCTCGCCATTATGCCATCACTCGCCATAGTCCTTATAAAACTAAAATTATTGCTTTTCACCATGCATTTCATGGCAGAACGTTGTTTACAGTATCTGTTGGTGGACAACCTAAATATGCCGATGGTTTTGGCCCTAAGCCCGCTGATATCGTACATGTTCCTTTTAATGATTTAGAGGCTGTTAAAGCAGTAATAGATGATCACACATGTGCCATTGTTTTAGAGCCAGTTCAGGGTGAAGGTGGCGTAACAGCAGCAACACCTGAGTTTATGAGAGGGCTACGAGAGTTGTGCGATAAGCATCAAGCTCTGCTTGTCCTTGATGAAGTACAAACAGGTATGGGGCGTACAGGTAAGCTTTTCGCCTATATGAACTATGATGTGACACCCGATATTATTACAACTGCAAAAGCGCTAGGGAGTGGTTTTCCACTCAGTGCGATGTTAACAACAGATGAGATAGCTTCTGTCATGGGCGTAGGGACTCATGGTACAACTTATGGTGGTAATCCATTAGCTTGTGCAGTGGGTAATGTTGCATTTGATTTAATTAATACATCTGAAGTACTTGAAGGTGTAGAAAAGCGTTATCAATGGATTGTGGATGAACTGGTGGCAATCAATCAAACGTATAATGTCTTTTCGCAAATTCGAGGACAAGGTTTATTGATTGGTGCACAATTGGCACCGCAATATGAAGGTAAAGCCAAAGAGTTACTCGGTCTTGCAGCCAAACATGGTTTAATGATGTTAAACGCAGGAGCCGATGTGATGCGTTTTACACCATCGTTAATTATTACTCAAGAAGAGCTACAAGAAGGAATGGTGGCATTAAAAGCGGCTATTGCAGAATTTGTAAAAGGGTAGTATCAACGAAAAACCCCATCAACGAAGATGGGGCTTATACAAAAGTATATCAATAGCCCTTTTATGGGCTATTGTTTGTTCGAGAGGGAAACTTAGCGAGTCCCGTAAACAACGATAGTTTTACCGTGTGCGGAGATCAAGTTTTGATCTTCCAACATTTTCAGAATACGGCCTACAGTTTCGCGTGAACAACCAACGATTTGACCAATTTCCTGACGTGTAATTTTAATTTGCATGCCATCAGGATGCGTCATTGCATCGGGTTGTTTTGCTAAGTTTAATAAGGTTTGTGCAATACGACCTGTTACATCAAGGAAAGCAAGATTACCTACTTTTTCTGATGTCGTTTGTAATCTGTTCGCCATTTGAGCAGAAAGGCGCATCAGAATATCAGGGTTAACCTGAATTAATTGGCGGAATTTTTTATAGGAAATTTCTGCTACTTCACAGGCTGTTTTTGCTCTAACCCATGCACTACGTTCTTGATCTTCTTCAAATAATCCAAGTTCACCGATGAAATCCCCCTGATTTAGGTAGGAGAGGATCATCTCTTTTCCTTCTTCATCTTTAATAAGAACAGCCACGGAACCTTTAACAATATAATAAAGTGTTTCCGCTTTCTCACCTTGGTGGATCAGCGTGCTCTTGGATGGATATTTGTGAATATGGCAGTGTGACAAAAACCATTCAAGAGTCGGGTCTGTTTGCGGCTTGCCGAGAACCATTCGCGTTATCCTCTGTACGTTAAATGCAGCCTTTCAAAACGGATAGGTTCCCTTTTGAGACAGCGTGCTTAAAAATCCTATCTTTACCTATTAACTTCCTGAGAACACGGTAAGTTAATATGGAATAGATTATAATAAATGAGAAAATAATGCATTGATCTTAACCACTATCATCAAGCAGATATTGTTTTTAACACAATTAGTGCATTAAGTCTCGTTTTACGCAGTCAGCATAATAAACCTATTTGCTAATTGCTAGTTGAATTATGAGAATGTACTCTTTTAGTTTCTGTCATCTTTAGGGGAAAATAAATGGAAGCGAGAGTTAAGTGGGTTGAAGATTTATCTTTTGTCGGTGAATCTTCATCTGGCCATCAAATTATGATGGATGGGAATTCAGGAGATAAAGCCCCAAGCCCAATGGAAATGGTTTTAATTGCTGCGGGTGGGTGTAGCGCTATTGATGTTGTAAGCATTTTACGAAAAGGTCGTCACCAAGTGACTGATTGTGAAGTAAAATTAACATCAGAACGACGTGAAGAAGCTCCTCGTTTATTTACTGATATCAATTTACATTTTATTGTTTCAGGTAAAGAGTTAACGGATAAAATTGTAGAACGAGCGGTTCAATTATCGGCAGAAAAATATTGTTCTGTTTCTTTAATGCTAGGAAAAGCAGCCAATATTACGCATTCATTTGAAATAAAAAATGCTGACTAATTTTGATATTTTAAAATAAAGTTTAATTTGAAAAATAATATCCCTTAATTAATGGGATATTATTTTTATAGAGATAATTTTTATTTTGGTTAACTTATCTTTTCGCCATTTAATAATTTTTTGACTAATGGCGCCATAATTAATTCCATCGCTAATCCTAATTTCCCTCCTGGTACAACAATCGTGTTTATTGTCGACATAAATGAGCCATGTAGCATTGCAAGTAAATAGGGAAAATCAATATCGGTTAAGCCTCGAAAACGAATAACAATAAAGCTTTCATCCAGAGTGGGAATTGCTTTAGCAGAAAAAGGATTCGAAGTATCAACAGTTGGGACTCGCTGGAAATTAATGTGAGTGCGTGAGAATTGAGGAATAATGTAGCTAATATAATCATCCATTGAGCGTACAACTGAGTCTCTTACTGCCTCTTGCGAGTGTCCTCTTTCTGTGGTGTCTCGAATAAGCTTTTGTATCCACTCTAGGTTTACGATAGGAACAACACCGACCAATAAATCAACATGTTGAGCTACATTATGCTCGTTGGTAACAACGCCACCATGTAATCCTTCATAAAAGAGAACATCAGTATTATCGGCTAAGGGTTCCCAAGGGGTAAATGTTCCTGGTAATTGATTGTAAGGTGTTGCTTCATCATAAGAGTGTAGATATTTGCGAGATTGACCTTGCCCAGTATCACTATATTGACTTAATGTTTTGCTCAGTAAGCTAAAATCATTTGCTTCAGGGCCAAAATAACTGATATGTCTACCTTGTTCTCTGGCTTTTCTTATCGCCATATCCATTTCGGGACGGGTATAGCGATGGAAACTATCGCCATCAATCAATGCGGCATTTGCATTGAGTTGTTGGAATATTTTACGAAAAGCTTGGCTTGTTGTGGTAGTTCCTGCACCACTTGAGCCAGTCACTGCGATGATAGGATGCTTGATTGACATAGGTTATCCTTTTGCTAAATAAGGTTGGCCCTTATTGATGGCGATGCATCGCTTGCTTTGAATAACTAATCAGAGCGAAACTGCGATGCAGGCATAATATTAACGCTCTCATGAAGTTCAGACCAAACCAACACGGCCTCACCAGATTTAAGTTGTTTTTTTACGTCGGCGACTTTTTGTTCAAGCGTTTTCTCTTGGATACCATAATCAGTGCCTTCTCGTAAAACAAAACTTTCAATAAGATTATCAAGTGTCTCTGTGGAAAGCTCATTCCAAGGAATTATCATTGGGTTTTCTCCAAATAAGCGGATAACCAGTCAGGTATTCGGCTTTCAAGCCACATCACTGGTTTTGATAGTTTTCCACCAACAAATCCCACATGTCCACCAAATTCTGTAAGTTGATATTCAATATTATTGGGGAGTGTTCTGACATCAGGGATCACATCTGCAGACATAAATGGATCATCTTTAGCATGAATGATAAGCGTGGCTTTCTTTATTTTGTTTAATAAAGGTAATGCACTGCATTGGCGATAATAATCTAACGCATCTTTAAAGCCATGAATTTTAGAGGTAATAAGATCATCAAATTGGCGTAGTTTTTTGATGGATTTTATCGTCAATAAGCTGATCGGTAAGGACTCTGGATAACGAATAAGTTTTCGTGTTGCGTTATTTTTGAGTTCTTTTAACAGATACCATTGATAAAAACGAGAAAAGCCATGTTCAATTTTTGTTGAGCATGGTTCTAGCATTAATGGTGCAGAGACAATAACGGCCGCATCTACAACCGCATTTTCACCACTTTCCGCTAGATAATAGGCAAGCATATTTCCACCAAGAGAATAGCCAACCGCAGCTGTAGGTTGCTCACCCAATTCCTTTTTCAACCAATTTAAGAAGTAGCGAGCATCTTCCGTTTCACCTGAGTGATAAATACGGTTTTGTCTATTGGGTTCACCACTACATCCTCTAAAGTGCATCACAACACCTAGCCAGCCTCTCTCTTTTGCTGCGGTTAACATGCCGTGAGCATAAGGGCTGCTAAATCCACCTTCTAAGCCATGAAAGATGACTAAGCGCGGTTTATTGAGTGCCGTTGTCGGATCTTCACTCCACGCTAAATCAACAAAATCGTTGTCTGGAAGATTGAGTCGTTGCCAGTGTGGCGTCAATTGTGGCGTTCTACGTACAATTCTTGGTAAGAGCGTCTGTAAGTGTGGATTTTTAGCCCAACGCATTGGATTAAAGTATTGAGACATATTTTCCGTCTATCAAAATGAATTAACACTTGTTTGCTAAATAACATACTGCTATTTTCGGTGAAAATAAAACGCCTGTCACATTTTTGAGTCTTTATCATGACAATTAGCCTTATTTCTTCCTTAACTATTTTCCTGTTTATTGCCGCGATAACACCCGGACCAAACAACTTACTGCTTACCTCATCAGGGGCAAATGTAGGCTTTAAAGGCTCGTTAAAACTAATGGCTGGCATTATGTTAGGTATGCAATGCGTTTTATTGAGCTCTGCATTTGGTGTTGCCACTTTATTGATAATTTATCCTGCTCTGCATATCGGATTGAAAATAGTTGGGAGTACGTATTTGCTTTGGCTTGCTTGGAAAACCGCGGCACCATCTTATCAGCGTTTAGATATTCCAGCAAAAGCCTTACAGGCAGTAAGTTGGTTTCAGGGTGGATTATTGCAATTTCTAAATCCAAAAGCGTGGATGATGGGATTAGGTGCTGTAGGAAGCTTCAGTTTATCAGGCGATGCTTATTTTAGTTCGATTATTACTATTAGTATTGTTATGGTTATTGTTAATTTCGTTGCGGGTGTTGTTTGGATATTAGGCGGAACATTGATTAGCCTATTTTTACAAAGCAGACGTACATGGTTTATTTTCAATATCTTAATGGGATTATTAACGGCGCTCTGTGTACCTTTGATCTGGATAGAGTAAATTAATAAAATAGTTTAAAATCAATAATTAATAAAACTTTTTTGCTGTAAATAATGTTTTTTTAAGATTGGTTGAAATGATATCTTTTGGTATGTATCAAAAAAAGAGTATTCCGCTATAAAAAGAGAGAGCTACGATCGCCCACTGACACAATTATTCGTGTTAAAATACGACTTTATATAAACAGATGACTAAATTTTTAGTCGCGATGCTAATCCTATTATTTAGCTACTTGATTTTTTATTTTTTTATTATTTACATAATTTAAATGTAAAAATAACTATTTTATAGAGAATTATTTATTCTTTTTTGATGGTTTTCTTTTTAAAATAAATTATATTACGTTTATGTTTTTGAAAGGTTGTTAACTTAATGAAAATATTTAAAAATAATAAATAATTAAATGTAAATAGAATAAGCCTATATCGTCCTATTGACCTAAAAGAATAAATTATTATTAAAAAAAGAGAGAAAAATAAATTAAGTATTATAAAAATCTCGGGGCGATAAACATAGATTGGATTGAAAAGATAATTATAAAACAATTATAAAAATAAGTATTCCAATAATAAGGTAATTTCCCCTATACTTTATTATTGTTCATTTTCTATTTTTAATTGATTTTATTCTAAAATTTTAATTTTTTTAGGTAGTAAACGCTGTACCAAGAACTATTCCAGATATAACTATATAGAACTCGAAGTGGATATTGTCATTATGCCAACATTAACAAAAATTGCCTGGATAAAGCCAGGTATGGCTACAAATCAGCGCAAAATAGCAGACTATATTTTAGACAATCCGGAAAAAACAGTGACTCTTTCCTCACAACAACTTGCTCAAATTATGGGGGTGAGTCAATCGGCAATTGTTAAATTTAGCCAAAAAATAGGGTTTAAAGGTTTTCCTTCTTTGAAACTTGCAATCAGTGAAGATCTTGGCAGGAAAAATGCGAATCCAGGAACAAACTCTAATATATTACATAACCAAATAGATGCCGATGATAGTTTAGTTGTTATTGCTCAGAAACTCGCTCAAGAGAAAAGTAATTCAATTTGTGATACGACTCGTCAAATTAATTATCTTCATTTTGAAAAAGTCGTTCAGCTTATTGATGAAGCACAACGTGTTCAAATTATTGGTATTGGTGGTTCAGGATTAGTTGCAAGAGATCTAAGTTATAAATTGCAAAAAATAGGAATAACAACGCTGATTGAAACAGATCATCATGTACAAATATCTGTTGCTCAGATGTTAAGTCCAAAGGATTTACAGATTGTAATTTCTTATAGCGGTAAAAGAAAAGACATGTTGGTTGCGGCCTCTGTGGCTAAAAAACAGGGAGCTAAAATCATTGCTATTACAGGAGAAAAACATTCACCATTGGGCCAAATTTCTGATTATATATTAGAAACAATTGCGGATGAGGGGGAGTGGCGAAGCGCTTCAATCTCTTCACGTACAGCACAAAACACGATCACTGACCTTATTTTCATGGCGTTATTAAAGAAACGCGATGAGTGTGCGAAGACATTAGTATTGAGTTCACAGGCATTAATTAATAGCCTGGATAATTAAAAAATTTGAACTGATTCAAAAAACTAATATTTAAACATAGGTATTTACACTTATTACTAAAGTTATTCTCTTAACGGCCGAAACGATAGTTATTTAGGCAGTCTTTTTTTGTTGAGATGTTTTGATTTCAATATCGAGGAGAGTAACTAATGCGTAACAATCAACCGGTGACACAGCGAGAATACCCGGTATCTGAAAACGCAACACTGATGTCGACGACAGATCTTGATGGCAATATTATTTATGCCAATGAGGACTTTATTGAAGTCAGTGGATTTTCAATGGAAGAGCTTGTGGGGCAACCCCACAATATTGTTCGGCATCCAGATATACCTTCAGCAGTCTTTAAGGATATGTGGCAAACGTTAAAGCAAGGAGAAGTTTGGACTGGGATCGTGAAAAATCGACGTAAAAATGGGGATTACTATTGGGTAAGAGCGAATATCACCCCAATTATACGTCAGGGTAAAATTCAAAGTTTTATGTCGGTAAGGACTTCAGTAAAAAAAGAGGAAATAGCACAGGCTTCAGCACTTTATGCTGCATTTAATCAAGGTAAGTATCCTTCACATAGGTTTTTAAAAGGCGCTTTTGTTTATAAAGGATGGCAATGTTGGCGCTCATGGAATCAAACCATTTCATTAAAAAAACGACTCCGTTTTTTTATCCTATTACCCCTACCTTTCATGTTGTTAAGTGCATGGTTTGCTGGTTTATCGGGGTATGCTCTTTTTATGCATATTATGATTTTGCTGGTATTACTGATGGCAAATGAGCGTATTCTCTATTTTCAGCTTGTTAAGCCAATTAGACTGCTTAATGAACAAGCAAATCGTGTTGCAACTGGCGATGAACATAACGTTACCTATATAAATCGTATTGATGAAGTGGGTATGACACAGCGTTCAGTTAATCAATTAGGGCGTATGTTTCGTTGGTTAGTTAGTGATGTGAGCCATCAAATTCATCAAGTCGATATCTCTTGTGATCAATTAGCCGCAGGTAATCGCGATCTGTATGTGAGAACGGAGCAAACTGCCAGTAATGTTGAAGCAACTGCCTCGACCATGAATGAATTAACGACAGCGGTAAGCAGCAATAGTGAAACGGCGGGGCAGGCAAACAGTCTTTCTAATATCACTTGTGAGGCTGCGATAAAAGGAGGTAGTGCAATGGATAGTATTGTTAATACAATGAATGATATTGCGAAAAGCTCTGATCGTATTAGTAATATCATTGGTGTTATTGATAGCATTGCCTTCCAAACTAATATTCTTGCACTTAATGCATCTGTAGAAGCGGCTAGGGCAGGCGAACAAGGTCGAGGTTTCTCAGTCGTGGCAACCGAAGTCCGGGAACTGGCACAGCGTAGTGCAGAAGCGGCTAAAGAGATCAAAGCCTTGATCAGTGCTTCAAGTAGCAATATCAAAGTCGGTTCAAAGCAAGTCAATGAAACAGTCGGGACTATGGAAGATATTGTGGTGCATGTTAAAAATGTGACTGATTTAATTGGTGAAATTAGTCTTGCCTCATCAGAGCAGAGTGCGGGGTTAAAAGAGCTTGGTCGTGCGGTTGAAAAATTAGAATCGATTACGCATGAAAATGCGAATTATGTTTCCAAAGCCTCAATGATTTCAGGTGAAATGAAAGTACAAACTAACTACTTAGTTAGTGCAATCAATGTATTTCATTAATTTGTCATAAGTTAAAAAATAGAAGACACCGACTAAAAATAGGTGTCTTCTGTTTATCTAAATCACGTTTTTATTATGACCAAATTAATGGGTTAAAAACTTGTCCAATCATCATCTTCATCGTCATTTACAGTCGCTGTTTCTTTTGCCGATTTTCTCTCTTTCACTTCATCTTTGGCTGTATTTTTTATTTCCTCATTTTTTGTCTGTAGTAATTTTTCAGATGAGAACTGTTTTTCTCTTGCTTTGTGTTGTGCCTTTTTATTGAACTGTTCACTTTCCGCTGTTTTAAACTGTTCAACGATTTGCTCAAGATTACCTGCTTCTTCAGTCAATAAGCTGGCAACAGCGGAGGATTGTTCAACCATCGTTGCATTTTGCTGTGTAGCTTTATCCATTTCAGTGACAGCAAGAGACACTTGAGTAATACCTCGAGTTTGTTCTTCTGACGCAGATAAAATTTCAGTCATTGAATCTTCAACATGTTTTACAGATGTCAGTATTTCTCCCATAGAAATGCTAACTTGTTCAACAAGATCATTACCATGACGAACACGGCTAATAGAGGCATCAATTAGCTCTTTGATTTCTTTTGCAGCTTCGGCACTACGCTGTGCCAGTTCCCGGACTTCGGTTGCCACGACTGAGAAACCTCGGCCTTGTTCACCCGCTCTGGCTGCTTCAACCGCAGCATTTAACGAGAGAATATTGGTTTGGAAGGCGATGCTATTGATAACGGCAGTGATTTCACCTATTTTTTGTGAGCTATCGGCTATGTCAGTCATCGTTTTCACCATTCTATTGGTGACATCGCCCCCTTTGCTGGCAATATTGGAGGTTTGACTGATAAGGTGTGAAACTTCACGAGCACTTTCTGTATTGTTTCTCACTGTTGCTGTGAGTTGTTCCATACTTGAGGCGGTTTCTTCTAATGCACTCGCTTGCTCTTCAGTACGACAAGATAGATCGGTATTTCCTGCTGATAACTCTTGAACACCTGTATAAATATGATGACTTGTCCCTCGGATCGCATTCACAATTAATGACAGTTCGGTACGCATATATTGAATACCTGTAATTAATTGGTCGATTTCATTATTTCCTTTTGCTGTGACATCTTTATTTTCTAATAAATTTCCTTGTGAAATTTCCGACATATAATCGACAATTTGATTGATACGTAAAACAATATTTCGACGTATCCAAACTACAACAAGAATAGTGAAAAGAATAAAAATAAACATAAAGACAAAAGCTAAGACCAAGGAACGTTCATAATTACCTTGAGCGGCTTTTATTGCGTGAGTAACAACGTTATCACTGAGATAATCTGTTGCTTCATAAAGGGATTGAGTAAAGCGTTCATTGGTATTATGTGCATAAATAGATTGAAAACCGTAGTAATCGCGGATCTCTAGGCATGATGCAAGTTGATCAAGGTCGTAAAGTACACGATTAAAGAGTTTTTTCATGCTCTCTATTTTTTCGGGATCAAAATCGGCTTCTTCGGTAGCCGTAAAATATTCGGTAATAATACGTATAACTTCTTGTTTTCTTTGTGGATAAGAGGAAAGGAAATCAGAGGTTTTATTTTCTGCTATATCGGGTGTGAGATGAGCTTCAAACATAACATTTAGCATATCTTCACGTAATTTATTTAACTCAGCATAACCATAATCCATCGTTTTTATCTGTTCAAAACCATTCGCTAATTGTGAGATCCGTTTATTTGTTAAACTCGCATCACGGATACTCATTGCACCTGAAAAAAGTTGAATAGCGCAAAACAGTATTAAGATAAACATTAAGCCATTAGATATTTTTATTCGTTTCAGCATAGCCTTACCTATTTAATTGGTTTATAGGACACACAGCAAGGAGCGATAACTATTTATCAATTAAACTTATTCGGCTAGATATTTAAAAACTTTATCTTTTCTACTCAGTTTGATAGTAAAGACAACTTATATTTCTTTTTTTAGCTTTAATTGTCAGCTAATGGCTAAAATTTTCTAATGATTAATAGAAAAAACCATAAGTATATTGCCTTACTTATTTTTTGTGTTAATTGCTAATATATAAATGTTAATAATGCATTGTTTAATATTAAAACGATAATAAGCAGTATTTTATTTTTATTTATTTTTTTATCTTATGATAAGTAAAATAAAATTTTCAATTTCATAAACGCTCTTAATTTTTCTTAAAAAAATTCTTTATTTTGTATGAAAAACGATCTGTTTTGGGCGTTTATGTACGATAACAGACGAAATACTCCCAGAAAAATCACTGGGAGTAGGGTAGGTAGAGGTTTTGTTATATGCTTTGGACTATTTTCTACACAGTGCTCTCGTACGATGTTGTGTGAGAGATTTCATTAAAAGCTTTCCCAATTATCGTCTGTTTCATGATTATTGGTTTTGATTGTTGGTGTTTTAAGTGTTTCAGTATCTTGTGACTTAGCTGATAATGTAGGCAATATTGCTTTCACGGGGGCAACTTTTTCATGCCCAACTTTAAATGTATTCACAATAGTATCCAATATACTTGCTTGTTCACTTAATGTGGCAGAAGCTGCGGTTGATTGTTCAACCATCGCTGCATTTTGCTGAGTTGCTTTATCCATCTCATTAACAGCAAGGCTGATTTGTGTAATACCGCGCGTTTGCTCTTCTGATGCCGATAAAATCTCTTTCATCGAACCCGAGACATGATTAACAGATGTCACAATTTCGCCCATTGATAGACTGACTTGTTCGACGAGATCGTTACCTTGTCTAACACGTAATATTGTTGATTCAATTAGCTCTTTGATTTCTTTTGCTGCTTCTGCACTACGCTGTGCTAAATTACGAACTTCACTTGCTACAACAGAGAAACCTCGACCTTGTTCACCAGCTCTGGCTGCTTCAACGGCAGCGTTAAGGGCTAATATATTGGTTTGGAAAGCAATATCATCAATAACCGCAGTGATTTCACCAATTTTTTGTGAGCGATCGGCGATGTCGGTCATTGTCATGACCATCTTATTACTATGCTCACCACCCTGAACGGCAATATCGGCAGTGCTCATAACGAGCTCTGTTACTTCACGAGCGCTTTCAGTGTTATTACGAATCGTTGCGGTCATCTGCTCCATGCTGGACGCCGTTTCTTCTAATGCACTGGCTTGCTCTTCTGTTCGGCTTGATAAGTCATTATTACCTGCGGTGATTTCTTGTACACCAGTGTAAATAGTTGCACTAGTATTTCGAATAGAGCTTACCATCTCTTTTAATTGAGCGCGCATTTGCTGTAAGCCAAACATGAGCTGATCGATTTCACTCTTACCTGAAACATCGATATCAATGTGACTGACTAAATCACCTTTAGCAATTGCTTCTTGATAGGCGATCATTTGGTTAATGCGTACAATAATGTATTTGCGGATCCAAATAAGCACTAAGGCGGTAAAGATGAGGAAGATACTCATAAAGAGTGATGCTATCCACAACATGCGATGGTAATTATCTTCTGCTTCAATCACTGAAGGGTTAACCACTTCATCGGTAATAAAGTCTGTGGCTTCATACAATGAATTCGTAAAGTTAGTGTTTGCAGGGCTTTTTAAAATTAAACGAACCGCGTTAGTGTTACGTTCATTTAAATACTGTGCCAGTAAATCAAGATCAGCGCGGCTCTTTTGATAGAGCTGTTTGATCTGCGCCATACGTTGCTGATCGAAACCTGTTTGCGCGGATAGCTCAACATACTCATTCATTAATGCATCAACTTGTGCTTTACGCGCAGGCATGGTTTGCATAAATGCGGTAATGTTTGCATCCTCGGTTTGAGGATTTGAAATATAGCTAAATGCTTGTGCAATAATATCAGTACGTAATGTATTCAACTCCGCATAGGTATTATCCATGGTGCGTAGTTGATCGAAACTGTATGAAATTTTCGTGAGTTTATTTTGAGTCTGGTAGGCATCGTGAATGCTTTGTACTCCAGAAATGATCTGAATAATACAAAACAGAGTCAGGACACACATTAAACCTTGAGAGATTTTAATTCGTTTTAACATAACCCTACCTATTAGCTTTGACTTATCTTTGGTAAGTGGGAGGTCCACTTAGCAGAATGATTAATTCGGCTGGAATGTTAAAAACTTTAGTGAGAAAGAATTTATTTCTCTTACTTAATATAAATAGGTGGAGAATAAATGTTAAATAACTATTTTTATTGGATTATTGTCGGATAGAGTGAGATTATATTTTGTGTAAATCGTGCTATTGTAAAATGATATAAATACCGTAAGTGAAATGAATTGTATAAATTTTCAGAATGAATTGCAGGGCAAAAATAAAGGAGCTATTCCACTTAAATAGTTCCTTTATTAATAAATTGCGTTGTATTATTGAGCTTCAAATGTGTTTGTCATTTCTTCCAGTGTTTCTTGTAACTCCATCCACTCCATTTCCACTTCTTCTAGTGCGGATTTCGTAACACTTTGTCGGCTTAAGCAATCAGAAAGCTCACTCTTACGGCTAGCATCATAAATACCACTATCAGAAAGAGCTGTTTCGATATCACTAAGCTCTTGGCTTAATTTATCCATCTTGCTTTCCAATGTTGTGAGTTTCTTGCGTAAAGGTTGGGTTTGTTGTCTAAATTCAGCCTCTTTGCGTTTTTGCTCTTTTCTATCTTGAGCACTTAAATTGGCCGTTGTCGTGGTATTGTCGTTATCTTGTTGGCTCTTATTGGCCTGAGTCTCTTGGCGATTTTGATCAACTAACCATTGTTGATAATCATCAAGATCGCCATCAAATGATTCAACTTGACCATCGTGTACAAGATAGAGATCATCAGTGGTAGAGCGTAATAAGTGTCTATCATGCGATACGACTACAATTGCCCCTTCAAAGCTAATTAAAGCTTGGGTCAGTGCTTGGCGCATATCTAAATCAAGGTGGTTTGTTGGCTCATCCATTAATAACAAGTTAGGACGTTGCCAAACTAAAAGGGATAAGACCAAACGAGCCTTTTCTCCTCCAGAAAATTGACCACAAGCATCAGTGACTTTATCGCCATGGAAGCCGAATCCTCCCAAGTAATCACGTAATTTTTGTTCAGTCTCTTTGGGCGCTAAACGAGTTAAATGTTGTAGTGCCGATTCATCAGAACGTAAAAACTCTAATTGATGCTGGGCAAAATAACCAAGTTTTATACCTTTAGAAAGAGCTAATTTCCCTTGTAATGGTTGAATTTCGCCTGCAAGTAATTTAATCAGTGTTGATTTACCTGCGCCATTACGTCCTAATAATCCAATACGTGAGCCAGGAACTAAATTGAGTTTGATGTCATTAAGAATAACTTTTTCACCATAACCCGCGCTGACTTTCTCCATTGATAAAAGTGGATTAGGTAAGCTTTCAGGTTGACGGAAACTAAATTGAAATGGGTTATCTGAATGTGCCGGCGCGACTCGTTCCATTCGTTCAAGCATTTTGACACGGCTTTGAGCCTGTTTTGCTTTTGTCGCTTTTGCTTTAAATCTATCGATAAAACTCTGTAAGTGTGCAATTTTGGCTTGTTGATTTTCAAATAAAGCTTGTTGTTGTGCGAGTTTGGTTGCACGTTGCATTTCAAACGAAGAGTAGTTACCCGAATATTCAAAGATTTTTTCTTGCTCGATATGTAATATTTTATCCACGATAGGATCAAGAAAATCACGGTCATGGGAAATTAAAATAAGTGTACCAGTGTAGCTTTTCAGCCATTTTTCTAGCCAAATAACAGCATCTAAATCTAAGTGGTTGGTGGGTTCATCGAGTAGTAGTAAATCAGAACGACAAATCAGCGCTTGTGCTAAGTTTAAACGCATTCTCCAGCCACCTGAAAATGATTTTACAGGTTCACTAAGCTGCTGTTGGCTAAAACCTAAACCATTTAGTAAGGTCGCTGCACGAGATTGTATTGTCCATGCGTTTATTGCATCTAATTGCCCGTGTATTAGTGCAATGGCGTGGCCATCATTTATCTCGTTAGCTTTTTGTAATCGTTGTTCTAACTGGCGATATTCTCTATCACCATCAATAACATAATCAATAGCAGGTACATCAAGTGCCGGTGTTTCTTGGTTAACCCATGCCATTGACCATGTACTAGGATAGGTGACATTGCCTGCTTCAGCTTGAAGTTCACCTTTCAATAAAGAAAGTAATGTGGTTTTGCCGCAGCCATTTTTACCGACTAGACCAATTTTTTGCCCTGGATTAATGGTTGCACTGGCATTGTCCAGTAACACTCTGACACCACGGCGAATTTGCAAAGAAGAAAAAACAATCATAAATATCGTCTATTAAGAGTATGTAAATTAATATATAGAGTAAGTTGTTCGTAACAGTTGGTCACAATGCGTGCATGGTAACGGAAAAAACAGTTTCTGACACGTTTTGTAAGGAGGAATGATGTCAAACGCATCAAATGTATTGCTGGTGTATGTTCATCCCGAGCCGCGCCAATCAATTGCCAATAAAGCGTTATTAAAAGCGGTGAGGGATTTAGAGAATATAACTATCCATGATTTATATGCTACTTATCCTGATTTTTTTATTGATATACACCATGAACAATCTTTGTTATGTCAGCACCAAGTGATCGTTTTTCAATTTCCGTTGCAAACATATAGTTGCCCAGCATTATTAAAAGAGTGGCAAGACAGAGTGTTAACTCGGCCATTTGCTAACAAAGCAGGTAGAGCGCAATTAAAGGGTAAGTCATTTCGTTGTGTTATTACAACGGGCGAGCCAGAGCAAGCTTATCAACATAATGGGAAGAATCACTATACACTCACGGAATTATTACGCCCATTGGAATTAATGGCAGAAATGTGTGGTATGCGCTGGCTATCACCAATGATTGTGTATTCAGCAAGACAACAATCTAAAACAACACTGACCCATATTGGTGAAGCTTATCGCCATTGGTTAAGTGCGCCACTTGAAGGGGAGCAAGCTTAATGGAAGATAATTGGATGATTAAAGCTGTGCTCTTTTTCCTGTGTGCCGCTGTAGTTATGGTACCTATTGCCCAACGTCTTAAAATTGGTGCAGTACTCGGTTATTTGATTGCCGGTATTGCCATTGGACCATGGGGATTAGGACTGTTTAAAGATGTCGACAATATCTTACATTTTGCTGAGTTAGGTGTGGTCTTTTTAATGTTCCTTATTGGTTTGGAATTAAATCCAGCTAAGTTATGGGAATTGAGACGCGCCATTTTTGGTGTGGGTTCAATGCAGGTGGTATTAACTGCTTCTATTTTTTCTGGGCTCATTCTCGTTTTTACTTCTTTCTCATGGCAGGCTGCCGTTATTGGTGGATTGGGTATTGCGATGTCTTCTACGGCGATGGCATTGCAACTTATGAATGAGAAAGGAATGAATCATAATGAAGGTGGGCAATTAGGTTTTGCTGTTTTGCTTTTCCAAGATATGGCGGTTATTCCTATCCTTGCCGTTATTCCTTTGTTAGCCGGAGAAACGGCAAGCAGTGATTGGTATCGAATTGGCTTGAAAGTGGCTGCTTTTGCTGGATTGCTGATTTGTGGGCGTTATTTATTACGTCCACTCCTACGCTTAGTTGTGAAATCTGGAGTAAGGGAAGTTTTTACTGCTGCTGCGCTACTTGTGGTATTAGGTGCCGCTATTTTTATGGAAACGCTAGGTTTTTCAATGGCAATGGGAACCTTTATTGCGGGAGTGTTATTGGCAGATTCAGAATATCGACATGAATTGGAGATCTCTATTGAACCTTTTAAAGGTCTACTTTTAGGACTCTTTTTTATCTCTGTCGGTATGTCTTTAGATATCGGTATTTTATGGCGTTATCTTCCCCAAGTATTATTGGGTGTCTTAGTTCTAGTTATTGTAAAAGCATTGATACTTTATAGTATCGCTTGGTTAGCCAGATTACGCTTTTCTACACGCTTACAATTTTCAGCTGTATTAAGCCAAGGTGGGGAATTTGCGTTTGTTGTTTTCTCGACATCTATGGCAATGGGCGTATTAGAAAGTCAGCAAATGGCATTATTGTTGGTTGTTGTCACACTTTCTATGATGACAACGCCTGTTGTGATGCAAATGACAGACGCTGTGTTTGCTCGTCGTTATAATGAAGCTAAAACGGACGAACAGCCCTTTGTTGAAAATAACCACCCTGAGGTCATTCTTGTCGGATTTGGTCGAATGGGACAGGTTGTAGGGCGTTTATTAATGGCGAACAAGGTTAATGTCACGGTATTAGAGCATGATGTCGGCAGTATAAGCACCATGCGTAAATATGGCTATAAAGTTTATTACGGTGATGCCACCGATCTCAATCTATTACGTGCTGCTGGTGCTGAGCATGCTAAAACTATTGTTATCACCAGTAATGAGCCCGAAGCTACGATGGAAATCGTTCATCTTTGCCAACATCATTTTCCTAACTTGCATATTATTGCAAGGGCAAGAGGTCGTGTTGAGGCTCATGAGTTGCTCAAAGCGGGGGTGACAGATTTTAGCCGAGAAACATTTTCTAGTGCCTTAGAATTAGGACGTAAAACGTTAATTAACTTAGGCATGCATCCTCATCAAGCTTATCGGGCACAACAGCATTTTCGTCGTCTGGATATTAACTTATTGAGAAAGCTGGTGGATGAATCTCCTGAAGAAGTCTCTAACGTTTCACGAGTAAAAGAGGCGAGGCGGGAACTTGAGGAACTCTTTAGTGAAGAGATTCGTCAAGAGCACCATCAGCCTGATGTTTGGGATGAATCTTTAACAGAAGACATTCCTCAAATACATCAAGAAAAAAAATCTATTGATAAATAGGAGAACTGCCCCCATGTCTGCAACCCGTAAACGCTTTATTGCAGGAGCTGTGTGCCCACACTGTCAAGCTCAAGATACACTTAAAATGTGGCGTGAAGATAAAGTGGATATTGTGGAATGTGCGAAATGTGGCCATCAACAACGGCAAACAGAGGGGGAAGTTAACTCACTTGTTCGTGAAAATGAACAAGTCATTGGGATCTTTACACCACAATAATTATAGGTTTTTTGATATAACCCGATACAGAAGATTTATTTTTCGTTACAATCGGGAAAATTTTGCCCACGGGTATGTAGGAGATGTCATGAAAGTAGCAAACGACTTGGTAGTTAGTCTGGCTTATCAAGTAAGATCAGAAGACGGTGTTTTAGTTGATGAGTCCACGGTGAGCGCACCGTTAGACTATCTGCATGGCCGTGGTTCTTTAATCAGTGGTTTAGAAAATGCATTAACAGGTCGAGAAGTTGGTGAAAAATTCGACGTAGAAGTTGCTTCTGATGATGCATATGGTCAATATGACGAAAACTTAGTTCAACGTGTACCAAAAGATGTTTTTGTGGGTGTTGATGAGTTAGAAGTGGGGATGCGTTTTCTGGCCGATACTGACCAAGGTCCAGTACCAGTAGAAATTACAGGTATTGAAGGTGACGAAGTTATTGTTGATGGTAACCACATGTTAGCAGGTCAAAACCTGAAGTTTCATGTTGAAATCGTTGCAATTCGTGAAGCGACTGAAGAAGAATTAGCTCACGGTCACGTACATGGTGAAGAAGAAGAGCACGAATGTTGTGGTGGCCACGGTCACGGTGAAGAAGGCGGATGCTGTGGCGGTGGTCACGGTCATGGTCATTCACACGGTGAAGAAGGTGGATGCTGTGGCGGCGGTCATGGTCACGGTGGTCACGGCCACGGCAATGGCGGTTGTGGTTGTCAGCACTAATCTTTCTTTGAAAAGATCAAAAGGAGCGTTTAAGCGCTCCTTTTTTGTTTTCAGCGTTGATATTAACAGCGAACAACAACTCAATAGTGAGGTGGAGGAGTTTCATCCTCAGGTCTAGCAAGTATTGAGGTTTGAGAATTTTTTAGACGCTCAGAAACAATTTTTAAGGCTTCTTTAAAGCGACTAATTTCAATTTGTTGCTGTGTGACCACCTGATTTAATTCTTCAATAGTCGCATCTTGGAAAGCAACTTTGCTTTCTAATTGAATGAGCAATCGCTCTACTTCCTTAATATCCATTGTGTTTTTCCTCCTTTAAAATGTCCTATTACGACGACTATGATTAACAAACTTGCGAAATTTAATCTTATTTACTGATATATACACAGGAAGACATAAATCTGGTTTGAGATAAAAGACTATTTTGCTAATGTGGTAGCACTCTGTGCTGACAAAAATCCTAACATTAACTGTTAAGAGTGTCGGCAAATTTTTTAAATTCATATAAAATTGCTACCCGTGGATGAGGTTTATACTCTAAATATTCGAGGTGCGACTAGGCGACAAGTGAATAAGTCACTAAGAACGCATACATCGTATGTGACTCGTGTAAATAAACTCAGTCAACAACGCGACAACTTGAAGTATGACGAGTATATACCGCAACGGCAGCAAGAAGTGATGCAAAACGTTTTGGTGAAGATCTATGTTGATCGTTTGCAAAACGTCGCGACTCACTAACATATACTGGAGAATGGGATGAAATCTTTAATAAAAACGACGTTGTTGGCAACTAGTTTAGCCTTCGCATTCAGTGCACCGCATGCATTCGCTGAAGAAGCCGCTAAAGTGCCAACACTAAATAGCGCATTTAAAACTCAAAATGAGCAAAATGCCTATGCGTTAGGTGCGTCGATGGGTCGCTATATGGAAGCTGCATTACAAGAACAAAAAAATATTGGTATCACTTTAGATTCTAAACAACTGTTAGCAGGTGTTCAGGATGCATTTAATAGTAAATCTAAATTGTCAGATGCTGAAATTGAATTAACATTAGCGGCTTTTGAAGATCAAGTCCGTACTGCAGCAACGGCAAAAATGGAAAAAGAAGCGACTGAAAACAAAGCTGCTGGTGATAAATTCCGCACAGAATTTGCTGCTGAAAAAGGTGTGGTAAAAACCAAATCCGGTTTACTGTATTTAGTTGAAAATCCGGGTAAAGGAAAAACACCAACAGATGCTGACCGTGTTACTGTAAACTACAAGGGTATGCTGATTGATGGTAAACAATTTGATAGCTCTTATGATCGTAAAGAACCTCTGACAATCAGCCTGAAGAGCGTTATTCCTGGTTGGACTGAAGGTATGAAATACATCAAAGAAGGCGGTAAAATCAAATTAGTTATTCCACCTGAATTAGGTTATGGACAACGTGCAACTAGCGGTATCCCAGCTAACTCAACCTTAGTGTTTGAAATTGAATTACTGAGTGTTGAAAGCGACAAGTAATTTATTTCTAAAGAAAAAATGCTGACATTTATGTCAGCATTTTTGTTTCTAATACATAATTTATTAACGTATATAATTTATTAACTTATATAGTATTAATCGATTTTTTCTTTAATAATGATTGTATTGTTTTTTTTAAATACAAACAGCAAACCAATAATAACAGCCCCCATTCCTGCCAAGCTAAGTAGCGACATCTTATTGCCCAAGAAAATATAATCCATTAAGGCCGTCACTCCGGGTACTAAATAGAATAAGCTTGTAACATTAACTAAGTTACCACTTGAGAGTAAGCGGTATAATAGCAATTGAGCAACAACAGAAATGATCACGGCAAGCCAAAGCACAGGAATGATAAAGCCTATGTCTAATGAGGCATGAAAAGGTTGGAATGGCACAAATAATAAGCACAATACTAGGCTAACAACATATTGTAATGGCAGAGCATCCATTGGTGCTAATTGCAGTTTTTTCTGTGAGATTGCACCAAAGCTCATACAAAGTAGTGCAACTAAAGCATAAATCATTCCGGTCAATGAGAAAGCTGTATTAAATAAACTTTGGGCAACGACTAACACTAATCCAGCTAAGGCGATTAAAAGCCCTAGTAGCCGTGTTGCTGTAAAATTACGTTCTATTATCCATAGTGTAATAATCGGTTGAACGCCCATAATTGTGGCTAACATTCCCGGGGTAACGCTATTAGCGAGAGCTAAAAGATAACAGATGGAATAGCCACCAATAATTAGTAAGCCGACCCATGCCGTTTTTAAACGACTTCCTTTGGGGGGTAAAAAACGATGGCGCTGAATACACAAAAAAGAGAGAAATGCTAATGCGATAATAAAACGCCAAGTTAAAATAGCAAATGAGCTACCATTATCTAAGCCCCAGCGAGAAAAGATAGCGCCGCTACTCCACAATAAAACGAATAATGTCGTTGGACCAAATTTTGCCCAATATTGACGTAAGTACATGATGATATACCTATAAAATAAGCAATAAGAGAGCTTGATTATTTTTAGTGATCATTAGCTAATTGATAAAATATCAATGAATAAATATAAAAAACATATCATTATATCGATGTTGGTTAACTACGTTATCAAGCAAATCAATCAAGCAATGTAAGTTGCAACAATAACTGTTGTATTGATTTTCATCGGCCGGGGAAGCGAGGCTCTCAATAGGTATAGATGCAACAGAAATTAATCCTATTATTGATGAAGTTTACTGAGATTGGCATTTCATCAGTATATTGGCGGGATTAATTATTCGTTAAAATAACAATAAATTGGAATATAGGTAATCTATTTAATAGAGTCAATTTTTATCCCACTCACTCCTAAAAAAGGCATTTTTCAAAAAATAAAAAGAGGGGATGAGTACAAAATATGAAGAAAAATGAAAAAAGCTGTGACCTATCACAAAGCTCTTATTTTAAGTCACTTGACGTAGATCTTCTGGCGATCTAACGTCAGAATCGTTCTTAATTCTGTTTTTATATTTAAATTTTTTCAATATTGAATTGATCCGCAATGACGAATCGTTATAAAAAATAGAACCTCAAGTCATTATCATAATTAAAGCCTTTAAGGATTATTAATCAAATGTCTAGCCCGTTATTTAATGGTGACAGCAGCGAGTTTGAAAAACTAGATAGCCGACCTTTTACTCAAACTGATCACGAAATACTAAAGTCTTATGAAGCTGCCGTGGATGGTTTGGCAATGCTCATTGGCAATCATTGCGAAATCGTATTGCACTCTCTGGAAGATTTGAAATGTTCAGCGGTTAAAATCGCGAATGGAGAACATACTGGTCGTAAGATTGGTTCTCCAATTACCGATTTGGCATTACAAATGTTACATGATATTACAGATGAAGATTCAAGTTTTTCAAAGGCTTACTTTACTAGAGCGAAAAGTGGTGCATTGATGAAATCGATCACGATTGCTATTCGTAATCGTGATCGTCGAGTCATTGGTTTATTGTGTATCAATATGAACCTTGATGTTCCATTCTCTGAAGTAATCAAAACCTTTATTCCTGAAGAAACACATGAAGTTGCATCTGATGTTAACTTTGCCTCATCAGTTGATGATTTAGTGGCTCAAACATTAGAGTTCACGATTGAAGAAGTAAATAATGATCGTGAAGTCGCGAATAATGCTAAGAATAAGCAAGTTGTGTTAAGCCTTTATGAGAAAGGTATTTTTGATATTAAAGATGCCATTAATCAGGTTGCAGACCGCTTAAATATTTCAAAACATACTGTGTATCTTTATATTCGCCAGTTTAAAAATGGAGAATAAGGTAACATTATGAGTTCCTTGACATATTGTTTAGTGGTTACGGGGCCTCATTACGGAACTGAACAAGCTTCAAGTGCCTATTTATTTGCAAATGCCCTTATTGAAAAAGGGCATCAAATTACACAAATTTTCTTCTATAGAGAAGGTGTTGTGAATGCCAATAAATTGGTATCGCCTGCAAATGATGAATTTGATCTTCCTAAAGCGTGGGTTTCGTTGGCGAAAAAACATCAAATTCCCTTACATGTTTGTGTTGCTGCCGCATTGCGTAGAGGAATTATCGATGAACAGCAGGCCAAAGAGCTGGAAATAGTGAACTATAACATGGCACCTGAATTTGAATTAAGTGGTTTGGGTTCACTGGCTCAAGCTATGCTGACTTGTTCTCGTGTGGTGCAATTTTAATGAAGAAAATGAATTCAGTTGCATTCCTTTTTACTCAAGCACCTCATGGTAATAGTGCAGGGCGAGAAGGTTTAGATGCTTTACTTGCAACCTCTGCATTAACAGAAGATATTGGTGTTTTTTTTATCTCTGATGGTGTGTTTCAACTTGTTGAAAATCAACAGCCTGAAGGGGTATTGTCACGTCATCATGCTGCAACATTCAAAGTGCTACCCTTGTATGATGTGACAAACGTCTATATATCACTAAAAGACATGGTTCATCGTGGATTATCCTCTCAAACTTCTTTTGTATTGGATGCGCAGGTGATATCCCAACAAGATATTGCTCAAAAATTGAGTGAATATGATGTGGTATTACGCTTTTAATACAGAAGTTAGTCAGGAAGGTTGAACGGTTATGTTGTATACTTATTCCGTCTCTATTTATCAAAGTGATTTAGAGGCTTTTTTATCTTTATTGACAAAAGAAGATGATGTTTTGTTAATACAAGATGGTGTACTGGCAGTCCTTGAAGAGAATCCCTTATTAAAATATTGTCTTCAACAGCAAATTTCAGTTTACGCATTAATTGATGATGTTTTGGCAAGAGGCCTAAAAGATCAAGTATCTCATCATATTAAACTCATCAATTATGGTGATTTTGTCGATTTAACGGTAAAACACCCCCAACAAATTCATTGGGGAGCGTAGAATTGCTGTATAATTCTTGACACATGAGCCCGTCAGCAATAAAATTCTGCGTCCTCATGTTTTGTCTTGTTGACAAGACAGAGTTCAAATCCGTGTTTACGAAGCAAAAACCAGGAGCTTTTTTTAAATGGCAACTATTAACCAGCTGGTGCGCAAATCTCGTAGCTCGAAAGTTGTTAAAAGCAACGTTCCAGCTCTGGAAGCTTGCCCGCAAAAACGTGGCGTATGTACTCGTGTATATACTACCACTCCAAAAAAACCAAACTCAGCACTGCGTAAAGTATGCCGTGTGCGTTTGACTAACGGTTTCGAAGTTTCTTCCTACATCGGTGGTGAAGGCCACAACTTGCAGGAACACTCCGTAATCTTAATCCGTGGTGGTCGTGTTAAAGACTTACCAGGTGTGCGTTACCACACTGTTCGCGGCGCGCTGGACTGTTCCGGTGTTAAAGACCGTAAACAAGCTCGTTCTAAGTACGGTGTGAAGAAGCCAAAGGCTTAATGGTTCTCCGTTAAGTAAGGCCAAACATTTTTCACTATTAATGTCAAAATAAACTCATTGAGTTTTGGACAACCCTGAATTTAAACGGAGTATTTCCATGCCACGTCGTCGTGTAATTGGTCAACGTAAAATTCTGCCAGATCCTAAGTTCGGATCAGAACTGCTGGCCAAATTTGTAAACATTCTGATGGTAGACGGTAAAAAATCTACTGCAGAATCTATCGTATATAATGCGCTTGAGACCCTGGCTCAGCGTTCAGGCAAAACTGAACTGGAAGCGTTCGAAATCGCATTAGATAACGTACGTCCTACTGTGGAAGTTAAATCCCGCCGTGTTGGTGGTTCAACTTACCAAGTTCCAGTTGAAGTACGCCCAGTTCGTCGTAATGCATTAGCAATGCGTTGGATTGTTGAAGCTGCTCGTAAACGCGGTGATAAATCCATGGCTCTTCGCCTGGCAAATGAATTATCTGATGCGGCTGAAAACAAAGGCGCTGCTGTTAAGAAACGTGAAGACGTTCACCGTATGGCAGATGCAAACAAGGCGTTCGCACACTACCGTTGGTAATCCACGGAGTATTGCAACTCTTTTCAGGACAGCTCTGCTGTCCTTTACCTGAATTGAACGCCCACGAGAGAGGAAAAAATGGCTCGTCAAACCCCCATAGCACGCTACCGTAATATCGGTATTAGTGCGCACATCGATGCCGGTAAAACCACTACAAGTGAACGTATTCTGTTTTATACCGGTGTAAACCATAAAATTGGTGAAACTCACGAAGGTTCAGCAACAATGGACTGGATGGAGCAGGAGCAGGAACGTGGTATTACTATCACATCCGCAGCAACTACTGCATTCTGGTCTGGTATGGCTAAACAGTTTGAGCCTCACCGTGTAAACATCATCGACACCCCAGGTCACGTTGACTTCACAATCGAAGTAGAACGTTCTATGCGTGTTCTTGATGGCGCGGTTATGGTTTACTGTGCAGTTGGTGGTGTTCAGCCTCAGTCAGAAACAGTATGGCGCCAGGCTAACAAATATCATGTACCACGTATCGCGTTCGTTAACAAAATGGACCGTATGGGTGCAAACTTCCTGCGTGTTGTTGAACAAATCAAAACACGTCTGGCAGCAAACCCAGTTCCACTGCAAATCCCAGTAGGCGCTGAAGAAAATTTCACCGGTGTTGTTGATTTAATTAAAATGAAATCAATCCGTTGGAATGAAGAAGACCAAGGTGTTACCTTCGAATACGAAGACATTCCTGCAAATCTGCAAGATTTAGCTGAAGAATGGCACAACAACCTGGTTGAATCTGCTGCTGAAGCATCAGAAGAACTGATGGACAAATATCTGGGCGGTGAAGAACTGACAGAAGCAGAAATTAAAGCTGCTCTGCGTAAACGCGTTCTAGATAACGAAATTATCCTGGTTACCTGTGGTTCTGCATTTAAGAACAAAGGTGTTCAGGCAATGCTGGATGCGGTAATTGAATACCTGCCAGCACCAACAGATGTTCCTGCAATCAAAGGTATGTTACCAGACGGTAAAGATACTCCAGCAGAACGTCATTCAAGCGACGAAGAGCCATTCTCATCTCTGGCATTCAAAATCGCAACTGACCCATTTGTTGGTAACTTAACATTCTTCCGTGTGTACTCTGGTGTTGTAAACTCAGGTGACACAGTTCTGAACCCGGTTAAAGACAAAAAAGAACGTTTTGGCCGTATTGTTCAGATGCATGCTAATAAGCGTGAAGAAATTAAAGAAGTTCGTGCAGGCGACATCGCTGCTGCTATCGGTCTGAAAGACGTTACTACAGGTGATACTCTGTGTGCAATTGAAGCACCAATCATCTTAGAACGTATGGAATTCCCAGAGCCAGTAATCTCTGTTGCTATCGAACCTAAGACTAAAGCTGACCAAGAAAAAATGGGTATCGCTCTGAACCGTCTGGCTCAGGAAGATCCATCTTTCCGCGTATCAAGTGACGAAGAAACTGGTCAGACTATCATTGCTGGTATGGGTGAGCTGCACTTAGACGTGTTAGTTGACCGTATGCGTCGTGAATTTAAAGTTGAAGCGAACGTAGGTAAACCACAGGTTGCTTACCGTGAAACTATTCGTGATACAGTAACTGATATCGAAGGTAAACACGCGAAACAATCTGGTGGTCGTGGTCAGTATGGTCATGTTGTTATTGACCTGTCTCCATTACCAGCAGGTGGTGAAGAGAACTACATATTTATCAACGATATCGTTGGTGGTGTAATTCCTAAAGAATTCATCCCAGCTGTTGATAAAGGTATTCAAGAACAGCTGAAATCTGGTCCATTAGCAGGTTATCCTGTTGTGGATATTCAGGCTCGTTTACATTATGGTTCTTACCATGATGTTGACTCCTCAGAAATCGCGTTTAAAATCGCCGCATCAATGGCATTTAAAGACGGCTTCATGAAAGCTAAGCCAATTCTGCTTGAGCCAGTCATGAAAGTTGAGATTGAAACGCCAGAAGATTACATGGGCGACGTTATCGGTGACTTAAACCGTCGTCGTGGTATGGTTGAAGGTATGGACGATCTGCCTACCGGTAAGATCATCCGTGCTCAAGTACCACTGGCTGAGATGTTCGGTTATGCAACTGACCTGCGTTCACAAACTCAGGGTCGTGCTTCTTACTCTATGGAGTTCTTGAAGTACAGCGAAGCGCCTAGCAACGTCGCTCAGGCTATTATCGAAGCTCGTAAAGCGAAATAAGATCCTTTCGAGTTCAATTTAGTTTACGCTCCCTCTATTTGAGGGAGCGATATTAAGGAATATAGTCGTGTCTAAAGAAAAATTTGAACGTTCAAAACCGCACGTTAACGTTGGTACTATCGGCCACGTTGACCACGGTAAAACAACTC
>NZ_PENZ01000032.1:136436-194872 GCF_003144395.1 Proteus faecis | reverse complement strand
ATTGATCTTTAAAGCCCTGCGGGCTTTTCGCCTTATATCCCCGCCCGCATTGGGCGAGGGTTTACGGCGTTTTTCGCTAAACAGTGAAGAAATTAATGTCCTGGAAAATCAACCAGTGTAAAGCTGTGAACACCTTGTTTTTCTAAGCGTTCGATACCGCCTAAATCAGGTAAGCAGATAATGAATGCGGCTTCTGTCACAGTCCCCCCTAAACGGCGGATAAGACGAGCAGTTGCTTCAATGGTGCCACCTGTTGCCAGTAAATCATCGACCATTAATACTTTGTCTTGATCCGTAATGCTATCTTTGTGGATCTCTAAAGTATCTGTGCCGTATTCCAGATCATAAGTTTCACTGAGCGTTTCGCGAGGCAATTTACCTTTTTTACGAACAGGAACAAAACCAACACCTAGGCGTAAAGCGACAGGAGCACCAAATAGGAAGCCACGCGCTTCGGTACCCACAACTTTAGTGATACCCTGACCTTGATAGTGTTCTACCAATAAATCAATGGTTGCCTGATATGCAGCAGGATTATCTAATAATGTAGTGATATCACGGAATAATATCCCTTCTTTTGGATAATCAGGAATGGTCTCAATACTGTCTTTAATAAATTGCAGTTGTTGCGCGTTAGCAGTCATAATCAGTGCCATAATAAAAAACGAAACGATAGAATCTATGCAATATGCCGTTAAAATGCAACAGAAAGCCAATTAACAACTCTTTTTTGTTGCTTTAAGTCAATTCATGTTTTTATCAAAACAGGGACAAGAACCAGATGAACAAACCCGATCCTTTAAGCTTGTTTAAAAAACAGATAGACAATCTAGCCGAAACAGTGGCGCCTATTGCAAACAAAAAAATTGCAGCACCTTGCTTCGACACAGCACTATTCCACCGCCGAAGTGATTCCCTTGGTGGCTATATGCAACAGATCCGCGATAATTTTACCCAGTTAATCGCTTGTGTTGAGGCACAACGAGGCCAGCAGGTTAAATTTCTGGCCACACAAATCCTACAACAAATTGAAGCATTAACTCGTGAATTATCAACACAAACACTAAGAAAGCAAGAAAACCAGCTTACTCAACGAAAAAAAAGTGTCGATTTATACCAAAAACTTGCCCAACATCAGGATTATGAACGTCGATTACACGCCATGATCCAAGATAGAGAGCTTTCATTAATACAAACACAGAATTTTATAAATCAACAAGCGTTACAAAAAGAAATTGCCGCGCTTGAAAATCGCCTTGCACGTTGCAAAAATGCCCTGTTCTCTATCGAAAAGAGCATTGAAAAACAAGAAGATAAATTTTAAAGGAAGTGAACATGAGTTTAAAAGAAGCACCTGAGTCTGTTCAATTGGCCGTCGAACTTATCTATTTACTGGAAAGTCACCATATTGATCCTAAAACAGCACTAGAAGCACTTGAGATTGTGCGCCAAGATTATGAAAAAAAATTAGCAGCACAATCTACTCATTCATCCCTTTAATTAAGCAAAAGGCGTATTAGCCTCAGGTGTTGAGCCATCAAGAGGACGTTTTACCTCTTGTACTTCATCACCTTGTTTATTATGCAAATAGACATCAAGTTGGTTAAACGCAATATTGATATTATTTTCATTACATAGCTTATCAATAGCACGGTTAACTTCATCTATTGCAATATTTCTATCGCCTAATGTTCTAACATAAAAACGCAAATCATGGTTCAGAGTACTTGCCCCAAATTCAGTAAATAGCACCACTGGCTCTGGTTCTGTCATCACTCTGACATTATCTTTAGCCGCCTTCATTAAGATCGCTTTGACCTTATCGAGATCAGAGCCATAAGCAACACCTACTTGAATAATAATACGTGTCACCGTATCAGAGAGTGTCCAGTTAATAAGCCGTTCGGTTACAAATGCTTTATTTGGAATAATCACTTCTTTGCGATCAAAGTCAGTCACTGTCGTTGCCCTAATTCGAATTCGGCTAACCGTACCGGAATAAGTACCAATAGTCACCGTATCACCGATTCTGACAGGTCTTTCGAACAAAATAATTAAGCCAGACACAAAGTTTGCAAATATCTCTTGTAAACCAAACCCTAAACCAACTGTTAAAGCCGCCGCTAACCATTGCAGTTTTTCCCATGCTACACCTAATATTCCCAGTGATACGATGGTTCCAATAGCAATAATAATGTAGGTCAAAATGGTTGTGATCGCGTAAGAAGCACCTTGTTGCAGTTTTATACGAGATAAAATTAATACCTCTAACAATCCCGGTAAATTTCGAGTCATAAACCAAGAAATGGCCATAATAGAAACAGACAATAATAGATCTGCAACAGTAACTGCCTTAACAACATTACCGAGTTCTGTCGGTAATGTGTAATTCCAGAGCGTTATGCCATCCAAATAGGTAAAAACAGTAATAAAATCAGACCAAATTCCATAGAAACTAGAAGCAAAGATGATAAATAAGATCATCGTTGTCAGCCTTAATGATTGCTGATTAATTTGCTCCATATCCATTGGTGGCTCTTGAATAGGTTCAAGACTGTTATCTTCACCTTCTTTTTTCTCTTTTAACATAGCTTGCCTACGTTCAAGCGCTCGACGATATGCAAGCCTTCTCGCCGCAACGGTTAATCCGCGCAAACTAGCGTGGTAAGCAATAAACCACAACATCAGCAGATATAAACTATCAATCCAACGATTTGCCAAGCGTAACGCCGTATAGTAATAACCAAAAATCACTAAACCCATTAAAATTAAAGGTGAAAACGTTAATAAAGTAATCACAACGGTTCTAATAACATGGTTACCTTTTTCTTGCCACATTTCACGGCAAAATGGCAGTGTGAAAAAACTAATACCAAATAATGAAATAATCGCAACTAACTGCCCAATCACATCGCCCACCAGCAACAATGGATTATTAATGCCATAAGCAGAAAGTAAAATAATCGGCAACATAGGAAAAGAAAGCCGTAATAAACGCTTACGGTTTTGTTGGACTCGCTCTACGGGAATTTTAAAATGTTTTACCGCAACACCATTGTCAGACATTAAGCGATAAGACCATTCGAACATCAGCCAAAATACCGCAAATTGCCAAGCGAAGGACCAGATAAACTCTTGTTGTACATTAAAGCTATTTATTAGCCAATATCCTATCGCTAAGACAAAACAAGACAGAGGTAAGGTTTTAAGAAAAACAATTCCCAGTGCAAGCGGTGTATGTAACTGAGAATCTTTATTGAGTTTATTTATATCTCCGTTGAGTTTTTCAAACTGAATATCAAGTTTCTTACGTTGCCAAATCAGTATTGAACCGAACAAAATTAACGCAATAAGAACAGGAAGTGATTTCTTAGCCCCGATCAGCAGATTTTCATTTGACCAATAGAGTTTAAAACCTTGAAACTCTGCAATAGCCTGAGAAGGGAATGCTGAAAACCAATTAAGATTAATTGGCTTATTACTGCTTACCCAGAAAATTTGCTGAGCCAATGTGTTTTCGAGTGAACTGACCACACTGCGTAATTGTTGTTGATCCATTTGTAGGTTAATCGAACCTGAGATTTGATTACCTAATTGGTTGTTGAGCTTATCAAGTAATTCACGTCTAGCATCAACGAGTAATTCTAATGCGCTACGTAACTCTTTTTGTGCATGAGGATCAGAGGCTTCAGGATGAGCGACTTGGTATTCATGCATCAACTGATCAATATAAACACTGGGCTGTATTATTTGATCGCGTTGTTTATTTATTTCAAATTGCTCTAAACGTAAGTCCGCAATTTTATCGGGTAAGTTATTAATAAAAATACCATCCGGTAAATCAACTTGCTCTTCAAATAAGATACGAGAAAGCAATAAGCTTCCTTTGAGGACATCAATTTGTTCTTTTAAATTTCGCTCAGATTGAATTGCTCGATCTAAACGATTCTTGACCATTAGGCTATGGCGATTTAACTCATTATTATTTTGCGTTGTAACAATCAACTTATCACTAAGATGTTTATTGATTTCTGTTTGCTCTAAATAAAAAGGATTATTATTAATTTCCTGATTTTCAAGTCCTGTACTTTGCGCTTCTTTCGCCGTTTCTTCTGAACTGTCTAAACGCTTATTACTAATCTCTTCTTGGATGAGTTGAGCATGTTCTTGGGAAAGGTCGATATAAGCAGAACTATAATCACGTTGGAGTTGTAATAGGCTTTGTAGTTGCACATTAAATTGTAAGGTGCGTTTTTGATAATTGTTTTGTTGTTGAAGATAATATTGTTCTACTTGCAATAATTGTACTGCTGAAGGCCGCATTTGTGCTTTATCTGCACTACTTTTATTCAACAAGATTCTTATTTGTTGCAGTCTTTCTGAGTTATTAAATAAAACAGACTGTGCTCTTTCTGGTTGTGTTTGTAACACAATAAGTTCATTGCTGTAATTGGCTAAATCGTCTTGCGCTTTTTGTAATGATTGTAAGACAGTCTCTAATTGTGACTCTAATGTTGCTAACGGTAATGCTTCTAGTGACTTTTGATAGTCTCCTGCTTCTTTATTAGCGACTTTCTGTTTTAACTGATTAAGTTGATATTGCGCATTACGCAGTTTTTCTGGTAATTGCTCGACGGTTTTATCATAACTTGCTAATTTTTTTTCTAGCTGTTGAATATTATCAAGTAATAAAAGAGATTGTTCCAAGTCAGCAATCGTTAATTTATCTTCTGCACTTAGCTCGCTACGTTTGTTTAATAAATTAAGCTGGTTTTGAATACTTTCTTGAGTGGGTAAATTACTGGGTACTGCTGCTAAAACTGAGGTGATGGAGAAACTCAAAAAAACAAACATAATAATCGTGGCGAAAAGAGTCGTCATTATTCGATTATTGAACTGAGAAAAAAAAGTTTGATTACGCATGGTTAAGCAACTTGTTCAATTAATATTGAAAAACTGTTTATTATTATAATCCAATTGCTTTAAATTGGCAGTGTAAACAGCACAAGTTGCTTGGCCTGTTTCTCGCCTGAGAAAACGAAATGATGATCAGAAAGTCAGGATTTTATCAGCATCCAGTGTCCACTGAGCTAAATCCACTAACGTACCTAATTCTGCACCATCAACAAGAGGTAAATCACTGATACCACGAGTATCTGTACAGGTTTTGCATAGTTTAACAGGCACATTTTGTGCTGTTAAAATTTCCAGCATTTGCTGTAAGTTATAACCTTCTTTAGGTTGTTGACGCGCCAAAGCCCCTGTCACTGCGTCTGACATTAAAAAAATATTTAACTCAGTTTCTGGATGCTGTTCTTTCAAAGTTATAGATAAACGCAGTGCGTTAAATAATGATTCATTGCCGTAAGCCGCACCATTAGCAATTACTAATACCTTACTCATAAACCTCTTCCTCAAGTTTAATAATAAATTAAGATGACGCTGATATTCTCATATTCGCGCTGTGCTTTATCATATCAATAAAGCTATCAACCAAATATTGACTTTCATCTTTGATAGAGAAACTTTCTGGTGAAAATAACCAATTTTCGGCAAGACCCGTCATCATTGCTCTTAACATAATGGCGGCTCTTCTTAAATTAAGGTTGGCAGGAAGCTGTTTTTTTTCAACACAACGAAATAAAGATTGTTCTATTCTAGAGTGATCCGCTGCACACAATTCTCTGCGAATTTCAACAATTGGCGTCATTTCACCGACAAATTCGCATTTATGGAAATATATTTCTAAAAGTGAATTATGTTTAGGATCTTCGACAATGGATGTCAATATGTAAATAAGCAATTCTCTTAATACAAATAGTGGATCATCTGGATATTTTGTTTGATACTCTAATTCTAAAGATTCTATTTTTAAGTCGGTGAGTTCGCACGCTTCAGTAAATAAATCCACTTTATTTTTAAAGTGCCAATATATTGCGCCTCGGGTAACACCCGCCGCGGATGCAATATCTGAAAGTGATGTGGCAGAAACGCCTTGCACAGTAAACAGCCTAAGTGCAGCATCAATAATCTGCTGTTTTGTTTCTTGTGCCTGCCGTTTAGTTTTTCGTGCCATTAATCCTCGATTTTGACTGAAGTTAATTTACATACATTCATGTATGTTTGTACTATACATCGCAATCAATCATCAACTTAATTATTTTTATCCCGGGAAACAACGTTTGAATAGAGGTTTTCTTATGCGAAAAAACAGAGGGGTTTTGCCTCTGGCTCTGTTAGTGCTATCAGGCAGCTTGGTTCTTGCTGGATGTGACGACAAAGCTAAACAGTCTGCTGGAGGTCCACCTCCTGCACCGGCTGTGGGTGTTGTGACTTTAGGAGCAGAAGCTCTGACAATCACCACTGATTTACCAGGTCGTACATCAGCTTTCCGTATTGCTGAAGTTCGCCCTCAAGTTGGCGGCATTATTTTAAAGCGCAATTATACTGAAGGTAGCTATGTAGAAGCGGGTACATCTTTGTATCAAATCGACCCAGCTATTTTTGAAGCAACTTTAAATAGTGCAAAAGCTGAATTAGCAAAAGCGAAAGCGAATGCTGAAATAGCGCGCCTCACTGTAGAGCGTTATAAGCCTCTGCTAGGTACAAACTACGTCAGTAAACAAGATTTTGATACAGCTACGTCTCAATACGCACAAGCGGTTGCTGCCGTTAAAGCGGGTGAAGCAGCTGTAACGACTGCAAAAATTAATCTTGAATACACAAAAGTAACAGCACCTATTTCAGGCCGTTCAGGTAAATCTACTGTGACTGAAGGCGCGCTTGTCGCTCCAGGTCAACAAGTGGCACTGACAACTGTTCAGCAAATTGATCCGATTTACGTCAACGTGACACAATCTAGCGAAGACTACCTAAAACTCAAAAACGAAATTGAAAGTGGTGTTATTCGTCAAGAGCAAGGCAAACCTGTTGTTCATTTAACACTGACTAATGGGCAAGCTTACGCACAGAAAGGCCATTTAGAATTTTCTGATGTGACTGTTGATGAAACAACAGGCTCAATTACTATGCGTGCTATCGTACCTAACCCAAATGGGGAGCTATTACCAGGTATGTTTGTTCGCACTAAGTTAGAAAATGGTATTCGTCAAAATGCAGTTTTAATTCCACAGCAAGCCGTTATTCGTACAGCTCGTGGTGATGCAACAACAATGATTGTTAATAAAGACAATGTTGTTGAAGTTCGTACCATAGAAGTATCACAAGCTGTTGGTAATAAATGGCTCGTTAATAGTGGTGTTCAGGCTGGTGAGCGCGTTATCGTTTCTGGGTTGCAAAAAGCAAAACCTAAGATGACAGTAACGCCTCAAGAAGAGAATTTAGATGCGAAGCCATCACCTGAACAAACTGAGCCAGCTAAGAATCCTCAATAAGGAGTCGGTGATCCATGCCTAAGTTTTTTATAGATAGACCGATATTTGCGTGGGTAATTGCGATAATTACCATGCTCGCAGGTCTTCTGGCACTCATCAAACTGCCTGTTGCCCAGTATCCAACGATTGCACCGCCAGCAATTTCTATCTCTGCGGTATATCCTGGTGCTGACGCCACCACTGTGCAGAACACTGTAACCCAAGTTATCGAACAGAATATGAATGGTATCGATAACATGGTGTATATGTCTGCGACCAGTGACTCAGCGGGTATGATGAATATCACTCTGACCTTTGAAGCAGGTACTGATCCTGATATTGCGCAAGTACAGGTGCAGAATAAACTGCAACTTGCTATGCCGTTATTACCTCAGGAAGTGCAACAACAAGGGATTAGTGTTGATAAATCCTCAAGTTCATTCTTGATGGTTGCAGGATTCATCTCAAGTGACGGCTCAATGTCACAAGATGATATTGCAGACTATGTGGGTGCAACGATTAAAGACCCATTAAGCCGTGTTACCGGTGTGGGTGAAACCCAGTTATTTGGTACTCAATACGCCATGCGTATTTGGTTAGATCCCGATAAACTGGTGAAATATAACATGACCACACTTGATGTTATTGGTGCAATCAGAGCACAGAATAACCAAGTGGCAGCAGGACAATTGGGGGGTACACCTCCTGTTCCAGGTCAGCGTTTAAACGTATCAATTATTGCTCAAACTCGACTCAATACCGCAGAACAATTTGGCGATATCCTGATGAAGGTTAATACCGACGGTTCACAGGTTAAGCTAAAAGATCTCGGTGTCGTTGAAATGGGAGCAGAAAGCTACAGTACTATTGCTCGCTTTAATGGCTTACCTGCTTCTGGTATCGGTATTAAATTAGCAACAGGTGCTAACGCACTAGATACAGCAACCGCGGTACGTGCTGCATTAGCTGAAATGGAACCGTTCTTCCCTGCGGGATTAGAGGTCGTTTATCCTTACGATACAACGCCATTCGTTAAGATCTCTATTTTCGAAGTGGTAAAAACGCTTATTGAAGCAATCATGTTGGTATTCGTAGTTATGTATCTGTTCTTACAGAACTTCCGTGCGACGTTAATTCCAACAATTGCAGTGCCTGTTGTATTGCTAGGTACCTTCGCCATACTCTCGGCGTTCGGTTATTCGATAAATACCTTGACGATGTTCGCGATGGTACTTGCTATCGGGCTTCTGGTAGATGATGCCATCGTTGTAGTAGAAAACGTCGAACGTGTAATGCAAGAAGAAGGGTTATCACCGAAAGAAGCAACTCGTAAATCCATGGGACAAATCCAAGGTGCATTGGTCGGTATCGCCCTAGTGCTTTCTGCGGTATTTATTCCAATGGCATTCTTTGGTGGTTCAACTGGTGCAATTTATCGCCAGTTCTCTATCACCATTGTATCAGCAATGGTTCTATCTGTTTTCGTTGCATTGATTTTAACACCTGCACTTTGTGCAACGATGTTAAAACCTGTACCGAAAGGCAGTCATGGTGTGCAAACTGGTTTCTTTGGTTGGTTTAACCGTACCTTTGAAAAGAGTAGTCATCACTATACTGACAGTGTATCCCGTACACTTCGTGGTACAGGACGTTACTTATTAATTTACGTTTTATTAGTGGCAGGTATGGCGTTAATGTTTATTCGCTTACCCGCATCGTTCTTACCTGAAGAGGACCAAGGTGTATTACTGACAATGGTTCAGTTACCTGCTGGTTCAACACAAGAACAAACACAAGACGTACTAGAAAGAGTAAACGACTACTTCAATACTGATGAGAAAGAGCTCGTTAAATCTGTCTTTACCGTAAGTGGCTTCGGCTTCGGTGGTCAAGGACAAAATATGGGTCTGGTCTTCGTTGTATTGAATGATTGGGATGAACGTAAAGCAGAGGAAGACAAAGTTCCGGCTATTGTAGCGCGTGCCAACATGGCATTATCCCAAATTAAAGAAGCCTTTGTTTACTCATTTAACATTCCAGCAATTGTTGAATTAGGCTCTGCGGGTGGTTTCGAATTCGAGTTAGTGGATAAAGCTAACCTCGGTCACGATAAACTCATGGAAGCTCGAAATCAATTACTCGGAATGGCAGCGCAACAACCTCAAATGTTAATGGGCGTGCGTCCTAACGGTCAGGAAGATACTTCACAGTATCGTCTCTATATCGACCTAGAAAAAGCACAAGCTCAAGGTGTTGCAATTACGGATATCTATTCAACATTAGGTACGATGTTTGGTGGTAGCTATGTAAACGACTTTATCGACCGTGGTCGTGTTAAGAAAGTTTACGTTCAAGCTGAATCACAATTCCGTATGTTGCCACAAGATATTGGTAATCTTTATGTTCGTAACAATGTCGGTCAGATGGTTCCATTCTCATCGTTCATTGATACAAGTAAAGATCCTTGGTTATACGGCTCTCCTCGTTTAGAGCGTTATAACGGTTTACCAGCAGTTCAAATTCAAGGTAGTGCAACACCGGGTCAAAGTAGTGGTGATGCAATGCTCATGATGGAAGATCTCGCAAGTAAACTACCAAGCGGTATCGGTTATGAGTGGACAGGAATGTCATATCAAGAACGTTTATCTGGTAACCAAGCGCCTGCGCTGTATACCATTTCCTTGATAGTTGTATTCCTTTGCCTTGCTGCTCTTTATGAAAGCTGGTCAGTACCATTCTCTGTAATGTTAGTCGTTCCACTTGGTGTTATTGGTGCTCTTGCATTAACATCACTAAGAGGCCTTGAAAACGACGTTTACTTTAAGGTTGGGCTCTTAACAACCATTGGGTTATCGGCGAAAAACGCAATCTTGATTGTTGAATTCGCCAAAGACTTGATGGAAAAAGAAGGTAAAGGACTCATAGAAGCAACGTTAGACTCTGTTAGAATGCGTCTACGTCCAATTCTAATGACTTCACTGGCCTTTATGTTAGGGGTTATTCCTCTGGTATTAAGTAACGGTGCAGGTTCTGGTGCTCAGAACTCAGTAGGTACAGGTGTATTCGGTGGTATGATTGCCGCGACTTCTCTTGCTATCTACTTCGTTCCTATTTTCTTCGTCGTGATCCGTAGACGGTTTGCGAAGAAAAATGAAGATTTAGAACACCCAAATCATTCACACTAATTTGAGTGATAATGCCAAAAAGGTCGCGAAAGCGACCTTTTTCTTTATCTATGGATATATTGTTTAAAATGAAAAATTGTTTCATTATATTATTTTGAGGTAATATCTCTTTAATCAATAAATTCATTTTATTTTTTTTCTTATATGTGACTTTTTGTCAAAATGAGATAGTTCTGTTATTTATAAATAACAACGATATTTATACCTCATTTACACGCCTAAGCATTTAAAATATAATAAAAACCAATATAATCATCATGTTAAAACAAATACTCTTTAATTGGGATTTTTTGATTTTTACGAAAATAGACAAATTTCTGTCGTTCAGATAGTGACTTATGCAATAATAGTGCTATATTAAGCAAAGAAATACTTATTGTGTAAGTTTTAAACTCATTCGTGTGTGATTCCGTATGCAATTTAGTATTGTCTTTCGATATGCTATTACTTTGTTAGAAATAATAAATATAATTATTAAACCCTTTTAGCATACGAGTAAATATAAACACCCATTTTCAGTTTATGTTTTTTATTAATCCATTAATGAATTATGTGATGTATCTCATTAATAAGCTCAACTTTAAGTATTTATCTTTATTAATGAATATTTCTATTAATTCAATTGCGATATGTTATGGACGAATATTCACCAGAAAAAGTAGATTTAGCCGAATTGTCGTTTTTGTGCGAAGAGCTATTACAGCAAGCTTTAGACTCATTAGATAAAGGCAGCACGGTTTGGTACAACGATCTAAGTAGCACAAAAAGCGTTGACCTTAATGTCCTAATTGAACACATTATGGACTTTAGTTGGAAATTTAAGATTAAGTACCCAGATAAACATGTAATTAATACGCTTATAGAAGAGTACCTTGAAGAGACTTATCGTTTATTTGGTAATACATCAATTTCTTACTCAGATATCAATAATTGGAAAGAGTTAAACCAGTCACTTTTAACTCTCATTGCCAAAAACCCAAAAAGTTATATTAAGTAATTTTAATTATCTTTAGTTTTATTTTAATAATAGAGAAAAGACAACATGACTAAGACAGACTATCTAATGCGTTTAAGAAAATGTACTTCAATCGAAACATTAGAACGTGTAATTGAAAAAAACAAATATGAACTCTCTGATGATGAACTGGAACTGTTTTATTCAGCAGCAGACCACCGTTTAGCTGAACTCACAATGAATAAGCTATATGATAAAATCCCAGCATCTGTTTGGAAATTTGTAAGATAATCTAGTTCTATTTAATTGCCTTAGTTTTATTTTTGCTATTTTATTTTTTATAGTAGTAGGGTTATTAGTTCTTAATTTAGATATCGTTTTATTCACGTTTTCTTATCAGTAGAATAATTACACACCATCATGCCGTTAACTTATTACGGCATGACTGCATTTCTTTACCCAAATATTCCTGCCATTTATAAACATTACCGTAAATCTTCCAATAATAAAATGATACATAGAGCATACCGTTTTCTATTCAATAATATTGACTCTCAAATCCAAAGAGAATAGCACTCAAAAAACACATATAGAGAGTAAAAATTATAAGGAAAAATAAACCTAAGAAGATAAAAGTGATAAGAGATTCGAAATGCTGAGAAATTAAAAGTTATGAAGGGCTAAAAATTGGGTGGGGCCTTGCCAGCGACATCCCGGCACACGCGACACCTGCCATGGCTGCTTCCTTCCGGACCTGACCGAGTTAACAAGTTAGCGTTGCGGGAGAACCAACAAGACCCCATAGATTGTCTTATTGCTAAGACGTTACGCATTATGTTTTAAACTGATCCAAATAGCAAGGAAAGCGAGCCTAAGTGATTATTAATTACCCAAACCCGCACTCATTGATTATTCAATTGACTCCAAATCTTTTTTACCTGCCATAAATTTATCAAAAAGCACTCAAACAATAATCTCATCAACTCTGTTCATTTATGATTAGATTGCGACAAGATAAAAAGGGAGATTATTTTTTTATATTCTTAGGATTGTATATAATCAACTTTATAAAAAATAACCAGATCTAAAGATACAGGTACACTATGAGTCAAGCATTGAAAGATCTCATCAATTTGATGGCACTTGAAAAAATAGAAGAAGGTCTATTTAGAGGCCAAAGCGAAGATTTAGGATTACCGCAAGTTTTTGGTGGGCAAGTTGTAGGACAAGCACTATATGCAGCAAAACAGACAATAGCTGATAACCGCTATATCAACTCATTTCATAGCTACTTTTTACGTCCTGGTGATAGCCATAAGCCTATCGTTTATGATGTGGAATTTATTCGTGATGGTGGATCATTTAGTACTCGTAGAGTCAGTGCTATTCAGCATGGTAAACCTATTTTTTATATGACCGTTTCTTTTCAAGAATTTGAAGAAGGTTTTGAACATCAAGATGCAATGCCTGATGTTCCTTTTCCAAATGCGCTTATCTCACAAGATGAGATCTTAAAGAACTTAGCGCCTAAATTACCCGAACCGATTAAATCGTTAGCACTTAGAGAAACACCGTTTGAAGCACGCCCTGTGCAATATTTTAGCCCTTTTGGCTACGCTAAAGCACCTGCTGAACGCTATGTTTGGTATCGTAGTCGTGGTGAAATACCAGCCGATCCTTTCTTGCATCAATATTTACTCGGTTATGTTTCTGATTTTGACTTTTTACCAACCGCTCTCCAACCTTATGGTTTAGGTTTTATGGATACAAGTCTGCAGGTCGCCACGATTGACCATTCTATGTGGTTTCATCGCCCATTCCGTGTGGATGATTGGTTACTTTATGTGATTGAAAGCCCTTCGGCATCAGGTGGTAGAGGATTTGTTAGAGGTAAATTCTATAATACAAACGGTCAACTAGTAGCATCTTCTGTTCAAGAAGGGGTTATTCGTCAAAAACGCGCTAAACATTCAAAATAATACCTTGGTATATTCCCCCCTCAAACGAGGGGGAATAGACAATTATTGTTGATAAGCTCTTTCACCATGAGTGGTTAGATCTAACCCATCATGCTCTTCCTCTTCTGAAACTCGCAAGCCCACTAGCTTATCTGCAATTTTAAAACCGATATAAGCCACAACACCTGACCAAATCACCGTGATCACGACACTCATTAATTGAATTAAAACTTGTTTACTGAGTGTCATACCATCGCTATATCCCACGCCCCCTAAAAATGAAGCCGTAAATACCCCTGTTAATAAACAACCGGCAATACCACAAGTACCGTGAATACCGAAAACATCACAAACATCATCTGCCTTTAACCAGCGCTTTAGAACAACGACGCCCCAAAGCCCAATGATCCCTCCTATTACACCGATAAATAAAGCACCCATCACTCCAACCGTGCCAGCCGCAGGTGTAATCGCAACTAATCCTGCAATACAACCAGAACAACTACCTAACATAGAAGGTTTGCCTCTAGTGATCCATTCTGATGCCGTCCAAGAAAGTACAGCGCCTGCCGTTGCAATTACTGTATTTAGAAATGCTAAAGCCGCAATTGCATTTGCACTACCCGCAGAGCCTGCATTAAAACCAAACCAACCAATATAGAGCACCGCGGTACCGGTAAAGACCATTGGTAAATTATGAGGTTTAAGCGCTGTGTGCTGGCTATCACGTCG
Source organism: Proteus faecis (assembly GCF_003144395.1). GTDB lineage: Bacteria > Pseudomonadota > Gammaproteobacteria > Enterobacterales > Enterobacteriaceae > Proteus > Proteus faecis. The sequence goes on along the minus strand of NZ_PENZ01000032.1, from coordinate 180,669 downwards.
TTTACCAAGTAAGTAAGCACCAACAAGAGCCGCAATAGCCGCATTAATATGAACAACGGTTCCCCCTGCAAAATCTAATGCCCCATCATCGATTAACCAACCACCTTCTCCCCATACCATATGTGCAATAGGGATATAAGAAAATGTGAACCAAATAATCGTAAAAATGAGCAGTGCAGAAAAGCGAACACGCTCTCCTAATGCCCCAATAATTAATGCAACAGTGATAACAGCAAAAGATCCTTGAAAAGCAATATGCACATACTGATTAATTGAACCAGAAAGTGAATCTAGTGATACGTTATTCAAAAAAGTAAGTGACCACCCACCCCAAATTTTATTACCCGCGGTAAATGCCAAACTATAGCCAAAGGTAACCCAAAGAATAACGACAACACTGAAGATCATCATCACTTGTGTAATCAAAGAAAGTACATTTTTCCCTCTCAATAACCCACCATAAAATAGAGCAATACCAGGCATCGTCATAAAAAAGACTAAAGCTGTACATATCAACATAAAACTATTATCCGCTTTATCAACAACCCCTGTTTCAGTCGCAAATGCAGATGAAGAAAAGTGTGTAAGCACTAACATTAATAGTAAAGAAAGTAAGCGTCTCATCGAATATCTCCTTTAAAGTGCTTCATCACCAGACTCGCCGGTACGAATACGGACTGCCTGTAATAATTCAAAAACAAAAATTTTTCCATCACCGACTTTCCCTGTATCAGTCGCTTGCATAATCACTTGCATAACTGGCTCTAGTTGCTCATCACAAATAGCAAGTTCTATTTTTACTTTGGGGAGAAAATTAACTTCGTATTCAGCCCCTCGATACAACTCCGCATGTCCTTTTTGTCGCCCATATCCCTTTACTTCACTGATTGTCATTCCCTTTATACCTAACTCAGAGAGCAACTCTCGTACTTCTTCTAATTTAAATGGCTTAATAATGGCGATGATATATTTCATATAAACCTCGTCGATATTTGAAAGAACAAACCCTACATAGAAAAGCAAAAGGCATGCCATTATTTAATTAATTGATATTTAAGAAAAAATAAACTTTTAAAATAATTTAAATGAAAAGAATCACCGAGTTGGTGCAAAAATACGATAGCTATTTTGATAAAAGCGAGATAATTGGGAAATCAAAAAGGGCACATACATTAAGATGATGTGCCCTCTAAAATTATATTTTTTTATTTAAGGTTATTATTCTACTTCAAGAGGAGTTTGTTCTTGTAAAGATTCTCTGACCTGCTGTAATTGATACATATTATAGTATCGCCCTTTTTGCGAGAGTAACTTAGCATGATCCCCCTGCTCAACAATTGCACCACGATGAAGCACCACAATTTCATTGGCTTCAATAATAGTGGAAAGTCGGTGAGCAATAACAATCAGTGTTGTTTTTTCCCTAACTACTTTTAACGCCTTCTGTATAGCTTGTTCTGTCCCTGAGTCAATATTTGCTGTTGCCTCGTCCAAAATAAGAATACGAGGAGGTATTAATAATACACGCGCCAATGCAAGCAACTGTTTTTGACCAGAGGATAAGCGACTACCTTGTTCACCAAGTTCTGTTTGCAACCCTTCAGGTAAAGCTTTAGCCCATTGATCAAGTTGAACTGTTTCTAATACATGCCATAAATGTGACTCCTCACATTCACGCCCTAACGTAATGTTGTCATACAGTGAACCCGATAATAAAACGGGATCTTGCTGCACCATCGCAATACCACTGCGCAATGCAGCATGAGAATACGCTTCTAATGGTTGCCTATCTAAAGAAATACTGCCTTTTTGCCAAGGATAATTACCCATTAATAAACTGGCTAAAGTACTCTTGCCACTTCCTGTGTGCCCAACGAATGCGACAAAATGGCGAGCAGGAATAGTTAAATTGATATCTTTTAATATCCATTGCTCATCACGATACGCAAACCAAAGAGAGCTAACATCGATATTACCTTGAGTGATAGAATGTGTTGATGAGCCGTAGTGCTGTAAAGGTGCATCCATCAGTTCAAAAACGCGCTCACCAGAGACAACCGCCTGTTGTAGAATCGATTGCTGTGATGTCAATGTGATCAAGGGTTCATTTAATCGACCTAAATAACTGATAAATGCATAGATAACCCCAACACCAATAACTGCACTCCCCTGATACCCAAACAATATTAATAAACCGCACAGAACCAACGCAGAGAGCATACTTAATAAAGGACGTAATAACAGACCATCAAGTTTTAACGCTTTCATACGTGCTTGATAATGTTGCCAGCTGTCATCTGACATTCTTTCACCAAAACGAGCTTGTTGCCTAAATTGCTGAATAACTGACATACCATTAATCACTTCGTGGAAACCATCATTAATATTGGCAAGAAAATGACGCACATTACGTACAATAGGCGTGCTCAGTCGCTGATAAAGCATCATTACACCGATAACCGCAGGGAAGATTGTCATCGCAATTAATGCCATTTGCCAGTCTAATAAAAACATAGCTACTAACATTACAACCACTAAAGCAATCGCTCGGAATAATGTCGGCAACACATTCACGAACAAATCTTTAATCGTTTCGGTATCATTTGTTACACGAGAGATTAACTGCCCCACAGGCTGATTATCAAAAGCACTTAATGGCTGTTTTAGTGCCGCACTCATTACATCTGTACGTAATTGTTGTACAACCCCAACGGCAGCATGATTGAACACAATGGCTTGATAATAGTGAAGTGTGGCAGCAATCACTTGCAAAAGAATAAAAGCTAACGCTAGACCTAATGATGACATTAATTCCACATTATTCGTGGCCACTTTTGCATCAATAAAATAGCCTACAATTAATGGGCCTCCCACTTCTGCAACGGCAGCTACCCACAACATAATGACACCCCATGTCATAGGTTTGCGATAGGTTTTACCATAAGTCAAAAGACGCTTTAATGCAGGCAATAGCGCTTTAACGGATTTATTTTTATTCATCGTCATCCAGCGCGGCCTCTAATTGCTGATAATGGTACATATCTTGATACCAACCCGGTATTGAAATTAACTGCTGATGTGTACCTTGCTCTATAACCTCACCTTGTTTTAAAACTAAAATATTTGTCGCTCCAACCAATGAAGATAAACGATGAGCACTGATAATTAATGTTCTATCTTTTCGCCATTGCGACAAGTTTTGCAAGATTTGATATTCGGTTTGTCCATCAACAGCAGATAGTGCATCATCTAATAATAAAATTTCAGCATCCAATAATAGTGCTCGAGCAATAGAAATACGCTGTTTTTGTCCACCGGATAACATCACACCTTTTTCACCTACCTGTGTTTGATACCCTTCAGGTAAACGTAAAATATCTTCGTGAATATTTGCCAATTTCGCAACACACTCTATCTCTTCTTTTGTCGCATCAGGACGGCCTAAAGCAATATTTCCCGCAATGGTATCTGAAAATAGGAAGGGTGTTTGATTAACAACGGCCAATCGTGCCCGCCATTCATCAAGTTTCAATTGATAAATGGGTATAGATTGAAAACAAATTTCCCCTTCAGTCACATCGTAAAGTCGTTGAATGACGGTAAGTAATGTACTTTTTCCACTTCCCGTTATTCCACAAATCCCCAACATTTCACCCGGTGATAATGTGAAATGAATATTTTTCAGTGTTTCTGTTGACTGTTCAGGATATTGGAATCGTTTGATATCAACGGATAACACACCTCGACCTTGCTTTGGTGACAATTCGCCATCAACCATATCGATTTTTTCATTCAATAAACTATTAATTCGACTATAAGCAGCACTGCCTCGCTCAACAATATTGAACATCCATGCTAAAGCCAGCATTGGCCAGATCATTTGCCCCAAATACATCACAAAGCTGGTTAATTCACCCAATGTCATTTTGCCGTTAATAACAAAATAGCTACCGCCAGCAACTGCGAGTAAATTAGCAAACCCAATAGCCATAAAAATAGTAGGATCAAAGAGCGCATCAACTCTTGCAACACGCATATTTTGGCGTCCTGTTTCTTTTGCCACATCCTCAAAACGAGATGCATGCTGTTGCTCTAGCCCGAATGATTTGATCATACGAATACTACTCAAGCTTTCTTGAGCTTGATTATTAAGCGAAGAGAAAAGTGCTTGTGCGGTTTTAAAACGACTATGTAATTTATCGCCATATCGCTTAATCAAAATCGCCATGAGTGGCATCGGTAATAATGAAATCAGTGTTAGTTCCCAACTTAACTGAATACTCATCATGACGAGCACAGCAAGCCCCATAACCATAGAATCCACTAAGGTCAGTACACCTTCGCCCGCTGCAAAAACGACTTTATCTACATCATTGGTGGTACGTGCAATTAAATCGCCTGTACGATAGCGATGATAAAATGAGGAAGATTGTTGATTAAGTTGTTGATAAATTTGCATCCGCAGTTTTATTGCTAATTGATAAGATGCACCAAATAACCAAAGACGCCAAAAATAACGCAAAAGATAAACTGCGAGGGCAATTAATACCATCACACCAATCCAATTCATCACTTGGCTAAACGTCAGACTATGGTTATCAACACCATCAACAATAATCCCAACAATCTTTGGCGGGATCACCTGTAATACTGCGATAACCATCAATAAGAAAATGGCACCTAAATAGCGACGCCATTCACTGAGAAAATACCAACTGAGCTGTGAAAATAGAGCCACGCCTTAAATCCTAAGGTTATACAAAAAATAAAAGTGCCAGTTGGTAAAGATGAACCTTATTCAGGTATCGGCATTGCCGTTGTGTATTTAATTTTTTCCATTGCGAAGTTAGAAGTCACATCAATAAGACCCGGTACGCCATTTACCATACGCTTATAAAATAGGTCGTAACTTTTCATGTCAACTACTTCAACATGCATTAGATAATCACACTCACCCGCCATTCGATAGAATGTCAGTACTTCTGGCATTTGCTTAACAAATGAAACAAACTGTTCGTACCATTCGCTATTATGTTGCTGTGTTCTAATCATAACAATAACTGTTAGACCTAGCCCGATTTTTTCACTATCAAGCAGTGCAACGCGTTTACGAATATACCCTTCATCCTCTAGTCTTTTCAATCGTTTCCAGCAAGGCGTTGAGGTTAGGTTAACAGCCTCAGCCAAAGTATTCAGTGAGAGGCTTGAGTCTTCCTGTAACAGCGCTAATAGTTTACGGTCAATCTTATCTAACATAGATACTCCTTCAAAATATGCCCCTACAAAAAATAATGATAACCTGCCCCTTATTATAAGAGTAATCATCTAATGATAAATCGGTAACAAATTGCCATAATATCTGTACTTTTATGCGTACTAATCCTTATAAAAATTCAATATTCAGGAGTATTCTGATGAAAAAAACGGTCGTTGTCTTTAGTGGTGGACAAGATTCGACAACCTGCCTTATTCAAGCCTTGGAAAAGTACGATGAAGTACATTGCATTACGTTTAATTATGGGCAACGCCATAAAGAAGAAATTGAGGTAGCACAAAAAGTAAGTCAATTACTGGGGGCAGCTGCGCATAAAGTTTTAGATGTAAGTTTACTCAATGAACTCGCTATTAGTAGCCTAACTCGCGACAATATTCCTGTTCCTGATTTCAAAGAAAGTGAAGAAAGTGATATTCCTAGTACCTTTGTACCGGGTAGAAATATTCTTTTCCTTACTTTAGCAGCAATTTATGCTTATCAAATTGGAGCTGAGAGTGTCATAACAGGTGTTTGTGAAACAGATTTCTCGGGCTACCCTGATTGTCGTGATGAATTTGTAAAAGCACTGAATCATGCTGTCAACTTAGGTATTGCTCGTGATATTAAATTTATCACACCATTAATGTGGCTAGATAAAGCTGAAACGTGGGCGCTTGCTGATTACTATAAAAAGTTAGATTTCGTTCGTAATGAAACATTAACTTGTTATAACGGTATTCAAGGTGATGGCTGTGGTGAATGTGCGGCTTGTCATTTAAGACAACGCGGACTAAACACTTACTTAGCTGATAAAACACTTATTATGCAAACAATGAAACAGAAAGTGGGTCTTAAATAATTATCGTAATGACCTTACTTAATTATCTTACTTATTATCACTGCTACCCGCTATTCTACTCACTTATGCAGTGATAATTCATCAAACATTATCACTGCATTAAATCATCTTAGATTAGCCTAGGCATATTTAGTGATAAATTTTTAATACTCTCTATGTATTAGGATGATTGACGTACATATTCAAGCTTCTCTCTTAACTGTTCTGTTAATGTCAGCGCTTTTTTTGTATTGATATCAACAAGAACAAAAGTAATTAATGCATCAGAAATAAGTGCGCCATCTTTTTTTCTCACAATCTTTTGAGAAAGCACACCACTTTTAACCCCCACTTCAGCAATATTACAATCAATGAGTAACTCATCACCTAAATTTGCAGGTAAGCGGTAATTAATATTGATATTAGCAACCACTAATGCCAAACCATTGCGCTTAAACCAATCAAAATCTAAATGTTGTTCGATCCAATCCCATCGGGCTTGCTCTAAAAACTCAAGATAACGTGCATTATTCACATGTTCAAAAACATCTAAATGAAAGCCATAAACTTTAATTAATGTGCTCATATCAATTTATTACCTCTTGATTATTCTAATAAAGCTTTTATAGATTTTTTTGCGATACCTTAAATATAGCCAAGAAAATAAATTTAGTAATTGCCTGATATAGGTTTACTCATTTTCTTTCGACAGAAAAACACTAAGAAAACGTGTTTCTCTTATCAAAACAGAGATCAAAGAGAAACACGGAGTTTTTAATCAATATTCACGTTTCTTCTATTACTTATACTCAATACCGTATAAGAACAAATACCTTAATTAATAACAATAAAATCACGATTTTGATCAACTAACTTCATACCAATTCCAAAAACTTTTTCAAGTTCATCGATAGTGGTAAAGCGCCCTAACTGTTCGCGGTAATCAATAATCGCTTGCGCTTTCGCTTTTCCGATCCCTTTTAACCCCATTAATTCATCTACTGTTGCCGTGTTTAAATTAACTTTACCTTCTGTACTGGCTTTGTTTTCTTTAGTATCACGAGCAACAGATGAGTGAGTTTCAATAGAAACCGTTGGTGTTGAAGTGGGGGTTTCTTCTGCATAAGAGAGAGGAGAAAGACCTAATCCCAAAGCTAGGCAGATAGAGGCCATAAAACCTGACAACATTTTTTTATCCATTTTCATAATCATAATTTCCTTTTATTCAATAATTTTAAATTTAATCGCAAACAGAGGATTCTGAATGCAAGAAAAGAATGACAACATATTGATAAATAGGCAATTATCTAAAAACAAAACTACGAGAGAGTAGGAAAAATAAAAATGAATAAAAGCAGCATTACAAAAGATTTTAGAACTTGCTCTCAAGTATGAATTTTTCGAGAGACGAGGTTATTTAATTTAGCAAAGTGAATCGGCATAAAAAAACCCAGCTTTATGCTGGGTTTTCACTGTAATAATTAAAATTCGATTATTGATAATCTTTATCAAAAATTTCAATTTTAGCGTTATCTTTTAGGTCACGTAACATGAGTTGTAACGCTTCTTCGCCCATCTGAGCACGATAAAGGTTAGTCATAAACTCAAGTTGTTCAGATGTTGGTTTACCATCTGTTACGCTATCTAATTGAATAAGGACGACTTTAGTACCAGGTACATTAGTCATACCATACTCTTTTTTACCTTCAGCAGGTTTTGGCATAGAGAAAATAGCCGTTTGTACTGCATCTGTTGCAGATGAGTGAACAATGCTTTCTTCACTACCAAACGAAACATTAGCAGCTTTCAGTGCTTCTTCGCCTTTACCTTCTTTCAATGCTGCTAAAAGTTTTTGGGCTTCTGCATTCATTGCTTGTGATGCTTTTTGCTGTTTAACCAGCATAACAACCTGATCACGCACTTTGTCTAATGGTTGGCTTGCTGAAGGCTTATAACCTTCTACACGCACGATAAATGCACTGTCATTACCTAATGTCACCATGTCTGAATTCATGCCTGTTGGGCCATTTTCATCCACTAATGACCCCCCAAAAATTAACTGGGTGAGTTTTTCATTATTTAATGGTGCTGGAACCGTATTTTCATCAAACCAATCAGTATTAACTACTGTCACGTTACCTGCTTTAGCAGCAGGAGCTAATGTGTCGTTATCATTAGATGCAGCTTGGCTCACTTTTTGTTGTAATGCGAAGAAATCATCAATTGCTTTGTTTTCACGCATTTTTGCCAATAAATCTGTTTTCACATCATCAAATGGTTTTACAACAGAGGGTTTGACATCATCAAGGCGGAAAATTGCGTAGCCATTGCTGATTTTAACAGGTTCAGAAATTTGACCTTTTTCTGTCAAACTTGCATTAGCCAGCTCGGGTAACTCTTGTCCGATAGTTATCCAACCTAAAGAACCATTTTGTTTTTTAGAGAAACTATCAATAGATTTTTCTTTCACTAATGAAACAAAATCAGCGCCTTTTTTCAGCTCGTCTTCTGCTGCTTTAGCCGAAGCTTCATCAGCTAATACTAAGATGCTGTACTGTTTCTGTCCTGCAGCCGTGAACTCATCAATATGACCATCGTAGTAAGCCTTCGCTTCTTCATCAGTAATATTGATATTATTAAAATCTTTTTGAGCATTTAATTGGATATAGCTAACTTTAAATTGCTCTGGCGCGATGAACATTTGGTTATTTTGCTCATAGAACGCTTTCACTTCTTCATCAGATGCCGTTTCTTTTTCGAGGAATGGCTGAATGTCTAATGATGCTAAACGTACATTACGGCTTTGTAGCATTAATCCAGCAAACTCTTTAACTTCACTATCTAAGGCAAAATCGGTGCCTTGAATAGAAAATCTTAATTGCTGGTTAATTAGATTTTGACGAATACCTTCTGCGAAGGCATCCGCATCGATATTATTGCCTTTCAATAAATCGACATATTTCTTATTGTCAAATTTGCCGTCAGTTTGAAAGTAAGGAAGTGCAAAAATAGCATCTCTAATTTGCTGATCACCGGCTGAGATACCCAGCTTTTGTGCAAATTGATCAAGTAATGCTTGGTTGATTAATAAATCAAGCGCTTGTTGGCGAATGAGTTTCTGGCCTTCTTCTGAGGAAGCAAGAGCAGCAAAATTTTCACCCATATCTTGTTGTAATTGAGCACGACGTTGCTGGTAAGCTTGCTCTAATTGAGCACGGCTAATTTTATATCCGTTAACTTCAGCTGCATCATTAACGCCTGAACTAAAGAGATATCCGCCCACACCAGTTAGGACGAAGGAGAGGATAATCACAGCTAATAATATTTTTATAAATGGATTATTAGCAGTGGAACGAATGTTGTCCATCATAACGAGACGAGGCTCCGTTTGGTGAAATAAAAATTATTTTTATGGGTGTTACACGACTATTTTGAGCACAGCGAAAAGATAATATGCTCATGCTGGCTTAATATCAAAATGTCGCGACACGCGACAATCATTAAAAACAGCCAGTCCCGTATTAATGCACAGTCCTAACACGCACTTTCTATAACTAAGAGAAAACTAAACAGCATTATTTGATTCATTGATTAATGGCAGTTAACTCATCACTGAATCATTCATTGTTGTCTATTTCAGTTATAGAACAACGGGTCATTCTATCAAATGACCACTTCAGTTTCACGTTTTATCGCCAGAGAATACAAGGTTTAATCGTGATTTATAATCTAAAAAAGAAAAGCGCATCTCAAAAAGATGCGCTTCATTTTTTAATTGAGTTGTTTTCTGTTTACCCATAACGTTAAGCTAATAACAAATTGGCAGAAAATAAGTTCAACTATTATTGATTAACTGCGTCTTTTAAGCCTTTACCTGCACGAAATGCAGGAACTTTTGCAGCTTCAATTTGGATCTCTTTACCTGTTTGTGGGTTACGGCCTGTACGAGCAGCACGATCACGTACAGTGAAAGTACCGAAACCTACTAATGCTACATCATCACCTTTTTGTAAAGATTCAGTAATAGAAGCAACCAGAGCATCTACAACACGACCTGCTGCCGCTTTTGAGATATCTGCATTTGCAGCAATTTTGTCGATCAGTTGAGTTTTATTCACGCTTTCATCCCCATAATTTTATGCGTTATTTTTCACCATTAATGGCAAATTTTGCAAACGTCGTTATATCAAGCCTTTTTAGATATAGCAAGACCGATAAAACAGCATTTTTAATTAAAATCGCCATTAAATTAGCGACACAAAAAAAGGCTGGCAAGCTTTTATTACTTATCCAGCCTTTTTTTTAGCTATAATTTATGACTAACATCACTCTTTAGTGTGATTTATCAGTAATAACTTCCATGCCAAACGGCGAGTTTTGCAGGGCTAGCGATAAAACTTCCTCTATTGTTTTCACTGGGTGAATATCCAGATCAGCAACAATATTTTCAGGAATTTCTTCTAAATCACGTTTATTTTCATCAGGGATAAGAACTGTCTTAATTCCACCACGATGTGCAGCAAGTAACTTTTCTTTCAGTCCGCCAATTGGCAACACTTGCCCGCGTAACGTAATTTCACCCGTCATTGCAACATCAGAACGTACAGGGTTACCTGTTAGGCTTGATACCAATGCAGTACACATTGCGATACCTGCACTTGGACCATCTTTTGGTGTTGCGCCTTCAGGAACGTGTACGTGCATATCACGTTTTTCATAGAAATCGCCATTAATGCCCAGTTTATCAGCACGAGCACGAACTACCGTCATTGCCGCTTGGATAGACTCTTGCATCACTTCACCTAAAGAGCCGGTAAATGTTAGCTTACCCTTACCTGGTACACTTGCTGTTTCAATAGTCAGTAGATCACCACCCACTTCTGTCCATGCAAGTCCTGTTACCATACCTACTCGGTTTTCTGTATCAGCACGACCGTAGTCAACTTTACGAACACCTAAGTAGTCTTTGAGATTATCTTCGTTAATCTCAATATGCTTGATTGTGCTATCCATTAGCAGCTGTTTCACGGCTTTACGGCATAATTTAGAAATTTCACGTTCTAAACTACGTACACCTGCTTCACGCGTGTAATAACGAATAATGCCCATAATCGCGCTGTCATGGATTGTCAGCTCGCTTGGTTTTAACGCATTACGCTCAATCTGTTTTGGTAACAAATGTTGCTTAGCAATATTGAGTTTTTCGTCTTCGGTATAACCTGATAAACGAATAACTTCCATACGATCTAACAACGGTGCAGGTATATTCATGGAGTTAGATGTCGCCACAAACATAACATCAGACAGATCGTAATCAACTTCCAGATAATGATCATTAAATGCGATGTTTTGTTCTGGATCTAACACTTCTAACAGAGCAGAAGCTGGATCGCCTCGCATATCCGATGACATCTTATCAATTTCATCTAACAGGAAAAGTGGGTTTTTGACGCCAACTTTCGCCATTTTCTGAATCAATTTACCTGGCATAGAACCGATGTAAGTACGACGGTGACCACGGATTTCAGCTTCATCACGTACACCACCTAACGCCATACGAACATACTTACGGCCTGTTGCTTTAGCAATAGATTGACCCAGTGAGGTTTTACCTACTCCCGGAGGCCCTACCAAGCACAGGATTGGCCCTTTAATTTTGCTAACACGAGACTGAACCGCGAGGTATTCAAGGATACGCTCTTTAACACGTTCTAAACCGTAATGGTCAGTATCAAGAACTTCTTGTGCTTTCACTAAGTCTTTTTTAACTTTGCTACGGCTATTCCAAGGAACTTGAACCATCCAATCAATATAACTACGTACAACCGTGGCTTCTGCTGACATTGGCGACATCATTTTTAATTTCTGAAGTTCCGCTTCTGTCTTCTCTTTTGCCTCTTTTGGCATTTTAGCCGCATCGATTTTACGTTTCAGCGATTCCATTTCATCAGGTGCATCATCCATCTCACCTAATTCTTTTTGAATAGCTTTCATTTGTTCATTGAGATAATACTCTCGCTGACTCTTTTCCATCTGCTTTTTAACACGGTTACGAATCCGTTTTTCAACTTGTAGCAGATCGATTTCTGATTCCATCATCGCCATTAAATATTCAAGGCGTTCTGTCACATCAGACATTTCAAGCACAGCTTGCTTATCTTTTAATTTCAGCGGCATATGTGAAGCAATGGTGTCTGCTAATTTCGCTGATTCTTCGATAGCATGTAACGAGGTTAATACCTCTGGCGGAATTTTTTTATTCAGCTTGATATAACCTTCAAACTGATTAATCGTTGTACGATTTAAGACTTCTTGTTCACGCTCATCAACGGCTGGCGTTTCAAGGTATTCAGCTTTCGCCTGAAAGTATTCACCATTATCAGATAACGTCGTAATTTTGGCACGACGAATACCTTCAACAAGTACTTTTACTGTTCCATCAGGTAGTTTTAGCATCTGTAAAACAGACGCAACTGTACCAACAGAAAAAAGATCATTAACACCTGGTTCGTCAGTAGATGCATCTTTCTGCGCAACCAGCATAATTTGTTTGTTGTCGTTCATCGCGGCTTCTAAGCAATGAATAGATTTTTCACGACCAACGAACAACGGGATCACCATATGCGGATATACAACGACATCACGTAATGGCAATACAGGTATTTCAATACGTTCTGGACGCTCAGGATTCATAGAGCTCTCTCTTCGTTTTTAGCTTAACGCTTTTACAGGTAATTTTATTCGCATGTCACCAAATAAAATTAATTCCACGGATTGTCAAAATATATAAGGGCACTTTTCTGACATTCAATAGCATTACGCATTAAAAAAACAAAATGAGGGAAAATTCCCTCATTTTTATTGCGTTGGCACGCCTTATCTTAAATTTCCCTCTTATTTTTGAGAGAAAACGAGATAATGTCAGACAAAAGACACTGCCAAATTACGATGCATTATTCACCTGAAGCCTGATTTTCTGGCTGGCTATAAATAACCAGTGGCTCAGATTTTCCATTAATAACGCCTTCATCAATGACCACTTTTTCTGCATTTTCAAATGAAGGAAGGTCATACATCGTATCAAGTAATGCAGCTTCAACAATCGAACGTAAACCACGAGCACCCGTTTTACGTACCATGGCTTTTTTCGCGATTGCCGTCAGCGCTTCCTTACGGAATTCTAAATCCACACCTTCTAATTTAAATAATGCCTGATATTGCTTAGTCAATGCATTCTTAGGTTCTTGTAAGATTTGGATTAACGCTTCTTCGTTTAATTCGCCTAGCGTTGCAACAACAGGTAAACGACCAATAAATTCAGGGATAAGACCAAATTTAATCAGATCTTCTGGCTCAACTTGGGCTAATAATTCACCTTCGCTAGCTTTCTCTTTTTGGCTTTTAACTTCTGCACCAAAACCGATACCTGAGTGTGTATTTAAACGCTGTGCAACGACTTTATCGAGTCCTGCAAATGCACCACCACAAATAAAGAGGATCTTAGAAGTATCAACTTGTAAAAACTCTTGTTGTGGATGCTTACGTCCGCCTTGAGGAGGAACAGAGGCTACAGTGCCTTCAACTAATTTCAATAATGCTTGCTGTACACCTTCACCAGACACATCACGGGTGATTGATGGGTTTTCAGATTTACGCGTGATTTTGTCAATTTCATCAATATACACAATACCACGTTGTGCTTTTTGCACATCGTAATCGCATTTTTGTAGCAGTTTTTGAATGATGTTTTCAACATCTTCACCCACATACCCCGCTTCTGTCAGGGTTGTAGCATCTGCCATAGTAAAAGGAACATCAAGGTAGCGTGCTAATGTTTCTGCTAGTAACGTTTTACCGCTACCAGTAGGACCAATCAGCAAAATATTACTTTTCCCTAACTCAACACCATCGGCTTTATCGCCATTACGCAGACGTTTATAGTGGTTATAAACGGCAACAGCCAAAACTTTTTTAGCCAATTCCTGACCGATAACATAGTCATCAAGGTGCTTACGGATTTCATGCGGCGTTGGCAATTCACTGCGTTCATGATGAGGTGCCAGTTCTTTTATTTCCTCACGAATGATATCAACACAAAGATCGACACATTCATCACAGATATAAACCGACGGACCAGCGATCAATTTTTTTACTTCATGCTGGCTTTTACCGCAGAAAGAGCAATACAGAAGCTTCCCTGAGCTATCTTTGCGCTTATCTGTCATCAGTCAACCTCACTTAGTTATTCTTCTTATCATTTATAAGAAGAAAGTCTTTTTTACATAAATATTGATAGCCGTTTCCTTTGCGTGCGTTATTGACTAACAAAAGAAACGTATTAATTCAGTTGCTATTACAACGTGTAATAATTAGCTACGTTGAGTATAGACTTTATCCACTAATCCATATTCTAACGCTTCGTTAGCGGATAAGAAACGATCACGCTCAGTGTCTCTTTCTATTTCTTCAATAGATTTACCTGTATGTTGAGCCATTAGCTCATTCATACGAGATTTTACTTTCAAAATTTCTTGAGCATGAATTTGAATATCTGTTGCTTGACCTTGGTAACCACCTAATGGTTGGTGGATCATCACACGAGAGTTAGGTAAGCAAATACGTTTACCTTTCGCACCAGCAGATAATAAGAAGGCACCCATTGAACATGCCTGTCCCATACAAATTGTACTAACATCTGCTTTGATATACTGCATGGTGTCATAAATAGACATACCCGCAGTAATTACACCACCCGGTGAGTTAATATACAGGTTGATGTCTTTCTCTGGATTTTCAGCTTCTAAAAATAGCATTTGAGCAACGATAAGATTAGCCATGTGATCTTCAACTTGGCCAGTCAGGAAAATAATTCGTTCTTTTAATAAACGTGAGTAAATGTCGTAAGAACGCTCTCCTCGCGAAGTTTGCTCTATAACCATCGGCACCAGAGCCATATTAGGTGCGAATTGTTCCTGTGTGTCGTTAAATGACATGTCTGTCTCCTATTGCATTCTTATTGGTGCCAATGACAACAATTTTACTTGAGATAATTGATCATGACCATTTCTAATGATCTAATCTCTCACAAGACATTCAAGGCGCCTCGCGAGGAGTGATAAAGAGAATATAGAATTATCTGGAGATAATCGCTCAAATTTCAAGGCAAATTTGATAAATTTATATAAACTGAAAAAAACCCGTGGTAAAAACCACGGGTTTTTGCTTAAAACCAATATTCGCGGTTAAGAATTAACCCATTTGAACTTCGTTCATTAGTTCAGTGAAGTTAGTTTCTTTTTCAGTTACTTTAGCATTTGCTAAGATTTTTTCTACCGCTTGCTCTTCTAACGCAAGATTACGGATGTTGTTCATCAGTTGTTCGTTCTTATTGTAGAACTCAACAACTTCTGATGGATCTTCGTAAGCTGAAGCCATTTCATCGATCAGTGCATTCACACGATCGTCTTCTGCTTTCAGTTCATTACTATTGATCACTTCACCTAACAGTAATCCAACGATTACACGACGTTTAGCTTGTTCTTCGAACAGTTCACGTGGTAATTGCAGAGCTTGTTTCTCATCGCCACCAAAACGTTGAGCTGCTTGACGTTGCAGAACTTCAATTTCGCTGTCAACAGCAGCTGCTGGTACGTCAACTTCGTTTGCTTTAACTAAGCCATCAATAACTTGTGATTTAACACGAGTACGGATTGCATTTTTCAGTTCACGTTCCATGTTTTTACGTACTTCAGCACGTAAACCATCAACAGAACCATCAGCAATACCAAAACGTTTGATGAACTCTTCAGTTAATTCAGGCAGTTCACGCTCTTCAACTTTTTTCAGGTTGATAGCGAATTGTGCTTTTTTACCTTTCAGGTTTTCAGCGTGGTAATCTTCTGGGAAAGTCACATCAATTGTGAATTCTTCTCCAGCTTTATGACCGATAACGCCTTCTTCGAAACCTGGGATCATACGACCTTGACCCATTGCCAGTACGAAATCTTCAGCTTTTCCGCCTTCAAATTCTTCACCGTCAATAGAACCGTTGAAATCAACAGTTACGCGATCTTCTGCTGCGACTGCGCCGTCTTTGTCTTTCCACTCTGCTTGTTGCTTACGCAGTGTTTCTAACATGTTATCGACATCTTCGTCTTTAACAGTGACAACAGGTTTTACAACTTCAATGCTTTCCAGATCTTTCAGTTCGATTTCTGGGAAAACTTCGAATTCTACAGAGTAAACAAAGTCTTCACCTTCTTTGTATTGCTCTGGTTTGTAGTCAGGCGCACCAACTGGGTTTACTTTGTTTTCGATGATAGCGTTAATGAAATTACGCTGCATCATGTCACCCAGAACATCATTCAGTACTGACATACCGTAACGCTGTTTAACCATTGACATTGGAACGTGACCTTTACGGAAACCATCAATGCGAACAGTTTTAGCAGCTTTTTTCAGTTCACTGTCTACAGCAGTTTGGATATCAGCGGCTGGTACGGTGATTGTGACACGACGCCCTAGGCCTTGAGTCGTTTCAACAGAAACTTGCATCTTGTTACCTCAAAATAAGTTTTAGTGCTCGGTCTACTTTAAAGGAAACTAACATGATATTGACATGATTAGATTTATTTTCCTTTCAGAACCGGGGCCGCCACATTTAAAAAAACGAGGATCCCTGATATCAGAAGCATCCCGAAACCTTACTGAAAATTAGACGCGACATTATAACGATCTAGAGGGGTTGAGTCGAGAAAGAGCCGTTTTATTCCTCAATTTTTTCATAAAATCGAGCAACTCCCCCTTTTTTTTCGCTATAAAGAACAAAAAATACGCATCTTAGGATCTATTTACTCACGATTAACGATAAGGTTGCTAATCTTCTTGGCTTCCGCCACGGCACCCAGGAGAGCGTAATGCTTTATCCTGCTGTTCATTCCATTCACTTAACGTAAATGTGTGTAATGCTAATGCATGAACGCCATTTTCCATTTCATGAGCTAATGTTTGGTACACGTCACGATGGCGCGAAACACTGCGTTTCTCATTAAAACCATCACTAACGATAATGACTTTGAAGTGGCTTTCAGAGCCTTCCGGTACATTATGGCGATGGCTTTCGTTTATTACTTGTAAAAAATGCGGTGAAAAGCGTGAAATCAGCTTATTCTCAATATCATCACGGATCATCTCTGCCCCTAATCCTCTAGCCTTTATACCATGGCGAATAAAAAATAAGTCCACCAGATTACCTTGATTGAGTCTTTATCAATACAAAATGATGGGCTTATTCTTTTTAATTTTACTGATGATAATCGCTTATTTTTCATCTTGAGTAAAACCATTGACCAAATATTGTCAAATACACAAGTAAAAATGAGAGTAATTTGAAATAAAATCAATTGATAAAATCAGATAATTTCGTTCGTTAAGGGGATATTAGCAGCCCATCAGCAGTGGTATGATAGGCTAAAGTTTAAAGCCTATTCTACTTATTAACACAACAGACTTATTTAACCGAGATTACCTCATGATTAAAAATTTACTCTGTGCTGTTTTTGCATTAACACTACTTTCAGGTTGTGCAACCCCTAGTAACAAATTATCTATTGAGCCAGTGATGTCAGTTCCTGCGGCCGACCCAACAATGCGCCCTATTTCACTGAATATTTCAAGCCAAGACAAACGCGCATCAAAGAGCTTAGCGGAAATCAACCGCAACGGTAAATTAGAAGTCCTAGTTCCAACTCGTGACATTGCATTTTTAATGCAAGAAGTTCTACAAAAACAAATGACAGCTCGTGGTTTTATGGTGGGTTCTCCGGCTTCTGCTGATGTCATTATTGTTATCAATAAACTCAATGCAGATGTTGGCGAAGGTAGTGTTCGCCATAATATCAGTGCAAAAGCGGATATTTCAGTTATCGTCACCCTACCAAATGGCAGCTCTAATACCAAAACATTCCGTACTAGCTACAATGTCCAAGGCCCATTTGGTGCAACTAATGAGAAAATTGCCGCCGCAATTAACAATGTCTTAAGTGAACTCGTTAGCGATATGGCAAAAGACGCCTCAGTCAGTCAATTTATCAAATCTAACGCACGTTAATTTTATTAGAATAAACGACCTGTTATCTCAAACAGGTCGTTGAAAGGAATTTTTGCATGGTTCAGCCTGCCTTCAAACAAACCACTTGGTATAAATCATTTATTCTTCTATTACTTGGCTTTACTTCAGGATTACCTCTAGCGTTAACAGCAGGCACACTACAAGCCTGGATGACAGTAGAAGATATTGATTTAAAAACCATTGGTTTTTTCTCACTGGTGGGACAAGCCTATGTTTTTAAATTCCTCTGGTCACCCTTTATGGATCGCTATACCCCCTCTTTTCTTGGCCGACGCCGAGGATGGATGTTACTCACTCAAATAGGGTTAGTACTTGGTATTGCAGGAATGGGATTTTTAAATCCTAATGATCATTTATGGTGGCTTGCTTCTTTAGCTGTCATTGTTGCTTTTTGTTCCGCTTCACAAGATATTGTTTTTGACGCCTATAAAACAGATATATTAAAAGCAGATGAGCGTGGTACAGGTGCTGCAGTTTCTGTCTTAGGTTATCGCATAGCCATGCTTGTTTCTGGAGGAATGGCGCTTTGGTTAGCTGATAAATATATTGGTTGGCAAAACATGTACTGGTTAATGGCCGCCTTAATGGGAATTGGTATTATTGCCACGTTACTTGCCCAAGAGCCAGAAACCACTGTAAAGCCACCCCGTACACTCTATGAAGCCGTTATTGAACCTTTATATGAATTCTTCTCTCGTAATAATGCTTGGCTAATTTTACTGCTTATTGTGCTGTATAAAATGGGGGATGCCTTTGCCCTAAGTTTAAGTACCACTTTTCTTATTCGCGGTGCAGGATTCGATGCAGGTGAAGTAGGATTAGTGAATAAAACACTTGGGCTTGCAGCCACTATTATTGGGGCATTGCTAGGTGGTTTATTAATGCGCCGTTGGAGTTTATTTAAAGCACTGATGATTTTTGGTATTTTGCAAGGTGGTTCAAATATCGGTTATTGGTATTTAGCTATTTCTGAGCAAAGTATTTATAGCATGGGTGCGGTAGTTGCATTTGAAAATATCTGTGGAGGAATGGGAACCGCCGCATTCGTCGCCCTCTTAATGACACTTTGTCATCTCTCCTTTTCAGCAACACAATTTGCGTTGCTCTCTGCTCTCTCTGCAATTGGTCGTGTTTATGTTGGCCCAGTTGCAGGTTGGTATGTTGAAAGTCATGGTTGGGAAGCATTTTATCTTTTTTCTATCGTTGCTTCTGTACCCGGTCTTATTTTGCTGTTTGTTTCGAAGAACACACTGATTTATACGCAAAAAACGGGGGAATTCCTTAGAAGAACCTTGTTTATTAAACAGTACCGTTTTGCTATTTATGGTTTGATGCTAACGACTCTTTTCTTTATTTGTAGTTTAATTCTTGTTGTTACAAATTCACTACCAACATTAGAAATGTTCCAATCTGTCGATTTTATTCAATCAATAGATACTGATAGATTAAGCTCTTGGGCTTCAACACTCTTTTTATATGGTGTTATCGTTGGTGCGGTAAGCCTTGTCTTTGGCACAATCCTAGATTATTTAGCCCTTAAGAAAACAACACATTAGTTTTATTATTTTCTCAAGATATGAACCATAAAAAAGGACAGTTTAAACTGTCCTTTTTGTATTCTTATGTTATGGGTAAAAAAATTTATCTAAATAATCTTACTTTTACTGTTTTACCCTTAATTTTACCTTGTTGCAGCTGTTTCCAGACTTGTTTTGCAATAGATTGTTTCACAGCGACATAAGCATGTGTTGGATTAATCATAATTTTACCAATATCGGCACCATTGAAACCCATATCCCCCGTTAATGCCCCTAAAATATCACCAGGGCGCATCTTGGCTTTTTTACCACCATCAATACATAATGTAGCCATTGTTGCTTCAAGAGGCGTAATTTGTAGCCCAGTAGGTACTGGTAACCAATTTATCTTCATGTGAAGCATCTCTTCTAAAGCGTTAGCACGCTGAATTTCTTCTGGTGCGCAAAAGCTAATAGCCAATCCACTTTCCCCCGCTCTGGCTGTACGGCCAATTCGGTGAACATGCACCTCTGGATCCCATGATAATTCGTAGTTAATTACCATTTCTAACGCTTTAATATCAAGTCCACGAGCCGCTACATCTGTTGCGACTAATACACGACAACTTCCATTAGCAAAGCGAATAAGCGTTTGGTCACGCTCTCTTTGTTCCATATCACCATGTAAAGCCAGCACACTTTGGTTGCTTTCTGTCAGTGTTTCATACACATCTTGGCAATCGCGCTTTGTGTTACAAAACACGACACAAGAAGCGGGTTGCTCACGGCTTAAAAGTTTTTGCAGCAATCCTATTTTTCCATGACGAGATATTTCATAAAACTGCTGTTCAACAGCGGGAAGCTCATCAACAGAATTGATTTCAATAGTGACTGGGTTTTGCTGGATCTTACGACTAATTGTTGCGATCTCATTTGGCCAAGTTGCAGAAAACAGCAACGTTTGGCGTGCCGTTGGCATACGAGAAATAATATCGTTGATATCATCAAAAAATCCCATATCCAACATTCTGTCTGCTTCATCCAACACTAATGTTTTCACATCATCTAAGGTGACAGTCTCTTTTTTTAGGTGATCAAGCAATCTGCCCGGTGTTGCAACAATAATATGTGCAGCATGTATTAATGAGTCACGCTGAATACTAAATGGAACACCCCCACACAGCGTTAATACTTTGATATTTGGAAGATAACGAGCAAGACGACGTAATTCATTTGCAACTTGATCAGCAAGTTCTCGCGTTGGGCATAAAATAAGTGATTGGGTATTAAACTGTTTTGCATCAATATGTTGCAAAAGCCCCAAACCAAAAGCCGCAGTTTTACCGCTACCTGTTTTTGCCTGAGCGCGAACGTCTTTTCCTTCAAGAATAGCGGGCAAAGCAGCTTCTTGAACTGGCGTCATAGAGAGATAACCCAATTCATTAAGGTTAGCGAGTTGTTCAGCAGGAAGTGCGTTAAGTTCAGCAAATGAGGTCACAATAAAAATTCCAAGTAAGATAAAAACGAATATTGGCTAATGATACTATCCCTTGATCCCTGTGTCGTGAGGTATTTTTACGCGATTGATACCACATATTTTTCTTTCTTCTCCCACTTCCTTTTTTTCTTTGCCCAAAAAGCAGTTATTAAGCGCTTAATCCATTCAAAATAGCTCAAATAATAAAAATAAACTAAACAATGCTAAAATTCTCATTTTTAATTATCAATTTAATATTCTAGAAATAGATCTTACTTTCAATATCATAATCTGCAAATTGAAATTTTATAGGTTATAGTTTCAAAGCATATAAAAATATAAATTCACCGCAAAATTATTTCATTAAAATCAATTGAGATTAGTCATGATAAAAAAAACATTTTTATTAACCATCGCAAGTACACTTTCTTTATCAGCTCAAGCTAGCTATTTAGGTGGCTTCGCTGATATCAGCATTAATTATCTTGATTGGACGACTCACACAACACACAAAACAGGGCAATCTTCTCATAAAGATGATTTTGCCTATTTAGAACTTGAAGGTGGTGCCAATTTTTCATGGGGTGAATTTTACGGTTTTTTTGATTTGGAAAATCCATTTAATCCTCGAAAAACAGAGCCCGGTGATAATCAACGTTATACCGTTAAAGCAACAAGTCGCATTTACTTAGGCGAAAGTGATTTTAATTTATACGGGCATATTTACGGTACATGGTCACTCCCAGGTAAAGAAAACAATGGCAACTTCCATGAAGTTAATACACTTTATGGCTTAGGCTATAACACACAAATAGATAATTTATGGTTTAAACCATTTGTTGCACTTCATTATGTCGATCAAACGTACTATTCAGGAAATAATGGCTACGTCGTTGGCTGGGTTGCTGGATATGATTTTTCGATTAGCGATCAAAAATTTAGCATTAGCAATTGGCATGAAATGGAATTTAACCGTCATCAGCGTTATGGCAATGGTGGGAAAAATGGATTTAATGGCGCTTTAGCTTTTTGGTGGCATCCAACAACCTCTATTACTACGGGTATTCAATATCGTTATGCTTATAAAAAGTTAGGCGAAGATTTTTTGCAAGACGGCATTGTATATAGCCTAAAATATAATTTTTGATCGCTAATTGTTAATTTTTATTACAGCGAAAGCATTTTTATTCGCTGTAACCTCTTTTTACCACTTAATGAAAAGTTTTCTCATTGGATATAAATATTCATCAAATAACTAATTACCCATATTAAAAATTACACAAACATCAAATATAGATATTAAACATTAATATAAAAAGGATTTTACCTCTCAACTCTCCTCTGACCTCTTTTTTGTTACTTTTTTAATCACAATACGTTTTCTTACACTTTTTATTGCATTTTTATTTGTAAAAATATGTATTTATTTTAAAAACATGGTACTTTATGAAATTATAGTTAATACACAATAATTAAATTAACATTTATTTAATATTTTAATTACTTGTGATCACATTAACACAAAAGACCAACCAATCACTTACTTACCATTACAATTGTTTACACTGTCGCAACCTTACCGTAAAATGTCCTTACTGATACTGATGAAACAACAATAGAACCTTTGTCATTTGGGTCGTTGGATGAGACTTATGAAATACATAAAAAGTATTGGGACACTCTCGCTATTAGCAGCAGCGCTTCTCTTAAGTGGCTGTGATATGGCGTTAATGAATCCCAAAGGCGCTATCGGCGCTGAGCAAAAAACATTAATCCTCATTGCGCTTGGTTTAATGTTAATTGTTGTGATACCGGTCATACTGATGGTGATTGTTTTCGCTTTTCGCTACCGTGAATCCAATACTAAAGCCACCTATCGCCCAAACTGGGCTCACTCAAATAAAATTGAACTCGTCGTTTGGACAGTGCCAATTATCATCATTGTGATTTTGGCAAGCATTACATGGAAAACAACCCATGAGCTTGATCCTTACAAACCTTTAGAGTCCACAGAAAAACCTGTCACCATTGAAGTTGTTTCAATGGACTGGAAATGGTTATTTATCTATCCAGAACAAGGTATTGCAACAGTTAATGAACTGGCTTTCCCGACTAATGTTCCTGTTAATTTCAAAATCACTTCTGACTCTGTCATGAACTCATTCTTTATCCCTCGCTTAGGTGGACAAATCTATGCGATGGCAGGAATGCAAACTAAGTTGCACTTAATTGCTAATGAGCCTGGTGAATATCAAGGTATGTCAGCAAGTTATAGTGGACACGGTTTTTCTGATATGAAATTTACAGCGATTGCGACACCTGATCGTGCCGGTTTCGATGCGTGGGTTGAAAAAGTCAAACAATCGCCAGATACGTTAAATACGACCGCTGCATTTAATGAACTTGCTAAACCAAGCCAGAAAAATCCAGTGACCTACTATTCAAGCGTGAAGCCAATGTTATTCCAAGAAACCATTTCTAAATTTGGTCATACAGGTCATGGCGCTCACACAGGTGGCAATCAGACAGCACATGCTGATGCAACAATGAATATGAACATGAGCCATGCGGCGCATGCAGGAGCAGAGGAATAAAGGCATGTTCGGAAAATTAACTCTTGATGCAATCCCTCTACATGAACCAATTATCGTAGTGACTTTACTCGGTATTGTTCTTGGTGGACTTGCTATTGTTGGCGCACTAACTTATTTTCGTAAATGGAAATGGTTGTGGAGCGAATGGTTAACCAGCGTTGACCATAAAAAAATTGGTATTATGTATATCCTCGTTGCAATGGTCATGATGTTCCGTGGCTTTGCCGATGCGATTATGATGAGAAGCCAACAAGCTCTCGCCTCTGCTGGCGAAGCGGGTTTCTTACCACCTCATCACTATGATCAGATTTTTACCGCACACGGCGTTATCATGATTTTCTTCATGGCAACACCTTTCGTTGTGGGTCTGATGAACCTCGTTGTACCTTTACAAATTGGTGCCCGTGATGTGGCCTTCCCTTTCCTTAACTCACTGAGCTTCTGGTTCTTTGTAGTTGGTGTTGTACTCATCAACATCTCTTTAGGTATTGGTGAATTCGCACAAACAGGTTGGTTAGCTTATCCACCACTTTCGGGTTTGGAGTATAACCCAGGAGTCGGGGTAGATTATTGGATATGGAGTTTACAGATATCCGGTATTGGTACACTGCTAACAGGGGTTAACTTCTTCGCGACTATTCTGCGTATGCGTGCGCCGGGTATGAGCATGATGAAAATGCCAGTATTCTCTTGGGCGGCTTTATGTACTAACGTCCTAATTATTGCTGCATTCCCAATTTTAACCGTTACTATTACGCTATTAACTTTAGACCGCTATCTTGGTACGCACTTCTTTACCAATGATATGGGCGGTAACATGATGATGTACATCAACCTTGTATGGGCTTGGGGTCATCCAGAAGTTTATATCCTTGTTCTACCCGTATTTGGTGTGTTCTCTGAAGTAACAGCAACATTCTCTAAAAAACGGTTATTCGGTTATACCTCTTTAGTTGGTGCGACTGTCGTTATTACCGTGTTGTCGTTTATTGTTTGGTTACACCACTTCTTTACTATGGGCTCTGGCGCCAACGTCAATGCCTTCTTCGGTATCGCCACGATGATCATCGCTATTCCAACAGGAGTTAAAATCTTTAACTGGCTGTTTACGATGTATCAAGGCCGTATCGAATATAAAAGCCCAATGCTATGGACTATCGGTTTCCTGATTACCTTCTCTGTTGGGGGGATGACAGGGGTTCTGTTAGCCGTTCCGGGTGCAAACTTCGTTTTACATAACAGCTTATTCTTAATTGCTCACTTCCATAACGTTATTATCGGTGGTGTGGTATTTGGCTGTTTCGCAGGTATGACTTACTGGTTCCCTAAAGCATTCGGTTTCACACTGAATGAGAAATGGGGTATCCGTGCATTCTGGTTCTGGTTTATCGGCTTCTTTATGGCCTTTATGCCACTGTACATTCTTGGCTTTATGGGTATGACTCGTCGTATTAGCCAAAATATCAACCCAGAATTCCATCCAATGCTGATGGTTGCAGCGGGTGGTGCGGCACTAATCGCTATCGGTATCGCTTGTCAAGTTGTCCAAATCTACGTAAGTATCCGTGACCGTGATCAAAACCGTGACTTAACGGGAGATCCATGGGGCGGACGTACACTGGAATGGTCTATTTCTTCACCCGCTCCGTTCTATAACTTTGCTGTTGAACCTCACGTTCAAACTCGTGATGAGTGGTGGGATCAGAAAGAAAAAGGCACAGCTTATCAACGTCCAACCAAATACGAACCAATCCATATGCCTAAAAATACAGGCGCAGGTGTGATTATTTCAGCGTTCAGCTTAGTGCTTGGTTTTGCCATGATCTGGCACATCTGGTGGTTAGCTATCGTTGGTTTCGCTGGCATGATTGTCACTTGGATCGTGAAAAGCTTTGATACAGATGTGGATTACTATGTCCAAGTACCTGAAATTGAAGCTCTCGAGAATAAGCATTATGAAGAACTGAAAAAAGCAGGTGTGAAATAATGTCTACTCAAACTGTAAATAACACAAACGCCCATGAACATCATGGGCACCACGATGCAGGAGCGACGAAAGTTTTCGGCTTCTGGATCTATCTAATGAGCGACCTTATCCTGTTTGCCAGCTTATTCGCCACTTATGCGGTGCTTGTTAACGGGATTGCAGATGGTCCTTCAGGTAAAGAGATTTTTAGCTTACCGTTTGTTTTAGTTGAAACCTTCTTACTGCTATTTAGTAGTATCACTTTCGGTTTCGCTATGCTGAGCATGAATAAAGGTAGCGTTAGCCAAGTAAATCTGTGGTTATTTGTTACTTTCTTATTCGGCTTAGGTTTCGTCATCATGGAAGTTTACGAATTCCATGAACTAATCGCAGAAGGTTATGGCCCAGATCGCAGTGCATTCTTATCAGCATTTTTTGCATTAGTTTCAACGCACGGTCTTCACGTAACGGCGGGTTTAATCTGGATTGTTATTATGATGATCCAAGTATCACGCCGTGGTTTAACTGAAGTTAACCGTACTCGTTTAAGCTGTTTAAGTCTGTTCTGGCACTTCCTTGACGTTGTCTGGATCTGTGTGTTCACCGTAGTTTATCTGATGGGAGTGATGTAATGAGTCATCCAAATACTTCTCCTTCAGGCGCAAGCCACGGCAGCATGAAGTCTTATCTAATCGGCTTTATCCTGTCTGTTATCCTCACCGTTATTCCATTTTGGATGGTGATGGAAGGAACAGCGACACCAGCAACAATTCTCTGGACTGTTGTCGGTATGGCAGTTGTGCAGATTGTGGTTCACTTAGTCTGCTTCTTGCATATGAATACGTCATCAGAAGAGCGCTGGAACGTCGTCGCATTCCTGTTCACACTGCTTATTATCGGCATTGTTGTCGTAGGCTCGTTGTGGATTATGTACAACCTGAACATCAATATGATGATGGATTAAGAGTTGTCGCTATGATTAAGCAATACCTACAAGTCACCAAACCAGGAATTATTTTCGGAAATTTAATTTCTGTAATAGGTGGTTTTCTGCTCGCTTCTAAAGGTGAGATTGATTACTCCCTATTTTTCGCGACTCTACTTGGGGTGTCTCTGGTCGTTGCTTCTGGTTGTGTTTTTAACAACTATATTGACCGTGATATTGACCGTATCATGGAAAGAACGAAGAATCGCCCATTAGTTAAAGGATTAATTGACCCTCGAATTAGCCTGATTTATGCCTCAGTATTAGGTATTGCAGGTGTTGTGCTGCTCTATGTAGCAGCCAACCCGCTTGCAATGTTTATCGCTGTATTCGGTTTTATCATTTATGTTGGGGTTTATAGCCTCTATATGAAGCGTAAGTCTGTTTATGGCACACTGATTGGAAGTTTATCTGGCTCTGCTCCCCCTGTTATCGGTTATTGTGCCGTTAGCGGTGAATTTGATGCAGGCGCGGCAATCCTATTACTTATCTTTAGTTTATGGCAAATGCCTCACTCTTATGCTATTGCTATTTTCCGTTTTAAAGACTACCAAGCTGCAAATATCCCGGTATTACCTGTAATTAAAGGGATCTCCGTCGCTAAACGCCATATCATTCTCTATATTCTGGCGTTTATGATTGCAACCTTAATGCTGACATTAGTTGGTTACGCAGGCTATAAATACTTGATTGTAGCTTCAGCCGTTAGTATTTGGTGGTTAGGCATGGCTTTATCTGGTTATAAAGCAACTAATGATATTGTGTGGGCACGAAAATTATTTATTTTTTCTATTGTCGCAATCACTTCATTAAGCGTAATGATGTCTGTTGATCCAACAAGCTCAACAGAAGCGGTTTTTGCATATCTAAGATAATGTATTTACAAACGTACCCCAAATACCAGTCAGCCTTCTGACTGGTATTTTTTTATCTCCGTTATGACTTCACGTGATATCAGCACAGTTTTGTCTTTTTTATATCCCATTTATTGATTAACCTCGCCAAGATTTGCCATTACAATAGGAGGTATCAGTAATACGAGGTAATCCATGAATGATAATAAAATGACCCCATTAGAGCGCAAAGCGACATGGGGACTAGGCACTGTTTTTTCTCTTCGCATGCTTGGCATGTTTATGGTGCTCCCAGTTTTAACCACCTATGGGCTTCAACTACAACACGCAACAGAATCTCTCATTGGATTAGCCATCGGTATTTATGGATTAACACAAGCTATATTCCAAATTCCTTTTGGTATTTTCTCTGATAAATTGGGTCGAAAACCGATGATAGTTTTTGGCTTAATTATTTTTATTATTGGTAGTCTGATTGCGGCTCTCAGTGACAATATCTATGGCATTATTATTGGTCGAGCATTACAAGGTGCTGGCGCTATCTCAGCTGCAGTAATGGCTTTATTGTCAGATTTAACACGAGAACAAAATAGAACAAAAGCCATGGCCTTTATTGGTATTAGCTTTGGGATAACGTTCGCTTTAGCCTTAGTTTTAGGACCTATTTTAACGCATATTTTTGGCTTACATGGCCTGTTTTGGGGAATTGCCCTACTTGCCTTTGGTGGCATTATTATTACGCTTTTTACTGTACCGAATAGCGATCACGCTATTCTTAATCGAGAATCAGGTTTTGTTCGTGGTAGTGTAAAAAAGGTTTTATTTGATGCACAGCTTCTTAAACTTAATATAGGCATCTTTTCACTACATACTTTATTAATGGCTGCATTTGTTGCACTTCCTCTGGTTATGAGTAGCGCCGGTTTAGCAAAAGAAAATCATTGGATTGTTTATCTAGTCACCATGCTGATTGCCTTTATTACTGTACTTCCTTTTATTATCTATGCGGAAAAGAAACGAAAGATGAAACAAGTTTTCTTATTCTGTATTTCCTTACTTATTCTGGCTCAAGCCATTCTTATTATTTCAGGCACTAGCTTATGGTTAATTATTGCAGGTGTTCAAGTTTTCTTTATTGGATTTAATATTATGGAAGCTCTTCTTCCTTCATTAATCAGTAAAGAAGCACCAGCAGGTTATAAAGGTACAGCTATGGGAATTTATTCCACCAGCCAATTTTTAGGTGTGGCATTAGGTGGAATTTTAGGCGGATGGCTTTACCAACATTATAGTGCACAAATTGTATTTTTAGGTTGTTTCATGATTGGCCTTATTTGGTTCTTCATTAGCTTAACATTACGCCAACCCTCTTATGTCAGTAGCTTACGCGTTGAATTGCCTAAAAACCTATCTTCAAGCCAACAACAGAAACTACAACAATTATTTAAGCAACAACCTGGTGTTAATGAAGTTATGATGATGGCAAATGAGCAAAGTGCTTATATTAAAGTTGATACTAAACAGACGCCGAGAGCAACATTAGAATCTCTGATCCCTTTAGTTTAAAGATCGATAATTTGACGGGATAAAATAAAAATGCGCTGGTTTAACAGCGCATTTTTATATGACTCAATAGATAAACAATTAGTCACGAAAATTATTAAATTGGAATGGCTGTCCTAACTCACCTTCTCTAACTAATTTCATTACGGCTTGTAAGTCATCACGCGATTTGCCTGTAACACGGACTTGCTCACCTTGAATTTGAGCCTGAACTTTTAATTTACTGTCTTTGATCAACTTAACAATTTTTTTTGCTAAGGCTGTATCAATACCTTGTTTTAACGTGGCTTCTACGCTGTACATTTTTCCACTGTGAGTCATCTCTTCAGGGATATTTAATACCGCACCATCAATCCCTCTTTTTGCCATTTTCTCACGTAGAATATCTAATAATTGTTGAACCTGAAATTCAGATACACTAGTCGTTTTCACTGACTCTGCTTTTTCGTTTAATTCAAAGCTTGCTTCAACGTTACGAAAATCCCAGCGAGTAGTCAGTTCACGTTGCGCGTTTTCTACCGCATTACGCACTTCATGTAAGTCAACTTCAGATACGATATCAAAAGATGGCATTCTTTCTTCCTCAATAAATAAATACAACCCGAATAATAGCTTCTTTTAGAGTTGCAAAAAAGCATTGCACATTCAATAACAAATTTATCCCTTTCATTTCCTCTTATAGTAAAGCTAGTAAAGCGCAAACATACATTAAACAGGAAAGTGTAATCAATGTTATAATTTTAGCTTAATAGTCTAATAAGCGTCAGTAGCCATCTTGCGCTATTACGATTTGCAAAAAGAGGCACAATGAAAATTACCGTTTTAGGGTGTGGTTCAATTGGTAAACTTTGGGTTGCAGCTTTAACACTTCAGTCTCATGAAGTACAAGGTTGGCTAAGAGTGCCACAACCTTTTTTAGATGTAAGTGTTGATAACATTAATGGTGAGCCTTTTTATCAGCGTATTCCCGCAAATCAACTTGAATGGTTAAAACAAAGCGAATTATTAATTGTTTGCTTAAAATCTTGGCAAGTATCAGATGCTGTTAATGCACTATTACCTTATCTTTCTGCACAATGCCCCATTTTACTCATTCATAATGGTATGGGTACAGCCGATGAATTAACAGCAACACAGCACCCCATTATCAGACCTATATTACAAGGCATTATTACTCATGGTGCTTATCAACAAGGGCAAGATGTTATTCATACAGCAACAGGAATAACACATATAGGTCCATTTAATCATGCGGCTCAACAATATAGCTATTTAGCAGAAACCTTGCACCACGCATTGCCCGATGTCGCTTGGCATAATGATATCCATACAATTAGTTGGCTAAAACTTGCAGTTAATTGTGTTATCAATCCGCTTACCGTTTATTATCAATGCCGTAATGGAGATTTATTGCGTTACCCTGAGCATATTCAAAAAGTATGCGACGAAGTTTATCAAGTGATGGAACGTGAAGGCGTCGTACCAACGTCTCAAGCTCATCTTCATGGCTATATTATTGATACCATAGAACAAACTGCAAATAATTATTCTTCTATGTATCAAGATGTGAAATATCAACGCCATACAGAGATTGACTATATTACGGGTTATTTATTACGTCGAGCTTCAGAACAAGGGCTTGTATTGCCAGAAAATAACCGCCTTTTTCAATTTATTAAACAACAGGAAGGCAATTATGACCATATCAGCGCTCATCTGCCTAGCTAATGGAAGCGAAGAAACCGAAGTCGTTACTACCGTAGATTTGCTGGTAAGGGCTGGGATTCATGTCGTACTTGCAAGTGCAGAAGATGATGTTGATGAACTGATAATTACATGTTCACGAGGCATAAAACTTGTCGCAGATGCCCCTTTAGTTCGTGTTGTCGATCATCACTATGACGTTATTATTCTACCCGGTGGATTACAAGGCACTGAAACCTTAAGGGATAGCCCTTTAGTGGTTGAAAAAGTGCGTCGTATGCACAGTGAAAATAAACTTGTTGCCGCTATCTGTGCTGCCCCAGCAATGATCCTTGAGTCTCACAATATTTTTCCCGTCGGCAACATGACTGGTTTTCCTGCATTAAAAGATAAAATATCACCGAAAAAATGGGTTGATTATCGAGTCTATTTTGATGAAAGAGTTAACTTAATTACTAGCCAAGCACCCGCAACATCTATCGATTTTGCACTAAAAATTATCGAACGCTTAAAAGGTAAAGAAGTCGCCGCTGATGTTGCCAAACAACTGGTATTGCCACCTGGTATTTATAATTACCGAGATGAGTTTACTGGATTTGGGGATAGATAGATAACAAAAGCCACTATATTGAGCAGTCTAATATGTTAGAACAATTCAATATAGTGGCTTTTTTATTTCTGATAGCTAAAGATTATCGCACTATTTTTTACGATATACTTTTACGTTTTCAAATCCTTGTTCACGTAAATAAAGCGCTTGTAAACGACTCATCATGCCACGATCACAATAGAGTAAATAGGTTTTAGTTTTATCTAAATCACCAAACTGAGTGCTTAATTTATAGAAAGGTAACTCTTTAACATCAATACCGTCTATTTTTAGTGGTGATGTTTCTTGTTCTTCAGGTGAACGAATATCAAGAATAACGTCATTAACACCAAATTCAGAGACCATTTCAACTTCAGTGACTTGTTGTACAGTTTCTTCTGCAATACGGCGAATATCCATATTCTTGGCATTTTCAACAACGCTATCAAGAATAGAAAAATCAAACTTCTCTTCTTCCGCTTCGATCTTCGCTTTGACGGCTTTCACTGTTGGACTTTTTGAAATGACACCGCAGAATTCTGGCATTGTGCGAGCAAAATCTTCTGTACCAATTTGACGTGCGATATTGATGATATTCTCTTTATCATGCGTAATAAGAGGACGTAGAATTAACGTATCCGTCGCATTATCAATTAAACGTAAGTTAGTTAAAGTTTGGCTAGAAACCTGTCCTAATGCTTCGCCCGTAACAATTGCTTGAACACCATAACGCTCTGCCACTCTAGATGCTGCACGTACCATCATACGTTTTAATACAACACCCATTTGACCATCATCGACTTTTTCTAAGATTTCTGCGACAACAGGTTCAAAATCAACAGCAACGAAATGCACTTTATGTGAACGGCCAAAACGGTTCCATAAATAATGAGCAACTTGTTTAACACCAATTTCGTGAGCAGAACCGCCTAAGTTGAAGAAACAATAGTGAACTCGGCTACCACGACGCATTAACATATAGCTCGATACACCTGAATCATAACCACCAGAGATCAATGATAAAACATCTTCCTGTGTGCCAATTGGGAACCCCCCAATACCTTCATAGCGGGCATTCACTAAAATAAGTTTATCATCTTCAATTTCTAAATTAATGGTGACATCTGGACGCGTTAATTTCACTTTTGCACTTTCAACATGTTGGTTAAAACCACCGCCAACATAACGCTCAACTTCATTGGAAGTAAAACTGTGCTTACCACGACGTTTGGCACGCACACAAAATGTTTTATTTTCAACTAAATGCTTAAATGCCGCAAAAGTTTGCTCAAAAATATTGTGTAAATCAGTATACGGGTGCTCTTCTACTTGTAAAAAGTGATGAATACCAGGAATGCGTGTTAATGCATCACATACCGCTTCACTTTTGCTTTCATCTTTACTAACAACAACAATATTATCCCAATTACGGACAACCGTGATTTCATCACCTAATGTATTAAGTACATTACGAATATTGCTAGTGAGAATTTTGATAAAACGTATACGAACTGATTGGCTTTTGATCGTAATTTCGGGGAATAATTTAATAATAAACTTCATAGTCAATGGTCATAGGTTATTAAGTAGAAACATAAACTACAGTGATGTTAATTGACTGGAGTTTATAAAAGTCACAAAGTATATCACCAATATTTAGGGCTCACCCGCAAAAATCATCGACTGAATAAGAAATTTTCATCTTACTTGTAGTAAGATGATTGCTATTATTCAGCGCTAACATGCTTTATTATCAAAAATATTATGGCTAAGAAAACGACACCAATTAACGAAGACATCTCACAAGCACCAAGTTTTGAAGCATCTATGCAAGAACTTGAGCAAATCGTAAACCGTTTAGAATCCGGTGAACTCCCTTTAGAAGAAGCGCTTAATGAGTTTGAACATGGCGTTCGTCTAGCCCGTGTTGGACAAAAAACGTTACAAGACGCTGAACAGCGTGTTCGTATTCTTCTAAAAGAAGACGATAATGCAACTCCTGATGATTTTATCCAAGAGGCTGAATAATTGAGTAACGCAACTTCAAGTACGGATGCGTTCCGTCATAAATTAGATTCCGCCCACCAGCGTGTTAATGATGCATTAAACCAAGCACTATCAGCTTTACCATTCACTGACATGCCCCTAGGGAAAGCCATGCATTACGGTGCCCTTTTAGGTGGAAAGCGCTTACGTCCTTTCCTTGTTTATGCAGTGGGTGAAATGTTTAAAGTCCCAGCACTTAACCTTGATGCCCCCGCTGCTGCAATAGAATGTATTCACGCTTATTCTCTTATACATGATGATTTGCCTGCGATGGATGATGATGATTTACGTCGTGGGAAGCCAACATGTCATATTGAATTTGGTGAAGCAAACGCAATTTTAGCGGGTGATGCATTACAAACACTAGCCTTTGAGATCTTAGCAAAAAATCCAATGCCTGATGTGGCAATAGCCGATCGCGTTGCAATGATTGCTGAATTAGCAACAGCCAGCGGGCTTGCGGGTATGTGTGGCGGTCAAGCTCTTGATCTTGAAGCAGAAGATAAATCGATTGATCTCGCATCTCTTGAAAAAATCCATTTACACAAAACAGGTGCATTAATTCGTGCAGCTGTTCGTTTAGGCGCCTTTAGTGCCGGCTCAAAAGGCCGTAATGTATTACCCGCACTAGATAAATATGCCCACTCAATTGGCCTTGCATTTCAAGTACAAGATGACATTTTAGATGTCATTGGTAGTACTGAAGAAACAGGAAAACGTCAAGGTAGCGACCAAGAATCAGGAAAAAGCACATATCCTGCACTCCTTGGGTTAGAGCAAGCTCAAAAGAAAGCACAGGAATTGTATAACGAAGCACTGGATGCCTTAGCGTTTCTTGAGCAATACGAGTACGATACAACCACGCTTAAACAATTAGCGAGTTTTATCGTCGAACGGAAAAACTAATAAAAATAAAGAGAGCAGCTTACCTGTTCTTTCCCTATTACAAGTGATTAATTAATAGGCATCACATGAGCATTGATATCGAAAAATATCCCACATTGGCGTTGGTTGAAACACCAGAAGATTTGCGCCTATTACCAAAAGAGAGTTTACCTAAACTCTGTGATGAGCTAAGGCTATTTCTTCTTAACAGTGTCAGCCGCTCAAGTGGTCACTTCGCCTCAGGTTTAGGTGCTATTGAGTTAACGGTTGCTCTTCATTACGTCTATAAAACCCCTTTTGATAACCTCATTTGGGATGTTGGTCATCAGGCCTATCCTCATAAGATCTTAACAGGTCGTCGCGACCGCATTGATACTATTCGTCAAAAAAACGGGTTACATCCCTTCCCTTGGCGAGAAGAGAGTGAATACGATAAGCTTTGTGTCGGTCACTCTTCAACCTCTATCAGTGCAGGTTTAGGTATGGCTGTTGCTGCTGAACAAGAAAAACTGAACAGAAAAACAGTTTGTGTCATTGGTGATGGTGCGATTACTGCGGGGATGGCTTTTGAAGCGATGAACCACGCAGGAGATATTGAACCTGATATGCTCGTTGTACTTAATGACAACGAGATGTCAATTTCAGAAAACGTTGGTGCATTGAATAATCACCTTGCGCAATTGTTGTCTGGCAAACTGTATACTACCTTACGTGAAGGTGGAAAAAAGGTTTTCTCTGGTCTTCCTCCAATTAAAGAATTACTGAAAAAAACTGAAGAACACATTAAAGGCATGGTTGTTCCAGGTACCATGTTTGAAGAGTTGGGCTTCAACTATATCGGCCCGGTTGATGGTCATGACGTTATTGCGCTAGTACAAACACTCGCCAATATGCGTGATCTAAAAGGCCCCCAGCTTCTGCATATTATGACTAAAAAAGGTCGAGGATATGCCCCTGCTGAACGTGATCCTATTAGCTGGCATGCTGTACCTAAATTTGATCCACAAACAGGTACATTACCTAAAAGCCCTAATGCACGACCTACATTTTCCAAAATTTTTGGTGACTGGTTATGTGAAGAAGCCTTAACCGATCCAAAACTTATGGCAATTACTCCGGCAATGCGTGAAGGCTCAGGAATGGTGCGTTTCTCAAAAGAATACCCATCACAATACTTCGATGTTGCGATCGCAGAACAACATGCCGTTACCTTTGCAGCAGGTTTGGCCATTGGTGGTTATAAGCCGATCGTTGCTATCTACTCAACATTCTTACAACGCGCTTACGACCAAGTTATCCATGATATTGCTATTCAAAAACTGCCTGTTTTATTTGCTATTGATCGTGGCGGTATTGTGGGAGCAGATGGACAAACTCACCAAGGTGCTTTTGACCTCTCGTTCTTACGCTGTATTCCTAATATGGTCATTATGGCGCCAAGTGATGAAAATGAGTGTCGCCAAATGCTTCATACCGGTTATCACTATCAAGATGGCCCTGTTGCTGTACGCTATCCAAGAGGCTCAGGTGTTGGTGCGCAATTACAACCACTTAGTCCGCTACCTATGGGTAAAGGTGTTATTCGTCGCCAAGGCAAAGGTATTGCGATCCTAAACTTTGGTACATTACTACCAGAAGCATTAGAAGTCGCTGAAAAACTTGATGCAACTGTGGCTGATATGCGTTTTATCAAGCCTCTTGATAAATCACTTATCCTTTCCCTAGCAGAACAACATGACATGTTGGTAACACTAGAAGAGAATGCCATTATGGGTGGAGCGGGTAGTGGTGTTAATGAATTACTCATGCAAGAGCGCTGCTTAGTACCTGTCTTAAACTTAGGTATACCTGATCTGTTTGTGCCACAAGGTGGACAAGAAGAGATCAGAGCTGACTTAGGATTAGATGCAGAAGGTATTGAGAAATCGATTAACGCTTATCAAGCTAAATAATTCTGTTATCATTTAGAAATCGCTCCGACTTCCCTGAGTTGGAGCGATTATTAAAAAACTATTCATTGCTTATCTTACTTCTTTTAAAAAATCATCCTTGCTTGCATTTTACATTTCACTCTTTTCAAGCTTTGTTGAATATCACGTTTTTATGAAACTCACTGAAAATAACTACTTCCTCTCTTGAATCAATTCAGCGTTAATTTATTCAATCAGTTAGATTTTTCTTTCTTTTTGTTTACCAACGAAACGTTTCGATCATGCTCACAATATGAATAAATCAAACTTGTTTTCCCACCTTTCTTTTCTACTATATAGACAGCGAAACGTTTCGCTGAGGAGGAAACATGAAAAAAGGTATATTACTTAATAGTCCCATTTCGAGTGTCATTTCACGTTTAGGACACACTGACAAAATCACTATTGCAGATGCCGGATTGCCTATTCCCTCCTCTGTTGAGCGTATTGATCTTGCTCTCACTCAAGGGATCCCAGACTTTATGTCCGTGTTGCAAACGATCACCCATGAGATGCAAGTTGAAGCCGTCATGCTGGCGGAAGAAATTAAAACCATCAATCCCTCTCTGTTTAATGAAATCACCTGTTATCTCCATTTATTAGAACAAGAGCAAAAGAAGCCTATTCAAATAATCTATGTTTCACATGAAGCATTTAAAAAACAACTTACTGAAAATAAAGCTGTTATTAGAACCGGTGAATGTACGCCTTATGCCAATATTGTGTTGTTTTCTGGTGTGACTTTTTGAGGACAATATGAAACCTTTACTTGAACTTAAAGATATTGATAAGTCATTTCCCGGTGTAAAAGCACTATCCGGTGCAACTTTACGAATTTACCCCGGTCGAGTAATGGCTTTAGTCGGTGAAAATGGCGCAGGAAAATCAACGCTGATGAAAGTACTGACTGGGATCTATAAAAAAGATGCCGGTGAAATCATTTATCAAGGTGAAAGTTGTACTTTCAATGGTCCTAAATCTTCTCAAGAAGCAGGTATTGGCATTATTCACCAAGAGCTTAACCTTATTCCTGAATTAACCATCGCAGAAAATATTTTCTTAGGTCGTGAGTTTACTCGTGCTTTTGGTGCTATCGATTGGAAGAAAATGTATGCAGAGGCTGACAAATTATTAGCTCGATTAAACCTAGCTTACAGTAGCCACCGTTTAGTGTCTGAATTATCGATTGGTGATCAGCAAATGGTAGAAATCGCCAAGGTACTTAGTTTTGGTTCCAAAGTGATTATTATGGATGAACCAACAGATGCATTAACTGACACAGAAACTGAATCACTATTTAGTGTTATTCGTGAACTAAGAGATCAAGGTTGTGGCATTGTTTATATCTCACATCGCTTAAAAGAGATCTTTGAGATCTGCGATGATGTGACTGTACTGCGAGATGGTCAGTTTATTGGTGAAAAACCTGTCTCCTCATTAAAAGAAGACACGCTGATTGAAATGATGGTTGGTCGTAAGTTAGAAGACCAATACCCTCGAATTAATATCCCTCAAGGAAAAACCAAACTTAACGTCATTAACCTCAGTGGCGAAGATGTTCACGATGTTAGTTTCTCATTACATGAAAGCGAAATTCTTGGTATTTCAGGATTAATGGGAGCGGGCCGAACTGAATTAATGAAAATTATCTACGGTGCATTACCCAAAACTAATGGCACTGTTGAATTAGATGGTAAACCCTGCCAAATCAAAAAACCGGTTGAAGGATTGGAACAAGGCATTGTTTACATCTCTGAGGATAGAAAGCGTGATGGTTTAGTACTTGGCATGTCAGTAAAAGAAAATATGTCTCTGACCGCACTTCGCTATTTTAGCCGTGGTATGGGTGTGCTTAATCATAAAGAAGAGCAACTCACTGTCGGTGATTTTATTAAATTATTCAATATAAAAACCCCTTCAATGGATCAAACCATAGGCTTTTTATCAGGGGGAAATCAACAGAAAGTGGCTATCGCAAGAGGCCTAATGACTCGCCCTAAAGTACTTATTCTTGATGAGCCCACTCGTGGCGTTGATGTGGGCGCTAAAAAAGAAATTTATCAGCTAATTAATAAATTTAAACAAGAAGGATTAAGCATCATCTTAATTTCTTCTGAAATGCCAGAGGTAATGGGAATGAGTGACCGTATTTTGGTTATGCATGAAGGTCGTATTAGCGGTGAGTTTTCTGCTCACAATGTCACACAAGAAATGCTAATGGCAGCGGCTGTTGGTAAGCAATATGACGCTAAAGTAGGAGTTTGATATGAGCACAAATTCAATTCCAGCGTCAAAACGTTGGTTCTCAAAAGCTTGGCTATTAGAGCAAAAATCACTGATTGCATTGCTACTTTTGATTATTGTAGTTTCTACACTCAGTCCTAACTTCTTTACCTTAAACAATATTTTCAACATCCTCCAACAAACATCGGTTAACGCCATTATGGCGGTTGGCATGACGCTGGTTATTTTAACCTCTGGTATCGACTTATCTGTTGGTTCATTGCTTGCATTAACAGGTGCCGTTGCTGCTTCGATGGTTGGTGCAGATGTTAATGCGCTTGTTGCTGTTGTTGGAGCATTAGCATTAGGTGCAGCTATTGGTGGTGTCACCGGGATTATCGTTGCTAAAGGTAAAGTTCAAGCCTTTATTGCTACGTTAGTCATGATGTTATTACTACGCGGTGTTACTCGTGTCTATACAGACGGTAGCCCAATTAATACCGGATTTAGCGATAATGCTGATCTGTTTAGTTGGTTTGGTATTGGTCGCCCATTTGGTATTCCAACGCCAATTTGGCTCATGATGATTGTCTTTTTGAGTGCATGGTATTTATTACATCACACCCGTTTAGGTCGCTACATCTACGCACTAGGGGGTAATGAATCTGCCACTCGCTTATCCGGTATTAGCGTCGATAAAATTAAAATCATCGTTTATTCATTATGTGGTTTATTAGCCGCCCTTGCGAGTGTCATTGAAGTTGCTCGACTTTCATCAGCACAGCCAATGGCCGGTAATGGTTATGAGCTAGATGCAATTGCCGCCGTGGTTCTGGGAGGCACCAGCCTTGCCGGTGGTAAAGGTCGTATTATCGGTACATTAATTGGTGCGCTTATTCTAGGTTTCCTAAATAATGCACTGAATTTATTAGGAATATCATCAAACTATCAAATGATAGTAAAAGCAGTAGTCATCTTACTTGCTGTTTTAGTAGATAACAAAAAATAACGCTCTATTCTCTTAATCCGAACCCCGACAGGAACTTATATTATGAAACTGAAAAAAATGGCGACACTTCTTTCTGTTGTTGCATTAAGCGCCACAATCAGCGCCAACGCATTTGCCAAAGAATCGATCGCACTTGTTATTTCAACACTTAACAACCCTTTCTTTGTCACCATGAAAGACAGTGCACAGAAAGAGGCAAATAGATTAGGTTACGACCTTGTTGTTCTAGATTCTATGGACAATCCTGCGAAAGAGCTTGCTAACGTGCAAGATCTAACCGTAAAAGGCACACGTTTAATGCTTATTAACCCAACAGATTCAGATGCTGTGGGTAATGCAGTTATTTTAGCTAATAAAGCCAAAATCCCAGTGATCACCTTAGACCGTGTTGCAAACAAAGGTGAAGTCGTCAGTCACGTCGCTTCAGATAACCGCCTTGGTGGTAAAATGGCCGGTGATTATATTGCTGAGAAAGTTGCTAACGATGCCAAAGTCATTCAACTGGAAGGGATCACAGGAACATCGGCATCTCGTGAACGTGGTGAAGGTTTTAAACAAGCAGTGGATGCCCATAAACTGAATGTACTGGCAAGCCAACCCGCTGATTTTGACCGCACTAAAGGTCTTAACGTGATGCAAAATCTGTTAACTGCATATCCTGCGGTTCAAGCTGTTTTTGCACAAAATGATGAAATGGCATTAGGTGCATTACGTGCGTTACAAACCGCTGGTCGTACCGATGTATTAGTGGTTGGTTTCGATGGTACAGATGATGGGATCAAAGCAGTAAACCGTGGCGTGTTAGGTGCAACCATTGCTCAACGCCCAGATCAGATTGGTATTATTGGCATTCAAACTGCAGATAAAATTCTCAAAGGTGAGAAAGTGGATGCAACAATCCCAGTCGAGCTTGAATTAGTTATTAAACAATAACAACAATAAATACCACGGAGTGATATTGCTCCGTGGTAGCTTTAATCATTAAAACATGTTTTCACAAGGATAAAGGCTATGACAACACCTCGCCTTGCTGTTCTAGGTAGCATCAATGTTGACCACATTATGAATATTTCACAATTTCCCAAACCCGGTGAAACGATTATTGGTCATCAATACAAAATAGCCTTTGGTGGTAAAGGTGCAAATCAAGCTGTTGCTTGTGGCCGCAGTGGCGCTGATATTACCTTTATTGCTTGTGTCGGTGATGATGCCATTGGTAATGAAATAATCTCTCAACTTAAAACAGATAATATTCATATCGATGCAATTAGTATTATTCCGCAAACACCTACAGGTGTAGCGATGATCCTGGTTAATGAACAAGGTGAAAACGTAATTAGCATCGTTGCAGGAGCGAATGGTGCACTAACACCTACGCATTTTCAGCAATACCATCATATTATTGAGCATGCTGATGCCTTACTGATGCAATTAGAATCGCCGTTAGAGACTGTTTTTGAAGCTGCAAAACTGGCAAAATCACATCAAACTAAAGTCATTTTAAATCCCGCACCAGCACAAGCTTTATCCGATGATTTTCTGAGTTTTATTGATGTTATCACTCCAAATGAGACAGAAGCCGAAATATTAACCGGCGTTTCTGTGCATGATGAAGCGGGAGCAGCAAAAGCTGCCGACATTTTACATCATAAAGGCATCAAACAAGTGCTTATCACTTTGGGTAGCCGCGGTGTATGGTTTAGTGAACAAGGAAAAGGTATGTTAATCCCAGGCTTTCGTGTCGATGCTATTGATACCATTGCCGCAGGTGATACCTTTAACGGTGCATTTGTCACTGCTATATTAGAGGGGAAACCTTCCGTTGAAGCGATCCATTTTGCTCACGCAGCAGCTGCCATTGCAGTTACACGTCATGGTGCGCAATCTTCAGTTCCTTGGCGTCATGAAATCGAATCATTTTTAGCAGAGCGAGCATAGTACTTTGGCAACAATGAAAGATGTCGCCCGTTTGGCGGGCGTTTCGACATCAACTGTTTCTCACGTAATCAATAACAATCGTTATGTTAGCGAGGGTATTCGTAAAAAGGTTAACGACGCTATAGAAACCTTAAATTACGCGCCTTCTGCTTTAGCGCGCAGTTTAAAAATGAACTGTACTCATACTATTGGAATGTTAGTGACAGCCAGTAGTAACCCGTTCTATGCAGAAGTTGTTCGTGGCGTTGAACGCAGTTGTTACGAAAAAGGTTATAGCCTTATTTTGTGTAACACAGAAGGAGATTACGAACGCATGGATAGTAGCCTTGAAACATTGCTACAAAAACGTGTTGATGGCTTATTATTAATGTCAACAGAAGCCAGAGCGCCCTCTCATGAAGTGCTAAATCGTTATCCTCGCTTACCTATGGTTATGATGGATTGGTCCCCCTTTGAATACGGGGGCGATATTATTCAAGATAACTCTCTGCTTGGCGGAGAAATTGCAACCAATTATCTGATTGAAAAAGGCTTTACTGAAATTGCCTGTATTGCAGGCCCACAAGATAAACTTCCTGCTAAACATCGTTTGCAAGGTTATTACAATGCAATGCAAAAAGCAGGGTTAGCTATTCGAGAAGAGTTTGTGTTAACAAGCGATTTTGAATTTGCTGGTGGATTTCGTG
Source organism: Proteus faecis (assembly GCF_003144395.1). Classification (GTDB taxonomy): domain Bacteria; phylum Pseudomonadota; class Gammaproteobacteria; order Enterobacterales; family Enterobacteriaceae; genus Proteus; species Proteus faecis. Next base: position 138,441 of record NZ_PENZ01000032.1, on the reverse strand, counting down.
CAATGCAAAAATTACTCTCACATTCTGTTTTACCACAAGCCGTTTTTACCTGTAATGACGCGATGGCTGTTGGTGCTTATCAAGCTATTTATCAAAAAGGTTTGCGTATACCAGATGATATTTCAGTTATGGGTTATGACGATATCGATCTAGCTTCTTATATGATCCCTCCTCTTTCTACGATCCACCAACCCAAGGATGAATTAGGAAAACTCGCCGTCAGCCAATTATTACATCGCATGGAAAATATCGATGCTGATGACAATGTTCTGGTGCTTACACCTAAACTGATAGAGCGAAGCTCTGTGATAAACCATAGAAAATAATCTATTACATTAATAGGTTATTAGGATCTGTATATATTTAATACAACATGTTTGGTATCCTATTAAAACTGCTATATACTTATGCTATATAGCAGTAATTGATAGGAGCTATTACTATGATCCAGCATGGCAAAGTATTTATGAGCAATAGAACACAAAATGTTCGTTTACCCGCTGAGACTCGATTTCCTGATGATGTAAAAGAAGTTTTTGTTCGCGTCAAAGGAAAAGAAAGAATAATCACACCGATACAAAATGCTTGGGATAGCTTTTTCTTATCAGATCAGTCTGTAGCAGATGATTTTTTATCTGAAAGACCAGATCAAATCACAAGTGAAAGAGAATCCTTTGATGATTAAATACCTATTAGATACAAACATCGTTATATTTACCATTAAACGCAGACCTGAATTTTTGCTACCGAAATTCAACCAACATGCTGAACAATTAGCTATTTCTACAATCACACTTGCTGAGCTCATTTTTGGTGCTGAAAAAAGTTTAAATTCAGCTAAAAACTTAGCTACGGTTAACGACTTTGTTTCTCGACTCACTGTTTTATCTTACGATGAGTTAGCCGCTTTTCATTATGGGGAAATCAGAGCAACACTTGAAAAACAAGGTAAACGCATTGATGATAATGATTTGCACATAGCTGCACATGCTAGAAGTAAAGGGCTAATAGTAGTTACAAATAATACTCGAGAATTTGAAAGAGTTGATGGGTTAAGAATTGAGGATTGGACTCATCATTAATTTAGATATCAAAACTTATAGAGCGTGGCTCGGTGATAGATTTCATAAAATAATAACAATAAGAGTAACACTATTATTGATGATGCTCTCATTTAAGATGATGGCATTTATTTTAGTTATTTTTACAAAATAATTTATTTAATATCATCAAGTTAATAGCTATTTAAAACTACTTTTATTTATCTTTATTTTCTATTTAATACTCTATATCTACTCTACTTTTCCTCTCCCGTTATGCCATAACGGGTGAAAGATGCAAATTTCCATCAAATCTATTATACTACCGCCCTTTCACATTATCAGAAGCAGTACCATACCGGAGACTGCCTAGAACTTTCACTCTTAAACGATAATGTGTCCTTTAATTTATGGGGCAAGTGTTATCCTCATTGTGACGATTAATCACTTCCCATTTTGATAAAATTTGAGAGTATTATTATGTCATTACCTTCTTGTCCTAAGTGCAGTTCAGAATATACCTATGAAGATGGTGCAATGTATGTTTGCCCTGAATGTGCACACGAGTGGAACGATGAAGAACCCGCTGTTGATAACGATGAGTTAGTGGTTAAAGATGCTAACGGCAATGTATTAGCTGATGGTGATTCAGTCACTGTGATTAAAGATCTCAAAGTCAAAGGTAGCTCAACCATGCTTAAAATTGGTACTAAAGTAAAAGGTATCCGTTTAGTGGAAGGCGACCATAATATTGATTGTAAAATTGATGGCTTTGGACCAATGAAGTTGAAATCTGAATTTGTTAAGAAAAACTAAGAATAACAGATTATTGATAATATCTTTGTTGATAGATCTAGATGTTATCGCATTCTGAAAGGCGCTTATAGAGCGCCTTTTTAATATCCATTAATATATTTAAGTATTTAAGTATTTAAGTATTTAAGTATTTAAGTATTTAAGTATTT
>NZ_PENZ01000032.1:0-136313 GCF_003144395.1 Proteus faecis | reverse complement strand
GTATTTAAGTATTTAAGTATTTAAGTATTTAAGTATTTAAGTATTTAAGTATTTAAGTATTTAAGTATAAATATATTTTCACTTTTATCTCTCATCAATATAGAATATTTAAATTCTTTTTAAATCAAATCATACCATTACAAGTAATGACTACAATTATTTCTCAAAATTTAGCATTTGTAGCAGCAGATAGATTATGGACTGATTGTGATGATAACCCTGCGCCTGCCCCTTTTAAGAAATTTTATGTTCTTGATGATAGCATCATATTCTATTCTGGTTATATAAATGCAATATTAGCTGTATTAGCATTTTATATTGGAGATAATATAGGAATAGATGAAGAGTATGCTACACTAATAGGTGTTCTTTCAAATATGGATGAGGATATTTGTGAATTTATTGAAGTAGATAGAAAGAACGGAGAAGTTGTTTATTTTCAAGGCGCGACTACAACAAAAAACTATAATTATATTTTTTATGGTGCTGGTTCTGGTTCTGAATATGCAATTGAGTGTTATATAAATAATATTCAAATAATTACTATAAATGGTCAAATTTATGATTTTATCAAATACGGTGATCACTTTATTAAAATAAGTATGAATTCGGCATCTATAAAAGATCGTTGTTCTGGTGGAGGCTTTGATTATATTAAGTGGCTAGAGAAAGAGCTTATTGTTGATAAACTAAATTGGTTGGATACAGAAACAATAGAGCAATATAATAAAAAAATTCTCCGTTTAATTAAAGAAAACTGTGGAAGTAAAGAAGAACTAAGTGAATTAATATTAATGATGGATAATGAAAGGGAAAGAGATAAAGAAGAGTTAGAACGAGAAATCAAATCGGTTGACACCTCATTGGCTCATGAGCATAATTTAACCAATAATCCGCAAACTAAAGGAGGCTCTCGCATGAATAATTCAGTTAAACCCAAAACGAGAGTTGCAGTGAAAACCTCAGGTTCAAACAAAGGCGTTATACTAGATATAGCATCCATTAAAGAACGTATTGCTAAACGTAAAGCAACTGAAAGAACCTAATATAATAGCCTCTTCAAAATATTCTGAAAGGCGCTTATAGAGCGCCTTTCAAATTGAGATAGGCTTACTGATCAGACTCACTAAAATGATCAAACCCTTTAAGATTAGGGTAAACATCTTTACCATCTCGTAAATAACGAATACCTTCAGCAATCGGCATAATTTGCCCTATACAATGAAAATCTGCGCCTGTATGTGCTAATGCAATCTCTAATGCGCCACGGTTGATTTCAGGCACCGTAAAACATAATTCATAATCTTCGCCACCACTTAATGCCCAAATCTCCGCTTGTTCTTCACTCACTTGCGCTTTCATCGCTGGCGAATAAGGTAATGCATCTAGATTTAAGCGAGCCCCACAACCACTTGCGGTAAGAATATGGCCTAAGTCTGAAATTAATCCATCAGAAATATCAATCGCAGATGTCGCCAAATGGCGTAATGCTTGACCTTGTAGCAAACGAGGTTGAGGACGCAAATGCCTTGCAACAAAATAATCACTATGCTCTTTTTCTGTCGGCTGTAATCTATTTTGTAATACAGCAAGCCCTGCCGCGCTATCACCTAAAAAGCCCGTAACATAGATCCAATCACCAATTTTAGCACCGGAACGAAGTAATGCCGTTCCTTGTGGTACAAGCCCTTGTATTGTGATTGTTAAACTCAACGGACCGCGAGTAGTATCACCGCCGATAAGCTGGATTGCATAATAATCAGCTAAGGCAAAGAAGGAACGGCTAAATGCCTCAAGCCATTCACTGTTTGTATCAGGAAGTGTTAAAGCCAATGAAGCCCAAGAAGGGTCTGCGCCAACGGCAGCTAAATCACTAATATTCACAGCAAGTGCTTTATAGGCTAAATCTTCAGGTGAAATAGAAGGAAGGAAGTGAATGCCACTCACTAAAGTATCGGTACTAATAGCGACTTGTTGCTTTTCAGGTACTGTCAATATTGCACAGTCATCCCCAATCCCTGTACTCACATCTTTTCGTTTTACAGGCTGTGAAGTGAAATATTGCTTAATAAGGGAGAATTCACCACAAGGCATTATCTATTTCCTATTGAGCTATGCATATTAAACTAGCTTTATTAAACAAAAGGCCGGAAATACCGGCCTTGAATTATTTACCATAGAGGAAACGTGAAAAACGTTATTTTTTACGTACAGTTGGTGCAGCTTTATCAAGCACGCCATTAACAAATTTATGGCTATCGTCAGCACCAAATACCTTAGCCAGTTCAATCGCTTCGTTAATCGCAACTTTGTAAGGAACATCTTCACGGAAGCTAAGTTCAAACATTGCTAAACGTAAAATGGCTTTTTCAACTTGACCTAATTCTTCAAGTTGGCGGGATAGATAAGGTTCCATCGCCTTATCTAAACGTGTTGCATTAATGGCAACACCCACTAAAAGCTCACGAAAATAAGCAATATCTACACCTTGGGTATCCTGCTCGGATAAAAACTCCAATTCCACATCCGCGATGTCATTTCCGGATAATTGCCATGAGTAGATAGCTTGAACAGCACACTCACGAGCACGACGACGAGCAGCAGGTTTCACAAAATTCCCCTTAAGTTAAAACAGATGATTAGCCTTTTATGGCTTTAAGTACATTGATCATTTCAAGTGCTGTCATTGCTGCTTCAGCACCTTTGTTGCCCGCTTTAGTTCCAGCGCGTTCAATAGCCTGTTCAATACTTTCCGTAGTTAATACACCAAAAGTCACAGGGATCTCACTTTGCATTGCAACTTGAGATAGGCCAGAACTACATTCACCAGCAACGTATTCAAAATGTGCGGTTCCACCACGGATAACAGTACCGAGTGCGATAACTGCATCGTATTTGTCGCTTTCTGCTAATGCTTTAACAGTTAATGGCAACTCATAAGCGCCTGGAACCCAAACGACGGTAATATTTTCAGAGGAAACTTGTCCAATGCGTTCTAATGCATCAACCGCACCTTCTAATAGGCTGTCGTTGATAAAGTTATTAAAACGGGCAATTGCAATTGCTACGCGTGCGTTTGGCGCCGCGACAACACCTTTGATTACGTTCATAGGTTACCTTTTTCTCCTATCCGCGGGGCGCGGATTTTATCATATTCTTTCCCTTACTGCGCTCTGTTTTATTATTACACAGCAAAGGAGCCAAAAACCCTTGATAAATCAAGGCGGTTAGTTGGCTGATAACGATGTCGTAACGACAGGAAATAACACACACGGCGCCATTTTACTACAAATAGCGCCGTAGACACACTTATTTGCGTCTATTAATAACGAGGTTTTAAACAAACTCTGATATCAGAGCCAATTTGTTGGAGAGAATCTACTGTAAATTCAGGTGCTTCGGATAATGATGACAGAGGAGAAAGTGCAAATAATCCACGTGCATCATTCCCTAAAATTTTAGGTGCAATATATATAATAAGCTCATCAACAAGCCCTGCCTCTAATAATGCAGCAGCAAAATGCGCGCCACTTTCAACCCATACGGTATTGATATTGCGTTTGCCCAATTGCATCATTAATAAAACTAAATCCACGCCACTGTTTTTGCCATTCGTTGGTAATAGAATTTCTGATACATTACCTTGCCAATCAGCAGGCTGTGATTTTGTGCGCGCCAGCCAGCATTCGCCTTCAATTTGAGTGATTTTATGATGTTCAGTCACTCTATTTTGGCTATCAGCAACAATGCGAATAGGTTGGCGTAGCGTTTCTTCAGGATAAAGCGCTTTAATTTCATCTGAAAGCTCATCCCAACGTACATTCATAGATGGGTTATCAGCAAGCACTGTTGCACTTGTCGTTAAAATAGCACTAGCTTGAGCTCGGAAATTTTGTACATCCCGACGAGAGGCTTTAGAGGTTATCCATTGGCTTTCACCTGATGCTAATGCCGTTTTACCATCTAAAGATGCACCTAATTTTAGCTGGATATAAGGGAAGCCTGTTCTCATTCGCTTAAAAAAACCAACGTTAAGTTTTTCAGCTTCTTGCATTAAAACACCGTGTGAAACATCAATTCCAGCTGATAATAACTTGTGTAATCCTCGTCCTGCAACTTGAGGATTCGGATCTTGCATCGCAGCAACAACGCGTTTTACACCTGCATTAATCAAGGCATCAGCACAAGGTGGCGTTTTACCAAAGTGGCTACAAGGCTCAAGTGTGACATAAGCTGTTGCCCCTTTTGCTTTATCTCCTGCCATTTTTAATGCATTAACTTCAGCATGAGGACCACCTGCATGATGGTGATAACCTTCACCAATAATCTCCCCCTCTTTTACAATCACACACCCCACATTAGGATTAGGCGATGTTGTAAAGCGACCTAATGCTGCGAGCTCAATGGCTCGACGCATATAGTATTCATCATGCAGTCCTTCATTTTCACTTGGATTGTTGCTGTTGTTATTTATCATAATAATTACATATAAATTTATTATTTATCGTTATTTTTCAAATAATTAAATTAATTACAGTATTAATGTATTAATCCTGTAATTTCGCAATCTCTTCACCAAAATCTCGAATATCTTCAAAACTACGATAAACAGAAGCAAAGCGAATATAAGCCACCTTATCAAGCTTTTTTAGTTGTTCCATAACAAAATTGCCAATTTCTTTTGAAGGGATTTCTCTTTCGCCCGTCGCTCTTAGTTGTGATTTGATATGGCTTATCGCAGCTTCAACATCATCTGAACTCACTGGACGCTTTTCTAATGCTTTAAGCATACCTCGACGAAGTTTCTCTTCATCAAAAGGCTCTCGTATTTCATCACTTTTCACAACACGAGGCATTACTAACTCTGCTACTTCAAAGGTAGTAAAGCGTTCATGACAAACAAGACATTGGCGACGACGGCGCACTTGTGAACCATCACCAACAAGTCTGGAATCAATTACCTTGGTATCTACGGCTCCACAAAATGGGCAATGCATAGTTATTCCTACTTTTGACAATACTCATAAACAGTGTACCTGTTCAGTGAACAAAAAACACCCTGTCAGTATACACTGGCAGGGTGTTTGCGATGTTTTATCAGAAAAACGCTCTATTATGGTAAGAGTGTTGTCTGATCGGCACCCTCTTTTTCCACTTTTTGTACAATCAAGTGTTCACGTTTCATGCCCATTTTAAGTGCTAATGCAGAAGCCACATAAATAGAAGAAATAGTACCGATTGAAACACCGATTAACATAACTAAAGAGAAGCCTTCAAGCATTGAACCACCGAAGATATACAGCATTAATACAACTAATAATGTTGTTGCTGATGTCATGATGGTACGGCTTAATGTCTGTGTAAGAGAAACGTTCATAATTTCATATGATGTTCCTCGACGAATTTTACGGAAGTTCTCACGAATACGATCCGATACAACGATACTATCGTTTAGTGAGTAACCGATAACAGACATCAATGACGCTACAATGGTTAAGTCAACTTCTATATGGAACAGTGAAAGCACACCCAGTGTGATCACCACGTCATGCGCAAGTGCAATAACCGCACCTAACGCCAAACGCCATTCAAAACGGAATCCAACATAGATAAGAATACAGATAAGTGCGGATAATAACGCCATTGCACCTGTTTGAGCCAATTCGCTTCCCACGCTTGGCCCAACAAATTCAATACGTTTTACCACTGCATCGTTATCAACTTCAGCATTGATAACATCGATGACTTTCTTACCTAATTCTTGACCAGCCTGTCCTTCAACAGGAGGCATACGCACCATAATATCGCGACTGCTACCAAAGTTTTGTAACAGAGGATCTTTAAAGCCCGCAACATCTAGGCTATCACGCATTTTATCAAGGTCGGCTGGTTGACTGAGATTGATCTCAATGACTGTACCACCTGTAAAATCTAATCCCCAGTTAAATCCTTTCATCGAAATGATAGCGATTGACGCTATCAAAAGCAGAATCGAAATACTAAAGGCAACGTTGTCCCAACGCATAAAGTCAATGACTTTACGACCATGGTTTAATTGTTCAACAGTATAATCCTGTGCCACAACGTGCTCCTTAAATAGACAGTTTCTTAACGCGTTTACCACCATACAGCAGGTTTACAATCGCACGAGTACCGACGATAGCGGTAAACATGGATGTTGCAACCCCGATTGCTGTTGTGATAGCAAAGCCTTTAATTGAGCCGGTACCGACTGCATAAAGGATCACAGCTGTAATCAATGTGGTTAAGTTAGCATCAATAATACTGGAGAAGGCGCCTTTATAACCTTCATGGATTGCTTGTTGTACTGATCGACCATTACGTAACTCTTCTTTGATACGTTCGTTTATCAGTACGTTGGCATCGACAGCGACGGCAAGTGTTAAAACGATACCCGCAATACCTGGCATGGTCAGTGTTGCTCCCGGTAATAGTGACATTACCCCAACAATTAACACTAAGTTTGCCATTAATGCAGTACTCGCAATCACACCAAATTTACGATAATAAATTATCATAAAGGCAACAGACGCAATCAGACCCCATAAACACGCTTCTAAACCTTGAGTAATATTTTGCAGACCCAAAGTTGGACCAATGGTTCTTTCTTCAACGATTTGAATAGGTGCAATCAACGCACCAGCACGTAATAACAGAGATAATTGACGTGCTTCATTCGCATTTGAAATACCCGTAATACGGAAACTATTTCCTAGACGACTTTGAATATTCGCAACGTTGATAATTTCTTCGCTTTTAACCAATATAGCACGGTCATTCTCATCGCGTTTACCGCTGTCTTTATACTCTACGAACAGTGTTGCCATCGGTTTACCGACATTGTCCTTCGTAAAGTTAGACATGATAGAACCACCCGCGCTATCAAGTGAAATATTCACTTGAGGTTGACCATATTCATCAGCTTGAGAAGTTGAGTCAGTAATGTGGTCACCCGTTAAAATAACGCGTTTATAAAGAATAGTTGGTCTACCTTCGCGGGTATATTTCACTTCTGAATCGCCCGGAATACGACCAGTTTCTAAAGCGGAAGGATCAACGGTGGTATTGACTAAACGGAATTCTAATGTTGCTGTCGCACCTAAGATTTCTTTAGCACGCGCGGTATCTTGGATACCAGGCAATTCAACAACAATTCGGTCAGCACCTTGACGTTGAACTAATGGCTCAGCAACACCTAACTGGTTAACACGATTACGTAAGATAGTGATGTTTTGCTGTACTGCATAAGTACGCGCATCACGTAAACGTTCGTCAGTAAAAATAGCGCTTAATGAGTTATTTGCACCATCTCTAAAAATAAGATCTTGATTACGACGAGCTAGGTAATCTGAAGCTTTAGAGCGATCATCCGAATTACGGAAACGAATTTCAACGCCATAGTTATCCGTTTTACGGATAGATGAATATGGAATGCCTTCATCACGTAATAATGTACGTAGGCTTTCAACATTTTGTTCCTGAAGTTTACCTAACGCGGTTTCCATATCAACTTCCATCAAGAAGTGAACACCACCACGTAAGTCTAACCCCAGTTTCATCGGCTCACCGCCAATGGCTTCTAACCATTTTGGTGTTGCCGGTGCAAGGTTAAGTGCAACAATGAACTGGTCACCTAATGCAGGCAACAATACTTCACGGGCACGTAACTGAATATCAGGGTTACCGAAACGAGCTAAAATCGCACCATTTTCAAGTGCAATAGACTTCGCTTCAATTTTTTCTTTATCTAATAAAGATCGAACTTGATCCAGTGTTTGCTCATTGGCGGCGGTTCCCCGCGCGCCAGTGATTTGAACAGCCGGATCCTCACCATATAGGTTAGGAAGTGCGTAAAGCAGACCGATGAGGATAGCGGCTATCAACATCAGGTACTTCCACAAAGGATAACGGTTTAGCACGGCAGTTCCCTTTTCCCTTTGGGGAAATGTTATTAAATAGCTTTCATTGTGCCTTTAGGTAATACAGCGGCAACAAAGTCACGTTTGATAGTTACTTCAGTTGTTTCATTCAGAGCAACAACGATATAGCCGTTATCTGAAACCTTAACAACACGACCAATTAAACCACCTGTCGTTAAAACTTCATCACCTTTACCAATAGAATCCATCAGTTTACGATGTTCTTTAGTACGTTTTTGCTGTGGACGTAGGATCATAAAATAGAAAATCAGAATAAAGATCACTAACATCGGTAAAATAGACATAAAGCTAGCTTCAGGTGCTGCTTGTCCAGCAGAAGCAACAGCATCAGAAATGAAAAAACTCATTCACTTTTCCTCATTGTTGTCGATATCGACGATATTCAAGTTATAAGCCCAATATCATACACAGAATTGGGCTTTCTCGTATACATTATTCACACTTAGTCGCACTGCCATTTAGCGGTGGGACGGGTTTTCCAATACGTTCGTAGAATTCGTGTACAAACTCTTCAAAACGCGAATCTTCAATAGACTGACGAATTTCAGCCATTAAACGCTGATAATAACGCAAGTTGTGGATAGTGTTCAGCCTTGCACCTAAAATTTCGTTACAACGATCAAGATGATGTAAGTAAGCACGGCTATAATTTTTACAGGTATAGCAGTCACAATGTTCATCAAGCGTTGATGTGTCAGAGCGATGTTTTGCATTACGAATTTTAATGACACCATCGGTTACAAACAGATGGCCATTTCGTGCATTTCGCGTTGGCATAACACAGTCAAACATATCAATACCACGACGAACACCTTCAACTAAATCTTCTGGTTTACCAACTCCCATTAAATAACGCGGTTTATTCGCAGGAATTTGAGGGCAGACATGCTCTAAAATGCGGTGCATATCTTCTTTAGGCTCACCGACTGCAAGGCCGCCGACAGCGTAACCGTCAAAACCGATTTCGACTAGTCCTTTTACTGAGATATCACGTAAATCTTCGTAAACACCGCCTTGAATAATACCGAATAATGAATTTTTGTTATTAAGTTCATCAAAGCGCGCACGACTACGTTTAGCCCAACGTAATGACATCTCCATTGAGTTTTTTGCATAATCCCAATCTGAAGGATATGGCGTACACTCATCAAAAATCATCACAATGTCAGAACCCAAATCGTATTGGATTTCCATTGATTTTTCTGGGCTTAAAAAAATCTTTTCGCCATTAATTGGGTTACGGAAATGAACACCCTCTTCTTTAATTTTACGCATCGCGCCTAAACTAAAGACTTGGAAACCGCCTGAGTCCGTTAAAATAGGGCCTTGCCATTGCATAAAATCATGTAAATCACCATGTAACTTCATGATTTCTTGACCAGGGCGTAACCATAAATGGAAAGTATTACCTAAAAGAATTTGTGCACCTGTTGCTTTCACTTCTTCAGGTGTCATTCCTTTTACTGTGCCGTAAGTACCCACAGGCATAAATGCAGGTGTTTCAACAACACCACGTTCAAAAATAAGGCGACCGCGGCGAGCATTACCGTCGGTTTTATCTAATTCGTATTTCACTCATCCTCCAAGCATCAGAAAAACAGTCCAATGCGTAATAAAAAACAGCACATTCTAATCATTTGTTAGACGGCTGTATATGTTACTTCAACAAAAATCGAGCAGAGTCAAAGGGATTAAGCAATAAAATTGAAATAACAATTCATAAAACGAAGAAAAACGTTAAAAAATAATAAATCTTTATTCTTGTCCTACTTTTTCATTGATAGCTAAAGGATTACAAGTAATAAACATCGCATCACCATAACTGAAAAAACGATACTCTTGCTCAACGGCCTCTTTATAAGCATTCATGGTATTTTTATACCCAGCAAAAGCAGAAACCAGCATGATTAAAGTCGATTCAGGCAAATGGAAGTTCGTAATCAATGCATCAATAATTTGATATTGATAACCCGGATAAATAAAGATTTGAGTATCGTCGAAGAAAGGTGCTATTAATGCATCTTTTGCTGCTTTCGCGGCACTTTCTAATGAACGAACCGAAGTTGTTCCCACAGCAATCACTCTATTACCACGCGCTTTACACGCTAATACAGCCTCAACCACTTCTTGTGGTACTTCTGCGTATTCAGAATGCATTGTGTGTTCTTCGATATTATCCACACGCACGGGTTGGAAAGTCCCCGCACCAACATGCAGTGTGACAAATGCCATCTCAACGCCTTTTTCTTTTAAGGCTTGCAGTAATGGTTCATCAAAATGTAATCCCGCAGTTGGAGCTGCAACAGCACCTGGACGCTCATTATAAACCGTTTGATAAAGCTCTTTATCAGACTCTTCATCAGGACGATCAATATAAGGAGGTAACGGCATATGCCCAATGCTATTCAGGATAGTAAGAACATCTCTTTCATCATCAAAGCGAATTTCAAAAAGTGTATCATGACGCGCAACCATAGTTGCTTGTACGCTTTCATCTTCACCTAACACAAGCGCAGCGCCTTCTTTCGGTGATTTAGAGGCTCTAACATGAGCAAGGACACGATGTTCATCAAGCATACGCTCAACCAACACTTCGATTTTACCACCTGACGCTTTACGTCCATAAATACGTGCAGGGATCACCCGAGTATTATTAAAAACCAGCAGATCACCGGCATTTATTTTATCTAACACATCGGTAAAAACACCGTGTGATAAGGCACCAGTCTTACCTTCTAATGAGAGCAAACGACAACCACTACGTTGAGGTTGTGGATAGTGAGCAATCAAGGCCTCTGGCAATTCAAATGTAAAGTCTGATACACGCATAATTAAACGACTACTTTCATAAAAAACAGGCGGACTAGTCTAGTGCTGCCAGCTTATCAGTGCAACAAAGAAGCCCTTTTTTATTCAAAAAGCGCTATGATGATGTGATGAATTATCTTGCTCACTTACATCTAGCCTTTAGAGCAAAAAGCTCTCTATTAGGTAATATGATGGCAGATTATATTAAAGGCGCTCCTAGCTCTGATTACAGTCAAGCTGTTATTGAGGGCATTCGTATGCATAGACGTATTGATGTACTCACCGACACTCATCCATTAGTCAAACAAGCTCGTCTTTTATTTCCAGATGAATATCGCCGAGTTTCACCGATTACCTTAGATGTTTTTTGGGATCATTTTCTTTCTTTAAATTGGTCAACATTCGAACCGGATATCCCTTTAACAAAATTTGTCACCCAAACCCGAAATATTATTGAACCTGATTTATGGCAAACACCTGAAAAATTTCAAGAGCTCAATGAGTATCTGTGGTCGCAATCTTGGTTGATTCGTTACGCAGACAAAGCATATATTGCTCAAACATTGAAAGGAATGGCGAGAAGAAGACCACGATTAAGTGCACTAGCGGGCTCTTATATTGTACTCGAAACACATTACAATGAATTGAGTGAGATTTTTTGGCAGTTTTATCCACAATTGCTAGAAAGAGCACAGCATCACCAACTTGATGACTGATACATTTAACTACCATTTTGAGTTTCATCTTTTTGTCATATTGTAGGATTACATTCGATATATCAAACAGATACAAAGTCAATTTATCATATTATTCGTAACGATTTGTTAACAAGCATAGTATTCATTTCCAAAGTTGATTAGAATGAATCGTTATACAAGGAGTCATAAATAATCCTACTTTATTGTATTAAGTTGATAACTATAATCTATCAAATAGATTGTTCTGATTAACTTTATCAATAGCGATTGATTATTTATGCTGTATGCATCATTTAAAAACAGGGTACACACTCTAAATAATTCGAAGTATAGCTAGGCGACAAGTAAATGAGTCACTAGGAGCATACAAAAGTATGTGACTAGTGCGAATGAACGAAGTCAACAACGCTACAACTTGAAGTATGACGAGGATAAATACCCTTAACTCTTTCAATCTACAGGAGTACATTATGGTTCTGGTTACTCGCAAAGCCCCTGATTTCACAGCTGCTGCCGTTTTAGGTAATGGTGAAATTGTTAATGATTTCAACCTGCATTCATTTATCAAAGGCAAACCTGCCGTTATTTTCTTCTGGCCAATGGATTTCACTTTCGTTTGCCCTTCAGAGCTGATTGCATTCGATCACCGTTTTGAAGAATTCAAAAAACGTGGTGTTGAAATCATCGGCGTTTCTATGGACTCAGAATTTGTTCATAACGCATGGCGTAAAACCCCAATTGATGATGGTGGTATTGGTGAAGTTAGATACCCAATGGTTGCTGATATCAAACATGACATCATCAAAGCTTACGGCATCGAACACCCAGAAGCGGGCGTTGCGCTACGTGGTTCATTCTTAATTGACAAAGAAGGCGTTGTTCGTCACCAAGTGGTTAACGATCTGCCATTAGGTCGTAACATTGATGAAATGATCCGTATGGTTGACGCACTGCAATTCCACGAAGAGCACGGCGATGTTTGCCCTGCACAGTGGGAAAAAGGTCAAGAAGGTATGGGTGCATCTCCAGATGGCGTAGCTAAATACCTGAAAGCAAACTCTGGCAAACTGTAATATTTCAGTAAGCTAATATATTTCTAAAAGCCTGTGAAAACAGGCTTTTTTCTTATTCAGCATTTATCCATTTATTGTTGATTGACTGTATTTATTACAACAACTAGTTATACACAAGTTATTGTTTACCTGCTTAAAGATAGTTTTGTGATCATCACATCAAAAAAAATTCTCATCACCAATAACCACTCTCTATACTTATTGTTACGCAATTGTTAATTCATATTAATAACAGCGTAAATCTCTATATTTGTATTTATTCAATATAACTCACTGTTATTGATGGAGATAATAATGATTACTATAAAAAGAACTCACCTGCTGTTACTCACTACCCTTTTTTCAACTTCACTCTATGCTGCTTATGAACCTGCTGTTGAAGCACAACACGGCATGGTTGTTTCTTCTCAACATTTAGCCTCTCAGGTAGGGAATGATATTTTACAAAAAGGAGGTAATGCGATTGATGCAGCCGTTGCAGTTGGCTATGCACAAGCAGTAGTCAATGCCTGCTGCGGTAATATTGGTGGTGGTGGTTTTATGACAATACACCTTGCTGACGGCACAAATACCTTTATCAATTTTAGGGAAACAGCGCCCGCCTCTGCTTCTAAAGATATGTATTTAGATAAAGAAGGTAATTTAGTTAAAGATGCCAGTCTATATGGCTATCTCGCCTCAGGCGTACCAGGTACAGTAAAAGGGCTCGACATAGCATTAGAAAAATACGGCACACTTTCGCGCCAAGATGTTATGGCACCGGCCATTAAACTGGCAAGAGAAGGTTATATCTTAACGCGTGCTGATACTGATGTGTTAGAAACGACAACAGAACGCTTCAAACAAGATCCAGAGTCTGCAAAAATTTTCTTAAAACCTGATGGAACACCATGGCAACCCGGTGATCGCCTTATTCAAACTGATTTAGCGAATACATTAGAATTAATCGCAAACCAAGGTGCTGATGCATTCTATCAAGGCGAAATACCTAAAAAAGTTGAAGAAGCATCAAAACAACATAATGGTCTATTAACTCAAGAAGATTTTGCTAACTTTACTATCACAGAAACCAAACCTATCACCTGTACTTACCGAGGTTATGAGTTTATTTCTGCGCCACCGCCAAGTTCAGGCGGAGTCACTATCTGCCAAACACTGAATATTTTGGAAGGTTATGATCTTAAATCAATGGGCTTTAATTCAGCTGAATATGTTCATACTCTAACTGAAGCAATGCGTCACGCTTATATGGATAGAAACACCTTTCTTGGCGATCCACAATTTATTAAAAATCCAACAGAGAAACTACTCAGTAAAACCTATGCCACAGAAATCCGCCAACAAATCATGCCAAATAAAGCGACACCTTCAGAGAAGGTACAACCAGGGATCGCTCCTCATGAAAGCCCTGAGACAACACACTACTCCGTTATAGATAAAAATGGTAACGCAGTATCAACGACTTATACGATAAATGGTCGTTTCGGTGCGGTTGTCATCGCTCCGGGAACGGGTTTTTTTCTCAACAATGAGATGGATGATTTTACCACCAAAGTCGGCGAGAAAAATCTCTATGGTTTAGTACAAGGTGAACGCAATAGTATTGCACCATTAAAACGCCCATTGTCATCAATGAGCCCAACGATTGTGACGAAAGAAGGTAAGCCATTTCTTATTTTAGGATCGCCAGGCGGTTCTCGCATTATCTCAATCACCTTACAAACTGCGCTGAATATCATTGAATTTGGTATGCCACCACAAGAAGCGGTTAATAGCCCTCGTATTCACCATCAATGGTTGCCAGATGAGGTTTATTATGAGCAACGAGGATTATCAAAAGACACATTAGAAAAACTCGCCTCCATGGGATATAAAATGGTAGAACAAACTCCATGGGGAGCAGCTGAATTGATTATGGTTGGACTCCCCGGAGAAGATGGGGTGATCCCAGCTTCATCAGGTAATGATTCCGCTGTATCGGGTGCAGTACGTGAAGGTTATCTCTATGGTTCAAACGATGTTCGTCGCCCTGCCGGTAAAGCTGTGGGTTACTAACCATAAAATGACATCATAGAGCTCAGAAAAGAAACCTTATCTTGATTAGATAAGGTTTCTTTTTTTATAAAAATGATCTAGTCATGGTTTTACAATTTATTCATATATTTTTCTATTAATAATAATCAACACCAGATTTTGATTAAATAAATAATTAACATTAAATATCAATTTATTATTAAAATAATAATATTAGATAAAATATAAGAGCAAATCACCTTTTATTTAATTTCAACAATAGAATATATATAAATAGTAGTTATTCTCTTTCGTAATTACAGACAAAAATAATAATCATTTAATTAAATAAAATTAATAACACTCGCTATTTTTATTTCTATGATAGCAATCACAGTATTAAATTTTTAATAACCACAATATCAAAGAGTGATAATAAAAAAACGAAAAAGTGGAGATAACACATTGTAAATACAAATATTTAACATTTCATCACAATATATTTTTTATCGTAAAAAGAGTTGAAATTAATAATATATCCCTTAAACATATCGTTATTATCTTTTTTATATAACGATAAAGCAAGCGGATAAATAAATAATTTATCATCACAACTTATTTCTTATTAAATTAGTTAAGCGGAGATAAATATTAATGTCTGATACACATCATCGTCCAATCTTAGATATTGGGCTATCAAGACTAGAGTTTCTGCGAATATCCGGTAAAGGGCTGGCAGGGATCACAATAGCACCCGCATTGCTTTCTCTTTTAGGTTGTAAGCAAGAAGAGATAGACAGTGGCATTATTCAGCTAACCACTACACCTAAAGGTGTTTTAGTGACGAATAGAGCACGTTGTACGGGTTGTCACCGTTGTGAAACCGCATGTACAACATGGAATGATGGCAGTGTAGGTTCATTCTTCTCTCGCACAAAAATCCATCGTCATTTTTATTTTGGTGATAAAGGTATTGGCTCCGGTGGTGGGCTTTATGGCGATTTAAACTTTACAACAGACACTTGCCGCCAATGTAAAGATCCTGAATGTATGAAGGTCTGCCCAGTAAAAGCTATCCGTTATCAAGAAGAGTTCGGCTGTATTGTCGTTGATACACGTCGTTGTATTGGTTGTGCCGCCTGTACAACAGCTTGTCCGTGGATGATGGCAACCGTCAACCCACAAACTAAAAAATCCGGCAAATGTAATTTATGTGGTGAATGTGCATCAGCGTGCCCAACAGGTGCTCTGCAAATCATTGAATGGAAAGAAATTACTGTTTAATAAATCCAGACAATCACATAACTGAACCACATTTAGATTAGGAAGCAATATTATGATTAACGGCTGGACTGGAAATATTCTAAGAATCAATTTAACTACCGGTGCCATCACTCGTGAAAGCTCAAGTAAATTTAAATCCTTAATTGGTGGAATGGGCTTTGGCTACAAAATTATGTACGACGAAGTGGGCCCAGGAGTTAAACCTTTTGATGAAGAAAACAAAATTGTCTTCGCAGTAGGGCCTCTAACAGGATCAGGTGCACCTTGTAGCTCCCGCGTCAATATCACTTCTCTTTCCACTTTTACTCGTGGCAATCTTGTCGTTGATGCCCATATGGGAGGTTTTTTTGCCGCATGGATGAAATTTGCCGGCTATGATGCACTAATTATTGAAGGTAAATCAGATAATCCTGCTTGGATCCATATTGACGATGACCAAGTCTCTATTCAAGATGCCTCTTTCTTATGGGGTAAAGGTGTTCGCCAAACGACAGAAGAGTTATGTGCTCAAACAAGTCCTGAGGCTTGTGTCGCAGCCATAGGTCCGGCGGGTGAAAATCTCGTACCTTTATCTGGCATCATTAATAGCCGTAACCACAGTGGTGGTGCGGGGATTGGTGCTGTATTAGGCGCTAAAAAATTAAAAGCCATTGTTGTTGAAGGTAGCCGAGGCGTTAACGTTGCAGACCGTAAAGCGTTAAAAGAACTGAACGACTATATGATGACACAACTCATTGGCTCTAATAACAACCACGTTGTACCAAGTACCCCACAATCATGGGCAGAATATTCACATCCTGGCTCTCGCTGGAATGCACGCAAAGGGTTATATTGGGGCGCTGCTGAAGGTGGTCCAATTGAAACCGGTGAAATCCCTCCTGGTGATATCAATACTGTTGGTTTCAGAACCATGAAATCGACTTTTGACTTAGGACCAGAAGCAGAAGAATACACCGTAAAAATGGGAGGATGTCACTCTTGCCCTATTCGCTGTATGGCGCAACTTAACGTTCCACAAGCGAAAAAATTTGGTGTGCCGCAAACAGGTGGAAACACTTGTGTTGCTAACTTCGTTCATACAACGATCTTCCCTAATGGCCCTAAAGATGTAGAGAAAAAAGGCGATGGTAACGTCGTTGGTAACCTTGTTGGCCTGAATATTTTTGATGATATGGGTTTATGGTGTAACTACGGCCAACTTCATCGTGACTTCACTTATTGTTATACCCACGGTGTCTTTAAACGCGTTCTTTCTGAAGAGGAATATAATGATATTCCTTGGGATAAGCTTGAAGAAGGTAATCCTGAATTTATCAAAGATTTCTATTATCGCTTAGCGCACCGTAAAGGTGAATTTAGTCACCTAGCTGATGGCTCTTACCTCATTGCGCAACGCTGGAACTTAGGTGAAGAGTATTGGGCGAACAAGAAAAACAAACTTTGGTCACCAATGGGCTTCCCAATTCACCACGCCAATGAAGCCTCTGCTCAAGTTGGTTCTATCGTTAACTGTATGTTTAACCGCGATGCAATGACACATACCCATATCAACTATATCGGCAGCGGTTTACCACTGAAACTACAAAAAGAGATTGCAGGTGAGCTATTTGGCTCTGGTGATGCTTTTGATGAAACCAAAAACTATACACCAATCAATAAAGCCAAAATTGCTTATACCAAATGGACTATTTTGCGTAGCTGCTTACACGATGCTGTCACCTTATGTAACTGGGTATGGCCAATGACCGTTTCTCCTCATAAGAGTCGTAATTATCGTGGTGACTTAGAAATGGAGGCTAAATTCTTTACCGCCATCACGGGTGAACCAACGACCTCTAAAGATCTGGATTTAGCCTCAGAGCGTATCTTCACGCTACACCGCGCTTATACAGTCAAATTAATGAACACCATGGATATGCGTAATGAGCACGACCAAATCTGTTCATGGGTATTTGATAAAGATCCCGATATTCCAGTCTTTACCGAAGGTACAGACAAAATGGACCGAGAAGACATGCAGCTCTCTCTCACCATGTTCTATGAAGAAATGGGCTGGGATCCTAACTTAGGTTGCCCAACAAAAGAAACGTTAGTTCGCCTTGGATTACAAGATATTGCAGACGATTTATCGTCTCGTGGTTTATTACCAAGTTAATCGGTAAAAGAAGGAGATCATGATGATAGAACAAAATGCATCGGCTTCTATACCACAAGATATCGCTGATGATTCAGATATTGCTTCCGAGCAACCTGATATCTCTCGTCGACGTTGGTTACTACCACTATCAGAAACAGGTGTTGGACGTAATGCTAACACCTCAACAGATATCGTAGAAGAACCCGTTGCAGAGGTAGCAGAATTATCTGCCGAACAACATCTAGCGAATGCAATTCGTCAATGTTCAAAAGATGGTGAACTATTAGCAATTTCAACGCTGTATGATGCGCCCTATTCTCTGACTGAAGAGGATATTGTGCAGTTAAAAACCGCGTTAAAGAGCGACGAGTTTATTGATATCGCCCATTTAAGTCTCAATGACGAGGATTATTTCTACTCTGATGAATTTATGTCAGATAACTTCGCACAACTGCAATTATTAAACCGCCATGCGGATATTTGTACAGCAATTGCAGGTGTGGTTCGTTTTGAATGCGAAACCTATCCTCGACCATTGAAACAAAGCATGTTGATGTCTGAACCTTTTCACTATACGGCTTCAGAGATTGAAGATGCACTGACACTGATGAAAACTCACCCTGATTTTCAGGATATTCAGCAAGTTTTAGCATCCAACGATGCCCCTTATCTCTTTAGCAATACGTTAATGAGTTATGGCAAAGCACGAGGCTTAACTGAATGGATTGAGGTAGAACAACATGAAAATCCTTAATGTTCTACTTTATCAACGAAATTCGATGTGGGTATTACAACATCATCAGACTGAGGAGCAAAAATAATGCGTGTTTCTCGCCGTAAATTTGTAGCCGGTATGGGATCGGTCATTTTTTTCAGTGCGCCACTAGGAAGTGCGCTTGCAGCAACAACAGAAAAAAAACCAATCCGCTATGCCATGATCCACGATGAGACGCTCTGTAATGGCTGTAATATCTGCGCCACTGCATGTCGTCGATTAAATAAAGTACCTAATGGTATGGCGCGAATGGATATTGCTCATATTCCATTAAGCCTCAAAGAAGATAACGATAAATACCATTTCTTTAGACACTCTTGCCAACAATGTGAAGATGCCCCATGTATCTCGGTTTGTCCTACAGGTGCTTCTTGGCGTGATGAAACCAATGGCATTGTTCGTATTAATAAAGAGAAATGTATTGGTTGTAGCTATTGTATATCAGCATGCCCATACCAAGTCCGTTATCTTAACCCTGTGACACAGGTTGCTGATAAATGTGATTTTTGTCTTGAGTCTCGATTACAAAAAGGTTTCCCACCGATTTGTGTGAGTGCTTGTCCACAAAATGCTTTGTTATTTGGTAGAGAAGACAGCCCTCAAATTCAAGAATGGCTCAAGACACATGATTACTATATTTATCAACTTGATGGTGTGGGGAAACCGCATCTCTACCGCCGTGTAGGGCCTCATATTCAAGAGGAGGGTAAAGTATGAGTGCTGTTAATATCATGCCAAATGCCGAGCAATTCCAAGCCTCACTAAAAGAGTATGTCTTAATTTACACACCCGACTACTTACCACTTTGGTTAATCGTTGCAGGCGTACTTTTAGTTGGAATGTTGCTTGTTCTTGCACTGCATGGCTTCTTGCGTTATCGCTTTGCCACTCCACATGGTGGATCGCATAAAGAAGAGAAGCTCTATCTTTACTCTAAAGCGGTTCGTTTGTGGCACTGGAGTAATGCCTCTTTATTTATTCTGTTGCTTCTAAGTGGTGGGATTAACCATTTTGCCTTACTTTCAGCCCACGATACGGCGTTATTAGTCAGTGTGCATGAAATTTGTGGTTATCTGCTCTTAGTATGCTGGTTATCTTTTGTATTGATCAATATTGTTGGTGGTAATGGTAAATTTTATCGTATTGACGGTAAAAATTGGTTACAACGCGCTTTAATGCAAATTCGTTTTTACCTCTACGGCATTATCAAAGGCGAAGATCACCCCTTTCCAGCAACCCCCAACGTTAAATTTAATCCACTGCAACAAATGGCTTATTTAGGTGTGATGTATGCATTAGTTCCACTACTGTTGATAACCGGTATTTTACTGCAAAACCCAGCACTTATTCCTGCTGATGCCGTGATGTTTAAAGCATGGTTATTAATCGCGCACCAAATATTAGCAGTATGTAGTGTCTTTTTTATCATTGGTCACCTTTATCTGTGTACAACTGGAAAAACGCCATTCCAAACATTTCGCAGTATGGTTGATGGTTACCATAGACACTAATTAATACATGGATTAAGGAGCTTATATGTCAGTCCCTTCAAAGGAAAATATTCGATTAACAAAAAAAGACTTACGACAACTGCATGTTTCAACTTCGCTTTATCGTTGGTTTTTGCGTTATTTTCCTGATGGAGGCACTTACAGTGCTATCCATAGTGAGTTAATAAAACAGCGCCGTACACAGTGGATAGAAAGCCTTATTCAATATATTTATTTACGTCATTTTAGAGAAGTATCCTTTGCCAAACAGGAACAAGAAGTCATAGAAAACCTCTTGTTCCTGCTCGGCAATGAACAACAGCAAGGCGTGACATTACAACGTTTGCCCTATCACAACACGTTGCCAACATCTGAAAACATTCAATTTTCTACCGAATGGCATCAATTGATCTTAAAAAGTCAGCAACTAAGTACCGATCTTGCTTTGTGTGGGAATAATAATATTGTGGCTTTTTCTGGCGATGAAAATAGCATTGCCAACACAGGTTATAGCAATCAACTAATGGTTACTGGCTTTGCAGGAAAAATAGCTAATACAGGAAATCAGTGTCGTATTGGGAGTTTAGGCGGACGCTCCCGCATTTCTAATAGTGGCAATGATGTCAAAATTTATGCCACAGGTAATGGTGTTCATATTGCAAACAGTGGCATGCGCAATTTTATTACGGCCTCTCAAGATAGAGCAAAAATCACTAACACAGGTGATTTAGCGCAGATCAATGTGACTGGAAAAAACGCAGTAGCAATTAACACTGGCGATAACTGCAAAATCACGGTATCTGGCGACAACAGTATTTGCATATCAACGGGTAATATAGAACAGTTCTGCCTAGGAAAAGGGGGTAGTGCCGTGATTGCTTATCATGACGGCAATCGTACTCGCTTTAAAATCTTCTATGAAGGTGAAGATGATATTGTTGCTGGCGTTTATTACTATTTAGATGAAAACCAACAACCTGTGGCAGAAAAACAGTATTCTGCAAATAAAATTTAATGAGCAACCTAAGCTAAACTGTTTGCTCTACTCTTAAATCAAATAGATACTCTCATTACTTACTGATCTCGATGTTAGTCGAGCCTTTGCCTCTCATTTACGAAAGTTGCGTGAAAAAGAAAAATGGTCACGTGAACAACTTGCCGAGCGTAGTACAGTTCCTGCTTCAACTATCAAAAAGTTTGAGTTACAAGGTAAAATTTCACTACGCCAGCTACTGTTACTTTGGCAATGCCTTGATGATTTAAATAATCTTTATGCAGTTGTTGATCCAAAGAAAGTGAATAAACCACGTATGCCAAGGACGATTGAAGAGGTATTACAAGATGAGTTTTAAATCAACAAAAAGGGAAACTTTCGTTTCCCTTTTTATCTTTAACCCAATGTACTTTATTGCTTATGGATGGCTTCAGTATGGATCACTTTTTTACTCGGAGAGCCTGCCACTTTATCGTAAATACCACACACAACAATAGTAATGAGAACAGGAATTAACCACGCCAAACCTTGCTCACTTAACGGTAACTTTGTAGCCCAATCGGGTAATAAATGTTTCAGATAGTCAGACGCTTTGATTGCATCAAAAATACCAAAAAATAAGCTAACAGCCATTGCTGGCGCGATAATACGACTTGGGTTATTCCACAGACGTAATGTGAAACTCATTAAAATAATCACAATACAAGGTGGATAAATCATTATCAGTACAGGAATAGAAAACGCAATCAGCTTGCTCAAGCCTAAGTTTGAAACAACGGCTGAGAATATCGCCAAAATCAATACCAATACACGATAAGAGATAGGTAAATAACGGCTAAAAAACTCTGCACATGCACAAGTTAAGCCAACAGCAGTCACCATACAGGCTAAGAAAATCAATACGGCTAAGAAGAAGCTACCAAAGTTACCGAAAGTGTACTGTACATAGGCATGTAAAATATCAGCGCCATCTTGAGCACCAGGAATAATGCTGCCACTGCTAGAGCCTAATTTAAATAGACTCAAATAGATCGCAGTTAACAATACACCCGCAATAATTCCCGCCCACATAGTATAACGTGTTAACAATGATGAATTATCAATACCCCGAGAGCGAGCCGCATTAACAATAACAATACCAAAAACCATAGCACCCAATGTATCCATGGTGAGGTAACCGTTAATAAAGCCCTGAGTTAACGCCATATCACGATAAGCATCAGTAGCAGGAATAGCGCCACCCGCAGGCCAAAATACCGCGGCAACACCTAATATTGCTAATGCCAAAATTTTAATCGGTGCAAGAATATGACCAACACTATCTAGTAATTTTCCCGGATAAAGTGAAATTCCAATAACAATTAAGAAATAGACAATGCTGTAAATCAACAATGACATCTCTGTATCACCCACTAAAGGAGCAATACCCACTTTAAAAGAAACGGTTGCAGTACGAGGAGTAGCAAAAAGGGGGCCAACAGCAAGATAAGCAACAATAGCTAATAATAATCCCATTGATTTACCAATAGGTGTACTTAATGCCTCAATGCCACCACCAACTTTTGCCAATGCGACAACCGTTAAAACAGGTAAACCAACACCGGTGATCAAAAAGCCAATCGCTGCGGTCCAAACAAATTCGCCTGATTGTAACCCCACCATTGGAGGAAAAATAATGTTGCCAGCGCCAACAAATAGGGCGAATGTCATAAACCCTAATGCCAGAATATCTCTGGAAGTTAATCTATGTGCCATAAGTTTTGTTAATATGTATTTACAATAATGATTTAATTACGCCGATATAGCGCAACATAAAATCAACAATATCTATTTAGGCTCATATCATCATTATTCAGGATAATATCCATATATAATCATTTCATGTAGAGCAATTAAGTACTAAATAGAAAAAATTGCCGATAACTGGTCACAAGTAAAACTTTTATAATGAAAAAAGGCAATAGCCAATCCAAAAACCAGAATAATCATCTAAACTATTTTTCAGCACTAGTTATAACTATCATATATTATCGAATATACATGATATGATTTGTGCATTTTATCACCAATAATATTGAATATCGGCATCATTTAAAGTTAACATTAATTAATAATATTAAAATTTAACGCTACGATATTAGTTTTTGTTGATATTAAAAAGATGAAGAAAGGAACAAAAAACCTTTATCACTGATTGAATACAGATGATAAAGGTTTTAAAAAAGACATACAGCTAGTGTGTTTCTTTAGCGCTAAGCAATGTTTGAGGAAGGATAAAAGAGAATGTACTCCCAACCCCCACTTTACTTTCAATATTCAATTGAGAGTGATGATGGAGCAACGATTTTTTCACAATAGCCAAACCTAACCCGGTACCACCAGAATGACGAGAGCGAGCTTTATCAACGCGATAAAAACGTTCTGTCAAACGTGTTAAGTGTTCAGCACTGATCCCCGATCCATTATCTGAAACGCTAAATAACATACCTTGGGGAATCTTCTTCCAATTGACTTTGATTGTTGTACCTTCTTCAGTGTGATTAATGGCGTTATACACTAAGTTAGAAACAGCACTACGCAATTGCTCTTCATTACCACGAACAGCCCACTGATCATCAACATCAAAAACAATCTGATGCCGACCTTGACTTAATGAGTTCGCTTCTTGTTGTAATAACGCCAAAATAGCAGGAATATCAACAATCTTGTTTAAATCAATATGCGGAGCAGATTCGATACGAGAAAGCTGTAAAAGTTGCTGAACAAGCGTATCCATACGTTTAGCTTGCTCTTGCATTGTGACTATCGCCTTATGCTCTGCGGGTTTTGCTACACTATTTTCTTCCATCATTTCAAGATAGCCTTGAATAACGGTTAGTGGTGTTCTTAACTCATGACTGACATTAGCAAAAAAATCACGTCGTGAGTTTTCTAGTTTATTTTTTTCTGTCACATCGCGAGCCACCATCAAACGCTGATCTTCGCTATATGGCATCACACGAAACTCAACAATAGAACCACTATTTAGTGAAATGGTTAAGGGACGACTAAAATCACCTGCGGTAAAGTAATGCAAAAAATCAGGATAGCGTAATAAGTTAAAAATATTTTGCCCATTATCTTCAGGCCAGCGAAAACCCAGTAAATGTTGAGCAAGACTATTACACCAAAAAATATTCCCTTCATTCGTCATCATCACGACTGCATCGGGTAAACTTTCAGCACCACTTCTAAAACGTTTAATTAAGTCGCCTAATTCTCTGCGTCGTTTACGATTACGTTGTTGGGTCTGTCGAATACCATAAAAAATAGGCTCCCATCCGCCACTTCCTTCTGGGGGCAATACAGAGCGCTCTAACCATAGCCATTTAGATAATTTCAGCAAATTATAGGCATGCCACACAAGAGCACTGAAAAGCGATGCCACCAGCAACCAAGAAAGATGCCCGATAAAAAGCGATAATATAAAAGCAGGTAAGCAAAATAGACATAGCCCCCAAACGAGGGCTTTCCATGATAGTCGTTCTAACACCAGACGATTACTCCCATATTGACTTAGAAACGGGCAGAAAAACGATATCCCGTTCCACGTACTGTCTGTATCATTTTGTCATGACCATCTTCTTCAATGGCCTTACGTAAACGACGAATATGCACATCAACAGTACGGTCTTCGACATAAACATTCGTTCCCCAAACGTAGTTTAGCAGTTGTTCTCTACTGTATACACGTTCAGGATGTGTCATAAAAAAGTGCAGGAGTTTAAATTCGGTGGGTCCCATATCTATCGGTTTGTCTTGACTCGTTACCCGATGAGAAACAGGATCAAGTCCTAATCCATTGAATTCGATGATATCTTCCGCTGACATCGGTGATAAACGCCGTAAGATCGCCTTCACTCGGGCGACAAGCTCTTTAGGTGAAAAGGGTTTGATAACATAATCATCAGCGCCCGTTTCTAATCCTTGGACTTTATCTTCCTCTTCCCCTTTTGCTGTTAGCATAATAATTGGAATATCGCGGGTGTTACTTTCCCGTTTCATCTGTTTTATTATCTGCAAACCAGATCCTCCGGGGATCATCCAATCTAATAAAACCAGATCAGGGTAAGGATCAATAAGAAAGCTCAATGCAGAATCATAGTCTTCTGCTTCAATCGGTTGAAAACCATTTTGTTCCAAAACAAAACAGATCATCTCTCGAATTGCGGTTTCATCTTCAACAACAAGAATACGCCTTGCCATACTCTATCCTGTGTAATGTTATAGAGGGTCAAAATGATTATGATGCAGTTTTATGACAGATTTATGACTAACCTTAACATTACTGAAATAGATCCCTGTTGTTAAGGTAAATAAACCATTTTTTGGTGAAATATCACTCAAAAAGAGGACGTATTGTTAAGTTTTCACGAAAAAACGAAGGTGCGCTATACTCTTCATCAAATAAAAAAGAGGGATAGCAATGCGGATTATTCACACATCGGACTGGCATTTAGGGCAATATTTTTTTACTAAAACTCGAGCTAAAGAGCATCAGCAGTTTCTTGATTGGTTATTAGCACAAATTAAACACTATCAAGTCGATGCACTAATTGTTGCTGGTGATATTTTTGATACAGGCTCCCCACCAAGTTATGCTCGAGAGCTATATAATCGTTTTGTTGTCGCTATCCGAGACACACAATGTCAGCTCGTTATTCTAGGTGGTAACCACGACTCTGTCGCGACACTCAATGAATCAAAATCACTATTGGCGTGTTTAAATACGACAGTTATTGCCAATGTTCATGCAGAAACACCACAAGCCCCGATCATTCTTCCTCAAAAAGATAACACGCCAGGCGCATTACTGTGTGCAATCCCTTATCTACGGCCTAGAGACATGATCAGCAGTAAAAGTGGGCAATCAGGTGCTGAAAAACAAACCGCCTTAAAAGACGCGATTGCTGAATATTATCAAACGCAATATCAAACAGCTCTCGAATTACGTCAGCAATTAAATGTCAACATTCCCATTATTGCAACAGGCCACCTTACAACCATTGGTGCGAGTGTGACGGACTCGGTACGAGAAATTTATATTGGTACTTTAGAAGCTTTCTCTGCCACCCTATTCCCAGAATTTGACTATATTGCTCTAGGTCATATTCATCGTCCTCAAGTGGTGAATAAATCAGGCCATATTCGTTATAGTGGCTCCCCTATCCCCTTAAGTTTTGATGAGAGCGGACAACAGAAAAGTATCTGCCTTATCGATTTTGAACAAGATAAATTAACTAACCTCACACTATTACCCATCCCTGAATTTCAGTTATTACGCACTATCAGTGGTTCATTAAAAGAGATAGCTATAAAACTTGAAGATCTAAAAAAACAATACGGTGAAATCGATACCACTATTTGGTTGGATATCGAAGTCTCAACCCAAGACTATCTCAGTGATATACAAACCCGCATTCAAGAGCTCACTAATGACCCACTTTTTGAAGTAATTTTATTAAGAAGAGCCAGAAAACAGCGCCAAGCATTTACTCAAAATGAGAACGAAACACTGACCGAATTAACCGTTTATGATGTTTTTGAAAGACGCTTAGAACAACATGAGTTTGATTCAGAAGAAACGAAAACTCGTTTAACAACATTATTTAAACAAGCAGTTGAAATGGCAGAGAAAGAGGATAACGAAGCATAATGAAAATCTTAAGTCTGCGATTTAAAAATATTAACTCTCTAAAAGGTGAATGGAAAATTAACTTCAACCAAGAACCTTTTATCAGCAACGGGTTATTTGCGATTACAGGCCCTACAGGTGCGGGAAAAACCACCCTATTAGATGCGATTAGTTTAGCGCTTTATCATCGAACGCCAAGATTAGATAAAGTCACACAATCACAAAATGAGTTAATGACACGCCATACCGCAGAGTGTTTGACCGAAGTTGAATTTGAAGTCAAAGGTGTAGCGTATCGAGCATTTTGGGAACAACGCCGTGCTAATTATAAAGAAGATGGCAATCTTCAAGCACCACAAGCCGAACTTGTTAAAATAAATACAGCCGGAGGCGAAGACAAAATATTAGCAAGCAAGATAAGCCAAGTAAAAGAGATGATCATTAATATTACTGGCCTTGATTTTGATCGTTTCACTAAATCTATGTTGCTTTCTCAAGGACAATTTGCGGCTTTTTTAAATGCAGATGATAAATCCCGCGCTGAATTACTCGAAGAACTCACAGGTACCGATATTTATCGTCATATATCCCAATCTATCTTTAAACATTGGCGTGAAGAAGAACAAGCATTAAAAACACTAAAACAGCAAGCCGAAATGATGGCGTTATTAGATGAAAATACTCGCCAAGCTTTATTAACTGAACAGACTAATCTTGTTGCCAAAGAGAACCTATTACAAAAAGAACAACAGGAATATCAAACAGCAAAGCAGTGGCAAGAAAAAGAAATTGAACTCAATAAAAACAAAGTATTAGCACAAACCGAAGTTAATTTAGCACAAGAAGCGTTAGTTGCTGCCAAGCCCGATATTCAACGTCTTGAAAATAGCGAACCAGCAGAAAAAATCCGTCCACTTTATGATGAAAAGGATCGTCTATTAAAGGAACAAACCTATATTGAATCACAACTATCAACACTAAAAGCAGAAAAACTGCGTATTGAACAACAGAGCCAACCTATTAATCAGCATTTAGTCGAAGCTCGTGAAACATTTAAACAACACGATGAGAAAAAACAGCAAATATTGCAACTTATTCGTGAACAAGTCGCGCCATTAGATAATCAGTTAATCTTGCTACAACAAGATATTTCAGTAAAAACACAGCAAAAAAATACACTAGAAAAAACACAATCAGAATATCTGGAAAAAATACAGTCAACAGATGTCAAATTAGCTGGTTCACAAAAGCAATTCAATGAATTAAATGAATATTTAAATCAGCATGCAGCTCATGCTCAACTTGCTGAAAACTTACCTTTATGGCAACGTTATTTTGAGCAATATGATGAAATTACAGAGAAATATCTAACGAGTCAGAAAAATGAAAAAATAGAACAAGAAAAAGCGCAATTTCTTAAACTTTCCCTCGAAAAAACGACACACACGCTAGAAGCACAACAACACAAGCTTAATTTACAGCAACAACAATTAAGCGAATTGCAAACGCAACTTGAGCAACAAAATAAAGCAGATGCCATTGCGGATATTCCTCATCGTTTGCAACAAATTTATCAGCAAAGAAATGCTCTCGCAAAACTAATGGGATTACAGGCTCAATTAGAGCGTGCTATAAAAGCTGAACATCAGCAACAAAAAAGTTATTTAGAAAACCAGCAAAACATAGCGGTGCTAACTGAAAATATCCGCAAAAATAGCATCGTTTTAAAAGAAAAAGAGCAACATCTTAAAGATTTAAATGACAATTATCTTTTAATACGAAAATTAGCCGAGTACGAAGAAGAGAGACAGCGTTTAGTTAAAGACACCCCATGTCCTGTTTGTGGTTCAACTGAACATCCTTATGTTGAAAAATATAAAAAAATTAAACCAGATGAAACAAAAACACGGCTAGATATTTTAACGCAACAAGTTCATGCATTAACAATAGAGTTAGTCGAACAAAAAACACAGTCTGCTAACTATCAAGCTCAAAACGAAAAATTAAGTAACGAACTTGAGCAACTCACACAAGATATTACATCATTAACACAACAATGGCGGGATGTAGCGCAAACTTATGCATTACCAGATGTCGGCTGTGAAGAAGCAGTTTTAACTCAATTAGATGTAGAACTTAAGAAAGAAGATGATTTACTGACACAAAAACGAATTAATTATCAAGCATTAGAAGCCAAAATTCAGCAGGAATACAAACTATTATCTGATAACAAAGAGCAATTTAATCAACAACAACAAACTGTTCTTCATCAACAAAATGAATATGCTCAGCAACAGAAAGAAGTTACCAATAAACAGCAACAGACAGCGCAATATCTTCAACAACAAACTCAGTTAGCGCAGGATCTTCAATCCCTTGTTAAACAGCAAGGTTATGAATTACAAGGGTTTGAAGATAAAATTCAATGGATTACTGCACGCAAAGAAGAGAGCCAACAATATCAATCAACCTTAAAAACCCATCACGAATTACAACAAACTATCCGCGAATTGCTATCAACGCAGGAAGAGAGAAAACGCTATTTATCTGAAATTAAAAAAGAACTTGATACGGTTCTCATCCATTTACAACAACTACATCAGCAACAAGAGCAGCTAAAAACACAACGCCAAACTTTATTCGGAACACAAACCACCGAAGATGCACGTAATGAGTTGGATAAACGGAGTCTATTGTTACAAAAGCAAATTGAGCAATATAGTGAAGAAAAAAACCGACTCGAAATCCGTTTAAATCAGCTTATTGGCCAATATCAAGAAAACGAAAAATCACTACAACGGCTTCATGTTCACTCACAAGCTATCGTTGAACAATATCAACATGCGTTAAAAAACAGCCCGTTTACTGATGAAAAGGCATTTCTCGCTTCATTGTTATCCGTCGAGGAAAGACATCGTTTACAAGAGCAACAAAAACAACGTCTTGATAAGCTGTTACAAGAAAAAACACGTTTAGATACACAAGAAAATGCCTATCAACAACACTTATCACAACAACCAATATTAATAACACAACAAAATTTTGAACAAATTACCGCTCAGTTATTGCTGTTAGAAACACAACTTATTCAATTACAAGAAACGAAATTTCGTATTCAAGAGCAACTACGAGCTGACGAAGAAAAGCGTAAAGAGCAACAGGCGCTACTGACTCATATTACCAAACAACAATCTCAGTTTGACGATTGGAGCTACTTAAATGAATTAGTGGGATCTGCATCAGGAGATAAGTTTAGCCGCTTTGCCCAAGGCTTAACGCTTGATCATCTCATTTATTTGGCTAACCGTCGTTTAGAAAAGCTTCATGGACGTTATTTCTTGCAACGCAAAACATCAGCAAGCCTTGAACTACAAATTGCAGACACATGGCAAGCAGATGCACTGCGTGATACTCGCACGCTCTCTGGTGGCGAAAGTTTCTTAGTCAGTTTATCACTCGCCTTAGCGCTTTCGGATTTGGTCAGTAACAAAACTCAAATTGAATCACTCTTTCTTGATGAAGGCTTTGGCACATTAGATCCTGATACCTTAGATATTGCATTAGATGCACTTGATAGCCTTAATGCATCCGGCAAAATTATTGGCGTAATTAGTCATGTAGAAGCCATGAAAGAGCGCATTCCAGTGCAAATTAAAGTGAAGAAAGCCGGAGGATTAGGTATCAGCCAACTTGCTCCCGAATTTAGATATGTAGATAAATAAAATATAAATCAATTAGTTAAAAACTAGGTCGAATATTTTGACGTAACTGATTAAATTTTTTATATATCAATAAATCACTACTAAGCTCTATAGTGTGTCTATAGATTAGCTCAAGCTAAAACACGCTTTAAGCGCTAAAATTTATCAAGGAGACAACCATGTCTAACGCATTTACTGATTTAATGAAAAAACGTAGAACAATTTATCATTTAGGTAATCAACTTCCAATTAGCGAAGACAGGGTCACTGCGATTATCAAAGAAGCCGTCAAAGAGAGCCCAACAGCATTTAACTCACAAACATCTCGTGTTGTTATTCTGTTTGGTGAACAACACCAAAAACTGTGGAATATCGTTAAAAATACACTGAAAAAATTAGTACCCGCAGAAGCATTTAGTGCAACTGAAGCAAAAATTAATAGTTTCGCCGCAGGGGCAGGTTCAATTTTGTATTTCGAAGATACTGATATCGTAAAAGGTCTTCAAGAGCAATTCCCACTGTATGCGGATAACTTCCCTATATGGTCAGAACAAGCTAGTGGTATGGCGCAACTTTCTGTTTGGACTGCATTAGCAGCAGAAAACGTAGGTGCTTCATTACAACACTACAACCCAATTATTGATGACGAAGTTCATGCAACTTGGGATCTGCCAAAAACATGGAAATTAAGAGCACAAATGGTCTTTGGTTCAATTGAACAAGAGGCTGGTGAAAAGAATTATATGGAAGATGATGCACGCTTTAAAATCTTCAAATAAGTGTTAGAACAGACATCTGACAAAATACCCTAGCAATAAGTAATACCCTCTTTTCTTTACTTTCATTCCATTGCCCACAAGCCTCTGTGGGCTTTTTTTTATTACACATCCATAAAAAAAGAGCAAAGTGCGTAATGAATACAAAGGTAGGGATGGACCCTTTGTGTTCAACACTTTGCTCTCTTTATTTATTTACGCACCTCTTACCGAAATAAAAGGTGCGATTTTCACAAGGCGTATGAAAATACGTTATTTGCGTGTGATGTTATTCGCTTTTGGTTGAGCAATTGGAGACTGCTCTGCAAAGTATTTCACTACTGCATCAACATCTGGCACGCTGTAAACTGGATCTTTACCTTCTTTCAGTACTGAGAAGTTACTACCACCCGTTGCTAAGTATTCGTTAGCCACAACACGGTAGTTCGCTTTCATATCTACTGGTTTACCGTCAATTTTCATTGATTCAACGATAACACGATTACCATTCGATGCTTTGCTATCCCATGTGTATTGGAAGTTACCAGATACGGCTAATACTTGTGGACGCGAACGATCCCACTGTTGCTCTAACAGGCGTTTGATTTGCTCACCCGTTAACGTCTGAGTTAACAGTACGTTAGAGAACGGCTGTACAGTGTAGATTGCGTTATAAGAAACGTCACCACCGGTCATATCAGCACGAATACCACCGCTGTTCATAAATGCGATTTGTGCGCCACCCATATCTTTTGGTTTTGCCGTATATAAATGCGCATCAGCAATCACTTGACCCAGAGCAGACTCACCTGCGTCGTTAGTTTGCTTAGTTAAATTACCTTCTAACTTACCGATAATACGATTAGCTAATGGGGTAGCGATTTTTTCATAAGCTTCTAACAGTTTAGTTACTGCAGGATCTTTTTCATATTTGCGGTTATCAACCCAAATATTACGTGCTTCTACATCAACAACGTCTTTTGTTGTTTTATCTAATTTCAGGTCGATACGTGTTAACATTGCACCGTTAGATTGTGCAGATGTCACTGATTTACCATTAATAGTACAGTTATAAGCTTGGTGAGTGTGACCTGTCACAACAAAGTCAATCGCTGGATCTAATTGGTCAACAACACCTAATACTTTACCTGTAATACCATTACATGCGTTGATATTAACAGGACCACCATCGCGGCGCTGTGCTGCACCTTCGTGGATCAATACACCGATCGCTTGAACACCCTGTGCTTTTAACTGTGGCACTAATGCATTGATTGTTTTGGCTTCGTTATGGAAACTTAAACCTTCAGTGCCTTTAGGGGTTACGATAGCCGCCGTACCTTCTAGAGTCACACCGATAAAAGCAACCGGGATGCCGTTAAATTCTTTGATAACATATTCAGGGAATAACGTTTTACCTGTTTCATTAACAGTTACGTTTGCTGATAAGTATTGAAAATCAGCACCTTTAAATTCAGTTGGGCCTTGGCAACCCGTTACTGGATGGCAACCACCGTTTTGTTTACGCAGTAACTCGCCCATGCCTTTATCAAATTCGTGATTACCCACAGACGTTGCTTCTAAGCCTGCTAATGATAATGCTTCGATTGAAGGTTCATCATGGAACATTGAAGATAACAGAGGGCTTGCACCAACCATATCACCCGCCGCAACAACGATATTGTTCGGGTTATCTTTTTTCATTTCTTTGATTAACGTAGCCATGTGCTCGATGCCACCAGGTTTGTTTGGACCTGGCGCTTTTAGCGCACCGTGGAAGTCATTCATTGCGATAACACGCACATCCACAACATTAGCTTCGTCGTAATTCTTAGCACAACCAGCTAATAAGACTGAGCTTACCGCCAGTGCAACGAGTTTATATTTATGATTCATTTAAAATTTATCCCTAAGATCAAAATTCACGTTTCGGACAATCAATTACTTCGAAATCTTTGCTATAACAGATATAGAATTCATCTCGATTAATTTGAATTTCTTTATCCTTCAGTGATGGATTGTGTTCTTTTAAGAACTTAATCAATGCACTGTTTGAAGGACGGCCTTCTGGTAATACTAACGCTTCATACAACTCTTTTTGTTTACCAAAAAATGCATCTGGTGTATCAAACGCACACACACCGTGTTTTTCCCATTCGCCTTGTAGTAGATCGATACCCGGAGAATCACACAGATAAGGTTTGATAGTAGAGTATTCTAAAGGCGGTAAATCACCTTTACATAAACGAGGATGCTTGCGTATGTCTTTCCAATCACGGCACTCTTCCCATGATTTACCATCACAGGTTTCAGCCCACAGCCCATGAACAATCCAGCCAAATTTGTTATCAGAGAAACACTGGATTTCAAATTTATCGTACTCACGTTTTGCACGATCTTTTTCATTATCGTTATTTAAACGTTTAATGTTATTACTTTTATAATCACAAAAAGCCGGTGAGTAGTTAATTGCTAACTTAAAGTAATCTGTTGATGCCGTGCTATTTTGACCATAGCGATCATTAGAAGCGATGTAGTCGTAAGGTGCTGTTGGTGCATCAGGTACAATACAAGATACGCCTTCAACTAATTTAGCTTGAGGTTTTAATGGTTCTGTAATTTCAGGTGCTTGCGTTGCACATCCTGCTAGCACTAAAGCAAAAGCAGCAGGTAATAGCTTCATAAAGCGCATAAAATCCCCTTAAAGAGCAATAAATTTACTCTCTTGGTTCAAAAAGGTAAGGAAAACCTGCCCTGAATGGGCAGGCTTAATAGCTTATTTCTTCTCAGTTAAATCAATTTTGTAAATTGCAAAACCGATTTCATCATTTTCCACAAAGGTCATTGGATATTGAGCGAAATCTTTAATAAATGCAGCGGCTTTTTCACTTGGAGAAGTTTCAAAACGTACATCTAATACTTTATCAGTCTTAATAGGTAAGAATGACCAGTTGTTCGCGGCTTTAGTTACCACTTCACCGTTTTCTTTCGTTTGTTTTGCAATATAAGACGCTAAAATTGCACGGTTTTCATCTGGAGATGCAAATGCAATATTAGCTTCACCTGTACCTGCAAATTTACCGCCGTATCCACGGTAGTTATTTGTTGCGATCAGGAATGTTGCTTTAGGATCGATTGGTTTGCCTTCGAAAGTTACTTCTTTGATACGATTCGCATCTTTATTAACAACTTGGCAATCCACGTCATATTTAGCGGGTTGAGTTAAGTCAACTTTATAGTTCACACCACTAATGGTGTCGAAGTTATAAGTACGGAAACCATCCCAGTTGATCAGTTCTTGTGGTTTAGTTGAGTTAGGATCAACTTGGTTCCACATACCTGCTGAACACTCTAACCACTCAACAACATCCGCACCGGTTGCTTTAACAACCACTAATGTGTTTGGATACAGGTATAAATCTGCAGCGTTACGGAATGTTAAATCACCTTTTTCAACTTCAACAAAGTCTGCTGGTGCATTTTTACGGCCACCCGCTTTAAATGGCGCGGCTGCACCTAATACTGGTAAACCGTCTAAGTTCGGATCACCTTGAATAAAGTGTTTGGTGTAATCAACTTGTGCATCATTAACAATTTGTACAGTTGGATCGCTTTGTACTAATGCTAAGAAGCTGTACATGTTGGCAGAAGCTTTACCAATGTGTTTACCCACAAAATCACGGGTACCTTGGTGTGCTTTTTCGATGATTTGAGCTAATTCAGCATCACGTTCAACTAATGCTTTTTTATTTGCTTTATCAAAGATAGGACGCGCTTCACCCGTTGCTTCAGTCATCACCCATTTACCGCTGTCGTTATTGATAACCATATCAACGACACCTAAGTGATCACCCCATTGGCCAGGCATAACAGCAGGAATACCATTTACAGTACCTTTCTCTGTATCTACGCCTTTAATACCTTCAAATTCTTTGCTTGGGAATACACCGTGAGCGTGACCAAACATGATGGCATTAATACCTTCAACTTCGCTTAAATAATAAACGGAGTTTTCAGCCATTGCTTTGTAAGGTTCTGACGCAAAACCAGAGTGAGGAATAGCCACAATCAGGTCAGCACCCTCTTTTTTCATTTGAGGAACGAATTTTTTCGCTGTTTCTGTAATATCGTTTACAACGACCTTACCATCCAGATTGGCTTTATCCCAGATTAAGATCTGTGGTGGTACGAAGCCGATATAACCAATCTTGATAGTGTGTTCTTTACCATCACGATCTTTTACTGGTGTATCAACAATGATATAAGGTGTGAAATAGTTTTTGCCTGTTTTCGCATCCATCACGTTGGCGTTGATGTAAGGGAATTTAGCACCGGCAATGGCTTTTTTCAGGTAATCTAAACCATAGTTAAATTCATGGTTACCAAAGTTACCTACAGTGTAGCCCATGGTGTTCATCAGCTGGTGAGCTGGATGAGATTCGCCTTTTTCTAAGCCTTTAGCTGCTTGATAGTCAGCCAGCGGGCTCCCTTGGATCAAGTCGCCGTTATCAACTAAAATCGCATTGGTTGCTTCAGCTTTTGCTGCTTTAATTAAATTAGCAGTACGAACATAACCAAACTGTTCTGTTGGTTTGTCTTTGAAGTAATCAAAGTCGATTAAGTTACTGTGAACATCAGACGTCTCCATAATACGAAGATCGACTGTCGCAGCATTCACGTTGAATGCGACAAACATTGCTAATGTTGAAATCTTCAACACATTCTTAACCATTACACACCCCTTATATATTGGTTAACAGGAGAGCAAAATGGCTCTCCTTTGGTTACTTCTATCAAACGGTAATGCCTTTACTAAGACTAGAAGTACAGACGCATACCGGTTTCGAAGATATATTGTTTAGTGTCTTTATATGCTTCGTTGTCACTACGTGCATCATCGTATGCCATTTCAGCAAATAGACGTAAGTTGTTGTATTTAGATACAGCAAAACGTTTATCTACACCCACAGTATAGGTTTCTTTTTTGTAGTTGAATGTGTTGGCATCGCCATCACGCAGGTAGTAACCCGCATACATACCACTTTCGATACGATCCCAATGCCATTTTACACCAACACCATACAGGTCAGCTTTCCAATCGCCTTTAACAGAGTTCCATTTATAATCTTTTGAAACTGCATTACTTGCTAAAGTTAAACCTGAATTTTTACCACGAGATTGACCATAGTCTAAACCGATAGAGAACTCACGGCCTGGGAAGAAGTATTCCGCACCAAATGCTAAAATACTATTTTCAGGCGTTTTCCCTTGAACGGTGCTCTTACTGCTATGAGTTGCTTCACCTTTAGCCGCAGAGTAACCCGCATCAAACTCTAAACCGAAAGTTGATTTATAGAAACCTACTAATGAATAAGCGCGAGTGATGTCACCTGTAGTGCGTGTATTATCATCACCCGTTTTACCTGTTACAGTACCTGCTAATTTAAAGCCTTCATAACGGTTAGTTTCAATAAAGATAGTTTGTGGTAAACGAGTCATAAAGTTGTTTTTACCAACACCTTTACCATCTGCATAACCATTGCTATAACCTACAGCACGGCCTAATACATCGCTAAAGTAAAATACACCGGTGTTACCGTAGCCGTAGCTTGATTTTTTAACCCAGTCGATTGGGATATAAGTACGACCAAATTGGATTTGACCATAATCACGGTGAGAGAAGCCGACATAACCCACACGGTTGTACATTTCAAAGTTTGATTTAGGGTTATCACTGTTAGTTTTTTGAGTATCTGAACCCCACTCTAATTTACCAAACACTTTGATATCGTTAGTCAGTTCGTGTGAACCGAAGAAACCAATACGGCTACCATCATCATTCATTTTCATTTCATGATTTTGGCTGGTCACTTGTGTTTTTAAACGAAACTGACCATTTACATCAAAACGTGTACCTTTATCGTTATACACGTTTACTGCGTTTGCCGATCCAGAAAGAACCAACAACCCAACCAGTGCTGCTAGAGGCTTCAAGCTTTTCATGATTAAAATACCCATCTATTTTCTATAGTTTTATGATTTTCTTTAAGGCCAAAAATAATACCGCCGTATATAGTTGACCTGAGATTCAGACAAAAGATCTCTGCCACGAATTTCGAAAAAGAAAATCGCTCTCACAATTGATAATTTTTATAGCTACTAATTATGACTCTACAAAATTTTCTTAAAGGTTTTAATTTCCTTGACACAGACGTAATCACCAATAAGACACAAAAATAATATCCTCATTATATTTAAATAAGGGCATTGCTTTTATTTCTGTCAGGAAAAGAAATAGGTTGTTGAGTTTTCGATGGCATGTTACTCAAAAAAAAGCCCAGCTTTCGTGATGTGGCCCACAATTACACCAATGTGTATTTTCATAGTTACATACCTAAGTGATAGCTATCACAATTAAAGGTAAAGATACGTGTTTTTTGAACTTAATCAACTTTTTAAAAATAGCACTTTTTGATTTTTCTTTTATATTTCATTTCTTTATAAGACACTTTTTTTTGCTAATAAAAAATTTATCTCCTTATTTAATATATTTAAAAGGAAGTATTAATTTTAACCACTAAATAAATAACACTAAAGATTTAAATATTGTTCTTCTTAATTAATAATTTTTTATCTTTATATTTATTTCTTATTTAAATAAAAGCAAAATCACATTTAAATACAATTTAACTTGTGGTAACGAGTAACACCCACTCAAAAAAAGAATAATTAACTATAAATATTAAAAAGAGGAGCACAAGAATACCATTCAATCACAATATCTAATCAATACGTAAAAGTGGCAAAGAAACACTGAAAAACATTACAAATGTTAAACTATAACTCAAGTTAACATAAAAAGACCAATCGTGCTATTTTGACAATATTTAAAAAATAAATGTTCAGATTCGTGATCTAAGTCACTATGTTATTTATGAAAAATCACTCTTTATATTTTCTCATTTTTGTGACAATTATCACATCAGTCCGTCAAGAAGATTTTTGTTTTGTAAATTAATGCAGAGATAAATCTGAAAGTGATTTCATATTGTAAATAAAAAACAGTGTAAAGATAAAATTATGTGATTAACATCACATGAAAATTTATGCTAAAAATTACGTTATTTCATCATTAATATTCTTAGTTAGTTCAATTTAAATAAGAATAAAACTCATTATCATAGAGTAATTTTACTGATTATTCGTTTCAGCTTTTTTCTTTTTTTATTAAATAACATTATGGATATTTTCTTTTAAGGGATATTACCTTTTAGATACCCTCAACATTCAGTATCATAATGCGGTAAATAATGATTAAGGGGAATGTCAAATGCTGTGGTTTAAAAATATTTTGGTCTATCGCTTAAATAAAGAGATAGCACTGTCAATGGATGAGTTAGAACAACAGCTTGCTTCATTGGCATTCACACCTTGCAGTAGCCAAGATATGACTCGAACAGGTTGGATTTCACCAATGGGCGATCGTGGTGAAGCGCTTATCCATGTTGCAGGCAAACAAGTCATGATGTGTGCACGAAAAGAAGACAAAATCTTACCTGCGACAGTCATAAAACAAGCCCTGCAAGACAAAGTTGAAAAACTTGAAGGTGAACAAGGCCGTAAACTGAAAAAAACAGAGAAAGCCACCTTAAAAGATGAAGTGATACATACCCTACTACCTCGTGCATTTAGTAAATTCTCACAAACATTTATTTGGCTAGATTTAGAAAAACAACTCGTTATTGTTGATTCAGGCAGTGCAAAACGAGCCGAAGACAATTTAGCTTTGTTACGTAAAACACTAGGTTCATTACCCGTAGTGCCACTGAACTTTAATGAATCTGTTGAATTAAAAATGACTGAGTGGGTACGCTCTGGAGAACTCCCATCAGGTTTTACCTTAATGGATGAAGCAGAACTAAAAGCGGTGCTAGATGAAGGTGGCGTTATTCGTTGTAAGAAACAGGAATTAGTTTCTGACGAAATTGCGACACATATTGAAGCTGGTAAATTTGTCACCAAGCTTTCTGTCGACTGGGAGGATCGCCTTCAGTTTATGCTTTGTGATGACGGTTCTATCAAACGTATTAAATTCAGTGAAACTTTACGTGAGCAAAATGATGATATTGATAAAGCCGATTTTGCCCAACGTTTTGATGCTGATTTTGTTTTAATGACAGGTGAATTAAGTGCACTGATTGAACGAGTAATTGACGTGCTAGGTGGCGAAGCCGAATAATAACCTCTTCTCAAGAAAACAGCCTATCATTCACACGATGTATAGGCTGTTTTTTTATCTAATAAAAATATAATTTATTTTTGAATTAAATAACGAATAGTTGGACCATCTTGTTGAATATCTAACACGGTATAACCGTAGTTTTTCGCATCAAGTGGAATATTATTGATTGATTGAGGACAATCACTCACTACTTCTAATATTTCGCCTTTTTTCAGTGATGGCATAGCTTCAAGCGTTGCCACCGCAGGGTAAGGACAAGGTTCACCAACCATATCTAGACGATAATCAGGAATAATAGTGTCTTTCTGGCTCATGCGATTTCCTTATTGAACTGTGTTGAATTTGCTTTTTCTTGTTGGGCTTTTTTACGGAAAAAGTGTTTTTCCCACAAAAGTAATAGTGCAAATGACAGACCGAGCATCAGATACGTCACCCCCAATCCTCCCACAGGACCAAAGGTATCAAGTAAATTAATCTTGTCATAATCCGTTGCGATCACAGAGGCAAAATCATCCCAATAATAAGCCAGTAATGTTGAACCGATTACGTTACCTAATCCAACCCACCAAAAGTGAATTTGACCTTCAACAGCACGATACATCCATCCCGTTTCACACCCACCAGCAAGAACAATGCCGAAACCGAAAAGCAAGCCACCAATGACGGCATTCGGGCCCGCCCACATAATTTTCGGTGCGGCACCTAATTGCACATAACTGAAGATCCCAATGGCAC
Source organism: Proteus faecis (assembly GCF_003144395.1). GTDB lineage: Bacteria > Pseudomonadota > Gammaproteobacteria > Enterobacterales > Enterobacteriaceae > Proteus > Proteus faecis. The sequence continues at coordinate 95,973 of NZ_PENZ01000032.1, read as the reverse complement.
TAACTGCCATACCGATAATAATCGCTTTTGCCATATGGGTTCTGCCAGTTATCCATAAGTCACGGAAAGCAGAAGTAAAACAGATTTGCGCACGTTCAATTAAAATACCAAAACCAATACCGCCTAGCATAGCGAAACCCAATTTTGGTGAATCAAAGAGAATAATTAAAGACCACGCAATCATGGCAAAAAAGATAACCATTCCCAATCTAAAGCGACGTTTCGCACGTTGTTTATCTTGAGTAATTGGTGAAGCTTGGCTTACTTTTTGTAGTTTTACTGGGATACGGAACAGAGGCATCAATGATAACTTGGCGCCAAAGTAAGAACCGACTGCCGTTGCAACCGCAAAAAACCAAGCATGTAAAGAGAACTGAGGGATCCCCGTAAAGAAGGCGGCAAGATTACAGCCCATTGCTAGACGAGCACCAAAACCGGCGATGATCCCACCTAGAACTGCTTGAAGAATACGAATTTTATGTTGAGGATGACGAAGTTTGACGTTGTTAGCCCAAAGAGCAGCCATAATACAACCCCCAAACATCCCGATAATCATAACGCCATCAATACGCGTTAATGGCGTACCTTCAAGCCCGATGATTTTAAAGTAACCCCATTCTTCAGGATGAGCGCCAAACCATTGCATAACGTGACCACCCCAGCGAGTAAACTCACCAGTGACAGCCCAAAAAGTGCCGGTTAAACCAAAATAGTAAGTGGATAAGATACCCGCCGCGATCACTGCTGGAAGAGGCTTCCAAAAACGGATCAGGTACTGAGATTTAAATTCTGACCAAGACATGTTTTTTCCTAGAGCTTACCTCTACGAGAGACCCTCTCCACGCAGTAGGATTGGTTGCACATGTTACTCCGATAATTTTTTTATCAAAGAGTCAGTATTCAGATAAATGAGAGAAATTTGCGTTATAACAAATTTTTTGTAACAGATAGGAGACTTATCCCACTTATAAATCGTCTGATCATTCAATCTATAAGTGGGAAAGAAGTAATTAGCAAATACGAGGTAATGGTTCGTTATAAGGTAAGTCAAGAATACGGCTAGTCCCGAAAATCCCCGTTAATCGAATATAATTATCCTCGGTAACTTCACCGATAGTACAAGCGTCTTTACCTAAAGTATGTTGATGTAATGCTTCAAGTACTTGGGCTTCAGCATCTGGAGACACCACTAAAACAATTTTTCCTTCGTTAGCAAAATTTAGCGCTTCAAGCCCTAATAGTTCACAAACACCACGAACAGATTGTTTCATTGGTAATTTATTTTCATGCACATTCATGCCACAACCACTGGCTTGAGCAAATTCATGTAAAATTGCAGTCACTCCGCCTCGTGTTGCATCACGTAATGCACGAATACCTTTAATTTGACGTAGTGGCGCAATCATTGGTTCAAGAATAGCACAGTCACTTTGTAGATCGGCTTCCAGTCCTAAGTTTTCACGAAGATTCAGGATTGTTGCTCCGTGATCACCAATAGTACCGCTCACTAAGATCTTATCGCCAGCTTTGATATTACTTGCAGCCCAATTAATGGTGGTTGGTATAACCCCAATACCCGCAGTATTGATAAAGATCTTATCCGCAGCACCACGAGGAACCACTTTTGTATCTCCGGTAACAATTTGTATTCCAGCTTGCGTTGCTGCTTTCGCCATCGCCATAACAAGGGTTTCTAGAGTTTCAAATGGAAGCCCTTCTTCAAGAATAAAACCGCATGAAAGATAACGAGGAACCGCACCACCAACAGAAAGATCGTTAGCCGTACCACAAACAGATAATTTACCAATATTTCCACCAGGGAAAATAATCGGATCAATAACGTAGCTGTCTGTACTAAATGCAAGACGATCGCCAAGAGTAGTTAACTCATTTAACGCGATCCGTGCTTGATCTTCTTTTTCATTTAATAATGGGTTATCGAACGCTTTTAAAAACAGTCCTTCGATAAGTTGTTGCATACCTTGCCCACCATTTCCTTGGGCTAAGGTGATTTCATCAGGTTGTTTCATATATTACCTTCACGGCGATACTGATAATAAGCCGCACATGCACCTTCTGATGATACCATCAAGGCACCCAACGCCGTTTCTGGTGTACAACTTTTACCAAAGAGTGGGCAATCGGAAGGTTTGCATCGTCCTGTTAATACATCGCCACAGCGAGATTGCGGATTATCTGCCACTTTCTGCGGTGCAGGAGTAAAACGTAATTCAGCATCAAACTCAGAATAAGCAGGTGTTAATTGAATACCTGACATTGGAATTTCACCCAGTCCACGCCATTCACTGGTTTCTTTTAACATAAACACTTCACTAAGTGCTTTTTGAGCCAACTTATTACCTTCATTCGGTACAATGCGACTATATTGGTTTTCAATACTTAAAACATAATCTGTATTTTCTGCTTTTGCTTTAAGTTGTTTAATGACCATCAGTATAGCTTGTAATAAATCTAATGGTTCAAATCCTGTCACCACAAAAGGCTTTTCAAATTCATCACATAGCGGTTGATATGGCGTACAGCCAATCACCATACTGACATGCCCTGGTGCAATAAAGCCATCAATGCGAACATCATCTTGCTCTAGTAGACAACGTAAAGTCGGCACGATAGTAATATGCTGACAAAACAGAGAGAAGTTTTTGAGTCCGCGCAATTTCGCTTGTTGTAGCGTCATGGCAGTACTTGGCATCGTCGTTTCAAAACCTAAACCAAAGAAAACAACTTGTTTATCTGGGTTATCTTGTGCAATTTTGAGTGAATCGAGCGGTGAATAGACAATACGAATATCACAGCCACGACGGCGCGCATCAAGCATTGAGCCATTACGTCCCGGTACTCGCATTGCATCACCAAAAGTACAGAAAATCACATCAGGACGGGCGGCTATTTCTAAACATGCATCAATTCGTCCCATCGGCAATACACAAACAGGACAACCCGGCCCATGAACAAATTCAATTTCTTCTGGCAATAAGCGGTCTAGACCAAATTTAAAAATGGCATGTGTATGACCACCACACACTTCCATAATTTGTAATGGACGTTTAATCGGATGGGGCCATTGTGAAATAGTTTCACGAATTTGGGCCAGTAAGGCTTTCGCAAGTTCGGGGTCACGAAATTCATCAACGTACTGCATCATCAGCCTCTTCAAGGGTCACACCATAAACATGCTGTAATGCATCAAGGGTATCTTGTGCTTCTTGTTCATCAAGAATACTCATGGCAAATCCCACATGAATCAGTACCCATTTACCTAATAATTCACTAGGTTCGCCTTCACATACCATCGAAATATTAACAGCACGTTTAACGCCACTGACTTCGGCATAAGCGAGTTGGTGAACGTCTTCGCCCACCTCAACTATTTTAGCTGGAACACCTAAGCACATAGACGACTCTCCAACCAAGTTAACCACTCTTTCATACCTTCACCCGTTGTTGCTGACAACGCAATGATTTCGATATTTGGATTAACACGGCGAGCTGATTCAATACAGGCTTGAACATCAATATTCAAATGTGGCACTAAATCAATTTTGTTGATAATCATTAAATCAGCCGCAGCAAACATATGCGGATATTTCAGAGGCTTATCTTCACCTTCAGTGACAGAAAGAATAGCAACTTTATGTTTTTCACCCAGATCAAAACTGGCAGGACAAACTAAGTTGCCCACGTTTTCAATGAAGAGAACGCTGTTATCTTGTAAGCCTAGTTGGTGTGTCGCATCATGCACCATTTGTGCATCAAGGTGACAACCTTTACCTGTATTCACTTGGATAGCAGGCACACCTGTTTCACGGATCCGATCCGCATCATTCGTGGTTTGCTGATCGCCTTCGATCACAGCGCAAGGCACGCGTTGCGCTAATAGCTTTAAGGTTTGTGTTAATAGTGTCGTTTTACCAGAACCGGGACTTGAAACTAAATTCAATGCCAGTACATTTTGTTGTTCAAAATGTTCACGGTTATGAACAGCAATGCGGTTATTTTTATCCAACACATCCATTTCAATTTTCAGCATACGCTTTTGGCTAATACCGGGAGCATGTGTGCCTGCTTCACCTTGGCCATAATGCATATTCTGATTTTCAATCACAGGGCTAAATTGCTCTTCAGGCTCGTGATCGTGGCTGTGAGAATGGTGATGTGAATGCTCATGGTTATGATCGTGGGTATGGTCGTGAGCATGATCATGACTGTGTGAATGATCATGTGCATGATGATCGTCATTGCCATGATGGTGTTCATGGAAAACAGGGGTTTCGTTTAGCTGTGCATCGTTATGAAAGTGAAGATGAACATCACCACTGTTATGATAATAGTGGTGATGAACGATGATAGGCTGACCATGTGTTTCGTAGTTATGCTTATGCTTTTGTTCAGACTTATCAATATATTTATGAACAGTATTCGCTGGAGTAGCATTGTGTTCATGATGGTGATCATGCCCATGATGGCCGTGATCATGATGATGACCGTGGTCGTGATGATCATGGTCATGAGAGTGATGATGGTGGTGCTCATGTGAATGAGGTTCTACACCTTCAATTCTGACATTGCCTTCACCACAACCGCAAGTGCTACACATATTCTGACTCCTGTACTATTCAATAAGAAGAATGTGACTCTGTGTCGCGAAAATATCTACCCTATGATCTTAACTGACCACGGAAGAGAGAACGACGACTTAAATCAACTTCTGCTACGGATTGTGTTTGAACAGGAAGAGAAAGAGCCATTTTTACACTATTTTCAACCAACTCAACAGCATGTTCCGCTGCTAAATGTCTATCAAGTGGCGACATTAATGAACAAGCAAGGTACTGCATTCCCTCAGCAAGCTCACCCACAACGAATTTAATCTGACCACATGGTAATTCCAACCCAATGCGATCACCGACTTTTCGGTGTGGCCATTCTTGTGAAGGCCCAGGGAGAACAACCAGTTCTAACATCCAAGGAGTAAGAACAGCACCAATCCACTGATTTTCAAATAAGGTAAAACCTCCCGCTTTTACAGGAACACCTTCACGATAAAAAGGAAGTCCTTTCATCTCTTTGTCAGCGATTTCACTAAAACGCGCTTCAAGTTGATCAACAGGCGGTTCATCATATCCTATGATATCCCAGCTTAATTCACTCATGCTGTTACCTCTTTAGGTGTGACAGAAATGCCATATTCACGCAAAATATTCACTACATGTTCTAGTGCAACTTCCATTGATTTCTTACCAATGTCAGACAGCGACATGCTTGGCTCTAATGATGCAGGCTCAATTCCCACTAAAATCAGTTTACGTGGAAATTCATCTGTCATACGCAGTGCCATTAATACATCAGATAAACCTAGCTGATGAGGTGAGATCTTCTGTGTAAAAAGTGCGGGAACATCATCATCATGTAACACAAAAATACTGCCTGGTTCATGATTACTTCTTACCGCATCGGCAACAATCAGGAGATCCCTTGCTGCGATATCTTGCAAGATTTCCATACCTGATGTGCCACCATCAATAACATCGACGTTCTCTGGTAAAGAGAAGCGCTCTTCGAGCGCTTCTACTATACGAACACCAATGCCTTCATCGCTTAGTAATAAATTACCAATACCTAAGACAAGAGTTCGCATTATAATACCTTCACCTTACTGAGTTCTTTTCCTGTTAAATCAACCATATGCACAGCACATGCCATACATGGGTCAAAGGAGTGGATCGTTCTTACCACTTCTAATGGTTTTTTCGGATCAGCAACAGGAGTACCAACAAGTGATAACTCATAAGGACCCGGTTCATCATTAAAGTTACGAGGACCCGCATTCCATGTTGATGGAACCACTGCCTGATAGTTAGTGATTTTACCGTCTTTAAACACGATCCAGTGAGATAACATACCGCGAGAGGCTTCTTCAAAACCAACACCACGATACTCTTTGCCTGGTTCAAACTCTGGTTTAATAAAGGAAGTCGTATCACCACGACCAATATTATCAACCAATGATTGCCATAAGAAGTTTAGAGAATCTTGTAATACGCAAGCATGAACAGTACGTCCAATAATACGTCCCCAAGTTGATTCTAGCTGCTCGTTAACCAGTGTTTCACCTGTTAACTTAGTATAGATTTCATTAACTTCGTTATAGTGTTTAACAGTACCTTCATGCTTACCAGCTAAACCACATACTAACCATGCTAATGTTCCCACTTCGACAGGTTTACCATAGAATGTTGGTGATTTAACCCATGAGTATTTATTGTTTTCATCCCAACCAGTATATTTAGGACGAGTTAAACCTTCCCATGGTTTTAATGGTTCATCATCTTCATACCATGCGTGTTTACCACTTTCTTCAATACCCTCTTTCAGGTTTTCATCTTTCCAGTTTTTAATTGGACGATACGTTGAGAAATCAACGCCTTCCATATAACCACCAGACAGTAAAAACTCGGTGTTATTACCGTTGATTGGTAATTCAGGTACAGATAAATAGTAGTTAGCACCTTTACCAATTTTTAGCCACTCAGGATAATAAGCAGCAAAAATAGCGGTATCGACTTTATAAACTTGTTCAATAAAATCACCAAGATTGTCGATAAAGTGCTTCACATACATTAAACGTTCTAAGTTAAGAACACTTGGTGCATCAAGGTTAATTGGGTTAGCAACACCACCCACTGCCAAGTTTTGAATGTGAGGTGTTTTACCACCAAGAACCGCTACAATACGGTTCGCATCACGTTGACATTCAAGCGCTTGCAGGTAGTGAGCAACAGCAATCAAGTTAACTTCTGGTGGTAATTTCATGGCTGAGTGACCCCAATAGCCATTAGCGAAAATACCTAGCTGGCCACTGTCAACCAGACCTTGAATTTTCTTCTGAACTTTCCTGAATTCTTCAGCAGAGTTCAATTGCCACTTAGAAACACCTTTCAGCATCGCTGACGCTTTTTCAGGATCTGCTTGTAACGCTGAAGTAATATCAACCCAGTCCATCGCAGAAAGCTGATAGAAGTGAACGATATGGTCATGAAGAATATGAGAAGCCAAAATAATATTACGGATATACTGCGCATTGACAGGAATATCCATACCTAAGGCATCTTCAACAGCACGTACTGAGGCAATTGCGTGAACTGTCGTACAAACACCACAAATACGTTGCACGATAATCCATGCATCACGAGGATCGCTTCCTTTTAGGATCTCCTCCATTCCGCGCCACATGGTACCGGAAGACCAAGCCTTAACAACTTTTCCGTTATCAATTTCACAATCGACGCGTAAATGCCCTTCAATACGGGTAATAGGATCAATAGTAATGCGTTGGCTCATGATTTAACCTCAGCCTTTTTTAATTGTATATTTGAATCTGTTTGTGCAGGTAAAACCGGCAATAAACGGATAATAAGAATGTAAGCTGTTACTTCAAATGCAACGAAACCAATAGAAATCAGCAATTCACTTGCTGTTGGGAAATAGTGGTAACCATTGCCTGGATTGTAAGCAACTAAAGAGTAGTTCATACGCCACATTGCTGCGCCAATTAAGATAAATAGAGCACAAACAAACAGCATTTTTGGACTACGGCGGTTATTATTTAAATGCATTAAAACAAGAGGAAGTACTAATAATGCACTTTCAGCAATGAATAACCACGAGAACATATCTCCATTTCCGATATAACTCAGTTTACCGTTCCAAATGATTTCACCCCAGCGACATACCAAGAATGCGATCAGTAACACTTCGATCACTTTAGTTAATTTGGTAAATAGCGGTGTTTCATCATCATTCATGGTACGGCTTGCTTTTAATAAAGAGCCTTCAAAAATAACGATAGTGAAACCAAGGAGGAAAGCCGTTAACAGAGAAAACAGCGGTAACATCTCATAAGATTGCCACAGTGGATGTACTTTCCAACCTGCTGAAATCATTAACGATCCCATTGAAGATTGGTGCATTGTTGGCAGTAAAGCACCAAGACCAATGATAAAGAACATCGCTTTATTAAGACGTTTCAACGACACTTTCCAACCTAAACGTTCGAATAACGCAGGTAAGAATTCTAATGCCATCACCATAATGTAGATGGTCATACAGGTCGCCGTTTCAAACAACACTGAGTTAACGTTAAAGTATTGTGGCATAAAGAAGTGAGGCATGTTCCAATAACGACCAATATCAATAGCGATGGATAAACCACCTAATGAATAGCCGAACAAGCTCGCTAACAATGCAGGGCGTACTAATGGGTGAAATTCCCCTTTATTAAAGACATAAACAGCCCATGCAAGTGCCCAACCACCACATGCAAAGCCTGTTCCTATCAATAAGTCAAAAGCAATCCAGATACCCCAAGGATATCCCCCATTCAGATCAGAGACATCGCCCAGACCAAATACCAAACGCTTACCAATAAGAATAAAACCGAGCACAGCAAGCGGTAAAAATACTCTTACTGCTAGAGTAAATAACTTACCGCCAAGTGGACGAGGATCATGACTCGACATCGTTATCCTCCTTGTGGTGTTCCTGCTCTTGTTTTTTACTATTACGGTTAACCAAATAGGTGATCCCGGCAAGGGCTGCTATTGGTAATACCATGCCTTTATAAAGCGTATGTTGAATATGTTCAGAACGTGCACCCGTTGATAATGGTGCGACTTCTGGCATTCCTAAATTGTCAAAAGGAACAGCAGAAAGTACCATGACTTGCGTACCGCCACCTTCAAACTCACCATAGATATGATCTTGATATTCAGGAATTTTGTGTAGATAAGTATCGCCACCACTAATGGTTTGACGTGGGTAATGATATTCTTCACCCGCTTTTTTCGCTAAACGACGTTTTGCTTCTTCCAGCAACTCTTCACGTGTTCCGAAAATCACTGCACCAGTAGGACAAACTTCAACACAGCCTGGTAATAACCCCTTATCTAAACGCTCAACACCTTTTTGGTTACAAAGCTCACATTTATAGAGCTTACCAAATGGATCATCGTAGTCGTATTTTGGAATGTTGTAAGGGCATCCCACCATACAGTAACGACAACCTGTACAGATATCCGCGTGATAATGAACAATACCCGTTTTTGGATCTTTGGTTAACGCAGAAACAGGACAAACAGAAACGCAGTTTGCATCAACACAATGCATACATTGTTTCTTAATAAAGGCATAACCGTTTTCCAGTTGGTCTTTATTTTCACCTGTGCCATCACGCCAAATTTGAATAATGTTATTTGTGTAAGGACTTAATTTGTCATTGTTTGACCAAATCGGATCACCATTAGCGTAAGTATCACCACGCTCCATTGGCTCCGGGTGATTAATTTCCTGACATTTTGTGACACATGCTTGACAGCCTACACACAGTGTAGAGTCGTAGAGCATACCGAGAGACCCAGGAATTGGGGGACGGTTCTGCGCCGCAGCATGACTCGCAGTGGGAGCCATTCCCGCAAGGAGAACCCCACCTGATGCCAGCTTAAAGAAATGACGCCTATTCACCGTTTATCCTCCTGTGAGGCTCCTGTGGCATTCTTGTCACGGCCTAATTGACGTACAGCCATCACACTGACACCCGCAACTGCACCCACGACAGCACCCAGTAAACCAGCCGCGCCATAAGAGACACCGCCACCTTCTTTTGCATTAACATCAGGTACTTGTGCTTTTGGTGTTGGCTGATAAACGTTCGCTAATTGGAAAATACCTTTAGTAAAGCCGATACCTTCTTCATTACAACCATAGCAAGGGTGACCGATACCGACAGGCCAGATCCCGCCACCGACATCACAGAATTCTAATGTTGGGCAGTTACCATACGTTTCAGGGCCTTTGCAACCTAAATGGTATAAACACCAGCCTTGACGATGACCTTCATCACCAAATTCTTTAGCAAAACGACCCGCATCAAAATGAGGGCGACGTTCACAGTTTTCGTGAATTAAACGCTCATAAGCAAAAAGCGGTCTGTTTTTGCTATCTAACTTAGGCAATTTGTTGAAAGTAATAATATGAGCAACAGTTGCTAAGAAGTTATGTGGGTTTGGTGGACATCCTGGAATATTGATAACGGTTTTACCCGGTAAAATAGCTTCCAGTGATTTAGCGCCTGTTGGGTTGCCCCCAGTAGCAGGTACACCACCCCATGCAGAACATGAACCAATAGCAATAATCGCAGCAGCCCCTTCAGCAGCTTCTTTGATATGCTCAATAATTGGTTTTCCTGCAACCATACAGTAAACACCACCGTCTTTGTCTGGGATTGAACCGTCAACAACGAGGACGTATTTACCTTTGTATTTCTCCATCGCATTGTGTTTATTTTCTTCAGCTTGATCACCAAAAGCTGCAGAAAGCACTTCGTGATATTCGAGTGCGATAACATCAAGAACGAGGTTTTCCAGAGTCGGGTGAGTTGCTCGTAATAAAGACTCTGTACACCCAGTACATTCCTGAGCACCAATCCAGATAACAGGTGGGCGTTCAGGTGATGCCATTGCTTCTGACATTTCTGCGGCAGCTTTGCCGCTTAATCCCATGGTAGCTGACAGCGCAGCACACAATTTCATAAAATCGCGTCGGTTAATACCATGATGGGAAAAAACATTATTCCCCAAGGCCATATATCTCTCCTGATATGATGATTTTTAATTGGAATAATTTTAAAACACCGCCTTTTTAACACTCCGACACAATAATGACTTGATCATTATCAAGCGATAATTCATTAAAAAATAAATTATCCCTTTATGTGAGTAAAAACGTTTCAGCAATATAAAGTTTAATGCTTAATTTTTATATATTTCGTCATTTTAAATTTATTAAAATACTATTTAATAATGATAAAGAAAATAGAAACAATTATCATTATCTTAAAAACACAGAGGGAAATAAAATTTAAATCTTTATTAATCAATAGATTATAAAAAAGACAAAAAACAACCAAATTATAAGACAATATATTTAAAATAATACAAAATTAATAATTCATTATTTCTAATTTCTAATAAAAATTATTAAAAATAAGTTCTAATATATTTTTTAATTATAATGATGAATCTTTTTTTCATATTATCAACCTTTACATTACATCATAAATAATGTTAAAAATTGCATTTCATAAACAAGAAATGATTACATTAATATATTTAACTTTAGCTTATTTTCATTACCAATTTAGCGACTCTTCTTTTGTTATTAATTTTTAATCATCATGATAATGTTTATTTTATAGCCAAATATTAACCTATTTTTCCTATCATTTTTCATATAGTTATAAGTATATTCATTTTTGGAATAAGAAATTCGCTTAGTATAAAATCGTTATAAAATTAAATACATATTGGCATGAGATAACATCAAAAGGATAAGATCATTAATAATTACTAATTAGTACATAATGGTAATCATTTCATTAAGTTATTTTATAACATATCGAATCTATAACGAAATTAACGCAAATAAAATTTAATGTTAAATCCCTGTTGTTTTTATGGATAAAAAAAAGACAATTTATCGATAAATAATCCCCTAATGGGGCCTATTTCTTTTTTTTGTAAGAATAGATAAAAGAAGTGATCATAAATCTAAAAGATTGAGAAATATTTTGTTAACTGTTTGTTTTTTTATCAAGCAAGATTTCGTGGATAATGAGCGATAAATTAAGGATCAGTATCCAAATGATACACAACAAACACACTCAGAAGCGCTCATCTTAGAAACCACAGTAACAGCCTATATAACAGACAAAATAAAAAAGCCATAACACCGAAATGTTATGGCTTCTAAATTTATTAAAATAATAAAATGCTATGTGTAGTTCTCTGCCTTTCACGTTTTATTTTACTCACTGCTTATCAAAAATAAGTAGCGGTTTGAATAAGTAAATAAAATCTACTTACCAGAAATTGGAATGACTGAAAACAACGGTCTACCTGGTGCAATAAAAAATAAGTATCCAAATGTGGATAACTTAGATAATAAATAAATTAGGCGTTATAACACGTTACAGGATATTTCAATTTGTAACGTGAGTGCATTATATCCAATAAGATTTTTTGCGCAAGTGTTTTTACACTTAAATCAAATTCAAATAAAGACATTATAAATCACAAGGTTATAGATAAATTTAACTTTAAGAAGTCGATATCAACAAATCTAAAAATGAAAAAAAATGAAGAGTTAATGAATATTAATGTTAGAAGGGTTCAAACAATGACATCTACTTAGCATTAATTGATTCAGCTCGTCATCACTCAATAAACTTAATTAATTATTTATTCTGTAACTTAATCTATCCATTATTAATATTATTTAATACTAAAGCTAAATTTTATTCTAACTCAATTTTATTAATAACATCGACAACTATTAAAAATGGTAAAAATATAAACTCTATATCGTCTATACAATAAAAAAGCACTTTATTCATCATTTCACAACGACAAATAAAGTGCTTTTAAAATAGCGTAAAAATACTTAGATAAATAGCTTATTTGCTAAATATTAACCACCTGTAGAGACGGTTTCCATTCCCACTAGCCCAACTTTGAGATAACCCGCTTTTCTTAGCGAATCCATTGCAGCCATTAACGTTTCATAATCAACCTTTTTATCCGCTTGGAAAAAGATTGTTGTCTCTTTGTTTGCTTGTGTCATGGTATCTAACACATTCGCTATCGTTTCATGTGTGACCATCTCTTCACCAATGAAAATCTGTTTATCCGACTTAATTGTTAAATAAACAGGCTTTTCAGGGCGTGGCTGTGGTTTAGCACTTGAAGCGGGTAAATTTACTTTTATATCAACAGTAGCTAACGGTGCTGCCACCATAAAGATAATGAGTAGAACCAACATGACATCAATAAAAGGCGTCACATTGATATCATGTAATTCATTATCATCACCTGAATCATCACCAAGACGCATTGCCATAATTCATTACCTTGCTTTGCTGTTTTCGATATCTAAATCACGGCTGACTAATGTCACTACACCCGTTGCGATATCACCAATTTCACCACGATAACCCGCGATCATACGAGCAAAAATGTTATAAATAATAACCGCAGGAATAGCTGCAATCAGACCAATCGCTGTTGCTAATAACGCTTCTGCAATGCCGGGCGCAACAACAGCAAGATTTGTCGTTTGAGAGTGTGCAATACCAATAAAGCTATTCATAATCCCCCAAACCGTACCAAAAAGGCCGATAAAAGGAGAGATTGCACCGATTGTAGCTAAATAACCATTACCGCGACCTAACTCACGGATAATTGCTGCAACGCGACGTTCCATACGCATTTCAACACGTTCTTTAATGCCTGATGCCACTTTACTTTCTTGAGAGTAAGTACGCTCTAATTCCGCATCATTAAAGAAATCAGCGGTTGCACTCTTATGACCAAATTTTTTGCTAATCGCTAATGCATCATTGAGTGATTTAGCTTCAACTAATTGAGCCGTCTCATTTCTTAAGCGACGACGCAGTGAGATCAGGTAGCTTCCTTTCGCGAAAAATAGAGCCCAAGTGACAATAGAGGCTAACAGTAAGCCAATCATGACACTCTTAACGACTAAATCGGCATTACGATACATACCCATGACGGACAAATCTTCTGCAAATCCGCCACCAGCAACCATTTCAGGCTGTACTTCTGATGGTGTGTTTTCTGTCGCTGAAGGTGCATTCTCTGAATTCTCAGCCGTTATTACAGCTGTATTTTCACCTTCAGGCTTAGCGCTTGCAGTATTTTCTGCTTTCACTTCATTACCCGTTGTTGAGGCTGTAGTGGCAGTTGTCTGTGTAGTCGTTATCGGTGTAGAAGCTGTTGAAGAAACGGCAGCAGTTGTTGGCTGTTCAGTTGGTGTGGCAGGAGTCGTATCCGCAAAAGCAGAGCCTGTCAGACCGATTGCCAATAGAATAGAAGCTGTCAAATTACGCATCAGTTGGCCTTTTACTCTCTTTTTTATCTATTTATTTATTCAGTAATGACATTTTTACGTCATTACTTACCCAAAATCGTTTACTTACAATCATCCTGTTTGCCATCAGGAAAGAGAAAACGCTCAAATGATATCAAACATGAAGCATTTTGATAGTAATTATCATTACTATTTGGCGATTTTTTTTCCATTTGTCCATTTTTAAGACAAATTATCGTTCTTTCACGTAACGTGAAATTTTATCAACTATCCAGCAACTCTTTTGTACTTATCCAAAAAATGAATTAACTTGAGGTAAACACACCATCAATTAAAAGAAGGTATTAAGGATGACGCTAAAACAACAAGAAACCTCACTCCTCCTTTCTGGTCGAGCTAAAAAATATTCTCAAGGCGCAGTAAACCCAATTATACAACGAACATCATCCGTTATTTTTGATTCCGTTGCGCAAAAACGAGATGCAACAAAAAAACGCGCTGAAGGCGCACTTTTTTATGGTCGTAGAGGCACAACCACACACTTTGCTTTGCAAGAAGCACTCACTGAATTAGAACAAGGTGCAGGATGCGCATTATTTCCTTCTGGTGCTGCAGCAATCACGCAATCAATACTCGCGTTTATTGAACAAGGTGACCATATTCTTGTAACGGGTTCGGCTTACGATCCCACACAAAATTTTTGTGATCAGATCTTACGTAAATTCTCAGTCACAACGACTTATTTTGATCCTTTAATCGGCAATGCGATCAGCCAATTACTACGTCCTGAAACAAAAATCGTTTTTCTTGAATCGCCAGGATCAATCACGATGGAAATTCAAGACCTGCAAGGAATAGTCAATTCAGTTCGCCAATATAACCCTGAAATCATTATTATGATTGATAATACTTGGGCGGCGGGAATATTACTTAAACCATTAATGCTTGGTGTTGATATTTCTATTCAATCAGCAACAAAATACATTATTGGTCACTCTGATGGTATGTTAGGTTTTGCCGTTGCTAATAAACGTTGTTGGGCACAATTACGTGAAAATGCCTATTTATTAGGACAATGTGTCGATCCTGATACTGCGTATATGACAGCTAGAGGCCTAAGAACATTACCCGTAAGAATGAAACAGCATGAACAGAGCGCATTAGAAGTCGCTCGTTGGCTAAAACAACACGCTTTAGTCGATAGTGTTTATCACCCAGCCTTATCTTCTTGTCTAGGTCATGAATATTTTCAACGTGATTTTTCAGGTAGCAACGGGCTATTCTCTTTTAGTTTAAAGAAAATCCTAACTGCTGAAGAATTTGCTCTTTTTTTAGATAATTTCTCATTATTTAAAATGGCATTTTCATGGGGTGGATTCGAATCCTTAATTTTAGGTTATCAACCTAATGATATTAAAGCTATGCGCCAGTATGAAACACAACCAGAATTTACAGGCACATTATTCCGTGTTCATATTGGATTAGAAAATGTAGACGATCTAATTGCAGATCTCGAATACGCATTTTTACGTATTTCTTAATAAAGAATGAATTTTTTATTAAAAAAAATCTATCCCTGTGGCTCCACAGGGATTAAATCAAACTGTTATCTTTATTTTGCGTTAGAATAGCGAACATAAAGTCTTTTTAATGCGAGTTCGCTAATGGAAACATTGAAAGAGATAATTCACGCATTAATGCAACATGATTATATGGTGCTGGCTAATCCTAATGTGTTGTGGGTTATCTATATTGTTCTTTTTGTTATTATTATGCTGGAAAATGGGGTATTACCCGCAGCATTTTTACCCGGAGATACACTGCTTATTCTATGTGGTGCACTTATTGCGAAAGATGTTTTACATTTCTTTCCAACCATCATTGTATTAGGTACTGCTGCTAGTTTTGGAAGTTGGTTAGGCTTTTTACAAGGCCGATGGCTCAGTGACACAAAAGTAGTTAAACGCTGGATGGCACAATTACCTGAGCAATATCACCATAAAGCGAATGATCTTTTCCATCGTCAAGGCTTATATGCTTTATTAATTGGTCGTTTTATTGGTTTTGTACGAACATTATTACCCACTTTGGCGGGATTATCTGAATTACAACAACGCCGCTTTCAAATATTTAACTGGTTAAGTGGCTTTTTATGGGTAGGCATTATTGTTTCACTGGGCTATGTATTGAATTTAATTCCTTTTATTCAAAAGCATGAAACATTAGTGATGAATATTCTGATGACATTGCCAGTATTATTGTTAAGCGCAGGTTTAATTGGCTCTGTCGTAATGTACATTCGCCATCGTAAAAATAGCACTAGCAATAAATAATTTAAAAAACACCATTATTTTAATCATTATAATGGTGTTTTTAATCATCTAACACAGGCAACGTTCTGTTGTTCATTATCTTATCTCTTATTTATTAATATCTTAGTAAAAATCCGTTTATATTTATCACTATCCTCTTCTTGTCTTAATCTGTTTATCGTTAAAGCTTAATCGCTTTTGATGCGAGAAACATAGGAATATAGTTATCAACCCCAAAACGTGTATAAGAAGCGAAGTCTTCAATAAAATCTTGCAATAAAAACAATGGGATTATAAAAGCGCACCTATTCGCTACCCACTCATTTTTAACGGGATTTGACGTTAAATGGACTTCCTCAAGGCTTTTTAGCCGCGATAATATCGTCATCACTAACAGGTTTCGACCACTGATTTTCCATTGCTGCTTGTTTATCCCAGTGTCCTTGGTTTAATGTTAAATAATGACTTTCCATATCACTCCTTATAAATTAATAACAATATGAACCGTTATGGTCATAAGAAAAGCCATTCCATTCTCATTTCCATAACCTTATAGTTATATTGATGTCATGTTATTTTATCTAGATACAGTAAAACACTTTTTCCTGATGATTTGTCATAACTGTATATTCAGAACAATGAATTAAGGTGGATACCAAATGCAAAACTTTACTTATTACTCCCCCACTCGCCTTCATTTTGGTCAAGGGCAAATAGAAAAACTACGTTCTGAAATCGGAAAAAATGAAAGAATTCTATTTACTTATGGTGGGGGCAGTATTAAACGCAATGGTGTTTTAGAACAAATCTATACTGCACTGCCAGGCTACCAAATACATGAGTTTGGCGGTATTGAGCCGAATCCTTCCTATGAAACACTAATGAAAGCAGTTTCTTACGCCAGATATCACGGTATCACACATCTATTAGCCGTCGGTGGCGGTTCCGTTATTGATGGTACTAAATTTATTGCAGCCGCTATCCCTTATAAAGGCGAACCATGGGAAATTGTAACAAGTCGCGGTAAAGTCATTGAAAAAGCAATACCTTTAAGTTGTGTATTAACACTTCCGGCAACGGGTACTGAAACCAACAGTTTTTCTGTTATCAGCAGAAAACAGACAATGGATAAACAGAGCTTTGCCAGTCCTCATATTTATCCTCATTGTGCTATTTTAGATCCAACAACCACTTATTCTTTACCGCCAAGACAAACAGCCAACGGTGTTGTTGATGCTTTTATTCATATCTTAGAGCAATATCTCACTTATCCAGTGAATGCCCGTGTACAAGATGAGTATGCCGAAGGCCTTTTACGTATTTTGATTGATCAAGGGCCAAAAGCACTGACATCACCTACAGACTATGATATCCGTGCTAATATAATGTGGACGGCATCACAAGCGCTAAATGGTATTCTTGGTGTGGGTGTTCCTCAAGATTGGGCTACACATGCATTAGGTCACGAACTCACGGCTTTACACGGACTCGATCATGCGCAAACCCTCGCTATTGTTTTACCTGCATTATTAAATGAAAAACGCCAAGCTAAATACGGCAAGTTAATTCAATATGCACAAAAAGTTTGGGGCATAAACCAAGGTTCTGACGCGTTTAAAATTGAAACTGCAATTAATGAAACTCGAAAATTCTTTGAATTAATGGGACTTAGAACTCGACTGGCTGATTTCAAAATCAGTGAAGAAGATATTCCCGCATTAGTGCGAAAATTGGAAGAACATGGACAAATTGCACTGGGTGAGCATCAAGATATCACATTAGAAGTCAGTCAACGTATTTATACAGCGGCACTCTAAGTACTTTATGCGACTCTGGAGGTAGAAATGGATAAACCTAAACTGATCAAATTATCTGATGGAAATACCATCCCACAACTTGGTCTTGGTGTGTGGAAAGCAGATAATCATCAAGTTGTTAAAGCTATTCATCATGCACTTGATACAGGCTATCGTCTTTTCGATACAGCAGCGATTTATCACAATGAAGAAGGTGTAGGTAAAGCGTTAAAACAGCTCACCGTTCCTCGTGATGAACTGTTTATCACAACGAAATTATGGAATAACGATCAGTCTCATGCCCGTGGTGCTTTATTAGAAAGTCTCCAGCGTTTACAACTTGATTATGTCGATCTCTATTTAATGCATTGGCCAGCACCTTCTCGAGAGCTTTATGTCGAAGCTTGGAAACAAATGATTATTCTGCAAAAAGAAGGATTAGTAAAAAGCATTGGTGTCTGTAATTTTAAAGAAGAACATCTGGAACGCATCATTACAGAAACAGGTGTAACTCCTGTTATTAATCAGATTGAAATTCATCCATTAATGCAACAAGCACCATTAAGAGCCTGGAACACTACTCATAATATTGTGACGGAATCTTGGAGCCCATTAGCACAAGGTGGTGAAGGTGTCTTTGATCAGCCCATTATTCAAAAACTGGCTGAAAAATACCATAAAACCCCAGCGCAAATTGTTTTGCGCTGGCATTTAGACAGCGGGCTTGTGGTTATTCCAAAATCAGTTACACCTTCTCGTATTGAAGAAAACTTCCATATTTTTGATTTTAAATTAGAAAAAGAAGAAGTCGCTGAAATTACCGTTCTTGAACAGAAAAAACGTTTAGGCCCTGATCCTGACCTCTTTGTCGATATCTAATTTTTATTCCTTAATTAAAAAGCCAATAGAATAGATTTTCTATTGGCTCTTCTATAACAAAATATTCCGTCCTCTTTTCGCTTTCCATTTTTATTTTCTGGTCTCAATTTTTTATATATCTATAAATTAATTAATTGACGTTCACTTTCTGATATCTAATACATCTATAAATACGAGAATCTCATCATTATTTGTTACGGTGAGTTTAAAAATGATAAATTTTAAAAGTGGACTAACACCTCAACTTTCTTCTATCACAAAGAAAGTTGCTTGGTTTAATATCTTTATTCAATTAGCATTTCCCATCTCGGCAACGATCCCTGCTAATGTTTTTGCAAAAGAAAATAATCCAGAAAAACAAACGATTAATTTAATAAAAAGCCAAAACACTTATCAGGTTCAAGCTAATGATACCCCTGAATCTATTGCGAAAAAATTCAATATAAAATTATTTAGACTTATTGAAGCTAATCCTGATTATGTTTCTTTAGTTGGAAAATTAAAAATAAAAACAGGTATTACTCTTAATATACCTAATGAACCTTTATCAACAAAAAAATGGTTAGATAACAATCAAAATACCGCTATTCCAACGACAAATGAGCAAGAGCTTGCACAAATTATTGTCGATAACTCGTCTTTATTAAATAAAGATACTGATGCAACACAATATGCAATAAGCAAAATATCAAGTAAAGCCAATCAACAAATAGAACAGTGGCTAAATCAGTTTGGTCATGCTCAAGTTTCACTTTCAACGGATAAAAAATTCACTTTGGAAGGAAGCTCTGCAGATATTCTTATTCCACTCTATGATAGTAAAAAGAACTTAGTTTTTTCTCAAACCAGCTATCACCGCAAAGATTCTCGCAGCCAATTAAACCAAGGTATTGGTTACCGACATTTTACTGATAAATTTATGGTCGGTCTTAACGCTTTTTATGACTACGATTTAAGTCGTTATCACAGCCGTTTTGGTGTCGGTGCTGAAGTATGGCGAGACTATTTTAAATTAAGTATAAATCACTACCACCGTCTATCTAACTGGCGTACCTCTGACGATGTTATAGATTATAACGAACGTCCTGCTAATGGTTGGGATATTCGAACAGAAGGCTACCTGCCGACTTATCCACAATTAGGTGCAAAACTGATTTTTGAACAATATTATGGTAAAGAAGTCGGATTATTTAGCAAAGATAATCGTCAAGAAAACCCTCACGCTTATACAGCAGGCCTTACTTATACGCCAGTGCCTTTAATTACCTTCGGCGCTGAACGTCGCTTTGGTTTAAACGATAATAGTGATAATAAATTTGATGTGAATATCCAATATCGACTTGGAGAATCACTCTCTTCACAACTTAATCCTGATAATGTTCGAGCAACACGTTTAATGTCAGGAAGTCGCTATGATTTTGTCAATAGAAACAACGACATTGTTCTTGAATATAAAAAGAAAACCTTAGTATTCCTCTCTATTGCACCAACAATTAATGGTTACGCAAAAGAAGAAAAAGATTTAGGTGTGCAAGTTCACTCTAAATACCCAGTTAAACATATTGAATGGTCTGCGAGTCGCTTAATCGCCAATGGAGGTAAGATTAATCATAATAATAATCTTAATTACTCAATCATTCTTCCTCGTCATATTGCTGGTTCATCTGAAAAAAATAGCTACACAATAAGTGCCGTTGCTATTGATGAACAAGGTAATCGTTCTGATCCAGTACAGAGTCAAGTCACGGTTGATCAATCTGCGATTAATACGCAAAACAGTCAATTTACGCCAAAAACAACACAACTGCCTGCGGATAATCATTCTGCACAAAATCTGACTTTATCAATCCTTGATAATGATAAACTTCCCATTGATATCAATCTAAAAGAACTGTCATTAAATATTCAATCTGATAACCCAGCCAGTAATAGCCAAGTTTCACATTTCAGTAGAATTGATGCGGGGAAATATCAAGTCACCATCACCGCAGGAAGTACACCTGAAATTGTAACATTGACACCTAAATTTAGGGATAACACCTTTAATCAGGCACAAGTGACTTTTGTCGCTGATACGCATTCCGCCATTATTGCAAAAGGAGGATTAACCGTAATCAAAAATAATGCTTCTGCTGATGGTAAAAGCCAAAATAAAATTCAAGTTATCGTCACTGATATTAATGCGAATAGAATTCCTAACTATCCCGTCTCTTTTACTGCGGATAATGGGGCAACGATTATTGGGCAAGCAAATACAGATGCGGAAGGTAAAATCATTGTTCCAATCACCAATACACATATAGGTAAAAGCATCATTAATGTGAGTGTTAAAAATATTACCTATTCCACTAGTGTTAATTTTATTGCCGATATTAATTCAGCAAAAATAAATACTTTCACTATTAATCCAAATAGCTCATTTGCCAATGGAACGGATGAAAAATTAATTACTTTCAATATCATTGATAAAAATAACAACCCTGTTCCCAATGCCAAAATTCAATTATTTGCAGATAATCAAGCTCAACTTAAAAAAACTGAATTACTGACAGATAGTGAAGGTAATGCATCAACAACTATGACCAGCAAAATAGCGGGCATAACCACCGTAATAGCACGGGTTAATAAAATAGACACGAAAAAGACAACGCAATTTATTGCCGATCTATCCAACGGTAAAATTATATCAGTGACACCATCGGCTCCCCCTTATATTGCTGATGGTAAAACAGCAGTAACGTTTACTGCTGTCGTTGAAGATAAAAATCACAACATCTTACCGAATGCGAAAGTCATTTGGTCTACGAACCGTGATCAACAGATTGTTTCGATTAATGATGTTTCAACAACAAATAACCAAGGTATTGCTCAAACAACAGTAACGAGTACTCAAGCCTTTGATGTTATTGTTACAGCCAGTATCAGTAATGAATCACTCGATGCATTACCTATTACTTTTGTTGCTAATAACCAACAAGGTTTAATCACTTTAGCTTCGAATAAAACCGAATTAATTGCAGACAATAAAGAACAAGCGATACTCACCGCAGTGGTGAAAGATAAATTTGGTAATAAATTACCTAATGTCACCGTCGAATGGCAATCTAGTGCCTCAACCACACTCGATAAACAAAAGAGTGTGACCGACAATCAAGGGCAGACAACCAATAAAATTCAAACCAAAAAAGCAGGTACAACAGAGATTATTGCTACTCTTTCAAATAAAGAAAAAGCACAAGTAACACTCACCGCTATTGCCGATCCCAATAGTGCCAATATTGTCTTAACGACTGTAAATAACAAAACAGAAGCGATTGCAGATAATAACGATACAATAACTTTAATGGCACATGTTACGGATGCTCAAAATAATCCATTAATAAAACAATCTGTATTCTGGCATTCAACTCATAATGTGTTGAGTGAGAATATGGTGAAAACTGATGACAATGGTAATGTACAAGTTGTAATAAAAGGAACTGAAGCACAAACTACAACTGTCACAGCAACACTGGAAAATAGCCAAAGCGCCACAAAAAATCTTCATTTTATTGCTGGTCAAGTCAATGCATCACAAAGTTCATTTTTGATTGAACCTCAATCTATTATTGCCAATGGTCAATCACTTGCTACTGGTACAATAAACTTAAAAGATAAATTTGGTAATCCAGTTCCGAAACAAAATAAATTTATCGCTCTCTCTGGTGATAACAACACCATTAAATTTAGTGCACTCAAAGAAATCAATACCGGCATTTATCAAACAACCATCAACGGTAAACAAGAAGGTGTTAGTCTTATTCGTGCCCAATATACGAATGCAAGTAATACCTTTAATTTAACTCAACCTCTTGGTTTTATCGCAGATAAGCAAAATGCCATAATTAATGCGGTTAATGTTATCGCGCCTTTTGATGTCACCGCAAATGGGACAGATAAAGTTGTTATCCGTGCAAAAATTGTTGATAAACAAGGTAATCCAAGTATGGAAGGTATTGCTGTGGGTTGGTTAACTTCTCTAGGCAAACTTTCATTACCTATCAGTAAAACAGATAAAAATGGGATTGCAGAAATAGCCTTAAGCAGTACACAAGCAGGTACGGCACAAGTTACAGCGATGCTTGATAGCCAACAATCTCTTGATGCAGACCATCTGATTAACTTTAATACTGATGTGATTTCTGTTGATAAATCTCAATTATCACTTATCCCTGATACTATTATTTCTGAAACGGGCCACTCTCAAATTACGTTAACGTTAAAAGATAAATACGATAATTTATTAACCGGACTGGCGAGCAAAATCAGCATTAAATACAGTACTGATTTAACCGCAACTACAACTGCATTTAATGAAATCTCAACTGGGATTTATCAAGCTCAAGTTAGTGCATTAAAAGCAGGTCAAACCACAATCAGTGCTAAAGTTAATTCGTCCACACTCACACAAACAGCGCGATTAACTGTTCTGCCTAATAACCAGACAGCCAAAGTTGATAAATTTGTGATAAGTAATACACAACCTCATGCTGGCGATACCATCGTTTATCACGCTTATATCAGTGATAAAAATAACAATCCTGTTAACAGTGGCGTCAGTGTGACATGGACGACGGATAAAGATAGCTTACTTGCTAAACCGCTGACATTTACAGACAACAAAGGTATTGCTGATGTTGAATTAACACGTAATCCGGCAGGTATTGCTAAAGTTAATGCCGTATTAATTTCAGGTAGTTACCCAGCACCCGATGTTAATTTTGTCGCTGATGATGTTGATGAAAACAGTTCAGAAATCAACTTAATCCCGGCAACAATCATCGCTAACGGCACAGATAAAGCATTACTCACTTTAACGATTAAAGATAAAGGCGGTAATATTCTGCCAGATCAGCAAGTGGAGGGGATCTCTAACAATCCGATAATTCAGTTTAGCCCAGCTAAACAAGTCTCACCGGGCCACTATGAAATTGAAGCTACGGGAACTAAATCAGGTACAGCACAATTAAGTGTTAAAGTTAATGGTGTTGATTTTAAAAAACAAAAAACCTTACAACTTCGTGCAGATGCAACAACCTGGCAAATCAAATCTGTCAATGTCGATAGAATAAGCATGATTGCCGGAGATAACGGTGTTAATTATCAAGCAACCATTGTCGATGCTAATGACAATATATTGCCTAATGTTATTGTATCTTGGAAGTTACAAGGTTTAGCTAATGACTATGACTTTAGTACCTATACAGATACAAATGGTATTGCTAGAACAAAAGTCACCAGTACTGTTGCTGGTATCTTAAAAATGAGTGCTTATCTTGATTTAAATAATCATAAGTCAATTCAAGATGTCACTGTAAATCCAACGAATATTGATACTAATAAATCAACCTTTAGCAGTAACCGTCAATCAATAGGGGGAGATAATAAAGATAGCGCTCTACTCACTGTAAATTTAATGGATAAATACAATAATACTATTGATGGCAAAAAAGTTTCGATAAAAACAACCAATGGTAAGCCTAACTTTAGTGATAACCCACTAAATTCATTAGGAAATGGTAAATATCAAACCAATCTTACTTCAAATGTTAAAACAGATATCATCTTAACAGCTGAAGCGGAAGGATTAACTATTGCAAAACCATTAACCATTAAAGTCACTATCCCGAAACCTGATATTATTTTTGATAAACAAATCCAGCAAGAAACCTATGCTTCAGCACCTATTAGCGCTCTAGGTTATACGGGAGTACCTAATAATATTAACGTTATGTGGTCTAGCTCAGATCCGACCATTGCCTCTATTGATACGGCGACCGGTAGCATTGCGATGAAAAAAGCAGGTACTGCGGTTATCACACTACAAACATCAGGTAATAATCAATATCAACCAGCTCAAAATAGTTATCCTTTGGTGATTGAGAAAGCGGATATTGGGCTAGCCGCAAAAGAAACTCAATTAAACTCCATTTGGAATGATAATATTCCCCAACAAGTGGTGCTTTTATATAGCAATAAAGATGCTACAAACAATCCCCCACCTAAACAATTTGTCAATTACAAACAAGCTATAATAACAGTCGATGAACAAGGAAAAATTACACCGATAAAACCAGGCGATACACCTATTACCGTGTTATCTCAAGCAACAGAACAATTTAAGTCATCAAGTATAGTCATTAATTACACACAAGATAAAGGCACAATAAATTATCATTTTAAAAATTCAGATGAAACATTAATTGTTGATGCATTGTCAAGTGGCGTATTGACTGCTCAGGCACCAACTCCTACACTACCTACTGGTATTAATGCCATTTGGAGTAGTAGTAAACCAAGTGTTGTAGAAGTAACTCCGGAAGGTGCAATCACCCACTTAGGTGTCGGAAAAGCCACACTCACATTATCAATTAAAGATGATGTTTATTATCATGACAACGATAATAGTTATAATATTATGGTTGAACCTGCACCTTATATTACAATTGATTCAGTAAAATTTCAGTCTGCCGGTAGAGAAATGCTTGCTTCAAATGCTAACAATTTATCTTGGCAACCTGTTTACATCTCAGATAATATCTTTACTGTTAATTGGAGCTCAATAAAAACACCTCATGCTATTAACTTTGAACTGTATGATGACAAGAATAATTTGATTCAATTAGTGGAAAGACAAAATTATAGTCCTAAAAACAATATAACTGATCCTGTTATTATCTCTCCACCAGAATCTTATATTAATAAGCCACAAAATTTGAAATTAAAAGTGATCACTTTTGATGTAAATAATAAATCTTATCCTAAAGAATATAACATTGCGGTTAAATCTATTTCCGCACAAACGGCTGCAAATTTATTTTTAATTCATCTCAATTCTCAATTTTTATATACAGATAGTGGTAGCTCAGCACCAACTTGCCAAGACGCATGGGGAACAAGCACCGTACACTTTACAGTAGTACCTAGAATTGAATTTAAGGGTGATAATAAAAAATTACTTTATCCAATCACGTTAACTGCAACAATAAATGATATAACGTTAAATCAATCGAATCTATCACAAGGAATAATTAATCAACACGTAATTTATCCAGATAATTTTATCTTGAATAATACATCGGAAAATAATCATGAATTTAAGACAACATCATCAATATATGCTATTGATAAAGAATGTAGGATTAATGACACAGGTTATGGTGTATTTAAACTAATCTTAGATGTATATGGAAATAAACAAGTAGTCACTAAGAATTTCAACTGGAGTGGCTCAAACGGCGCCTATTAATAAACAAATAAATTAGATTCAAAGCCACATTATTTTTAAGATAATGTGGCTTTTTTTTCCATGAAATTTTCTTTTTGAAGAGAAATAGAAAAAATCCCGAATACGAGTTTCCTTATATTCGGGATCATTATTATGACAATAAATAAACTTAAGCTTTATTTATCTTTTTATGCATTTCTTGAACCGAAATAACGCTTGCTGTAGGATCCGCCGTTAATGACAGTGTTGTCGCAAATCCGCCATTTAACGTCGTGTCATAGTGAACTTTATATCTTAAAGCACTACGGCGAATAATTTTAGAGTCTTCAATAGCTTGACGACCAGAAGTTGTGTTAACGATATAGTCATATTCACTATTTTTAATTCTATCTTCAATATGCGGTCTACCTTCATGAACTTTATTGACTAAGCGTGGATTAATTCCTGCCTCGCCTAATACAATAGCGGTACCATGTGTCGCATCTAATTCAAATCCACTTTTTAGCAATTTCGTTGCCAAATCAACAATTCGTTTTTTGTCACCCTCTCGCACAGAAAGAAGCGCTCTCCCTTTTTTCTTCATGGTCGAGTTGCTACCTAACATCGCTTTAGCAAAGGCTTGAGCAAAGGTTGCTCCAACCCCCATAACTTCACCTGTTGAACGCATTTCAGGTCCTAAAATAGGATCAACACCTGCAAACTTATTGAAAGGTAAAACCACTTCTTTTACAGAATAATAAGGTGGAATAACTTCTTTTGTTACCCCCTGCTCTTCAAGGCTTTGACCAATCATGACACGCGCGGCGACTTTTGCTAATGGCACACCTGTGGCTTTCGACACAAAAGGCACAGTACGAGCGGCTCGAGGATTAACTTCTATAAGATAAACATCATCACCTTTCACTGCGAATTGTGCATTCATTAACCCTTTTACACCTAATTCAAAAGCAAGTTCACGGACTTGTTTACGCATCACATCTTGAATTTCTTTGCTTAAGGTATAAGCAGGCAATGAGCAAGCTGAGTCTCCAGAGTGAACACCTGCTTGTTCGATATGCTCCATAATGCCGCCAATCACGACTTGTTTACCATCACAAATCGCATCAATATCGACTTCAATCGCATCATCAAGAAAACGGTCTAATAAGACAGGGGCATCATTCGACACACTCACTGCTGTTTGGAAATAGCGACGTAAATCAACTTCGTCATAAACAATTTCCATGGCACGCCCACCAAGTACATAAGAAGGACGAACCACCAGCGGATAGCCAATCAATTGTGCTTTTTCTACCGCTTCTTCTAAAGCGGTCACAGTCGCGTTTTCAGGCTGTTTAAGTCCTAATTTATCAACGGCTTTTTGGAAACGTTCACGATCTTCTGCTTTATCAATAGCATCTGGTGTTGTCCCAATCACTGGTACACCTTCAGCTTCTAACGCTCTGGCTAATTTTAATGGTGTTTGTCCACCATATTGCACGATAACCCCTTTCGGTTTTTCGATACGCACAATTTCAAGCACATCTTCTAATGTAACCGGTTCAAAATAGAGTCGGTCAGAAGTATCATAATCTGTTGAAACCGTTTCTGGGTTACAGTTCACCATAATGGTTTCGTAGCCGTCTTCACGTAATGCAAGCGCCGCATGAACACAACAATAATCAAATTCAATCCCTTGACCTATGCGGTTTGGCCCACCACCTAAGATCATCACTTTAGGTTTATCTTGGTTTGGGTTTGCCTCGCACTCTTCTTCATAAGTCGAGTACATATAAGCCGTATCTGTAGCAAACTCTGCAGCACAAGTATCAACACGTTTATAAACAGGATGGAGTTGATACTGTTCACGTAATTGACGAATAGTATGCTCTTTTACGTTAAGTATTCTCGCTAAACGCGCATCAGCAAAACCTTTACGTTTTAGTTGACGCAAGAAATCAGCGTTTAATCCTTTTATACCGACTTCGCTAACTTTTTCTTCAAGACGAACGATTTCTTCTATTTGAACTAAGAACCAGCGATCAATATTAGTGAGGTTAAATACCCCATCAACAGACAAACCTGCTCGGAAAGCATCTGCGATATACCAAATTCTGTCTGAGCCTGCATCTTTTAGCTCTCGGCGAATTTTCGTTAATGCTTCAGGGTCATCTAAATCGACTTTAGGATCAAAACCTGTCGCCCCAACTTCAAGGCCTCGTAACGCTTTTTGCAAGGATTCTTGTTGTGTTCTACCAATTGCCATCACTTCGCCAACAGATTTCATTTGCGTTGTTAATCTGTCATTGGTTCCTGCAAACTTTTCAAAGTTAAAGCGAGGAATTTTTGTCACAACATAATCAATAGAAGGTTCGAAAGAGGCAGGCGTTCTCCCACCGGTGATGTCATTCATCAGCTCATCGAGGGTATAGCCTACCGCTAACTTTGCAGCAACCTTCGCAATTGGGAAACCTGTCGCTTTAGATGCAAGCGCTGATGAACGAGAAACCCGAGGATTCATTTCAATAACAATCAAACGTCCTGTTTTAGGATCAACAGCAAACTGAACGTTAGAACCGCCAGTTTCAACACCTATCTCACGTAATACCGCCATCGAGGCATTACGCATAATTTGATATTCTTTGTCGGTAAGTGTCTGTGCTGGCGCGACAGTAATGGAATCTCCCGTATGAATTCCCATTGCATCAAAGTTTTCGATAGAACAGACGATAATGCAGTTGTCGTTCTTATCGCGCACCACTTCCATTTCATACTCTTTCCAACCAATGAGTGATTCATCAATTAACAATTCATTGGTCGGCGATAAATCTAAACCTCGAATACAGATTTCTTCAAATTCTTCACGATTATAGGCTATCCCACCACCTGTTCCGCCCATCGTAAATGAAGGGCGAATAATACAAGGAAAACCAACTTGTTCAGCGACAGCAAAAGCTTCATCAAGGTTATGTGCAATACCTGAACGAGCAGTATCTAAGCCGATTTTCTTCATCGCTTTATCAAAGCGCTGTCTATCTTCTGCTTTATCAATTGCATCGGCTGTTGCACCGATCATGGTGACACCAAACTCAGCTAAAACACCTTGGCGCTCTAATTCTAGCGCACAGTTCAGTGCCGTTTGCCCCCCCATTGTCGGTAATACCGCATCAGGGCGCTCTTTTTCAATAATTTTTCTCACAACTTGCCAGTGAATCGGCTCGATGTACGTTGCATCGGCCATTTCAGGATCGGTCATAATGGTTGCAGGATTTGAATTTACCAAAACAACCCGATATCCCTCTTCACGCAGGGCTTTGCATGCTTGAGCGCCTGAATAGTCAAATTCGCACGCTTGTCCGATAACAATCGGTCCAGCCCCTAAAATCAGGATTGTTTTGATATCTGTTCTTTTAGCCATTTTCTTTCGCTCCTGATTTATTTTGTTGTCACTGGTTGCAGGTTTTGACGATATTGCGCGATAAGCTCAATAAAGTGATCAAAAAGAGGTGCAGCATCATGAGGGCCAGGACTGGCTTCTGGGTGGCCTTGAAAACTAAATGCAGGTTTATCTGTACGATGAATACCTTGTAAAGAGCCATCAAACAGTGATTTATGTGTCACACTTAAATTGGCTGGAAGAGATGTTTCATCAACGGCAAATCCATGATTTTGCGCTGTGATCATCACCGTATTTTTATCTAAATCTTTAACAGGATGATTACCACCATGATGACCAAATTTCATTTTGATGGTTTTAGCACCACTAGCTAATGCTAATAGCTGATGCCCTAAACAAATACCAAATACCGGAATATCAGTAGCTAAAAAGGTTTGAATGGCGTTAATGGCGTAATCACAGGGCTCTGGATCCCCGGGACCATTAGAAAGGAAAATACCATCAGGAGAAAGCGCTAAAACTTCTTGAGCTGACGTTTGAGCAGGTACAACAGTAACTTGGCATCCTCTATCCACCAGCATACGTAAAATATTACGTTTTACACCGAAATCATATGCCACAATATGCAATGGCAATTCAGTCGCCAATTTCGCCTCTGGTAATTCATTTTCTAACGTCCAACTGCCTTGAGTCCACTGATAAGGCTGTTTGACGGTCACTGTTTTGGCTAAATCCATGCCTTTTAAGCCGGGAAAAGCCTTAGCTTTTTCAAGAGCAAGTTTGGTATCAGGATGTTTACCGGCAATGATACAACCGTTTTGTGCACCTTTTTCTCTTAACAAACGAGTTAGCTTACGTGTATCAATATCTGCAATAGCAACGATATTGTGGCGTTTAAGATAATCAGATAACGTTTCTTGAGCACGATAATTGCTCATCACTAATGGTAAATCGCGAATGATTAAGCCTTGAGCATGGATTGTTTCTGATTCTTCATCTGAATGATTAACGCCGGTGTTGCCAATGTGGGGATAGGTAAGAGTAACAATTTGTTGGGAGTAAGAAGGGTCGGTTAGTATTTCTTGATAACCGGTCATTGAAGTATTAAAAACGACTTCACCGATAGCGGCGCCTTCTGCGCCAATCGACTTGCCGTGGAATTCGGTCCCATCTTCTAGAACCAGTATAGCTTTTCTAATCAAAACGCCCTCCAGAGAATAATAAATCACATTTCATGCATATTAATTCAGATTTAAGCCTCTAAATCAATGCCAAAAACATAAAATTGGGCAAATTTTTGGCAAATTGGGCGCATTCTAAAGATCGAATGAGCAGATGTCTAGAAAAAACACCTTTTTAATTTAAAAAATATCATTCATTAGCAATTTAATTAACCAAGTGACAATTTATACAATCAATCTGACAAATTTAACCGTTTGCTTACCAAGATAATTTAAAAACCGAAGAAAGAAGGAAGAAAATGAGAAATTCGCGTATCAAGAGAGATAAAAACGAACAAAAAATAGAGATAACCAACAAAAAAGAGAAATAAGAACAAAACAAATAACATATAAAACAAAAAACTCATAATTATAAAAATAATTATGAGTTTTCAATGAACTATATTTTCTATAAACTACAAATTTTCCAGTGAAAGAACATCTTTCATATTATAAAGACCAGACTTTTTATCACTTAACCAAATAGAGGCTTTAACAGCACCATTTGCAAAGGTCATCCGGCTAGAGGCCTTATGACTTATCTCGACTCGCTCACCAATATCAGCAAAGATCGCGGTGTGTTCTCCCACAATATCCCCAGCACGGATCGTTGCAAAACCAATACTTTGAGGATCACGCTCTCCCGTATGCCCTACACGCTCATAAACCGCACACTCTTTAAGATCACGACCTAATGCATCTGCAATAGATTCACCCATCGCTAATGCAGTACCCGATGGCGCATCAACTTTATGACGATGGTGTGCTTCTACAATTTCAATATCACTGTAAGAACCCATCACTTTAGCTGCTTTTTCAAGTAATTTAAGCACCAGATTGACACCAACACTAAAGTTAGCAGCAAACACAATTGGGATAATATTGGCCGCATTTTCAATCGCTTTTTTGCCTTCATCATCAAAGCCAGTCGTACCAATAATCATGCCTTTTTTCTGTTCTACACAAAATGCAATATGAGAAAGCGTTCCTTCGGGGCGTGTAAAATCAATTAACACATCAAATTCACCCGCTTGAGCCAACAAATTATCCGTAATTGTGACACCAATATGCCCGATACCCGCTAACTCTCCTGCATCAGCGCCAATCAATGAAGAATTAGTACGCTCAAAAGCAGCGCCTAAAACCGTTCCTTCTTGTTGAGAAATTGCCTGAATTAATTGGCGCCCCATACGACCACCCGCACCAACAACGGCAAGACGAAGTTCTTTCGCAGACATAACTAAATTCTCCTAAACAATACTTATTATCTCTATTTATTGTTTACAGATTAACGAGGTCATCCATTTGATGCCAGCATTTAACGTTCAAGATAAGAAAAACACACAAAACCCGAGTGATTATCAGTAAAAGAGATGAACAGCATGATTATTCATTTAACTTTATTTTAAGCATAAAAAAAGCAGAGTTATTCACTCTGCTTTTTAAATCCACGATCACATTTAAGTGAAATTATTCGATAACTTTATAATCTAGACGAAGCTCTTTAGGGACTTCAAAAACAATATTTTCTTCACGCCCTGATAATTCGACCACATCATCAGCACCAAAGGTTTTTAAACGTTCTAATACTTGTTGAACCAAAATATCTGGCGCTGAAGCCCCTGCTGTAACACCAACAATATTTGCATTAGCTACCCATGACTCATCAATATCTTCAAAGCTATCGATAAGATAAGAAGGCTTACCAGCTCGCTGTGCAAGCTCCGCTAAACGATTTGAGTTTGATGAGTTCTTAGACCCCACTACAAATACAACATCCGCTTTTTCAGCAAGCTCTCTTGCCGCTTCTTGGCGATTGGTTGTTGCGTAACAGATATCATCCTTACGAGGCCCAATAATTTTAGGGAAGCGTGCATTTAAAGCATCAATCACTTCAGATGTATCATCAACAGAAAGCGTTGTTTGAGTCATAAAGCAAAGATTATCTTCATCTTTCACTTCTAATTTCCAAACATCAGCAGGCGACTCAACTAAATACATTCCCCCTTCAGGGTTATTGTATTGTCCCATTGTACCTTCAACTTCAGGGTGCCCTGCATGACCTATTAAAATTGCTTCTTTGCCTTTACGACTCGCTCTTGCCACTTCCATATGAACTTTGGTGACTAATGGGCAAGTTGCATCATAAAGCATGGTTAAATTACGTGAGCGAGCTTCTTGGCGAATAGCCTGAGAAACACCATGAGCAGAAAAAATTAAAATCGCGTTATCGGGTACTTCTGAAATTTCTTCAATAAAGATAGCACCACGTTCACGTAAGTCGTTAACAACATAGCGGTTATGAACAACCTCGTGACGAACATAAATAGGCGCACCATAGATTTCCAGAGCGCGATCAACAATGCTGATAGCTCGGTCAACACCAGCACAAAAGCCTCGTGGGTTAGCCAGCAGTATTTGCATGCGCCGTTTCCTCCTCCGGATTAATACAGACCACTTCAATATCAAATGTCACTTCTTCTGACGCTAACGGATGATTAAAGTCAACTGTTACAGAATCTTCAGTGACATCTCTTACAATGCCTGGCATTTCACTACCATTCATTGCTGTAAATAACATGATAGTGCCAGCCTCTGGCACACCAGACTCAGCAAAGTCAGAAGGCATAAAGTATTGGATCAAGTCAGGATTGTATTTACCAAAAAGATGTTCACCCGCAAGCGTAAAGGTTTTTTTATCTCCCGTAGATAATCCCAATAATTCAGCTTCTAAGGCTGGTGATAAACTTTCATCACCTAAACGGAAAAGGGCGGGTTTACCATGCGCTTGTGTAGATTCAGCAACAGAGCCATCTGCTAACTTTAAAGTGAAATTCAGCAACACTGCGCTGTCGTTGAGTACCTGCATAACCATACTAATACCTTCTATTAAGCGTAACCCCCGCCATAAGGCAGGGGTTATTTTAGTTAACTTCTTGTCTGATTACTTTTGCTTTTTTGTATCTTGTGGACTGACATTTTTATCAGGGAAAAAGCTCTCAATAATAATAAGCCCTGCACCGATACAAATCCCCATATCAGCAATATTAAAGGTAGGCCAATGCCAATCTCCGATATAAATATCAAGAAAGTCGATGACAAACCCATGGATCAGACGATCAGAGAGATTACCCAATGCTCCGCCAATAATTAGCGCATAAGCAACGTTACTTAGTTTGGCACTCGCTTTGTTTTTATACATCATTACCAATAAAGTAATGCAGATTGCCAATGCAATCAGTGCAAAAAACCAACGTTGCCATCCCCCTTTATCTGCTAAAAAGCTAAAGGCAGCACCATAGTTATGGGCGTAAGTGAAGTTGAAAAAAGGCATCACAGCAACAGATTCATACAGACGAAATGTCTGCATGAAATACTGTTTCGTTCCTAAATCCAACACCACTACGGCGACGGCTAGCCATAGCCAGCGTAAACCTGTAGAGCAAAGTGTTTTCTTCATTAATTAAGCAAACTTACGTTCTTCACCGTTACCGGCTACGTTAGTAACACAGCGTCCGCATAATTCAGCGTGTTCCGCTACTTGACCGATATCTGTCGCATAATGCCAGCAACGAGGACATTTTTCGCCATCTGCTTTGTTAAAGGCGATTTTTAACCCCGCCATATCAGAAGCTAATGCCGTTTCTGGTGCTTCATTAATATCTGCTACTTTCGCTTGAGATGTTAATAAAACAAAACGCAGTTCGTTACCTAACGCATTTAACTTATCTGCTAAAGCTTTATCTGCATATAGAGTGACTGATGCTTCTAAAGAGCCACGCAGTTGTTTATCTGTACGAGCTTGCTCTAATACCTTGTTGACTTCTCCACGAACGGCAAGTAACTCAGCCCAGTAGTCATCATTTAAAGTTTCTGACGCATCTAAGCCAAATAAGTCGGTATACCATTCTTCCGTTAAGACATATTTTGCACGTTCACCTGGTAACTCATTCCAGATCTCATCTGCTGTGAATGACATAACTGGTGCCATCCAACGAACTAATGCTTCACAGATATGGAATAACGCAGTTTGACAGCTACGGCGAGCAACACTATCGCTTTTCGCGGTGTACTGTCTATCTTTAATAATATCTAAGTAGAAAGAACCCATTTCCACTGAACAGAACTGCATTAAGCGCTGAATAACATTATGGAAATCGTAATTTTCATAGTGTTTTAAAATATCAGCTTGCGCTGCTTTTGCACGGCCTACAGCCCAACGGTCAAGTGTTACCATCTCTTCTGGCTTAACTTGATGTTTAGCCGGATCAAAGCCGTTTAAGTTAGCTAAGAAGAAACGCGCAGTATTACGAATACGGCGATAAGTATCTGCAGAACGTTTTAAGATCTCATCTGATACGGCGATTTCACCAGTATAATCTGTTGATGCAACCCATAGACGTAAAATATCAGCACCCAGTTTATCCATCACATCTTGTGGACTTACTGTGTTACCAATAGATTTAGACATTTTACGACCTTGACCGTCTACGGTAAAACCGTGTGTTAACACTTCACGATAAGGTGCTTTGCCTTTGATTGCAGTCGAGATCATCAGTGAGGACATAAACCAACCACGATGTTGGTCAGAGCCTTCTAAGTACATATCTGCTGAATTGCCGTGGTACTCTGGACGGTCATCAACAACCGTTGAGTGTGTCGATCCTGAGTCGAACCAAACATCCAGTGTATCTGGTGTTTTCATATAATCGTCAGCGTCATCACCCAGCACTTCACGGATATCTAAATCCCACCATGCTTGAATGCCACTCACTTCAACACGTTTTGCCACTTCTTCCATCAACTCTAAAGTACGTGGATGTGGCTCTTGAGTCTCTTTATGAACAAACAGAGACATTGGCGTACCCCAAGTACGTTGACGAGAAATACACCAGTCTGGGCGGTTTTCAACCATTGATTCAATACGTGCTTGACCCCAGTCAGGGATCCATTTAACACCTTTGATCTCTTTTAATGATTGTTGACGTAATCCGTTTTTATCCATGCCAATAAACCATTGTGGTGTAGCACGGAAAATAACCGGAGTTTTATGTCTCCAACAGCAAGGATAGCTATGCTGTAAGGCTTCGTGATGTAACAAAGCACCTTTTTCTTTTAGCATTTCAACGATGACATCATTCGCTTTAAAAACAAAAATACCATCTAATGTTGGGTAAGTGCCTGCTAAGTAACAACCATTTGGGCCAACTGGATTTGCAACTTCTAAACCGTATTTTTGACCCACAACGAAGTCATCAGGGCCGTGGCCTGGTGCAGTATGAACAGCACCTGTACCCGCATCTAAAGTAACGTGATCACCTAAAATTGCAGGTACATCAAAGCCCATAAATGGATGATTAAAACGCAATAACTCTAAATCAGCACCTTTACATTCGCCTAAAACAGTCCAACTTGTGATGCCAATACGCTTCATTACATCTTCAACAAGATCAGCGGCTAAAATCACGCATTCATCGTTAAAAGAGACTAAGGCATAATTAAATTCTGCATTTAATGCGATAGCGCGGTTAGCCGGTAATGTCCAAGGTGTTGTTGTCCAGATAACCAAAGAAATAGGCTTATCTGTTGTTGCATGGAATTTTGCAGCAACTGCGTTTGGATCAACTGCGGTGAAACGCACATCAATCGAAGGTGAAGTTTTATCGTAATATTCAACTTCAGCTTCTGCCAGTGATGAACCACATGCGGTACACCAGTGAACAGGTTTAGCCCCTTTTAACAGGTGACCATTTGCGATAATGCGCGCTAACGCACGGATAGTATTCGCTTCAGTTTTATAGTCCATTGTAAGATAAGGTTTTTCCCAATCTCCTAGAACACCTAAACGAATAAAATCTTTTTTCTGTGCTTCAATTTGCTCGTAAGCGTATTTACGGCATTCCTCGCGGAATTGCGCTGCAGATATTTTCTCTCCTGGTTTACCTACGATTTGTTCAACTTTTAGTTCGATAGGTAATCCGTGACAATCCCATCCTGGAATATACGGAGAATCAAAGCCTGACAGCCCTTTGGATTTAATAATAATATCTTTGAGAATTTTGTTTACTGAGTGACCAATATGAATATTGCCGTTAGCGTATGGAGGGCCATCGTGCAAAATAAATGTTTTCTTACCACTTTTAGCCTGACGAATTGCTTGATACAAACCTTCTTTGTACCAACGTGATAACATCTCTGGCTCGCGCTTTGCTAAATCCCCGCGCATAGGGAACCCTGTTTCTGGTAAGTTCAGGGTATTTTTATAGTCACTCATTCGATTCTCAGTTCCAATTTTCCGCTAGTTTATGACTCCGACCGCTGCGATAAAAAATCCCTAGCAGTAGCCACATCATCTGCGATTTGCTGCTTTAATGCATCCAGTGATGCAAATCGCTGTTCATTACGTAATTTCTTTCGTAACACAACATCAATACGACGTCCATATAAATCCATATTAACGTCGATTAAATGAACTTCTAATTGTACGCCCTTCCCTTTTACAGTAGGACGACTTCCGATATTTGCCACACCAGGTAAAGGTGATTGATTATCTGATAAATAGACATCAACGGCATAAACGCCTTTAACTGGTGCAACTAAGCGTTTCATAGGAATATTGGCTGTCGGAAAACCAATGGTTCTGCCCAATTCATTACCATGAACAACACGCCCACAAACACTGTAAGGATGCCCTAGTAGTGATTCAGCAAGGACTAAATCATCATTGAGTAACGCTTCTCTTACTGCAGTGCTACTGATACGTAATCCTTTATCGCAATAACTTTCAGTATTAGCGACTTCAAATCCATATCTTTCACCGGCTTGTTGTAAAAAGTGAAAATCACCTTCACGGTTTTTGCCAAAGCGAAAATCATCGCCAATAGCAAGAAACTTCACCCCTAATTTATTCACCAATAGTGATGAAACAAATTCCTCTGGGGTTTGTGCCGCAAATTGTTTATCAAATTTGACACACAAAAGGTAATCAATACCACATTCAGCTAAATACTTAATTTTGTCTCGTAACCGAGTCAGGCGCGCTGGCGCCTTTTCTGGTAAAAAGAACTCCAGTGGCTGAGGCTCAAATGTCATCACAACCGTAGGTAATCCTCGCTGTGACGCCTCTTGCTTCAAGTGTTTTAATAATGCCTGATGGCCTCTATGGACACCATCAAAATTTCCAATTGTCAGAACGCAACCGTGGTGTAGCGCTCTAATATTTTGTATACCGCGAATTAGCTCCATAACTGGCTCAATACCGTGGAAATTATTGGATTATACCTTGTCAAAGGCTTGAGAGTAACCCAATATATCAATGTTTATTGATGAGTAATATTTCGACAAGTCGATTCACTGCTATTCTTAGATTTGATTGCTCACATCAAACAAAAAATGGACTATCACTCACTTCTTGGTTATAAAATCGCATAAAATCAAGCGTAGATCCTCTTAGAATCTATTATTTATTACTCATATACACGATTTTGATGATTTTTTCACTCAAAAGACTGTATTCTACCCGTCTTAACTGATAAAATCTTGCGCCATCACAACGAAACAAGTGTCGCGTACAACGACGCTAATTTTGTATAAATCCATTGACAAACTTAGGTTGAAAAGGCATATTCCTTCACCTTTGTATTTGTCCTCGCTAGAATATATTTGGGAGTTGGAACTTGGCTAATATCAAATCAGCTAAGAAACGTGCGGTTCAGTCTGAAAAGCGTCGTCAGCACAACGCAAGCCGTCGTTCTATGATGCGTACTTACATCAAAAAAGTATACGCAGCAGTTGCTTCAGGTGATAAAGAAGCAGCACAAAAAGCATTTAATGACATGCAACCAATTGTTGACCGTCAGGCAACTAAAGGCTTAATTCATAAGAATAAAGCTGCACGTCATAAAGCTAATCTGCAAGCACAAATCAAAGCAATGTAATATTGCTTTCTTGTGTTATAAAAAAACCGGCTCATGCCGGTTTTTTTGTTTTCTACTTTTTAATCGCCACCCTTTCATGGATTTTCAATGTGCTTTTTATCTCCATTAAAGAGTTCTGAAAAATCAGTATTACAAACACGTTGAACCGCCGGATGTTGGATCATTCGCTCTGCAAAAATTGCGTAGTACTCTTCTTTTACCGTATCAAGCATGCCAATTTCTTCAATATTACTATGAGCAAAAGTTTCATCGGTATACAGCGAAGGCGCTACAAAGATAGCATTATAATTTAAACCGAATGCTTTCATTAATGCCGCATCATCAAACTCACCCAATATTTCCACTTGAAGATTTTTATTACGTATCCAAGTTAATAAATGACGACCTAACATATATCGACGTCCGGGAATAAGAAGCTTTCGCTCTTCTAAGCATTCAGGAAACGGTTTTTCTGGAAGAGGATGACGACAAAAAAAGCTCATATTACATTCGCCAAGTTTTACAGAGAACAAACCTTCTTGTTGTGACGAATCCACAGGGCAATCGGATAAGATCATATCCAGTTTATGCTGGCTTAATTGCTCTAATAGCAATTCATGAGTAGATTCAAAACAACGCAGATGGATTTGTTCATTATCAATT
This sequence comes from Proteus faecis, assembly GCF_003144395.1. Classification (GTDB taxonomy): domain Bacteria; phylum Pseudomonadota; class Gammaproteobacteria; order Enterobacterales; family Enterobacteriaceae; genus Proteus; species Proteus faecis. The sequence goes on along the minus strand of NZ_PENZ01000032.1, from coordinate 56,582 downwards.
ACAGCCGTTTCTAATATGCGACTGACTAATTGTTTTGATAATGCGTCCGCAACACCAACATCAAACAGTAAATTCGATTCGCGGCTGTAGTTGACAATATCCAGCATTTCTTGGCTGAGCATAAACATTTTATCGGCATAACGAAAAATGAGCTGACCCAATTCTGAAGGAACAACCCCCCTTCCTTGGCGTTTAAATAACTTGCCACCCAATCTTTCTTCTAATGCTTTAATTTGCCCTGTAATTGTCTGAGGTGTCAGATACAACGCTTGCGCTGCACCCACAACAGAGCCTTCTTTACACACATGCCAAAAATAATAAAGATGATTAAAATTGAGATGTGACACCCGCATAGTTATCTTCCTTTCAACTTCTGTGCTTCAAACACAGACTATGTAATAACGCATTAGTTTGCGATTGGCTTTCCTTGCTTCCAATCCTCATAAAAACACCTACGGCACAATACACTGTATTGCACCGTAGGTTTAAATATTATAGCTCGGTATTTATTGTGTTAAGAAACTCAAATCCGTAATAAGTTTCCCTATATTGATTTCGTTTTTAACTTCGGTAAAACAGAACGAAGTAACAAATATCCCACAACAGCGGCTATTGTTGAACCAACCAAAATACCAAGCTTAGAGTAGGTATTATAAGCTTCATCCGCGCCATCAAATGCTAATCCAGCAATAAAGATAGACATAGTAAAACCGATACCACATAGCACAGATACTGCAAATATTTGTTTAAGATTAATCGCATCTGGTAATTTTGCAATGCCTAGTTTTACCGAAACCCAACTAAAGAGGAAAATACCTATCGGCTTACCTAAAAATAGGCCTAACGCAATACCTAACGGTAAAGCAGATAACATGCCGTCAAACGTTACGCCATTTAAAGAAACCCCTGCGTTACTAAATGCAAACAGCGGTAAAATAAAATAGGCAACCCAAGGGTGTAGCACATGCTCTAATTCTTCTGAAGGAGAATCACCTTCTTTATTTCTTAATGGGATAAGAAATCCAACAATCACTCCTGCAATCGTTGCATGAATACCTGATTTTAAAATACACACCCACAAGATGAAGCCAAGAATTAAATAAGCCGCCGTATTACCCACTTTGCGCCAATTCATTATGCCCAGAGTAATCACTATCAAACCCGCCAAAGCGAGAGGAATTAGTGCAATACTCTTTGAATAAAAGAGCGCAATAATCACAATGACACCTAAGTCATCAATGATAGCTAATGCTAATAAGAATACTTTTAACTCAACAGGAACACGCTTGCCAAGTAATGCCATAACACCCAAAGCAAAAGCAATGTCTGTTGCCGCTGGAATTGCCCATCCTTGCTGTCCAATGGCATCAGTATGATTAAACATCAAATAAACCAATGCGGGAGCTAACATCCCTCCCACTGCAGCTATCGCCGGGAAAATGGCTCTATCACGCTGAGCCAAAGAGCCTTCTTTTAATTCGCGTTTAACTTCTAATCCTACGACCAAGAAAAAGATTGCCATTAAGGCATCGTTTACCCAAAGTAATAATGGCTTATCAAGTTCGAACGCGCCGAATTTGATCATGATAGGAATAGATAAAAACTCATTATACAAAGCACTTAGAGGTGTATTCGCCATAATCAATGCGATAATAGCAGCAATAATCAGAAGAATACCGCCTGACGCCTCTAATCTCAAAAATTGTCTAATAATTGCCGTCATAATATTAACCTCGAAATCACTAATCTTGTTAATAATATGCTAATTATGAATTCGTAAAAAACAGATTATTTATGGATAATAACTCGAATTATTCGAATTGAAAAAGAAATAGCAAGAAAAACAAGGTAAATAATATCAATTCATCAACATAATTTTTCAATAAAATAAAAACAACAAGAATTAATAATACTCAAAATAAGATATTGAATATAAATATTATTTTTTCACTATCAAATGAAAATAAGCATCTTTTTTAATAAATGACACCAATTGATAAAATAGATCAAACATATCAATTTTTATTACTGAATAAAGAGAACTTCTATTCTTCACCTTTTGAATAAGATCAGAAGATAAAAAGAAGTAATCGCATATTTACTGTTTGACCAGTGTGGTATTGTTTTATTAAAAATTACCCTTTTCTCATTAAGGTTTCTATCAATATGTCGATTACTGTTTTTATTGCCGTTTTATTTGCTGCTATCTTTCATGCGTGTTGGAATGCATTAGTTAAAGTAGGCAATGATCGATTTTTAGGGATCTCGCTACTGACTTTTTTTTCTGGTGTTGTAACATTACCCGCCCTATTTTGGGTCGGAGTCCCTGATATTGGTGCATGGAAATGGCTTGCCCTTTCTGTTTTATTCCATGTAGGTTACACACTCTCTTTAAGCCGTTGTTATACTTTGGCTGATTTTAATCAGGTCTATCCTATCTCTCGTGGTAGTGCGCCATTAATGACCGCCTTTCTTGGCTTTTTTCTCTTCCATGAAACACTACCAATCGCTGGCTTACTAGGCATTTTGCTTATCATTTTGGGTATTATCCTTATCTCACGCAGTAGGAAAATAGCGGCGTTTAACTTACGTAAAGATGCACTCTTTTTTGCTCTGCTGACCGCATTATTTACCGCCAGTTATACTTTATCTGATGGAAATGGCTCTCGTGTAGGTGAAACACCGTTTGCTTATATTTTATGGCTCTTCTTTTTAAATGGCATAGCGATGTATTTACTTGCTTGGCTTCGTTATCGCCAGCATTTAAAAAACAAAATAAAGGACTATTGGAAACCTGCATTTTTTGGTGGGCTTATGCAATTGATAAGCTATGGAATTGTGATATGGGCAATGAGTCATGCTTCAATCGTACTTGTGGCTGCTTTAAGAGAAACCAGTGTATTATTTGCCATGATCTTATCTGTCTATCTGTTAAAAGAGCAATTTAACCGTAAACAGCTATTGGCGTGTTTAGTGATTTTAGCGGGTATTGTTGCTATCAAGATAGGATAAGATTAAACATCATTCAAATAAAAAGGCCTGATGATAGCATTTATCATCAGGCCTTTTTGACGGTGATAAGAAAAATTATTTGGTTAAATCATCAAAGAATTTTTTCACACCATCTAAGAAGCTTTTAGAACGAGGGGTATTTTTTTCACCACTCTTACCGCCGAATGATTCACCCAATTGTTGTATTAACTCTTTTTGTTTCTCATTGAGTTTAACAGGTGTTTCAACCACAACACGACACATTAGGTCACCAATACTACTACTACGTACTGATTTAACACCTTTGCCTTTCATGCGGAACATTTTACCAGTTTGTGTTTCTGCTGGAATTTTGAGTTTCACACGACCATCAAGTGTTGGAACTTCAATCTCGCCACCTAAAGCAGCAATGGCGAAGTTAATAGGGACTTCACAGTAAAGATTATTGCCATCACGTTCAAAAATATGATGTTGGCGAACATGAACCTGTACGTATAAATCGCCTGCAGGTGCACCGTTTTCACCAGCTTCCCCTTCACCACTTAAGCGAATACGGTCGCCAGTATCAACACCCGCTGGAATTTTGACAGATAGCGTTTTAGAGCGTTCAACACGACCATCACCATGACATTTAGAGCAAGGCTCTTTAATCACTTTGCCACGACCATGACAAGTTGGGCATGCTTGCTGTACAGTGAAGAAACCTTGACGTAAATGAACCTGACCAGCGCCATGACAAGTAGAACAGGTTTCTGCTGATGTCCCTTCTTTGGCACCACTACCATGACATTTGTCACATGTTTCTAGTGTTGGTATGCGAATTTCTTTAGTAACACCACGAACCGCTTCTTCAAGGGTTAGATCCATGTTGTATTGTAAGTCAGAACCACGCGCTGCGCGTTGTTGGCGGCGACCACCACCAAAAATATCGCCAAATACATCGCCAAAGATGTCACCAAAGTCAGCACCGCCACCGAAGCCACCGCCACCTTGGCCACCAAATCCACCTTGTTCAAATGCAGCATGACCATATTGATCATAAGCAGCACGTTTTTGAGCATCACTTAAGATCTCATAAGCTTCTTTGATTTCTTTAAATTTTATTTCTGACTCTTTATCACCTTGATTTCGGTCTGGGTGATATTTCATTGCTAAACGCTTATATGCGCGTTTAATTTCTTTTTCGTCGGCTGTTTTACTTAAACCGAGTACTTCGTAAAAATCTCTTTTTGCCATTCTAGATTACCCTTGACATAAGCACACGGGCGTTGAGTTTCCTCGACGCCCGTGCTCGGTATCAGTAACTATTCATAGATGAGTTACCGCGGCCCGTTAAGGGCATTATTTCTTGTCTTTGCCGTCAACTTCTTCAAATTCTGCATCGACAACATCGTCATCTTTCTTCGCACTTGCATCCGCATCCGCGGCATTACCTGCTGCGCCTGCTTGAGCTTGTTGTTGTGCGATTTCTAACAGTTTTTCAGAAGCTTCAACTAATGCTTTAATTTTTGCTTCAATAGCGTCTTTATCTTCGCCTTTAGAAGCAATTTCTAACTCGCTTACCGCTTTTTCGATAGCTTCTTTATCGTTCGCTGGTAATTTATCACCCGCTTCTTCAATTTGTTTACGTGTACCGTGAACTAATTGGTCTGCTTGGTTACGAGTTTGTACTAATTCTTCAAACTTACGGTCAGCTTCTGCGTTTGCTTCTGCATCACGAACCATTTTTTGGATTTCATCTTCATTTAAACCAGAAGATGCTTTGATTGTGATGTTTTGCTCACGACCACTGTTTTTATCTTTCGCTGATACATGCAAGATACCATCAGCATCGATATCAAACGTCACTTCGATTTGTGGCATACCGCGTGGTGCCGCTTGAATACCATCTAAGTTAAACTGACCCAGTGATTTGTTATCACTTGCACGTTTACGTTCACCTTGTAATACGTGAATAGTTACAGCAGATTGGTTATCTTCTGCGGTAGAGAACACTTGGCTATGTTTAGTTGGGATTGTGGTATTTTTCGCAATCAGGGAAGTCATCACGCCACCCATTGTTTCAATACCTAAAGACAGTGGTGTTACGTCTAGTAACAGAACGTCTTTTACATCACCTGCTAACACACCACCTTGAACAGCCGCACCCATCGCAACAGCTTCATCAGGGTTAACGTCTTTACGTGGCTCTTTACCAAAGAAATCAGCAACGGTTTTTTGAACCATTGGCATACGAGTTTGACCACCAACCAGAATAACGTCGTTAACTTCGCTAACTTTCAGGCCTGCATCTTCTAATGCAACACGTACTGGTTCCATTGAACGTTTAACTAAATCTTCAACTAAAGATTCCAGTTTCGCACGAGTTACTTTGATATTTAAGTGTTTAGGACCTGTTGCATCTGCTGTGACATATGGCAAGTTAACATCTGTTTGTTGTGCAGAAGATAATTCGATTTTCGCTTTTTCTGCTGCTTCTTTCAGACGTTGCATTGCTAATGGATCGTTACGCAGATCAATGCCTTGTTCTTTTTTAAATTCATCAACTAAGTAGTTAATTAAACGGCTATCGAAGTCTTCACCACCTAAGTGAGTATCACCATTAGTTGACAGAACTTCATAGGTCTTTTCGCCATCAACTTCATCAATTTCGATGATAGAGATATCGAATGTACCACCACCTAAGTCGTAAACTGCGATAGTACGGTTGCCCACTTCACGATCTAAGCCGTAAGCTAGAGCGGCTGCTGTTGGTTCGTTAATAATACGTTTAACTTCAAGCCCTGCGATACGCCCCGCATCTTTAGTTGCTTGACGTTGAGCATCGTTAAAGTAAGCTGGAACAGTAATAACAGCTTCAGTAACTGCTTCACCTAAATAATCTTCTGCTGTTTTCTTCATTTTTTTCAGGACTTCAGCAGAAACTTGTGGTGGAGCCATTTTTTCGTTACGCGCTTCAATCCAAGCATCACCATTATCAGCTTTTACGATTTTGTAAGGCATGATAGCAACGTCACGCTGAACTTCAGCATCTTCAAAACGACGGCCAATTAAACGCTTGATGGCAAATAAAGTATTTTGTGGGTTAGTCACAGCCTGACGTTTTGCAGGTTGACCAACTAAGATTTCACCATCTTGTGCATAAGCAACGATTGAAGGCGTTGTGCGATCACCTTCAGCGTTTTCAATAACCCGGGCATTTTTGCCATCCATTACAGCAACACAAGAGTTAGTTGTACCCAGGTCAATACCAATAATTTTACCCATTTAAACGCCTCCAAAGAGAATTCTTTATCAATTTGACTACCAATCTATATGCGGATGAATATTCATTTTTCAAGTCACAAATTAATAGACTTAACAACATCATCTCGAAGCGGATATAAAATCAACGCAACTTAATAGTGGTAATTGCAGTTGAAAAGAAGATGGGGTCATAAATACATTCATCAAGGGGAATCATGAAAAAAAATGCAAAAAATGCGAAAATTTTGTGTTTGAGAATAAGTTGATAATTAAAAATTATTATTTTTCAATGAGTTATATTAAACACGAATTATATCATGACTTATCTGAAATACTTTTTTAAGGCCAGACTTAAAATAAGTTCATAATTATTTGAAAAATAATATTTTTTTAACTTTAACAATAAAAATATCAAATAAATATAAGGTTACTTTTGCATTATCCAAACTTGGCTAGCACGTTTTCTAGCCAGAAGTTGACGACAAAAATAACCTCTTAAATTATTTATGCTGAAGTCGCGCGACGGGCTGATTTAGGCCTAAACGCAGCAACAATAGCTTCATTAGTTTCGACATAAGGGCCATCAAGCAACTGAATGCAGTAGGGTACACTGGCAAAAATACCGCTAACAATCACATTCCCCTCATTATCTTTTAATCCTTCTAACGTTTCTGCAATGGCTTTAGGTTGGCCTGGTAGATTTAGAATTAACGCTTGGTTACGGATAACACCAACTTGGCGGGATAAAATAGCGGTAGGTACAAACTTCAGACTAATTTGACGCATTTGCTCGCCAAAACCTGGCATTTCTCTATCGGCTATTGCTAATGTGGCATCAGGAGTAACATCACGGCGAGCAGGCCCTGTTCCCCCTGTTGTTAACACTAAATGACAGCCAACTTCATCAACTAGCTCACACAATGTTTGCTCAATCATAAGTTGTTCATCAGGAATTAAGCGTGATTCGATATGAAAAGGCGTTGTTAATGCAGCTTTTAGCCAAGCTTCTAAAGCGGGTAAGCCTTTATCTTCATAAATCCCACTGGATGCGCGATCAGAAACAGAAACTAACCCTATGCGTAATTCGTTCATATCAAACCTCAATTAATCAATCACCGTCTAACTTGCGCGCAGATATTACCATGAGAACACAATAGAATTAAAAAGAATCTCAATATATTACTGATATTTAATATTTGATTATTGAGAATCAATAATAAAGAAATGATAACAATCTATTTTTATTCGGCTTTAACTAAAATAAAAAAGGGAGCATAAGCTCCCTCTCTTTCATCTTGAATAATATTAATTAATATTACTCATCAATATATTTAGCAATATAAGAAGCGGCTAATTTTTTCGCTTCAGCTAATTGTGCAGCATTTAATGCACGAGCAGTACGTTTTAGCATCGCTTCATCACCATCACCATTTTCAACAGCAACAGAGAACCATGCGTAAGCTTCTTTCAAATCACGTTTAACGCCCTTGCCATAATAATAGTTTAAAGCTAGGTTATTTTGAGCTAAACCATTACCTTGAATGGCTGATTTTCTATACCATTCAACTGCTTTACGTGCATCTTTAGCAACACCGTCTCCTTCATCGTACATTACGCCTAAATTATTTTGCGCATCACGATTACCTTGATTTGCTGCTTTGGTATACCAGAAAACGGCTTTAGAGCCGTTACGTTCTACACCTTCACCATCATCATAGGAAACAGCCAAGTTATATTGTGCATCAGAGTGACCTTGTTCTGCTGCTTTTGTATACCAAACTACCGCTTTTTCATGGTCTTGTGCTACACCGATACCTTCATCATAAGAGATACCAAGGTTGTATTGTGCATCACTATCGCCTTGCTCACCGGCTTTAGTATACCAATACACTGCCTTCTCATGGTCTTGCTCTACACCGTCACCATCATCATAAGAAACAGCAAGATTGTATTGGGCTAAAGAGACACCTTGAACAGCTGCTTTGTTATACCAATAAACCGCTTTCTCTGCATCACGGTCAATATAATCACTCATATCATACATAAGTGCTAAATTTAACTGTGCTTCAGCGTGGCCTTGCTCAGCAGCTTTGGTATACCATTCCAGCGCTTTTTGTGCATCTTGTTCAACACCTTCCCCGTTCTCATATTTTACGCCCAATTGATACTGGGATGCAGCGTTTCCACCTTCAGCACTTTTTTCAATTGCAGGTAAAGAGAAAGCGGTTTTGCTCTCTGCCATTGCAGCGCCACCGAAAAATAACGATGCAAGTACCGTTGCCAAGACAATCTTTTTCATAATTCACCAATAATAAATAGAGTATTTTAATAATATATTTTTATAATTATTACTGGATAAATAATATATTCCAATCAATTTAATCTGAAAACTGACTGAAAACTGATTTAAGCATTATTTTTAATCTAAAAAAAATGAAATAGCCAACTACTAAAATGGGATGTTGATATTAAAAAAAGAATTTAACTATAGATTATAATAAATTTTCGATTTTTTAGTCTGATTTACCCCATAATGGAATAAATTATGGATGAGGATTTAATAAAGAAAAGCACTAAAAATTAGGCCCATACGCTACGGTATGGGCTCAAAATTAATACATCAAATAATGACGATTTACCGTTTTGTCATCGTTAATGCTCAGGTTAAATGCTGGGTGATAATTGGCAATAGTGTCCAATCTTGGGCTTCAGGTAAAAACATTCCCTTCATAGAAGAGAGCTGGTTTTGATTAAACTGAGCCATCTCATGAATAATTGATACTAATGCTTCGTCAGTTAGCACACGCTCTTTTTGTTCAATCTGATAAGAAGCCCGCGGTTCTTTATATTTATTTTTTATTCTTACAATAAAAGTATTATCCAGAGAACAAAGAACTTCATCATTATCATCACGAGAAGAGGACATCATTTCATCTTTATTCAACCCTGTAATAAAGAGAGTATTATCCCCTTGACTATCATCAATCGTAATTTCACCATGATGTTTGTTAATCAGATAGATATCGTTACCTTCACCACCGTCTAAATAATCATTGCCTGTATCTGAGATAAGAACATCATTCCCTTTCCCACCAAAAAGTTTATCGTTGCCTTCATTAGCAAATAAAATATGATGTCCACCTTCTACAATGAGGGTATCGTTACCCTTACCGCCAACAATAACAGAACACCCTTGATTTTTATTAATCACAATATCATTACCCGCTAACAGATCGATAACAGGCAATAACATAATATTTGGAATCGATTTATGTTTAAGCAAATTAGATAAAAAGGCTTGTTTTTGTAATTCTGGGGATAAATAGACATCAAATTCATCCATCACAATTTTATTTAAGACTATATCTTCAGGGATAATAATACTATCATCAGATTGAGTTATAGATAGTTTTTCTTTCATAATAGGTGTTAATAGCTGATTACTGCTGTCTCTATCTGGTAAAATAAACATTTTACCGTATTTATCGATAACTCGTATTTTGATACCAGAACGCAAAATTGATCTTAGCCCCCACTGAGATACGTTCATATCAAGCCGACTATGCCCATCAGGGTTATAGCGATGAGATATAGCACCATTTTCAAACTTAAGCTCATAACCACTTACATCAGGTAAAATAAAAGTAGAGATATTATCAATATTCTCATCGAGATTATTTTTGTTCGGTAACACTTCAACATATTCATCTTTGTCTTGAGCTATAAACGTTTTTAATTGATAAACATCAACGCCTGCCGTTAGCCTAATTCGTGAATGATTATTAATTGCGAGATAAGTATTATTGTTACTATCACCTTCAATGCTGAGTTCTAATGCACTGCCGTCAGAAAGCCCACTGTATTCTAATTCTGGCAATATATTATGCTTAACAGCCAGAGTGCCTGAACGAACATTAAACTTTCGTTCGTCGTTATTTATGTATATATATTTATATTTATCATAAAGATTTGAATAGGACTCCATATAACTAAAATAAAATAAGGGATCACTTTTATTCATCACATTATTATTAAAATTTAACACAAACCCATCATTAGTAATAAAACAATAATTTTTTAATAACTCATAACCAGTATCATTTGTAAATATATTCTTTAAAGTAACGGATGTTAAAGGAAGAAGCGTTTGTATTTTATCTTTATTATCAACAAATCCATTATCTAATATAACAACGATATCGACCCCTACTCGTTTTATTGATTTTATATCTTTAAAATTATGTTCTAATTTAATAATATTTTGCTCAACTATATTTGATTCATTTTCTACTTTATCTTTTCCATTCTCTTCATCAATTATAATTGATATGTTTTTTTTATCTTTATAGGAATTATTTAAACGTGAAATAATATAAATATCGTTACCTTCGCCTCCATTAGCAACTCCCTCTGATAATTTAATAATATCGTTGCCTTTTAATCCTAATATGCGATCATGACCTGAAACACCATCAATATAATTATCTTCGTCATTTCCTACCAATATATCGTTACCATTGTCACTACCAATAACATTTTCAAAACTATCTAAATAAGCAATAACTCTATCTGTCTGAAGAGAAATATTAGGCATAGAATCACTAATTATAACGGGAGATGCCACCCTTTTTTTTTCATCAAAATAATAAAGTTTTGAAGGTTTAAATCCAATACTATTAGTAGTAGTAGGCTGATTTTCAGAGCCACAAAACTTTACATAATTATCACGTAAATTTATATTATAACCTGTGTATAGTGGTGATTTATTAACGATATGCAAAGTATCGATCCCCTCCCGGCCATAAAAACGACTGGCATGCTCAGGTGCATGGGTAACAAAGAGATTAAAGTTATCATTCTTATTACCACCACTTAATCTTTTTACTCCATTAAAAATATCAAATGTATTGATTGCATTTTTTGGTGCTGAAATAATATCATTTCCGTTATTTGTATTAAAATAGAAAACATCATCACCATCACCAAAATAATCATATGTCGACTGTACTTCATTAACATTAAGTAATCCTAAATCAGGATTTAGTTTATCAAGATTAATATTATCTTTCGTATTTCTTATTAATGTTAAATATTCATTAGTTTCTAAATCGACATTATATTTATATAATTCATCAACATAAAAATCCAAATCAAAGATAATTTTCTCATTTGTTGGAATGGGATATTCAGGTTCATAATATTTATAATTTGTTTTAACTGATACCAGTATATCATGTTCAGAAGCTATATTTTCAGCCTCTTCTTTCTTATAGAGTTTACTTAAATGATTAGAAATAATTGAAATAGGACCATTGTTTATAATCCCAGTGGGATCTTGAGAAAAGATAGTTTTTACACTATAGTAATATTTTTCTTGATAATGGTACTCTTCATTAGTATAAAAATAATAACTTCTTGGATTAGATTTAATTAATTTTTCATGAAAATTTTTACTTACCTCATCGGTTCTATTACGAAAATAATCTTTGGTATCAAGTAATGTCATTTCATTTTTTTTAGATGGCGTTAAATCACCTAAGAAAACAACCGATAATCCATTCTCTATCTCTTCACCGATAGTAAAGTTGACTCTTTTTTTAGCTTCTTCAATTACCCTTACTGCATTATAGATAGCTAAAAAAGTGGTAATTGCGGCACCAATCACAATACCGATCGGTCCGGCGGCTGTACTACCTGCTAAAATCGCGATTGAAACACCAATAGTGACTAATGCCGAAACGACGGCAAACGTGCCATTAACAATATAGTCAATTTTTTTTCTCGTATCAGTTTCACAAGCGATCTGACTAAAATTGTCATACGCATTATAAATATCAAAACCCACTGAAAGAATATTTAACGCAATTCCTATGCGAGTGCTTATTTTCCCTACATATTCGGCTGGATTTGCCCTATATCTCAACATTCCTTTTGCAACAACAATTTCAATAATTTCAGAAAGCCCATTGTATGCCATTTCGGACCACATTATGGCTAAATTCTTTACCATCTCTTTGTGTTCGAGTGGGGTTAATTTTCCACTTTCAATAGATTCAACCATTTTCATGGTTGAAAGCATTGTTTGCCATATACCAAAACCAATATTTGCATAACCAACTTTGGATATAATTCTCATATGACGAGGAATTTTCAAAGAAGGATTTCGTAGTTCATGCCAATAATTAAAATCAAACTCACGATCATTCAGTTCAATAATTTTAATTAACCTTTCTTTTGCTGCCATATAATCGATACGAGAAGTATCTACAGAAAGAATATTTTTAATATTCTTTTCTTTATTTTTTAAAAGTTTTCGAAATAAAGAGACTATTTGTTTATCATCATCGCTACCAGAAGCAGACAAAAAGAAATCATTTAATTTATCAGCATCAAATCTTAATTTATTTTGCCAATCAGATGTTTTATGTAGATCGACACTTATAATAGATTTTCCTTCTATTTGACACCCTAGGTGAGACAAAAGATCTTTATTGATATTAACACCATTTATTTCAATAAAATTTTGTTTATTGATATTTGTAATAATGTTATTTTTCAATACATTCATTTTGTTAAATAATTCAGTGGGAATAATACCATCACCATCAACACGATAAATTGTACCTGAAAAAAGCTTTTCGCTTGAATTATCTAATGTAATATTATTTTTCACATTATCTACTTGATGTAGAAAACTGAACAAATCTGAAGTTATTTGTTTTTTATTATTACCTGTTATACTGATATCACCAAGCTCAGCAATAAAAACATGAAAAATAAATCCATCATCTTCCGTAGAAACGATATTTAAATTAATTTTTAAGCCATCAATTTCTAAAAGATAATGACCAACAGGTAATTGAGTGATCTTATTATTAAGCCCTCCATCGATTATTCTGGTCATATAGCCACTCATTTCTTTTTTATTATAAATATCATTAAGCAATGAGTTAAAAACAGATAAGTATTCTGCTTGCTCTTGATTCAATTGATTTGAAGAAGATTTTTTATATAAAAACTCTAATAAATGAATATGTTCCATTAACGTATCATGGCTCATTTCTTTATTTAATCCACTATATAAAAGTGTTAACAAAGAAGTTATTTCATTATTATATTCAAAAGGTAGTCGTAAAATAGATGTTTGATATTTATTTTTATTTTGTGGTGATTGAAGTAGTTTTTTCTTTAACGCTAAAATAACATCTTTATAGTTTTGCTTATCATTTTCAGTTCGTAATACTTTATAAAAAATATCATGAATCGAGTCCCCTTTAAAATTAGTTTCTTGAGTTAAATAAAATTTCATTCTTTCAATAGCATGAGTAAAATCGTCATAACTCTCTTGGTTAGAGACTATTCGCAATAATTTTCCATTTAATGAGTTAAAATCACAAGAAAAAAATTCCATCAATAGTGATTTTGAAGCATCAGATAATAGATTTATACAGCTAGGCATATCATTAATAGCTTCAACGAGTATTTTTATATTGATAGTTTTTTCATTTAACGAATTATTTGAATAATAATGATGACTAAAGCTTTCCAACCACTCTTCACGACTGATTTTATTATTTACATATTGATTATATTTTTTGTTTGAAAGTGGATCATTAATAATTTCATTAAGCATACTGATATAATCTTTTTCTGCTCCAAATATTGATGATAACTCTTGAGCATAGCGATATTCAGCATATTCTGGTGTTAATTTCTTATTGATAATTTTATCAATAAAGTTACTCTCAACGGTAGTGTCTATAAATTCGTTGTTAATTTTATTGACTGTATCAAGTAGCTGTTTATCAGAAATTACAGTTTCCAAAGTTTCAGTAGCGGTACTTCTATGAGTATCAACAGCAAATCCTTTTAAATTTGCATTATAAAGATCAAATATGGGTTCACTTTTGACTAAAATATCAGTCGCTTCTAATACGATATAGAGTTTATTATTTTCTTTTTTTTGTGAAATCACACGATAATGTTTGCCTGGAGCAACCATAACTTGGTCGGTAAATCTATCACTAATACCGGTCAGCGTTCTAGCATTATGCGTTCCTACGATAGATATAAAGACGTTACTTTCATTTTTCTTTATTTTTTGGGGATTTCTATTAGCCCTCAGAACACCGCTAGTTGTGATAACTGATCCCGCTTCAATATTTTTTGTATAACTGGATAAATTTTCTACATAAATAGATTTATAAATTGATCCTTTGATTTCAGGTAATTCTAATATTATATTAAATACATTATTTAGTCGGGTTGCATCTGTACGATTTAGATAGTTTTTTTGATCAGAAATAATATAATCAAATAATTTATATCCTCCTCTTTTAAACCAGTCTAAATCTTTTTTATAATGATGGATTTTCTTTTTTAAGCTTATAGACAGTTTATTATAAACACCATCACCATCCATATAATTTTTAATAGCCTCCGCATGTTGGTAAGCCGATTTTAATAATGCTATTTCTTTGTCTACTTGCTCTGAGCCTGTATAAATAATATTTTCAAAATTATTATTTTTTATTAACTCAAATACACGATTAAAATATTTATTATTAATATCATCCAATGATGATTGATAATTATTTTTATAGCTCACTGAAAATATTTTATCTAGTGTTTCACTATTATTTATAAAGTTTTCAGAATTTTTTCTTCTTTTAGAAAAATAATCTTGTCCTGTACCCTCATTCCATTTCTCATTTATAGGTGATATAAATCCATTATTTATTACTAACTGCTGAAAATCTGAAAATTCTTTTACATTACGAATAATAATAGTATTGTTTTCATTGATAATGAAAAAATCTTTTAAAGTATTATTATCACTATTTAATACTTTATTTAATAATTCATCTGGAACGAAAAAGGTTGCTGGAAAATTATCAGTTATTACTGAAAAATGATTAGTAACATCTGCGCCATGATGGATCATCTCTTTTCCTCTTTGTAAAGAGGTATTAATTTTATCTTTTACTTTCTTAACATGAGCACTGATAAGACCTAACTGTTCACCCTCATAGCGGTCATAGAGATCTTTATTATTATAATATTCTTGGTAGGTAGGTGATAATTTTTCGTAATCAACACTACTTTTCCATTCTTCCCAAGATACAGGTTTTTTGACCATTGTCGTTTCGCTGAGATCATTATAAGAATACATCACTGTAAACAAATCATAATCTGCAATCATTGGTTTTTTGGATATTGGGTCACCTAATACATGGACAGGCACTAATTTCTCATTATCATGATAATTAACTGTATAAAAAATTTCTCCATCCTGATTAGATTTAGATAGATAGAAATCATAGTCACGATTATCTACACTACATGTAACCTGAATAGTGTCGGTTAATAATTCAGGAAGTTGTAAAATATTATTGTGATGTAATTCTCTAATACGCTCAGATGAAAGTATGAGTGGTATCTTGATAGCATATCCTTTATCAAGAGCTCCCTGAATCGCTAGATTATATTTGGTTACATCATTTCTGGCGGATAACTTAGCAAAAGATTGGTCAACAGGAATAAATCCTGCCATAGGTCCCCAATCAGCACTTTTTCCTTTAATTAAAAGCCCTTTACTGCTGTATTGTTTAGATTTTATTAATGACGTTGATTGAACATCTATTGGTCTAACACCAACAATCACATTTTCACTATTTGCAATTTTCCTGAATGTTTTTTGATCATTATCCGGCATGCCAATAACTGGAGCAGGCTCTTTTTCAATCGGTAATAAAATCAGATTTCTTGATTGATAACTAGAAAACTTTCTGGTTGGATCTTGTTGGCGATATCTAGCATCGGAAAAACGATTATATGCTTCTCGTTGACTAAAACTAAATTCTTTAACCTCATGACCAAACGATTTTAAATTTCTATTGATGAAGAGATTATTTTCATCTGTAATTTGATGATCATAAGCAATATAAATATTCGCTTTAAAATTTAATTCACCAATTTTATTAACAACTGATATTAGATCGTTATTAGATGAGCTTAAGACAATCCCTTCTGGAAAATAACCTTTTTTATTTAATGATTGGTATAAATCAATTACTTGTTCACCACTTCGGTTATGCCCATGCAGTAGAATTGAATCCGTATCTGCGTTATATCTTGCTTTCAAATACTCAAACGCTTTTTTACCTGCATCAACGTCTGTAGAACCATCAACAATAAAGAGATCGTAACCAGCTCTATGATATTCTTGAGAAAAATTTAAATAATGGCTATTTAAATCATTATCATCCGTTAGAAGTAAAACAACTTTTCGACTTGTAGCAATTTTTGTATCAGCAAAACAATAATAACCGTTTATCTCTGCGGTATTAATTGTTAATAAACTACCCTCTACTTTTTTACTGTTAATTATCGATTCTTTATATTTAACATGATAACTAAAATCTATATTTTCATGTAAATTAGTATTAACACCTCGATAATTAATAATATTACTACCAACTATATTATCTAGTGATTTATTATTTATTTTTATTTTCGAAAGGCTTTTAACATTAACATCAAGGACTTTATCAAACAAAAATTTATTTTTAATATTTTTTTCTAAACTGTATATCTTACCTGCATTTATCTCTTTCGATTTAAAAAAATCATTAAGATAAGATATGAATTTCTTTTTAGATGAAAATTCGACCAATCCAAAATTAGGATCATAAAAACCGAAGTTATTATTTTTTTTATCTAAATTAGCCCAAGCAGTAATAACATGATTTGATGTATATAATTGCAAATAGCAACCATCTGAATTGAGTTTTTTATTTGTCAGTTTATTAATAACATAATCTAATGAGCGTTTATTATTATCATTCAAGCCTACCGTAGTTGAAATTCTATGATGATTTTCACTTAATTCATTAAGACTCGCAATAAGTTCCTGACTAGAACGCTTAAATTTATATTCATCATAAACATCATGATTTATAACTGATTGTGCCAGCACTAAATTATTAATAAGGCTTTCAACTCTTCCGATATCGCCTGTATGCTCTAAATGTTTTGCAACTAACATTAATATTGTTAATGCTTCACAACGCCCTGCGCTTCCATCTTTTAAATTAAGTAAAATTTGTTGCTGAGGAAAAAAAGAGTGTATTGCTTTTTTATCTATACCATTATTTTGATTAATTTTATCAAACAGCCGAGTAAAATTTTTATTCTGCTTGGTTTTTAATCCTGATTGGTAAGTTCTTAGATCAATTTCTCTAACTATTGCACCTAGTTGTTTCTTTGTAAGACTATATTTATTTAATTCAATATATTCTAAAATTTCTTTAGTTGTCATTTCTTGAGAATAGTTATAAATGACCGTTTTTATATCATCTTTGTAGCCTAATAAAAAGTTTTTATCGCGTCTAAATTCCGGATATAAAATTGATAATTTTTTATAGATTTTATTGGAATAAACAACATTACTAAAATATTCTTTAATTTTATTATTGTTTTTTATTTCACAAATTATTGGTTCATCAACGTCCAATTCAGAAATTATAGTATCTATATTTTCATTTCTATCATTTCTGTGATTTGTTGATGTATTGGTATAAACAGTATCAGTTTGTGATCTTCTAATCTCTTTATTAACAACATTATAAATAGGTGTGTTTAATTTATTTGCCAGCCCCTCGACATGTATAATTCCATCTTTAAAATTATAAAGTTTATCTTTATCTGCAATAACTAGAACCCCCTCGCCCATAATTGTATTTTCTGTAATTATATGATGGAAGTTTTTAATAGAAAGGTTTTTGCTAATAAATTCATTATGAACTCCATTAATACTACTTTCACCCGTAGCAATAATAGAAATATTATTTTTAGCACAGGTTTCTACTAACTTCCTCAAATTATCATTATCTTTTAATAAATTTGAAATTCGAGTATTGTTTTTTATTCCTTGAAGATAATTATTTAAATCCACTTGATAGATTTTCGGTATTAAGTCTATAATTATTTTCTTAACATTGTTCATTATTATTGTTGGGTTATCTAAAATAAACTCTATATTTTTTTTATTATTTTCAAATAAAATAAATCCTACACCTGTTTTTTTTATATTATCTATAACTATTCTTTTAATTGTACTTTCTGAAATAGTATTATCAAAACAAGGATATTCATCATTATTGGTAAGTACTTGACTTTCTGTAGTCGAAACGAAATTACTCAGTGCATCGAATTCTAATTGTAATATTCTATTTACATAATCATTATTAATAAATTTCTCAGAAAATATCTCTTGATTAGATTTTGAATGTCCGTCTCTATGTTTATCAATCTCTTTATCTATAATTGACAATAATGCTTTAACGCCTTTATTATTATTAAATAAAGTCAATTCATTATAATTTATTCTTAAGTTTAATTGATTATCACCATCAAAATAAATCCTATTTTTTAGTTGATTAATATCTATATCATTTATTATTTCTTTTAAGTTATGATTATGATTATCAAACACTATTGTATAATCGTAATTTGCTACACCTTGTGGCCTGCTTATTTTCTCAATTAAATACTTATGCGTTATTATTCTATCGTAAACAAATTTACTGTCGTTAATATTGCCATTATTAACACCATTTACCATGACTTGATAGAGCTTAGTAGCAATAATGCTATTTTTTTCAGCTATAGCAATTATTTTATTTTTTTCACTTTGCAGCCCGCCAGAAAAAAGGCGGTTCTCTACATCGCTCTTTATTTCTATTAATTTATTATTTACCAGATTATCTTTATATTGATTTGTGAATATCGATATTGCATTAAGCAATTCTAAGCTAGACTTTAATTTTTCAAAATAGATATTAGAATCTAATTTATTTATTAAATTTTTTATTTTTTCAAAATCAAGTTTAATTATATCTTTAAAATTTGATGAAGAATTACCAATGATACGAATATAATCATTGCGATTAAACTCAATATAACCAACCAGCCTTTTATCTGCCCGCACAGGGTTAAACTCTATCGGTGTAATGGCTATATTATTATTTGTTTTCTTTAAAATAATCTTGCTGGCATTTTGATGCTCAATTATTTTATTTATATTTTCTTTTATTAAAAAGAGTCCATCTTCAACAATCGGTTCTACAACACTTATTTCTATTAATTTATTATTGTGCTTTATTTGTACTATTAATATCCCATTTTCATCATAATGCATTACTCTCCCTATGCTATCTTTAGAAAATTCCAATGAAAAATCGATTGTTTTTAGCTTTTCTGCAATACCTTTATTTCTAAACACCTCTCTACTTTTAGATGATTTTTCATTACTAAACAATGGATTATATTTTTTACTACTCACTTCTACAAATTCATCAAAACCATAACATGATATGTTCCCTTGTTCATAAAGCCCATAGATCTTTTGCTTTTCTTTAATTATCTTTTTCAAATCTTCGATATTATCAAACTCAAAAATACCGAATCGAGGTTCAAAAAAAGTAACTTTGTAATTTCCATCCGAGTATTTTTTATAAGTAATTGCTGTTTGATGTTGTTTATATTCGATAAATATATATCTATTATCATTTCCAGTAAGTAACCCATCTATTTTTTTGAAAAATACTTCTTCGCTTAAAAGAGTTCTTTCTTTATTAATTGGTGATAATCCGACATCGCTCAGTACACTAGAGTAAGGAACTTCACCATTTAAATCATTATATAAATATTTTTGTCCTTTAATTCTTTCTTGCTGATAATTATGTGCAATAATAATATTCTTCGTTTCTTCTGTTAATTGCATTAAATTATATTCATATATATTTCTTTGTAATACTTCATAGAAGCCACCTACTTTATCTGAACTAGGCTTATTTTTATATAATTCGGCAGATTTTTTTAACCACTTTAGGTAATTTTCAGCACTCTCTACACCAGCATTTCTAACTTCTATTAAATACCTTAAGCTCAATCCATAACAAAACCCACCCATCACATCTTCTAGCAATTGACCAGTATAACTACTCGCCGCTACATTTATTCGTTCTAGCATATTTTTTAATGGTGAAATAAAATCTTTTCCTTGTGCAAATATGACACCACTTTTATTTTTTTTCTCAACGATCCATTTATTATTTTTCTGATACAGTAATACTTCAGATTTATTTTTAATTTTATAATTATTTTCAGAAATGATAGAAGTCGCTTTCTCAATATTATCTGTGTAGATATGAACGAGTGTTTCAGTATTAGCTTTATCATTTTTTACTATAAAAATCTGTTTATAATTGTATGATTCAACTAATTTTATAGAGAGGTTTTCATTAATCTTCACAATCTCATTTAACTTTATATTATTAATAATTTGTTTACTTAAAAACTTTTCATCTATATCCCATTTTTCTATATTTCTGGCCAATTGAGTAAATTCTTTTCTCTTATATACATTTATATTAACTTGTATACTTCCATCTAAATGAGTTATATTGTCAAATAAATAATTTAACAAAAGTTTTCTATTATTAAATGAACGCTTCTTTCTATTAAAACTGATAATTTCATATTTATTCTTTTCATTATCAATATAAATATAAAATCTCGCCCCTGAAAAATTAAGATCATAAATACTATATTTGTTGCTTGTAAAAAATGTTTCTAATGTTTTTTTGTTCGTCGTCACCTTATTAACTATTTGCTGTGTTTGTATATCTTTAATAAAAGATTCTATATTTTTATCTATTTTATTCTTAATAGATATCATTTTTCTTGTTTCTTTATTTCTATCATAAATAGAAAAAGATTCTTCTATTTTAAATAAATATTCTTTTGCAATATATTCATTCTTATAAGTAGTAAGAATCAAATATTTTCTTAATAGTAAATTTCTAATGTCATGATAATTTATTAACTTATCTGGTATATTAGTTTTAATATATTTTTCTATTCTTTTAGAAAGATTATCAATATTAATATTTAAAATCGTTGTTTCATGCTTATTCATAATAATATTCCTTTACCTATAAGTAAAATATAAGTTATTTTATAATAATTAGGAGCTATAATTATATTTTGTCATAATAAGTTGATTTTAACTTTTATAAATTCGTTTTTTTAGGTAGGATGCTATATATATTTAATAAAAAATGCGTATAGATAATTAATATAAATAAATTTTTACTATTTAAGTGATTTTTGAGAGCAACAATATTCGCATGAGCAATCATTATAAAATAGGCATTGCCGATAGGAATAAATAAAAAATTAAATTTATAAGAGAATTGTATTTCGCTTAAAAAAAAACCCTATGTGAAGTACATAGGGTTTATCTGTAACCTGAAAGTCTCACCCAAACGGAGGATAAGCACTTCCCTCATGTATGAGAGTTTAATCGCAGATTATAATAAATCAGCAATCATTTTCTCTAATTTTTCCTGATCGACAGCAAACTTACGAATACCGTCAGATAATTTATCTACTGCCATTGGATCAGCGTTGTGCTCCCAATAGAATTGAGCTTCAGTGATAGCTTCTGGACGCGCTTTCACTTCGCCTTTGTAGGATAATTTATGTTCAACTTCACCTTCAGCTTCTGATAATTCTTTTAACAGTGCTGGAGCAATAGTTAAACGGTCACAACCGGCTAATTCTAAAATTTCACCTATATTACGGAAGCTTGCGCCCATAACAACCGTGTTATAACCGTGTTGTTTGTAATAGTTATAGATTTCAGTAACAGAAATTACACCTGGATCTTCAGCTGGAGCAAATTCTTTTTTATCGGTATTGGCTTTATACCAATCCATGATACGACCAACAAATGGAGAAATCAGGTAAACACCTGCTTCAGCACATGCACGCGCTTGAGCGAAAGAGAACAGTAAAGTCAGGTTACAGTTGATACCTTCTTTTTCTAATTGCTCTGCGGCACGGATACCCTGCCAAGTAGATGCTAATTTGATAAGAATACGGTCATTACTGATACCCGCATCATTGTAAAGTTTGATTAAATGACGTGCTTTTTCGATACACGCTTGAGTATCGTAAGAAAGACGTGCATCAACTTCTGTTGAAATACGACCTGGGATCAGTTTTAAAATTTCTAAACCGATATTTACTGCCAGTTTGTCGCAAGCATCAACGATTTGTTGTTCACGAGAATCACTTTGTGAACGCGCCCATTCAATCGCTTCATCAATTAATTTACGATATTCAGGAATTTGAGCTGCATTTAAAATTAAAGATGGGTTGGTAGTTGCGTCTTGTGGCTGATACAGTTTCATTGCTGCAATGTCACCAGTGTCAGCAACAACAGTTGTCAGCTTACGCAAAGAAGTCAATTTGTTAGTCATTTTGTTTATCTCATCTACTAGGTAAATCTGTTTGCAGTCACCTGCGGATATCTATTGATAATAACATGGACTGCTCACACTACAAGACGCTTAGATTCATACAAAGCAATTATTTGAATGCCAAACGTTTTCGCAAAATAAAAGCAGAAAAAAACAGAAGAGAACCACGGGCTGAATCGTTTAAATTATCAGATTTCATGACAAATAAGAGAAACCATTGTTTTTTCCTATTACTATAATTTAATCTTTAATCAAAAGAATTTGCTATATTTGGTCAATATTAAAATAACGTATCGAGGGAATTATGCTAATCACTATTTCACCAGCAAAAACACTGGATTTCGAATCGCCTTTAGCTACAACGCACTTCACACAACCTGAATTGCTAAAATATTCCCAACAACTTATCGAAGAATGTCGAAAATTATCATCAAGTGATATCGCAAGCTTAATGAAAATAAGTGATAAACTCGCAGGATTAAATGCCGCCCGTTTTGGTGAGTGGCAACCTAATTTCACACCAGAAAATGCACGACAAGCTATTTTGGCATTTAAAGGTGATGTTTATACTGGAATGCAAGCTGAACTTTTTTCTGAAGATGATTTTCAATTTGCACAACAACATTTACGTATGCTTTCTGGCTTATATGGCGTATTGCGTCCTCTTGATTTAATGCAACCTTATCGTCTTGAAATGGGTATAAAGCTAAAAAATAAAAAAGGCAGCGATTTATACCAATTTTGGGGAAATACCATTACAGAAGTGTTAAACAAAGCACTTGAAGAACAAGGTGATAATATTTTAATCAATTTAGCGTCTGATGAATATTTTAAATCAGTTAACCCGAAAAAACTGAACGCTGAAATTATTAAGCCTGTTTTTCTTGATGAAAAAAATGGCAAATATAAAGTTATCAGCTTCTACGCTAAAAAAGCCCGTGGATTAATGAGTCGCTTTATTATTCAAGAAAAACTAACTAATAAAGCGCAACTGAAAGAGTTTGATCTTGAAGGTTATCAATTTAATTCTACAGAATCAGAGGGTAATACCCTAGTATTTAAACGTGCTGAATCCATGGCTAAATAAATTTTGTTTTAAATTAAACGTTCAATGATGAAATAGCCCTTAATAAAGGGCTATTTTTTATCGTTAGAGTTCCCAATGCTTTACTACCGCTGATAATGGTGACCATGCTAATGGCAGAACAAGTTCACTATCTTGCATTATCTTTAATTGTTGTTCATTAAACAGCGCCATTTCTTGAATAATTGCAGCAAGAGATTGTGCGGAAAACATACTTTTTTTCTCCGTAATAGAAACTGTTTTATCTTGTTGCGCCTTTACAGTTAAAATAAACTGATTATCCTGAGTTTTATACTGCATATCATCGCCTACTTGAGAAGCAATAAGTTTGTCGTGTTTTGATAACCCTGAAATAAAAAGGTGGCTACTGTTCCCTTCATCATAGATAGTCACTTTACTCTGACGCTTTTTCACAATATAAACATTATTGCCGGCACCACCAGTTAAATGATCATCACCAAATTCAGATATTAATAAGTCATTTCCACTTCCAGCATTAAGATTATCATTCCCTTCTCCTGCAATTAAAATATGATGCCCATGATTAACGACAATATGATCATCCCCTAATCCACCATTAATCACCGAACTATTTTTATTACGATTAACAACGATATCATTCCCTTCCATTGGCTCAATAATTGATAATAAGTCAATCGCTTGATTGAGTTGTCCTTGCGAAACAAGTGAATAAAGTGGTGAGTAAGAATGAGAAAGAGAATATTCAGATAACGTCTCTTTATTTAAAGTAAGAGATTCAGGGATCATAAGTATATTATCTTCAGCTGTTATTGCTAAATTTAAGTCTGTAATAGGAACCAGCAAACGTTGTCCGCTCTCTTTTGTTGGAAGAGTAAAAATCCGATTATCTTTATCAATAAAGCGAAGCTTCATTCCAGCTTCCAAAATAGTATTAATATAGGAGGGTTCAAAAGCCAATTTTAAGTAAAAATCCGGATGATAACGATGTGATATAACATTATTGCTAAACATTAAATCAAAACCGCTAATATCAGATAAAAAGAAACTACTGATATCGTGGTAAGATAATTTTTCTCTATTGTCAGGAAATAAAATATTAATTTTATCATTTCTGTTGGAAGCTAAAAATGTTTTAATTTGATAACTATCACTACCTGAACTGAGTGTAATAATCGAATTTTTTGTAATACCAAAATAATGATTATCTTGAAAATCGCCTTGAAGACCAAACCGTAAGTTCTCTCCCGAAGAAAACCCACTATATCTTAATTGTGGTAATAAATTGATATTTTTAGTTTTATTCAAGTATGAAAGAGATAAGGAGCGATTATTATCATCAACATATAATGATTGGATATCATCTTCAGTATTATTATATTTACCTATATAACTAAAATCATATAATAAATTATCTTTATTAGCTTTACTTGCCGTTAATATAAAACCATCCATTGTTGTCAAAGTATATCGATGAACCAATGAATTATTTTCTTTATTTTCATACACATTTCTTAGTGTTATTAAATGATAAATAGATTCGTTATACTGATTTCCATCATTCACTTTAATATAAAAAACAATATCTTTCCCTTGGCGACGAATAGAATGTATTTCATCAAAATAATAATTTAATCTTATAAGACTAGTTTCCACTTCACTTTTTTCATTAATGATAGTTTCAAACTGAATATTGTAATTTTTTTCTAAAGAGGCTCGTAATATAAGATAATTATCATTTCCATCACCACCTTCAGCATATCCCTCTTGTAGAACTAAGGTATCATTTCCCCCTAATCCATATAATAAATCAGCTCCCCCCATGCCATCTAAGTAATTAGCTTTATGATTACCATAAAGAGTATCGTTGCCAAATTCACTACCAATAACATTTTCAATACTGTCTAAATAAGCGATAACGCTATGATTTTGCAAGATAATATTAGGCATGGAATCAACTATTTTTTTTGAATAAAGATGCCCATTCTCTTGATAAAGAAAAAGTTTTGAATGGAAACTTTGACTATTTGTTTGCTCTTCTGAAGGTTTAAATTTGACGTAATTATCTAATAAATTAACTTCATATCCTTGATATTTATTTGTTGTTTTTACAATACGAAGTGTATCACTTCCTCCTCTACCATAAAAACGACTTGCATAAAGCGGAGACTCTGAGGCAAATAAATTAAATATATCTTCTTTATTTCCCCCACTTAGTCTCTTCGTTCCATTATAGATATCAAAGGTATTCTTAGTATTTGAAGGGGCTGCAATAATGTCATTACCATTATGTGTATTGAAATGAAAAACTTCATTTTCATTCCAACCTGATGAGTAATATTTTTTATTTTTATTTGATTTTATTAAATCACTTATTAATTTATTTTCACCCAATAATAATATACTGTTTTCCCTCGTTGTTTTCATTTTTCTAATAAAATTACTATCAATAACGTCATCAAAAATAGGTGAATGACCATCAGGAATAATATCTAAGGTATAACGCTTTAATTCTTTCACATAAAAATCAATATCAAAAATAAGTGTTTCATTCGTAGCAATGGCTTCTTTAGGCAAATAGTATTTATATTCTGTCTTTTCTGCACGTAAATGATAAGAGAGCGCGGCAATTTTCTCTGCTTCTTCTTGACTGAGATTTTGAGACATCCGTTGAGCAACATAATCTCCCAAGGGATTTAAAATTGAATCTATTGTTTTTCCTATTAAGTTTGGCAAAACTTTATAATAATAATATTCTTGATAAACCTGTTTTTCATTTGTATAAAAATAACGACTCTGATAATTTTGTTTCTTTATTTCCTCAAGATAACTAATCGCTTTTTTATCAGTCATCTCTTCTAATTGTGTTTCTGTTTCCAGATAGACAATTTCATTCTTTTTGTCTGGTAGCAAATCCCCCATCAAAAAAGCATAAAAACCATTATCTAGCTCTTCTCTCAGTGTAAAATGCACTTTTACTTTTGCTTCTTCAATAAGTCTTGCTGCATTATAAATCGAAGTTGCAAGTGCAATAACGGCACCAGCCACAATACCAATAGGGCCTGCAAGCGTTGAGCCGGCAAGCATTGCAATAGAAACCCCAAGCGTAACCAATCCCGAAACAACAGCAAGAGAACCATTAACAATATAATCAATTTGCCTTTTTTTATTATCCTCATCAGAGATACGGCTAAAATTATCGTAAGCGTTATAAATATCAAATCCAATAGAAAGAATATTAAGTCCTACTCCAATTCTTGTGCTTATTTTATTGACATATTCCAATGGATTATGCCGATATTTTAATAAACCTTTAGCTAACGTAATTTCAATCATTTCGGAAAGGCCATTATAAGCCATTTCAGACCACATGATGGCAAGATTATTAATAATCTCTTTTCTTTCTTTCATCGTTAATAGCGGATTATTAAGTTGTTCCGCAATCATAAATGTAGTATTGATTGATTGCCACATACCAAATGTAATATTTGCATAACCAATTTTGCTAATTATTTTCATGTGACGAGGAATGTTTAATGATAATTTTCTTAAAACATCCCAATCTTGTTCTTGATACTCTTTATGACCTAATTCATTAATTTTAATTAATCTTTCTGAAGCAGCTAAATAGTCAATTCTATTCGTATCACCAGAGAGTAAATATTTAACTTTATCTTTTTTATTATTTAATAAGTAACGAAATAAAGAAATGAGAGATTTATCTTTTTCATCCCCAGAAAAAGAGAAAAAATAATCATTAAGGAGATAAGGATCAAAGCTAAGCTTTGATTCCCATTTATTTACTGTATTAAGATCAACAGAATCGAGACTTCTTCCATTAATTTTCGCCCCCAGATTAATCAATAGTTGTTTATCAATAGAAAAATCACTTATTGTTATAGTTTCTTTGTTAAGTAATTGTTGATTATTCACCTTTAAAAGTTCTAACGGATTTAAATCATTTGCTTGTTCTAAGGCCTTAGCGGGTGGAAAAGAATCAAGTATCATCTTATGATGAACCATCGTAATGATATTTTGAAATGAATTTATTATTTTCTTATAGTTTTTAAAAATAGAAATATTATCTAGTAATGAACGATATAAAATTCCATTTCTATTTTCATCAAAAAATGAAGTGAGTAAATTCTCTGAAAAAGAACTTAGGTTTTTTATCAATACAGGATTGTCATAAATTGAATGAATAATCTTAATGGCTTGATTTGCCTTTTCTATTAAGGTGCTATGCTCTTTTGTTAGTAAATCTAATGAATGCCATTGTTCAAATGATATTTCACCTAATAAATATTGATTAAATTTATTGCTCATCAATGGATCATATATTACTTGTGTGAATTTATTTTCTAACTTCTTTTTATCTATTGTCTTAAAACTGACTGATAATTCATCTATATATTGATGAATTGCTTTTTTTATTGAAATATCCCCTTTGATAATTTCATTACTGATACGTTTTAGTTCTTTTCTATGATATTCTACATTAACAGCATCTACTTTATTAATAATAGAACCAATTTGATACATATTAAGATCATAGCGATTTAATGTAATATAATTCAAAATATCAGATAATATTATCTTATCTGAATAATCCACGATCACCTTTTTTATTTCTTTGTCATATCCTAATTTAAACTCTTCATTTTCTCGATAATTAGGATACAGAGATGAAATGACTTGATAGATTTTTTTTGCTATTTGATTATTTTCTATCTCTATTTTCTCTTCATTTGAAATAACAAAATCATCATCATAATTTGATGATAAAGGCATTATATTAAATGCCATTGCTCCCATAAGTAGTGGTTTATCAATATACTGTCTCTCAATAATGGGTTTCACAATGATATAGTCTTGTAAAAGAGAGACTTTATTATCAATGATCTGATAGATCGGCATATTTAATCGCTGAGCAATACCTTCAACAAAAAAATCACCAGATTGATAACTTAATAACTTTTCTTTTTTTGCAAAAATAATGGTTCTTTCATTAAAGAATTTATTTTCATTAATAATATTTTGTAATGTATCAACATCATTTTTTTGTTTAATAAAAGTATGATGGAAAAGCGTATTATCTTCACTTCCTGTCGCAATGACTCTTATTCTATTTTTTAAACAATAATCAAGAAAAGCGCTTATTTCTAGGTTATCATTTAAGTAAATAGCTAAATCTTCACTTTTTACGCCATTATAAAAATAGATAATAATATCATCTTGATAGAAGGAATTGATACTATCAACAATAACATTATCAATATTTTTATTACTAAAGAATTTATTATCCAAAAATAAAAATTTAAAATTATTTTTATTATCATCAAAGAGCAAATAGCTACTATCTATCTCATTTTTATTTTTAGAAAATGAATATTCAAATATATCAACAGGATTATCTTTATCAATATAAAAATTACTAGGGTGATAACTATAATTATGTTCCCTATAGCCATTATTGAAATAATTTTCTAACTGACAAATTTCATGCATGATCATTCTATTAGTAAATTGATTATTTCTAAAGAGATCAAAATAGAGTTCACTATAATATCCAACTTTATCGCCTTTATTTATATCTATTTCTGTTTCAATCAAACTCAGTAACTTATTAACATACTTATCACTTCTATACTCTGATAATTTCTTATAATTCTCTTTTAAATGTAATTTACTTTCATCCTCAATTAAAATGGTATTCTTTAACTCAGGTATATTAATACTCTCTACTATCTCATTAACATATTGATAGCTATTATGAAACTCGATAGTGTAATCATACCCCTCAACGCCAACACATCTTTTTTTATCTATTGACAAATAAGGACTTTCAATAATTTGATTATAAATAAAATTACTTACACCATAAGTACCATCACTAATTTCGTTTACCATCAATTGATAAAATTTTGCTGCAACCAAACTATTTTTCTCAGCTAATTGCATGAGTTTTTCTTTCCCATAATTTAACCTGTCATAAAATAGTTTATTTTCTAACTTATTTTTTACTTTATTTAAAATTTCAATAAGCGATATGCTTTTATTATCACTGTTAAAAATATTGATTTTATTAATTAGAGAGAAACTAGCTATTAGCTTATCAAAATAAATATTTCCTTTTAATCTATCAATTAAAGAAACAATTTCTTTCAATTCTTTAGCTTTTTTTCCTTTAACAATATGGCTGTTTATTTCAATTAAATCCCGGTAATAAATATCATTAAATTCAATATACCCATTTTGTTTCTTGATCTCTTGAAAGTTGTTTAATTCATCCACAACAATATCAACACTATTATCATCATTCTTATTTAAAATAATCTTACTCGCCTGACTATTTTCAAGAATATCATCAATATAATTCTTAACTAAATAAACACCTTCATCAACATATGTATCTTTTACAATAACTTCAATTAAAATATTTTCTTTTTTAAGTTCTAGAATAAGATCTCCTTGTTTACTATAATGAACAATTCGCCCTGTGATATTATCTTTAAATGGTAATGAAAAACCTATTTTTTTTATATTTTCAGCAATTCCTTTATTTATTTCTATATTATTACAATCCCAAACACTTCGGTAATTTGAAATCTCACTTTTGGTATATTCATCAAAAATGATATATCTTTGATCATCAACATCATCTGATCCATAAAAATCCATTTTCTTCTCTAATACTTCGTTCATAGATCTAACATTAGAGTATTCTAACAACTCACTATTAGAATCAAATAAAGAAAATTTATAATTATTCTCAGAATATCTTTTATAGGTAATCGCAATAGCATGATCTTTAAAGGCAATAATAGCATAATAATCATTGTAGCTATTCATAACATGTTCTAAGTGTTTATGAATGTTATCTATATTAAATACTATTTTTTTAACATGTGATTTTTTTAATCCTCGATGTTCTAATATCTGACTATATTCAAGTGGCTTAAATGTATCAAAAACAAAATATTGTGATTTTTCACCTAATCTATCCATTTGAAAGTGTTGAGAAAATATAATACTTTTAATTTCTTTAATTAGATTTAATATTTCATATTCTTGTATACTATTAAATAAAATAGAATCCAGTTTATCGGCTATAAATTCTTTTTTACTCTGATAAGAAGATATGCTTTCTTTTAGCCAGAATAAGTACTTATTTCCTCCTTCTAAGCCGCTGTTTCTAACTTCAACTAAATAATTTAAGCTCAATCCATAACATAAACCTGTTAACACATGAATATGACTAAAATCATAATTAGTTTCTGTTGAAGCAATAAGATTGACTCGACTCAGCACTCTTTCTAAAGGTTTTAATAGATCGGTATATTGAGAAAACTCTTTCACAATATTATTTTTTATTTTAGTGATAAACCAACCAGTACCGATTTTATAGAGCAAATGTTCACCACTCTCCATTATCTGATCGTATTTAGATTTTGCAACTGTAAATGCTTCTTCTATATCATCGACATAAATATGTAATACCTTTTCTGTATTTTCTATTTTATCTCTAATAATAAAAATATTTTTATATGAATAACTTTCATTTAATTCAATAGAAATATTTTCATTAACATTTATTTGTTTCCTTTCCTTAATATCATTAATTATTTCTCTAAAAATATTTTTACTATTTACTTTCCAAGTTTTATTATTATTAAAATAACTAACATACTCTTTTCTATTATAAAAACGATAATGTAATAAATTACTATTACTTTTATCACCTATAACATCATAAACTTTATTTATTAGATCTCTCTTGTTATAAAAAAAATCGCATATCCATCAAAATTAATAATTTTGAATTTATTGTTTTCATTATCTATTTGTATAAACATCTTATTATCTTCAAATTCTAGATAATAATCACCTGATATATTATTCTGGATTAATAATTTCAATCGTTCTTTTTGTATTTTATTGGCTTCTCTGCTTGCTATTTTAGCACTATTTGAAAATAAATTTTCTATACTTGAATTAATTTCTTTTCTAATAAAATCAATGCCTTTTGTGAAATCATTTTTATGATAGAGTGAAAAATTATTATCTATCTTTTCTAAGAATTCATTTGCAGCATATTCATTTTTAGAAATAAAAATAGAAATATAATTCTCAGTTAATACTCTTTTTACAGAACTTAGTTTAAAAAACAGCTCTGAACTATTTTCTTTTATATGCTCCTCTATTTTTAACACAATACTATTAATAATATCTTTGAAGATTATTTCTTTTAATCCATTCATATTTAATTTCCTGAACGCTAATTAACTCTCTTACGGGAAATAAAATATATAAATTTGTTTTTATGTTTTTTAAATACTGATTTTCCTATTTTTAGATAAAAAAAGCCCAACATTTTGTTGGGCTTTTTAATTAAATATATATCTAATTATTTAAGTTAATTGTTATTTAGGTGCCCTTTCAAGCAAAAATGCACGTAGCTGAGAAAAATCAGCAGGTAAGAAATGTGAGAGTAATTCTTTATCTGCACGCTCAGCAAGCTCTTTAGGTAATGGTAATTCACCACCTAAAATACGCTCAACACTTTCTTTAAACTTCGCCGGATGAGCGGTTCCTAAGAATAAACCATATTCACCCTCTTGAAGTTCATCACGCAATAAACGATATGCAATTGCAGCATGAGGCTCTGAAATATAGCCTTTCTTCGCGAGCTCACGCACGGTTTCTTCTGTTATTTCATCACTCACTGAGCCATGAGCAAGATCGGAAAGATCCCAACCTTTACGACGATACAATTCTTCAATACGTGGCCAGTTATTTGGTTGGCTAACATCCATTGCATTGGAAAGTGTTGCAACAGTACGGTGAGGTTCCCATTTACCGTTATCTAAATAACGAGGAACTGTGTCATTCGCATTAGTTGCCGCAATAAAACGCTTAATAGGTAATCCCATTGATTTAGCCAATAAGCCTGCGGTTAGATCACCAAAGTTACCACTTGGTACTGAAATCACTAGCTGATCATGCTTTTCAGCAGGGATTTGTGCAACTGCTTCAAAGTAATAACAAATTTGAGCAAGCAATCGGCTGATATTAATAGAGTTCGCGGAATTCAAATACATTGTTTTCTTTAAGAACTCATCATCAAAAGCTTGTTTCACTAATGATTGGCAAGCATCAAAATCATCTTTAATAGCAACAGTGTGAATATTTTCACCTAATGTACAGAACAGTTTTTCCTGTAACGGGCTAATTTTGCCTTCAGGATAAAGAATAACAACTTGTACATTTTCTAACTTATAGAAAGCATGAGCGACAGCCGCACCTGTGTCACCTGATGTTGCTGTTAAAATAGTAACAGGTTGGTTGCCAGCAACTTCTGATAACATTTGCGCCATAAAGCGACCACCAAAATCTTTAAATGCCAGTGTCGGGCCATGGAAAAGCTCTAAACAACTCACATCATCTTCGACTTGGGTGACTGGTGCAGGAAATGCAAATGCAGTACTAATACGTTTTGCTAATACATCAGAAGGAATTTCATCACCAATAAAGGCTGTCAAAATACGGCTACTACGTGTTGCAAAATCAAGTGCTAATAATTCATCAATTTCAGCTTTAGAAAACGAAGGTAAGTCTTGTGGAAAAAAGAGCCCTTGTTGTTTACCCAAACCTTGTTTTACTGCTTGAGCAAAGCTGACTTGTTCTTGATTATCTTTCAAATTATATAATTTCATGACTTATCCTATCTGTCTTGCGCCACGCGTATCTATACGGCAGATATGTACAAAGCCTTCACTGTTTTGTACGTAGTTTTGTTTCAGCCATTCGGCCATCTCTTGTGCGATTTCTAATGAATCACTAATCGTAAAAATGGTAGGCCCTGAGCCTGAAATACCACAAGCTAACGCACCTTTCTTCTGCGAAGCCTCTCGGGCTTTTTCAAACCCCGGAAGAAGTTGGGTTCGATAAGGCTCTGCGATCACATCTTGCATCAAACTAGCCGCTAGCCCTGATTGCTGAGTATGACAAGCATGGATAAAACCAGATAAATAACGACCGTGGTTAATGATGTCTGCTTTAGTGTATTGTTTTGGTAAAATCGCTCTAGCTTCTGCCGTAGAAACTTTAATTCCTGGATATGCCATAACCCAATACCAATTATCAAAAGTGGGTACAGACTGACAAATAGTGCCATTTTGTTCCAAAATCAGTTGTAACCCACCTAAATAACAAGGTGCAACATTATCATAGTGCACACTACCTGAAATGCGGCCTTCAAGCTCCCCCATCATCAGTAGCAATTGTCTTTCATCAAACGGCTTTTGAGCAAATTCATTAAGTGCAACCAATGCAGCAACAACAGAACAAGCACTTGATCCTAGACCAGAGCCGATCGGCATATTTTTTTCAAGCGTCATTGCGACTGGAAGTTCTTTTCCTAATTTTTCACAAAATAGCTGCCAACATTGATACACAATATTTTGTTTAGGATCTGAAGGTAATTTGCTAACAAAGTGCCCTTTACTTTCAAGTGTAAATGTCGAAGCCGCGTCAACGGTGACACAATCACCCAGTAATTGCCCATCTATAGGTGAAACTGCCGCGCCAAGAACATCAAATCCGACACTCACATTGCCTATTGATGCCGGTGCATAAACTTTAACCACGCTTAAACTCCCAATTTCCATGATAAGGTACGTAACACATCTGCAAATACCCCAGCAGCAGTAACATCATTACCAGCACCATATCCACGTAATACCAATGGAATAGGTTGATAGTAGCGAGTGTAAAAGGCTAAAGCATTCTCACCATTTTTTACTTTAAATAGAGGATCATTTGCATCAACAGCCATTATCTTAACTTGGCATTTGCCTTCATTGATGATGCCGACATAACGTAATACCTTACCTACCTTTTGAGCCTCTTCGACTTTTGCATCAAATTCCACATCAACTTGAGGTAAACGGTTTAAGAAGCTTGCTACATCACCTGTGCTATCAAATGAAACGGGTAGTACAGGCTCCACATCGATATCACTTAGTTCTAATTTATAACCCGCTTCTCGCGCTAAAATAAGCAGTTTACGCGCAACATCCATACCGGAAAGATCATCACGAGGATCTGGTTCAGTAAAACCTTTATCTTTAGCTGAAAGAGTCGCTTCAGATAAGCTTTTACCTTCATCTAATTGACCAAAAATGTAAGATAATGACCCTGAAAGAATACCATTAAATTGAACTAACTCGTCGCCTGCATTTAGTAAGTTTTGTAAGTTTTCAATAACCGGTAAACCCGCACCTACGTTAGTGTCATACAAGAACTTACGGCGCGAAGCTTCTGCGGCTTGTCGAATTTGATAGTAATAATCCATCGACAGCGTATTCGCTTTTTTATTTGGTGTAACCACGTTAAAGCCATTTTGTAAGAAATTTGCGTATTGTTGCGCAATTTCTTCGTTTGATGTGCAATCCACAATCACTGGATTTAAGAAGTGGTACTCTTTTTCTAAACGAATAAGCTGACTAAAGCTAAAAGGCTCTTTGGCTTCTTTTAAGGCATGTTGCCAATTATCTAAATCAATACCTTGCATATCTGTCAACATGGCTCTTGAGTTAGCAATACCACATACACGAAGATCAATATGCTTATTTTTCAACCATGCTTGTTGACGATGGATCTGTTCGATTAATGCGTTGCCTACACCACCAACACCGACAATAAAGACTTCCACTATTTGATTAGTGTTGAAAAGCATTTGATGACATAAACGTACAGCATTGGTTGCTGAATCATTGGCAATAACAGCTGAAATTGAGCGTTCTGAAGAACCTTGAGCAATAGCAACAATATTAATATTGCCACGAGTTAATGCAGAGAAAAATCGCGCTGAAATTCCTTTTAAAGTACGCATACCATCACCTACAACAGAGATGATAGCAACGTTTTCCATGATATCTAATGGGTCAAGCACACCATCTTTTAATTCTAAATAGAATTCATCTGATAATGCTTTTTGCGCTCTAATCAGTTCTTTTTGGGGGACACAAAAGCTAATGCTGTATTCAGAAGAAGATTGTGTAATCAGAACAACAGAAATACCTGCTCTCGACATAACCGAGAACACACGAGCAGCCATTCCAACCATGCCTTTCATACCTGGGCCAGACACATTGATCATCGCCATATTATTAAGGTTGGTGATCCCTTTAACTGGTGTACTATCGTCTTTTTGACCATCACCAATTAATGTACCCGGCGCGTCTGGATTGCCAGTGTTTTTTATTAAGCAAGGAATTTGAAATTGGGCGATTGGCGCAATAGTACGTGGATGAAGTACTTTTGCACCGAAGTAAGAGAGTTCCATCGCTTCTTGGTAAGACATGCCTTTTAATAGACGCGCATCAGGAACTAAACGAGGATCACAAGTATAAACACCGTCAACATCTGTCCAAATTTCACAGCACTCCGCACGTAAACAGGCCGCTAATACAGCAGCAGAGTAGTCTGAACCATTACGACCTAATACCACAAGTTCATTCTTTTCATTACCTGCAGTAAAACCTGCCATTAAAATTATATCGTCTTTTGCGATATTGAGTTCTAAGATGCGACGAGTAGACTCTGGAATATCAACGGTCGATTCTAAATAATGACCTTGTGCGAGTAAATTTTTGACAGGATCGATCACGGTGACATTATAACCACGTGCCTGTAAAACGGATCCCATAATGGCGATAGAAAGCTTTTCACCGCGACAAATCATCGCCGCATTGATGCTATCAGGACATTGACCTAATAAAGATATCCCATGAAGAATATGTTTGATCTCTGCAAATTCACGCTCAACTTTATCTTTTAAGCGCTCATAATCAAAACCAGGTTGTTTTTCTCTTAAACCTTGTAATAAGTTGGCAAAAATTTGCTCGGCTTCTCGTACTTGAGTGAGAGGATCTTCACCTTCTGCCGTTTTTTCAATCATTGCAACCAAGTAGTTAGTTATCTTGGCCGGTGCTGATAGTACAAGAGCGACTTGTCCCTGCTCTCTTTTTTTCTCAGCGATATCAGCAACATTCAGCACACGCTCTGCGTTGGCAACTGAAGTTCCTCCAAATTTTAACACTCGCATACAGCTCTCCTGATTTTTCACCCCAAAAAAAACCCGCATTTCTCAATGCGGGCTTTTTCGATTTTCGTTTTTTATATGCGCCAGCCCGCCCCGCGATATAAGATCTCGGTGGTGGTGGTAATAATTGTCATGTTAGCTTGGCTGTAAATGCGCATAACTATCCTGTCTGTCTCAAAATTAGTTTGACTATATACTGGTTAAAGCAAAGCGAGAGAGATGTCAAACTTTTTCTCTTTTTTTACTAAAAAAACGAATTCGACTTAAATGAAATTTATTCGAATTTTACCCCTATTGTAGTATAGAAATTACTATCACAAAGGGATAAATAAAGAAAATAAGGCTACTATCTTTGAGTTATTTGGGCATTTGTACTTTTATAAGGAATAAGGTATTTTATGCTACTTTAATTTGTGTAACAAAACTGGCAAAAAAAATAAACCCCACTATATTTAACATATATTTTTCTTTTACATTACATAAATCAAATTATATAGTTAACTATTGAAATCAAGGTTAAGCTGTTATCTTGATTTTGATATGTGTCAACAAAAGTTAGCTTTTTAGATGGTATTTAATACAACTGGTGTTATATTGCTGTTAATAGACTATGGGCGTTTTGCATTCTGATTTTAACGTCCATTATCGATTAATTTTGCAAGTTTTGTAATAACGTGATGGTTATTTATCGAATTTTCAATCTGGGTCTAGTTTTTACGTGCTAATAACAAAAATGAATAACCACACAAGCGCACACAGAAGTTAAACACAGATTTCCTTTTTCTATTTTTGGTAATTTTAGGTAGCAAATATGCAAACCCCGCACATTCTGATTGTTGAAGACGAAGTTGTTACTCGTAATACCCTGAAAAGCATATTCGAAGCTGAAGGGTATATCGTACACGAAGCCACTGATGGCAATGAAATGCACAATGTTCTATCTGATCATGATATTAATCTGGTCATTATGGATATTAACCTTCCTGGTAAAAACGGGCTGTTACTTGCTCGTGAATTACGTGAACAGGCAAGTGTTGCATTAATGTTCCTAACAGGTCGTGATAATGAAGTTGATAAAATCTTAGGCCTAGAAATTGGTGCCGATGATTACATTACTAAACCATTTAATCCTCGTGAATTAACGATTCGTGCACGTAACTTACTGTCACGTACCATGAATTTAGTTAATGGCACAGAAGAACGTCGTTTAGTTGAAAGCTATAAATTCAATGGTTGGGAGCTTGATATTAACAGTCGCTCACTAATCAGCCCTGCTGGTGAACAATATAAATTACCACGCAGCGAATTTCGTGCGATGCTACATTTCTGCGAGAACCCAGGAAAAATCCAAACTCGCGCAGAATTACTGAAGAAAATGACAGGTCGTGAACTGAAACCTCATGATCGTACTGTTGACGTAACTATCCGTCGTATTCGTAAGCATTTCGAATCAACACCTGATACACCAGAAATCATTGCAACAATTCATGGTGAAGGCTATCGCTTTTGTGGTGATTTAGACGAGTAATTTGATATCATATCAAGCACTTAACTAACAAAAAACCCCTGAATAATATTCAGGGGTTTTCTTTTATCTAAAGATGGATTAATAAAATCACAAAAGGTGAAAATTGATCTCAGCAACTATTTTGAAAAAAATATGACTTGTTTTTAAAAAAATTTTTTAACCTTATTCGTATTAATTTTATTAATCATTAATTTCTCTAGCAAATAAAAATCACTCTTTCCACGGCATAATAGGTACGGCACTAATCGCATTTTTTGGCGAACCATCAATAACTTTATCGGAGTAAGTCAAGTAAACCAAAGCGTGGCGCTGTTTATCGTAAAAACGCACAACTTGAAGCTTTTTAAATACGAGTGATGTTCTTTTCTGAAAAACAACATCGCCATTATTTTTCCCTTTAATAACCTTTTCACTTAGTTCAATAGGCCCGACTTGCTGGCAAGATATCGCCGCATCAGCAGTATCTTCAGCAAGACCTAAACTACCTGAAATGCCCCCAGTTTTTGCTCGGCTTAAATAACAAGTGACATTTTTAACTTCAGGATCATCAAATGCTTCAATCACAATTTTATGGTTAGCGCCAAAAAACTTGAATACCGTATCCACGTAGCCAATTTCTTCTGCTTTTGCCATCAAAGAAAAAGGGAGTAAGATAGACACTGCTAGCATCTTTTTGAAATTTAACATATTTACCTTGTTCCATTGAAAAGATGAGAAATAGTTCAGCCTAGAATAAAACAATCTATTACTAACTGATAGAAGAATTTGTGTACATTAGCCGATGAAAAAGACTATATTTTACGATTATCTAACAATATAACTTGTTATAGATGTTCAGGCTCTTTACCATCTACTGCAATAAATAAACGAATATGACTAAGGGAGATGTATGGATCAAACCAACATCATACGTGATTTACTCGCTTGGCTTGATAGTAACCTAGACAAGCCATTATCCCTCGATAATGTCGCAACCAAAGCGGGTTACTCCAAGTGGCATTTACAACGCATGTTTAAAGAAGTTACAGGACAAGCGATTGGTTCTTATATTCGTTCAAGGCGTCTATCCCGTGCAGCCGTTGCATTACGTTTAACGAGTCGCCCTATTTTAGACATTGCTTTGCAATATCGTTTTGATTCTCAACAGACCTTTACCCGCGCTTTTAAAAAGCAATTTGATAGAACCCCCGCACTTTATCGTCGTACAGATGAATGGTGTGCGGTAGGAATTTGTCCACCAATTACCTTAGATCCCCAAAATTTACCTAAATGGGAATTTGTAACGCTATCTGAGAAAAAATTAATTGGTATTGAGCAAACTTGTAGCCATACCCTCGAGCAATGGGCTGAAGCCTGCTCTAACATGCGTCAAACCTTCTGGCACTACTACATGAGCAAGATAAGCTCTGTCCCTCATCAAGTTTATGGACTTCACCACACACAACATAGCGATGAGCATGAAGACGAACAACGCGTGCTTTACACAACCGCCGTTGAGCCAGACTATGCGACATTCATCGATGATGATGCGGCAAATGAAGTCACTCTTGCTGGTGGTGATTATATTCGCTTTGATTTCGAGGGGGAGGCAAAACGCGGTGCAATGCAGGAATTTTTATTCCTAATTTATGGTGTCTGCTTACCTAATATGGGATTAACGCGCCGTAAAGGCTATGATGTTGAAAAATACTATCTTAAAAATGTGCGTTACAGCAATGAGATGGTGACTGAACCACAAGATCATATCGAACGTTTTGAATATTACATTCCAATTAAACGCGAAGATGTAACCGCATAAGAAAAAAGCTCTCTTTGTGATATGAAAAAGAGAGCTTTTATTTTTTAACGCTGTACTTCATCTAGTGCAATATCAGTAAGATGACTCACATCACCCGCCGTTTCAATCACCCAACCATTAGCAAGCCAAGGGCTATTTTGATAATCAACACGTGAAATTGAACAATTACGCAGTCTTAAACGGCGTTCTGCATATGCAGGTAATCCCAATACTGTGCTCAATAAGCACCCTAAAGCAATACCATGACTCACTAAGAGTGGACGGCTATTTTCGGGTAAATCAAGACATTGATTTAGTGCAGCCTGCATACGACTGGCTAATTCTGCCATTGATTCTCCTTGGGGAATTCGCCCATCGGGTGTACCATCAATCAAACTCTTGCGCCAAACCTCTTCTTGTGTCTTTAATGTTGCGATCTCTCGCTGTTCAAGAACGCCCATATTGAGTTCACGTAAACGTGGGTCAGTTATCACTTCACAGCCACAAGCTTGTGCAATGATTTCTGCCGTTTGACGAGTACGGCCAAGATCGCTTGAGATAATGTGGGTAATGCCTGCTGATTTTACTTTTTCAGCAACTTGCTGTGCTTGACGCACACCATTCGCTGTTAGCGGGCTATCAGATTGCCCTTGAATACGTCTCGCCACGTTCCATTCAGTTTCACCGTGGCGAACAAGATAGACCTGTAACATACATTTTTTCCGTTATACTGCTCTAATTTTTCAAAGGATGATTAATTCATTATGTATCATGTCATTGCAGCCACTACGAATCCAGCAAAAATCAACGCGATAAAACTCGCTTTTGAGCAAGTGTTCGGTAAAGATACCTTTGATATTGAAGATATTAATGTCGATAGTCGTGTTCCACAGCAACCTATCGGAAATACAGAAACGAGAACTGGCGCACGCCAACGTGTGATGGCAGCTCGTCAAGTTCGCCCTGAAGCTGATTTTTGGGTTGGCGTTGAAGCCGGTATTGAAGATGATATGACCTTTGCTTGGATTGTTGTCGAACATGGCCAAATTCGAGGAGAATCACGCTCAGCAAGTCTTATGTTACCCGAGCAGATCTTAAAAGGGATCCGTGAAGGTCGTGAGCTTGGCGATGAAATGGCTTTCTTAACAAAAATTGACAATATTAAACAGCGTGGCGGTGCAATTGGTTATTTTACCGATGGCTTACTCAGTCGCACCTCTGTATATCAACAAGCATTAGTGCTGGCATTAGTCCCTGTCACTCATGATATTTATAAAGAACTCAATCAAAAAGAAGATTAATAATTAATCTGATGTGTTTTTAGATAAATAAATAACAAAAAAGCCATTTAATCAAATAATTAAATGGCTTTTTATTATTCTAGTTTAGATCATAACAGCACGACTATTTTTTTGTCATTAGCTCTTTTTCAAGCCATAATTTCACATCATGTGGTGCTGTTTTTAAACTATTAGAGCCTCTAGTGATGGTGGCAATACCAACACCTAACTCTTCTTTTAACTCACGCTGACTTAAATCCCCTCGCATTAACTCTTGCACAATGCGAACTCGTGTTGCCAAAGCACTACGTTCATCAGGTGTCATTAAAAGTTGTAAAATAGGAAATTGCACATCTTGCTCAAAGGCATGTTGTAATAACTCAACAAATCTTAGCCAGTGCTCATTTTCTTCAGGTGATAATGCAGGATCTTGCATCGTGGGAACCTCTTTTGCCACACTCATTAACTAGTACATAGTATAACATACTTTGCTAATGTACAAAGAGGCACCAACGATAAATCCGCGTTATTCTCTTTTAATACCGACTATTCCACTCGTTTTCAGTCAAGACCGGCTGCTGTTCACCGGCAAAATAGCTATAGAAAACAGCAAAAGAGAGCACATTTTTGACATAACCTCGCGTTTCAGCAAAAGGAATACTTTCAACAAACGCTATCGCATCTAATTGACCATTTGCATCAGATAACCAACGATCAACACGTGCAGGCCCTGCATTATACGCAGCACTTGCTAAAATACGGTTTTGGTTAAAACGCTGATAAACAGAATCAAGGTAAGCCGTACCAATCTCAATATTTTTCACCGGATTAGTTAACTGTGCACTACTTACATATCCCGTAATACCTGCTTGTTTTACCGTAAATTCGGCTGTTTTTGGCATTACCTGCATTAAACCTGTTGCACCAGCTGAAGAGCGAGCTTGAGGGTTCCACGCACTTTCTTGACGAGCAATCGCCATCGCATAATTGCGATCTATCGATTTATCTTTTGTGTATTGCTCAAACTCATTTTTCCAAGCAAGAGGAAAACGTTCTTCTAGATGATCCCACATTTTCCCTGTGATAGTGGCCTGCACCGCTAAATCAGCCCATTTTTGCTCATACGCATAACGTGCTAATTCAGACTGTATTTGTGCTGGCTGTGAAGCTACATAATTTGCCCACTCTGATCGCGCTAAGTTGTCCATCTGCCAATACATTAATTCACGAACACGCTGTATTTCTGGCTGATTAGGAATAGTTGATGAAACACTTGGTGCTTTATCTATTACCATCACATAAGGTTTACCTAATTTAGCGGCAGCAACCATTGGATAAAAACCACGATGTTGCGTTAGCGCTTCTAAAATAGCTTGAGCTTCACTGTTTTTACCTTGTGATTGCAACACCATTGCTCGCCAATAACGCCACTCTTCTTTATTTTTACTTTCAGGTGAAAGTCTTTCTAACCACAAAGTCAATTCAGTCGGTTGATTTTGGCTTAATGCTAGACGTACACGACGCTCACGTAATGTATCTGATGCGGTATCTTGAATAACACTATCACGCCATTTTACCTGCTCTGGTGTCGCATAAGGCATATATTGCCACGCTACTGTATCACGCATTAACTGACGTTCACTCGCCGTCATTTTTTGTGCATGCGCAATATTATCAATCTGTGCTCGAGCTGCATCTGCGTCTTTTCTAGCCCAACGTGAAAATGCGGATTGTATGATGGTACGAGTAAAATCCGTCGGTGAAAGCGCGGTTGCATAGCGTCCCACTAAATTTGGATAGTCTTGTAATTCAACCAAGGCATCACTAATAGTTTGATAATTTTGAGGAAGACGTCGAGCCAAGTAAGCCGCCAGCCCCGTATTACCATTTTTAATCGCTAAGTCAATTCGCTCTAACACTAATTCTGGTGTTAATTGATTCGCCTTTTGCCATTCATCAAAAAGAGGATCGCAACTTGATGGCATTGAAGTACCATTTAGCCATGCTTCTTTAGCCCCAATCCATGCTGTTTGAATATCACCTGTTGCCCACTTTGCATAATAGTAATTACATCTTGCGGCTTTAGGATTAGGTGGATTTGGACTAAAAGTCAGTAAATTTTGCCACTCTTGGCGCTTCGCTAGTTCATTCACAAACAGAGATGGAAGCGCTCTTGCTGGAGGGAGTGTTGGATATTTTTCAACAAATTCAGAAACAACCGCCGGTGCCACAATATCAAGATTATCTGTAATTTGACGATATTCTAAATAGGGATAAAGTGGGTAATCTTGCAATGTAGGCAGTAATTTTTCAACTTCATCTGTTTTTTTTAGATCCCACGCTGCTTTAATTTCTTGATAACGAGCACGTTGTTCACTTAATGAGTCAGCGTGTGCCCATGCAGAAAAACACAATGCCCCTATTGCGAATGTTAACGACCACTTTTGCTTCACCACGTTATTTCTCCCACCTCAAATAAAACCGCCAAAGAGTGAATACATTAGCTAATATGATAATCATTAACAATGTAAGTTCCCCTCTTTAACAGAAATTTTCTTCACTTTCAGAGGAAGTACGAAAGGTAGAGAAAAACCTCTCTTTTGACTAAGGTTTTCTTTTATAAATCGGGTATACTGGCGACTTTCATCATTTTCGGGTCTTTGGCAAATACTGACATTGACTTTGCTATTGTTCATTTTGGTGCCATAAACACGCGACTTAATCACAAAAAATTTGTTTTTAGCGCAAAAAGTGGCACCTTAGATAAAATCTCTTTTATAATCAAAGGGTAATTATAGTGGCTCAATACGTTTATAGTATGTTGCGTGTCGGGAAAATTGTCCCACCTAAGCGACATATCCTTAAAAACATTTCACTCAGCTTCTTCCCGGGCGCGAAAATTGGTGTGCTTGGTCTTAATGGTGCGGGTAAGTCAACATTACTACGCATCATGGCAGGTATTGATACTGATATCGAAGGTGAAGCACGTCCACAACCAGGTATTAAAATTGGTTACTTACCACAAGAACCTAAATTAAACCCGGAACATACCGTACGTGAAGCCGTTGAAGAAGCGGTTAGCGAACTGAAAGACGCATTAAACCGCCTTGATGAAGTTTATGCGGCTTATGC
The DNA here is from genome assembly GCF_003144395.1 of Proteus faecis. Lineage (GTDB taxonomy): Bacteria > Pseudomonadota > Gammaproteobacteria > Enterobacterales > Enterobacteriaceae > Proteus > Proteus faecis. The sequence continues at coordinate 12,126 of NZ_PENZ01000032.1, read as the reverse complement.
CGATCCTGATGCTGATTTCGATAAATTAGCAAAAGAACAAGGTCAGTTAGAAGCGATTATTCAATCTCATGATGGTCATAACCTTGAAAACCAATTAGAACGAGCGGCAGAAGCGCTACGTTTACCTGACTGGGACGCTAAAATTGAGAAACTTTCAGGGGGGGAACGTCGCCGTGTTGCTATCTGTCGTCTTCTTTTAGAAAAACCAGATATGCTGCTATTAGATGAACCAACTAACCACTTAGACGCAGAATCTGTGGCTTGGTTAGAGCGCTTCTTACACGATTATGAAGGCACTGTTGTCGCGATCACGCATGACCGTTACTTCCTTGATAACGTAGCGGGATGGATCTTAGAGCTTGACCGTGGTGAAGGTATTCCTTGGGAAGGTAACTACTCTTCATGGTTAGAGCAAAAAGACGCACGTCTTGAGCAAGAAGCTGCAACTGAAGCGGCTCGCCATAAATCTATTCAGAAAGAACTTGAGTGGATCCGTCAAAATCCTAAAGGCCGTCAAGCAAAAGGTAAGGCTCGTCTTGCTCGCTTTGAAGAACTTAATAGCGTTGATTACCAAAAACGTAATGAGACCAGTGAACTCTTTATTCCACCTGGACCACGTTTAGGGGATAAAGTGTTAGAAATTAATAATCTAACAAAATCTTATGGTGATCGCGTTCTGATTGATGATTTAAGCTTCTCTATTCCTAAAGGCGCAATTGTCGGTATTATCGGCCCTAACGGTGCAGGTAAATCAACACTATTTCGGATGATCTCTGGCCAAGAACAACCCGATTCAGGCACCTTAACACTTGGTGACACTGTTAAACTCGCATCTGTTGATCAGTTCCGCGATAGTATGGACGACAGTAAAACAGTTTGGGAAGAAGTTTCAGGTGGCCAAGATATTATGCGTATTGGCAACTTTGAAATTCCAAGCCGTGCCTACGTTGGTCGCTTTAACTTTAAAGGCGTTGACCAAGGTAAACGTGTTGGCGAACTTTCTGGTGGTGAACGTGGTCGTTTGCACCTTGCTAAACTGCTACAAGTTGGCGGTAACATGTTACTACTCGATGAACCAACCAACGACCTCGATGTTGAAACTTTACGTGCATTAGAAAATGCCCTGTTAGAGTTCCCAGGCTGTGCTATGGTTATTTCCCATGACCGTTGGTTCCTTGACCGTATTGCTACACATATCATCGATTATCAAGATGAAGGTAAAGTGGAATTCTTCGAAGGTAACTTTACCGAATATGAAGAATACAAAAAGCGTACATTAGGTAACGATGCTATTCAGCCTCGCCGCATAAAGTACAAACGAATGAGTAAATAATCGCATCGATTTACTGTATTCAATAGAAAAAAAGCAGAGATTATTCTCTGCTTTTTTCTATTTTATTAGTTTGAAATTTAATAACTAATTGTAGAACTGTAATAATTAACTCTCTTGCCTGTAATCAAAACCTAAAGGTACGGTAAACGAAATATTTCCATTGACTAAACGATAGCTTTCAGGTGCTGGAAATGGCGAAGCGCGTTTAATTGTATTTAACGCCTCTTTATCAAGAATGCGATTACCTGAAGATGTTTCCACTTTCGCATCCAATAACTCACCTTTTGCATTTAACATAATAGATACTTGTGTCACGCCCGTTGCTTTAAAACGCAATGCTGTTCGTGGATAGCGTTTATAGGTATTAATATGGCTATGAACCAAACTTTCCCACCCTATTTGTCCACTCACAGAAGAGGAAGATAAACTATTAAATTGAGCACTACTGCTTGTATTAGAACCAGAAGCAGGTGCACTTGTTATATCTGATGGCGCTTCTGAGACAGGAAGATCATCAGGTACTTTTACAGCAACTGGTTTTGGCTTAACCACGGGCTTTACTTTTGGCTTTTCGGGGAGGCGTTCATAAGTACCTTGTTCAACCACAGGCATTTTTGGCAAGTCCAATACTTCTTTAATTGGTTCTGGTTCTATTTCTGCCGGCTCGGGAACAGACATAACTTTTTCAGGACCAACCGGAACATCTTTTGTTTCTGTCTGAGCTAATTGGTAAACCCCGAGATCCATTGTTATTGCCGGTGGTAAAACACCATAACGTTCATCTTTAGCTGTTATCCAGCCAATAGCGACAACAACTAGCGTTGCATGAAATAAAACACTGGCAGTTAATCCACCAATAGAAAACGACCAACGGCGTGGGAAAGTCGCCGATATACTACTCATAATTCTTGCCTCTGATTTTCTTTCTGATGAATTATAGGCATAATACAAACACAAATGATATTGCTTATTATTAATAATACAATAAAAAATTAGCTTGATAATTATCATAACTTGTTCGCTTAAGAAGCAGTAAGAGCTTATTATTTCACTCTTTTTTAAACACCAGAGATTATGGCTAGCAATAAATCATTGGCACAAAAAATTAGTTGTGCCTATCAATCAACCTATGGACAACTTGTGCGTTTTTTCCACAAACGTACGGGTAATTACCATGATGCAGATGATTTGTCTCAAGATGTATTTACACTATGGCTAAACAGAAAAGAACAAACACCCGTGCAAGAAGAGCGTGCTTTTCTGTTTAAAATAGCGAACCACGTTTTAATTGACCATTGGAGAAAAAATCAAAAACAAAAAGATCTCTATCAGGATGACTGTAAACTCGATGATGCCACTCAAAGTTATACGACAGAGATTGATCCGGGATATGTCCTTGAGCACCAACAGCGTTTAGATCTACTTAGCGAAGCAATTGAAACATTACCTCCACGCCGTCGAGAAGCATTTGTTCTTTATCGTTTTGATGGATTATCACAAAGCGAAATTGCAGAGCAAATGGATATCTCAATCAGTATGGTGGAAAAACATATTGCGGCAGCCCTATTATATTGCAAAAGATATGTCGATGCAGGACAGGAGAAATGCACGAATGATGAGTAAGCCGGAAAAGAATATACCGGAAACTAAACCTCACGTAGATGAGGATCTAGACTCACTTTTTTTAGCGTCTGATGATGAATTACTCAATGGATCACCTGATGAGCAAGCAGCTCTTTGGTTTACCCGACAACACAGTCAAAGGATAACCCCAAAACAGCGCCAAGCGTTTAAAGTGTGGATAGAAAATGATGTAAACCGGCAGGCATATCAGGATATTGCAGGTATCTGGCGTCAATGCGATGCATTACCACGACCAACAATAACCACGGTTGAAAAGAAAAAACGCGCTCCTTGGCGTCCGATGATCCACACCACGGCTGCACTTTGTTTACTCACCGTTTTATATCTTCCTTATAGTCATTTACCTGCATTACTGATGGATAATATGACGCTTGCAACCAGCCATTCACCGAAAGAAATGACCTTAGCTGATGGCTCTAAAGTTTATTTAGATAGAAATACACAGGTCAGAGTGGCTTACGTGCAAGAAGAAAGACGATTATGGCTAGATAAAGGGCAAGCCTATTTCAAAGTAAAATCAAACCCGTATCGCCCTTTTTATGTTCATGCTGATACCCGATTAATTAAAGTTGTTGGCACTGAATTTGAAGTTAGTCACTATGATAACAATCAAGTTAACGTTGCTGTCCATGAAGGGATTGTCGAAGTAAAAGCAACACCAAAATCTTCTCCAGCCTATTTATACGCAGGCTATCAAGCCACCAGCACATTAGCCAGTGACAGTTTGGTTATCTCTTCGGTCAAAATTGATTCCGTGGGAAGTTGGCGTTTTGGTCAACTGCATTTCTTTGAACGCCCATTGAATGAAGTGATAACCAAACTCAAACCTTATCTTGATATCAATGTTCAAATTTCCTCCCCGGAAATTGCCAAAATGAAAGTCTCTGGGATCGCTAACATAAACGATGCCAAAAACTTTATTACCGCAATTCCACTTATATTACCGGTTAATGTTGTTTTTACTGACAAAAATAATGCTTTAATTATCAACAAGTAAATTAAAATATGAAAAATATTCTTTTTTACAGGTGAGGATAATTCTCATTTCACCCTCTTCCTTAGTAACAACAATTATTAAGTTAGTGAATGGGATTGGTGAAATGAGAATACATAATAAAAAAAGGGCTCTTAAGAGGCCTTTGCTAGCATTACTAATAAGTACCACGATTGCTACACCTTGCGCTTACGCATCTACAGTTTCAGTCGCTTTACCAGAACAATCTTTAGCTGATTCATTAAGTGCTATTGCAAAACAAGGGCAAGTTCAAATTTTATTTGACGCAAATTCGGTTAAAAACCTACGAGCCCCCGCACTTTCAGGCCAATTTGAAACCCAAACAGCATTACAAAAGGTCTTAATCGGTAGTGGGTTAGAAATTATTCCACAAGACAGTGGATTCGTTATTCGTCCCCTTGCAACGGCTAATGCGATCGTTATTCCTGAAGTTAAAGTAACAGGTGTTGGTAGTACTTATCATCCGGCTACTGATGTGGTTTCAGCCCCACAATACATTACTTCAGAAGAGATAAAACAGCGTAATACGGGTGATGGTAACATCACTGACTTACTCAAAAGTAACCCTGCTGTTCAATTTTCCAATAATGACAGCACATCAATGAATCAGGGTGAAATTAAACCTTCACGTATTTCTATTCACGGCTCTAGTAGTTATCAAAACTCTTACAAACTTGATGGTGTCAGTTTTAACAACGACTTTGACCCCGCCAATTCAGGTAATGGTGAAACCAATACTCGTATTACTAGTGATGAACAAGGGATGTACCTTGATAGTCGCTTAATTGATAGTGTCACTGTTTACGATAACAACATTCCGGTGGAATTTGGTGGATTTACAGGCGGTAGCGTTGATGTACAGAGTCGTCGTTGGTCTGGCGAAACCCACGCTAATGCCTATTACCGTACCACTCGTTCAAGTTGGAACAATATTTTCACCGATCCAAAACTAAACTTTGATACTGCAAATAACGATTTCAGTAACCCTGCACGTTTCCAGAAAAAATACGATAAACAAAACTTTGGTGGTTGGTTTGAAACAAGCTTAACAGACAATACCGGGATTATTTTCTCAACATCACGCAGAGAATCAACTATTCCGATGATGATAAGTACCTCAGGAGGCATTATTCATAATGCTAATGGCGAGTTAGAACATTTAGAACAATCACCTCATTATAAAGATCAAACTCGTACCTCAGATAATTATTTTCTGAAATACTCTTGGAATATTTCAGAAAAACAAACATTTGATTTATCAACAAATATTGCTAGATACAAAAGTTATTTATTCTCAAGTTCAGTCTATAACTCAGGTTATGATAATGAACATAATGGCTTAAGTTTTACTGCGCTCTATAAGCACCAATTAAATCTTGGCTCATTAGAGTTAACCGCAGGTTATCAAGATTTAGAAGATAAACGTACCAATGATCAAAATTATTTCATTGCCGTTGAAGATTGGAGTGATTGGAAACACCCTCAACGTATATACAGTGGGGGGCAAGGTGATTTAAAAAGTCAGCAAAAAACTTACAGTGCCAAAAGTATTATGCGTTTTAATCCTATCGAATGGGGAGCGGTTTCTCATCAACCAACAACAGGATTTGAGATAAATAGAACCAAAGGTTCTTATATCCGAACTTCACCTTATTATAACTATAGCTATAGAGGCTCGACTTATGATGGCGAATGGATGGGAGGATTAGCACAGACAACTCGTTACTTAGCAGGCACGCATGATGCTACCTATACCAGTTACGCTATTTATCTTGATGATAATATTCAATATAAACGTCTGACATTACGCCCAGGTATTCGTTTAGATCGTGATGATTTTGTTCAAAAAAATAATATCTCTCCACGTTTAAGCGGAACTTATGATATTTGGGGTACTGGTAATACATTACTTATTGGTGGTGTAAACCGTTATTATGGCCGATCTATGCTCACTTATTCTCTCTATGGTGCGCAAAATGCGGGTTTACAACATTGTTATATGGATTGTTCAGATAATAAATGGACTAACCGCACTGACTTTGATGGTATAGACGCTTTAAAAACGCCTTATAACGATGAATTCACCTTAGGTTTACAACAAGAAATTGCCTCAACAACATGGCGTTTGCAATACACTCATCGTAACGGTCGCGATGAAGTTCGCAGTGATACAAAATACCCAGATGCTAAAACAAAAGAATTATTGAATATACGTCAGTTTAATAATAACGGGCGCAGTTCACACGACACAGTGACGTTATCAGTTAAAAATAGCCAGCCGTGGGAATTGGCACAAGCTGATCATGTTTTCAATGCTTCAATAAGTTGGCAACAAAGCAAAACTAATACCCCTAAAGATTCAGGTTATGCCGATCTTAGACCCAATGTCCAAAATGTTAACCATAATAAAGTGTCATATGATGGTAAAATCATTGATGCCAAAGACTTACCTTCTGGCAACTTTAACTCCCCATTAAAAATCACCGCCGACCTCACCAGTGTTTGGGATGAATGGAATGTGACTTGGTTTAACCAATTGCAATGGAATAGCTGGCGCTCTCAAGCAGAAAAAACCAATAACGGTAACCCGATTCAAACCCCTGAAGATGGTTACATTTATGCCTATAAAAAACAGAACTACAGTAGCCGCTTTACTTGGAATACCAAACTAAGCTGGCAACCTGAGTTTGCTTATGGTGTAGGTGTCTCTGTTGAAGTGAATAACGTTCTTAATACTCGAAATGTTGCTGATCACTTCACTTACAAAGATAAAGAATACAAATCGTATGAACCAGGTCGTCAGTTCTGGTTACAAGTCAGCTACGACTATTAATAAATTGACGAAGTTAATGTGAGCATACAAGTCGATATACAATAAAAATATGACCAATAAGCAATGAAAACAATAAAACAATTTTTCTATTTAGTTTCACCTTTTTGGGGGCGGCGTGCCGCCCTTTACTGCTGGTTTCTATTGATTATCTCTTTGACCTTAACCCTGTCATCGGTTTGGTTTAACGTCAAAATGAATGAATGGAATGGCAGTTTTTATAATGCATTACAACAACTTGATGGACAAGCGCTGTACAAACTTCTTCAACAATTTGTCATTATTATTGCCGGATTAATTACTGTGGTGGTAATGGGTGATTTCTTACGCCAAAAAATGGTTATTCGCTGGCGAGAAGGTATGACTGAACAAGTACTGGATCGCTGGTTATCAAAAAACAGTAAACACTATATGTTAAGGCTCACTTCTCAAGAGCCTGATAACCCAGATCAGCGTATTGCAGAAGATATTCGTTTACTGATCGAATCAACAATGCGTTTAACTGTGACATTTTTACACTCGTTACTCACTCTTATCACCTTTGCCACCATTCTTTGGTCACTGTCTGGCGCTATCTCTTTCACATTAGGTGGTAGCGAATGGACTATTCCTGGCTATATGTTCTGGGCTTGTATTATCTATACCATTATCGGGATCACCATTACGCAGTTTATTGGTTCGCCATTGCGTAAAATTAATATGGATAAACAGCGCAAAGAAGCTGATTACCGTACAGCACTCATCACCCGTAAACAACATGGTGATGCGATTGCCGGCCAACGCGGTGAAATCAGTGATCGCAACGAATTAATGAGCCGTTTTTTAGGGGTTATTCATAACTGGAATAACCTTATCCGCTACGAAAGAAATCTTGCATTCTTTACTGTGGGCTACCAACAAGCTACTGCAATGGCTCCCATTATTTTTGCCTTACCTAAATTCCTTGCAGGCGAGTTAATGCTTGGGGGATTAATGCAATTAAGACAAGCATTCTCTAGTGTTGCAGGTGCATTAAGCTGGTTTATTTTCTCATATAAAGAGATTGCTGCATGGCAAGCAACGGTGACACGTCTTTATAATTTTGTGGTGCTCTTAGAACACGACCATGAGTCTGAAGTCGCTGATTTAAATGATAAACAGACTAAATTAAAAGCTCATCTCTCTCTATTTATGCAAGATGACAACCTATTAATCCAAGAAGTTGACCTCTCTGTAAAAGCGGGTGAATTAATCGTTATCGAAGGTTGTTCTGGTTTAGGTAAATCAACATTGCTTAGAGCGTTAAGTGGACATTGGCCTTATTTCAAAGGAGAAATTCAACGTTCGCCAAATGTGTGTTGGATCCCACAACGGATGTATCTGCCTTTTGCACGTTTAGATAGTTTGCTTGCTTATCCTTGTCAGCCAAATCAATTCTCCGCTAAAGAGTATGAAGAAGCACTCCACTTAGTGGGCTTGGACAAAATAAAAAATCAACTTTCACTGGAAACGGATTGGACAACACGTCTATCAGGTGGTGAGCAACAACGCCTTATTTTTGCTCGTTTATTACTCAATAAACCGGAACTTATTTTATTAGATGAAACCACCTCTGCACTTGATGAACAAAATGCATTAAACATGTTGATGTTGCTAAAACAACATCTACCAACTGCGGGTATTGCCTTAGTCAGCCACCAGCGCTTTACACATGTGATTGCAGATAATGTGCTTTCATTAAAAGCCCCGACCGAGTCCCCTTCTCAATCTGCAGGAGATAGCGAATATGTATCGTAAGTTATTGATTGTCGCAGTCAGTCTTTCACTTTTAGGATGTACCACAGGCACCTCATCTCAAGGTGATAATAGTGTGCTATCACTACGCCCTGATGTTCGCCATTTTACGTTAGATAATGGTTTAGATGTCTACTTACTACAACGCCCACAAACGGGTGTTGAAATGCGCCTTTTAGTTAAAAGTGGATCAGTACAAGAAGATGAAAAACAGCTCGGTTTTTCACACTTTACTGAGCATATGGCGTTTAAAGGTACGACTCATTTTCCAGGAACAACAGGGTTTAAACAACTTGAAAGTCTGGGCATGAAGTTAGGTAGTCATGTCAATGCTGCAACAAGTTTAAATGCGACGACTTATAAACTGTCATTACCAAATGCAAACCCGATCCAAATTAAAACAGGGCTACAAATCTTATCAGATTGGGCATTTGAAATGACATTTGACCCTATTGAATTTGATAAAGAGCGTCCCGTTATTGTTGAAGAATGGCGTTTGCGCCAAGGTATCGGTTTTCGCATTAACCGTCAGTTAGAAGAGTTACGTTATCACGGTAGTCGTTATCTAAATCGTGATCCTATTGGCGATTTAGATATCGTTAAATATGGCGATGTGAAAGATGCAAAGCGCTATTACGATACTTGGTATCAACCAGAAAGAATGGCATTAGTACTGGTTGGTAACTTTAATCAAGGCGATGCTATTGCCGATATTAAGCAACTGTTTAATGCTAAAAACAGCGAGAATAAAGGGATTGACGATCCATCTTGGCACAATTTTATCGATCACAATGATCTACTTGTTAAAACGATTTTCGACAAAGAGCAAGGTTCGCGTATTTTACAGTTCACCTTACAACGGACTTTGCCTGCCCCTTTAAATAGTCGCCAAGGTCAATATGAAGATTTAATGGATTCATTATGGCTGTCAATTTTAAATCAACGTTTCTCCACTATCGTTGATAATGGCTTAATTGCATCTATTAGTGCCAATGCTCAAGGTGCAATGTTAGATGCTCGTCGTTCACAACAATTGATGATTGCACATCCTAAAGGTAATGATTACCAAGGCGCATTAGATATCTTATTTACAGAAGTTCAGCGTCTAGCCTCTGTACCCGTTACTCAAGAAGAGTTAGATAATGCTCGCAACGCGTTGTTAAAACGTCTAAGTCAACAAGCTGCGAGTGAAGAACGTTACGAACACGATTATTTAGCCAACCAAATTACGACAGCCATTGAATTGGATATGCCAATTCAAACTAAAAAACAGGCGCTAAATTTAAGCTATCAATTAATCAATAAAGTGACCCCTGAAACATTATCCGCTTATTTTGCCCAATATCTCAAACAATCATCGCCACGAGTTGCTGTAATTGGTCCTGATAATGACGCTAATCTGTTTAATGCAACTAAAGTCGCACAACGTTGGCACGAAATTAGGCAATCAAACCCGGGGCCATTTACGCTAAAAACTCAAGATGTTGTGTTAGATATTAAACCTGAACTCACAGGTTCCGTTGTTTCAACGCAATCACTGCCGATTGAAGAAACACAAGAGTGGACATTAAGCAATAACGTAAAAGTGATTGTGAAAAATGACAATTATCTCAAAGATAATATTCAAGTTTCACTGCGTATTCCAGGAGGCTCTTCACTTGAGACAAATCAAAGCTTAGGCATGGTGCTATGGGCATTAAAATTACCTGAATTCAGTGGATATGGTCATTATAATGCACGTGAATTGGCGTTATTTAGCAAGCAACACAAAATAAGTTTACGCCCTTATAGCGAATTATTATTCCATGGTTTTCGTGGCGAAGCACCAATTGATGAATTAGAAACCTTACTCACATTAATGCATCTAAAAATAACGTCTCCACAGTTTAATGGCGAAAAGTTAGAACAACAAAAGCAAGCCATGGCATTAGGTATCTCAAAAACACCTGTTGAACGTACTTTCTTAGATAATATCAATAAAGAAAGCTACCAAAATGGCGATCGTTTAGTGGTTTCACCTCAAGGTGCTTGGAAACAATTTACTGCCCAACAATTGCAACAAACAAACCAAATGATTTTAGGGCAACCTGCTGATATGACGTTAGTTATCAGTGGACCTGTCAATCTAAATCAAGTTAAACCTCTTGTTGAACGCTGGATAGCGAGTTTACCAACGCGTTCAGAGCAACGCCTATTTTGGGCAGATCCCGCTATTAATCCGAAGCTTATTTCGTTTAACAAAACATATCCTATTGCAAGTAGTGATAAGAGCATGGTTAGCATTCAATATGCAGCACCTGCTCAATGGTCACAGCAACAAGTATTAGCGCTAAATTTACTCGATACCGTGATCAGCCAACGACTAAGACTCAACCTACGTGAAAGAGCTGGTGGTATTTATTCACTTAGTTTCTCTGAAGTATTAACGAAAATGCCTACAAGCTACTATACTGGTCGTTTAAACTTTACGGCATCGCCTGAGCGCGCAGATGAATTAATTACGCTTGCTCGTAAAGTCGTGAATGACGTTAAACAGTCAGGCATTACGGATCAAGAGTTACAAGAAGCTAAAAATATCTGGCTAACTGAATATTCACAGATAACTGACAGTGCAAGCTATTGGACAGATGCTCTTGCACAAGTTGCAACCGATGACCAACAGTATCAGCGTTTACTCACTTATCCCGCCATTATAAAAACATTAAATATTAATGATATAAACCAAGTCGCTCAGCAATGGTTAGGTGAGAATGAAAAGATCTTTAAATTAACTCCCGCCAATAAAAAATAAGTCTTAATCGTTACAAAGAGAACGCCCAGTTCAAATTAACAAACTGGGCGTTTATTCATCTATTTTAATCAAGTTATAACGATAACATTCAAACTTATTGATTATTAAATTTATTAATCTTTTTTGACAGCAAAACGCCCACTACCTAAAAACATAACAGCAATCGCGGCAAATAGATAAAAGCCCGCACTTTCTGGTGCCCATCCCCCAGTTTTAGGGTTTAATGCAAATAGATCACCAGAGTGAACCATCAAAACAGCAACCAACATTGTACCGGCTAAAACAAATGCTGAGACACGAGTAAATAAACCAATAATCAGTAGGATAGGAGCAACCACTTCCCCAATAATGGTACCGTAAGCAATAAAGGCTGGTAGATTAAAGTTAGCTAACATGCCCTGAATACCCGCTAATCCTCCTGGTTCCATTTTATGAAGTCCATGTAATAACATTAAAACACCAAGAGAAACACGTAATACCAATTTACCTAAGTCAGAACAGTCAACAAGTTGATTAAATTTATTAATCATAACGTCTCCGAATTCAAAATAGTGATGTGTGTTTTTAATACGTATTAATAGGTACACTACATTATATGATGAAATATTATGAATGAGTGTGATTTTTATTATCACTATTTGTACTCATAAACTCATCACTTAGCGAAAAACGCCGTAAACCCTCGCCCAATGCGGGCGGGGATATAAGGCGAAAAGCCCGCAGGGCTTTAAAGATCAATC
>NZ_PENZ01000042.1 GCF_003144395.1 Proteus faecis | reverse complement strand
GCCCATGGAGGCCAGCGTAAATCCGTCACACAGACGGTTGCGGTCTAAGAAGTGGGAAGCCTCGCCCGACAGGGCTGGGAGCAGTCACAGAAGGGCGAATTAAGCTCTTATCGTAAACACAAGTAAGAGTGCGGGTGTTTATATATCGTTTATAAGTTTTTCTATTTTTATAAATGTATATTGCCCGCACAATTGTTACCGTTTACCTTATCTTTAATTTCAGCGGGTTCTCTCATCAATATCTCATTTGTTTCTTACAGATCTCGCTCAATAGGTCGCCCCTGTGTTAGCATAGAGACAAATCTTGTTCAAATTTAGCGGAATCAATGAGCTATCAGGTACTTGCCCGTAAGTGGCGCCCACAAACTTTTAACGATGTTGTCGGTCAACGTCATGTGTTGACTGCTTTAGCTAATGGTCTTGATCATCAGCGACTTCATCACGCCTATCTTTTTTCTGGCACAAGAGGCGTCGGAAAAACGACGATTGCTCGCTTATTTGCCAAAGGGCTTAATTGTGAAACTGGTATTACGAGTAAACCTTGTGGTCAATGTGCAAATTGCCTTGAAATAGAACAAGGGCGTTTCGTTGATTTAATTGAAATCGATGCTGCATCTCGAACCAAGGTAGAAGATACTCGTGAATTGCTGGATAATGTGCAATATGCACCAGCTCGCGGACGTTTTAAGGTCTACTTGATTGACGAAGTTCACATGCTTTCTCGTCATAGCTTTAATGCGTTACTAAAAACATTAGAAGAGCCGCCCGAGCACGTTAAGTTCTTATTAGCGACGACTGATCCACAAAAATTACCTGTCACGATTTTATCACGTTGCTTGCAATTTCATTTGCGAGCATTAGATATTGATCAAATTGCGACGCAACTCGAAAAAGTGCTTTTAGCAGAACATATTGAAAATGATATAAGAGCACGTCAACTTATTGCACGCGCTGCTGATGGTAGTATGCGAGATGCGTTAAGTTTAACAGACCAAGCTATTGCAAGTGGTGAAGGTGTCGTCAGTACGGAAGTGGTTAGCCAAATGCTTGGCACTATTGATGACGCTCAACCTTTAGCACTGATTGAAGCCTTGGTAAAAGCGGATGGTCAACAGGTCATGTCGCTGGTGAATGAAGTTGCTTCAAGAGGGACTGACTGGGAAAATTTTCTGGTAGAAACCCTCTCATTATTGCATCAAATTGCTATGTTGCAGTTATTGCCTAGTGAAGAAAATCCTCAAGAACAATTTACTCAAGAACGTTTACGCTTATTGGCTAAGTCTGTTTCTCCACAAGATTTACAACTCTATTATCAAACCTTATTAGTTGGGCGAAAAGAACTGGCTTATGCACCAGATAGACGCATGGGGGTTGAAATGACTCTGCTACGTGCGCTTGCTTTTCATCCTAAAACAGTGGTTGATGAAATACCTTCAGCACCATTAGCACAAACACTACCTTCAGCATCCTTGCCTACGAATAGAATGTCTGAACATTATGCTCCGCAAACTGTGCAGACTCACTCGTCTAAAATGGTTAATCAATCTTCTTCACCCATAGAAAAGAGTGCGTCATTAGGTAATAGTCCGGCAGCACAACTTTTAAGAGCAAGGCAGGCAATCAAGGGGACGGAACAACAAACCCCGCCAAAAAAGTCTGAACCGGCGACGCCTAATCGGGCTAAGCCGGCTGCTAGTGCATTAGAGCGGCTAGCAGCCGTGAGTGAAAAACGTCAGCAAGTTGCCAAGCGTCAGACTAATGCGCCTGAAAAAAAGAAAAAAGAAGAGTATCAGTGGCGTCCGCAAAATCCTGAACTAATGTCAACGGAACAGGTTGTTTCTTCACCCAAAGAGATCAAAGAGGTTCTCGAATATGAAAAAACACCTGAATTAGCAGCGAAAATTGCTAAAGAGTCGCAAGAAAGAGATGCTTGGGCGGCTGAAATAAACAAAATGCCACTACCCAAATTAGTGCAACAATTGGCCTTAAATGCGTATAAAGAGACAGTAAGCGAAGAAAACGTTATTCTGCATTTACGAACTAAACAGAAACATTTAAATTCAGCAAATGCGTTACGCACGCTTACTAATGCGTTAAGTGAATTGCATGGAAAAGCAATTTCACTCACAATTATAGAAGATGATGATCCAGCGGTAAAAACACCGTTGGAGTGGCGACAAGCCATTTATGATGAAAAATTGGCGTTATCGCGTCAATCGATTATTACGGATAAAACGATTCAAACATTACAGCAATATTTTGATGCTGAATTGGATGAAGAGAGTATCCGACCTGTTTAATCGCAACATGTTGTATGACTTCATACTGTGTGGCTTTTACAAAGAGAGACAATTATGTTCGGAAAAGGTGGTTTGGGTAATCTGATGAAGCAAGCCCAACAAATGCAAGAAAAAATGCAACAAATGCAAGAAGAGATCGCAAACTTAGAAGTGACAGGTGAATCTGGCGCTGGCTTAGTTAAGATCACTATCAATGGTGCTCATAATTGCCGTCGTGTTGAAATCGATCCTAGCCTGCTAGAAGATGACAAAGAGATGCTAGAAGATTTGATTGCTGCTGCCTTTAATGATGCTGCACGTCGTATTGATGAAACACAAAAAGAAAGAATGGCTTCTGTTTCTAACGGTATGCAACTGCCACCAGGCTTTAAGATGCCATTCTAATGCAAACCAGCCCACTTCTTGAATCATTAATGGAAGCGTTGCGTTGTTTACCCGGCGTCGGGCCTAAATCAGCGCAACGGATGGCTTTCCAACTACTTCAACGCGATAGAAGCGGTGGTATGCGACTTGCACAAGCACTCACACGAGCAATGTCTGAAATTGGTCATTGCTGTGATTGTCGAACGTTTACTGAAGAAGAGCGTTGTACTATTTGTGCCAATGTTCGCCGTCAGCAAAATGGGCAAATTTGTGTTGTCGAAAGTCCTGCGGATATTCATGCTATCGAGCAGACAGGGCAGTTTGCGGGCCGATACTTTGTTTTAATGGGGCATTTATCCCCTTTAGATGGTATTGGGCCTATGGATATTGGTTTAGATAGACTTGAAGAGCGCTTAAGCCAAGAGACTATTTCAGAAGTGATCTTGGCGACAAACCCGACTGTTGAAGGTGAAGCAACAGCCAATTACATTGCTGAAATTTGTGCTCAGTATGATATTGCTGCCAGCCGAATTGCCCATGGCGTTCCTGTGGGCGGTGAGCTTGAAATGGTCGATGGTACAACGCTTTCACACTCTATTGCTGGACGCCAAAAAATCCACTATTAACATCATAAATAGTTTATTAAAAAGGTACCTCTTTACTTAATGTCATGAGGTGCCTTTTTTTTATCTTAACCTTCGAAAAAATTTGCCATTTTCGCTAAAAATTAGTCCATTAAGCTTTAAGACGGTTTTTTTTAAGAAATATCTTTTATCTTCACTTTATCGCTTTTTTCTTTCTGATGAATTTTGCGTCTTTATGTTACATTAACCATTATCATGAAAAATAATAACTGAATGATGGAGCATCTTATGATCCCTGACGTAGCCTTGGTTGATAATAGTGAACAAAGAACCCCTCTGATCTTAGTGTTAGATAGCTCTGGTAGTATGTATGGGCAGCCTATTCAACAACTTAATGAAGGCCTTAAGTTACTTGAACAAGAATTAAAAAATGACGTTATTGCGGCAAAGCGTGTGCGTATTTTAGTGATTGAATATGGCGGATATGACCAATGTACTATTCATGGTGATTGGAAAGATGCGATGGATTTTACGGCACCTGTTTTAGAGGCGAATGGCACAACGCCAATGGGACAAGCTATTACGCTAGCACTTGAAGAAATTGAAGCTGAAAAACAGCGTTTTAAACAAGCGGGTGTTGCTTATACTCGTCCTTGGCTATTTTTAATGTCTGATGGTGTTCCGACAGACCAATGGGAACAGGCCGCACAGCTTTGTCGTCAAGCAGAAGAAAGCCAAAAAACAGCGGTATTTCCTATCATGGTTGATGGTGCATCAGCAGAGGTAATGGGAAGCTTTAGCCGTAATGGTGTTAATGGGGTGAAAATGCTTAAAGGCCTACAATTTAAAGAGTTGTTCTTGTGGCTAAGTGCTAGCATGCAGGTGGTTTCTCAATCAACACCGGGCGGCACAGCACAATTACCTTCTACTGATTCTTGGGCGAGTGTACCTGTTTGATGAATGATTGGTTAGCTTATGGGGCATCTGTGACAGGTATTGCCCATCAAGAACGTCAAATTCCCTGTCAGGATGCTTATTTTATTCGCCGTAAAGGCGAATATCTTATCGCCGCTGTTTGTGATGGTGCTGGCTCCTCTCGTTATAGTGAACAAGGTGCTCAGCTTGTTGCTCGGTTATTTACGCTACGCATTACAGAGTGGCCAAACATTGATTTGTTAACCGAAAAACAGATAACACAAGGGGCTAAACAGCTTATTGAAGATATTCGCCACCAACTGGCTGAATATGCAGAAATAAAACAGTGTGCACTTAATGAATATGCATCAACACTGGTTGCCTGTTGGGTAGGTGATGATTGTGGTTATTTGTTCCATTTGGGTGATGGTATTGCGGTGGTGGAATATTGTGATGGCACCCGTTATGTATCACAGCCTGAAAATGGAGAATATGCGAATCAAACTTGGTTTGTGACGTCAGAAAATTGGGAAGCGCATTTACGCGTTATTCCCCTAAATAAACCGGTAAAACAAGTTATTTTGATGTCTGATGGTGTACAGCCTTTTGCCATGAATAAAGCGTGTGATGCACTTTATGAACCGTTTATCACTCCTGTGATCCGTTATTTAAAAACAGTATCAGAAGATAGCGGAAGTGAGGCATTAGCAGGGACTTTAGCTGATCCTCGAACGCATTCAATCACAGGCGATGATAAAACCTTAGTTATTTGCATCAGGGATGAAGAGTTGTGGTAAAAGCAAGAAAGAAAGGAATAGCTCAATCAGTATCTAGGCAATTACAAGATGAAAACGGTAAGATTTATCAAATAGGTAATTTGATAAAAAGCGGTGGTGCAGGTAGCGTTAGTCATATTAATAATGCCCCATCCCAAGTCTCAAAAGTTTATCATGATAAAATTGATAAAGCCTATTATCTGAAAAAAATCACGGCAATGCAGAAGTTAGAACCTGCATTAAAGCCCGTTTCTGTTAACGGTACGCCTATTATCCAACTCGCATGGCCTCAAGCACGTTTATATAATAGCCAAAAGCAATTTGTTGGCTTTGTGATGCCGGAACTTGATGTCAAAAATACTATTGAGTTGGAATACATTCTTCAAGAACGCCAAGCCAAAGCTCATGGTTTACCCACAGGGATGGGGGCGAAAGTGAGTCTTGCATATAACCTTTGCTCATTGATTGACGCTTTACATCAGCAAGGACACCGTATTATTGATATGAAACCGTTGAATTTGCGGTTTTATAAATCAAGCTTGTATATGTCTCTTCTTGATTGTGATGGATTTAGTATACAAGGAGAGAATACTCGTTATCCGGCAGGGCAATTTACCGTTGAATATTTAGCGCCAGAATTTCAAGCCAAGCAAACTATTCCAGAAACAGAAGAAGAGTGGCAAGACCGATTTGCTTTAGCGGTAATTATTTTTCAGTTGCTTAATTTTGGTATCCACCCTTTTAGTGGTCGCCCTAAAAATGACACGGTACCTACAGATATTCCAAGGCGTATTGCTGGGCGTTTTTATGGCTATGGCATAAAAGCACATAATTTAATTACACCCAGTGTGGCGAGTGGGCATAAACAATTACCTGATGCATTAAGAATACTCTTTGATAAAGCGTTTTCAGGAGCTCCTTCATTAAGACCCAGTGCTAAAACATGGGCTACAGCGCTTTATGAATATGCTCAACCTGAAAAACAGCAAATGTTGGTTTGCCAGAAAGACAAAAATCATCAGCATTTTGCGGGTAAAGCTTGTGCAGCATGTGCAAGGCAAGCTCAGTTACAGCAAGTAGCAACGACTCAAAAACAAAATCAAACGCAACAAGAACAGGTACGCCAAACAAGGGTACAAAATACTATTGCTAGACAAGCGACAATACGTACAGCGCCGTCTAAACCGATGCAACCTCCTGCAATTTTTGTTGCGATAAAACAAGCAATAAACAAAGTACCTAAAGTCATTTTACATACCGCTATTGCCATGATTGTTCCTGTGGTTTTGGGGTTATTACTGATGAACTTTATTCCACAAGGCGTCAGCGGTAGTTTAGGTTCTAGTTGGATCGCTGATTTAATCAAAGCGGATTATATTGAACAAATACTAATAACGATGTTGAGTGTGATGTTTTTAATGGTTTCAGCCATTATCTTGTTAGTTATTTTTGTTTTCCCTTCAATGCATATTTTGAAAAAAAAACCATAATTTAGGGAAAATAACATGAAAAAAAGAATAAAGCTGATCCTCATTATTATTGGCGTTATAACGTTACTGTTCCCTTTTTGGTTGCCAGCCTTCTTAGTTTCAACTTTTAGCTTGATTGATGGTTTTAATAGTAAAATTCTCCCCTCATCTGTTCGCTTTGATGAGCGTAATTTCTTACTGGGATTATGGCTAGGCTCTCTCATTATGACGATTGTAATGTTATTGCAATCATGGAGAGCTAAAAATATTTACTATTTGTTCGGCGGGGGGCTAGTGCTTTTAATGGCGCTGGGCGTGTCATTTTCAGTGATCCCAACGAATGAACTAGAAGATCGTCGTCGTTTTGTTTTACAAAACATCGAGCAGTCAGAATGGCAAAATTATCATTATTTTGTTGTTAATAGTGAAGATGATATTCGTAAAGTTATTCGGTCTAATCAAGCTAAAGCATTGGCATCGCTTAGCGCTATTGAAAAAGCACGAATAGCTTTACCAGGATTAGACTATTTTAGTGATGATGTGGCTGCTGCGACAAAAGCGAAAGACGCTTATTTAGTTCATGCAAAAGGAACACCAGAACGCGTAGACGCTTTAAAAACACTCAATTTTTATGGTGACTGGCTATTAAATCAACCTGAGATTATGGTTGCTCAGGCGTTAGCTTCCCTTTCAAATAGTCATGATGCTCAATTAACGCAATCTGGTATTAATGTTATTGCGGTTGCCCCCTTATCACCCGAGGCATGGCAAGTGTTAGCATTGACTTATATAGCTCATCGCTCTCCTGATGCTCAAGTTGAAAAAGCGATGTTAGCGTTAATGGTGGCCGATACGTTGAAACAGGCTAAGCAAAGTCATGATGATATTTCAGCACAACAATTGTTGAAAAAAGCGATTTCGGAGCTTACTGAAAACCAGCGTCAGATTTATCAGATATTACAAGCGCGTGTTATTGAAGATCGTTATTATCGACAAAATAGCTCTCCTCCTGAAGATGTCACAACGTTGGCAAATCAACGATTACCAGTGAGTAACGCAATAAATAGTGATTTAACCACTTATCTTGAAATGCAATCAATGATGGAAAAACAGTATCCCGGAGAAGTGATAGTTGAATCACCTCATGAAGTGAAAAACTTAACTGAGATCCGTTATCCAACAATCAGAAGATACATCCCTCAAGCAGAGGTTATTTTATCCATTGATGTCGATCCTCAAGGGCGCATTTCAGGACTTTGGGTACAAAACAGTAGTGGTGTTGATGCTTTTGATGATCAAGCTGTGAGTGCTGCTCGTCATTGGCGCTTTATGCCAAATAAAGACGGATATCGTCAACGTGTAACAGTGCGTTTTGAAAGTACTCGCCTTGGTTGGAAAGAGTATGCTGTTAAGTTGCAATCAACATTGATAAAACTGGTTAAAGCTTACGCAAGACAAGAAACTAAAGGGATAACACTTACCGAAAATATTTATTCAGAATTGAAAAAACAAGCGCCAGAATTAGACGATGAAAGAGAAGTCACTCGCTCTAGTTATGATCCTTATGCTTCGTATTACCCTAGACTATCGCAAAAACAGCAAGAAAAACGTGCGGCCTTACAAGCAATCTTAAAAGAGTTGCAGGCATTGCCTAATAGCGAGAATAATCATGAAAATTGGCATAACAGTATTCGCTTTTTAAATGAAAAGCTCGCTCTTCATCAAGATAATGCCGATATTGTGAGAACAGTGGCGCGTTTTGAATTGCAATATTACAACATAGGAACAAATAATTTAGCAACATCGCCTAATATTTATCCTCAAGAGAAAAAATATTGGCAAACCTTATTACTTAATGCGCGTACACATTTTGAACAGGCTATTGCATTAGATCCTGATCGTGAAGATGTTTGGTTAGGCTGGGGAATAACATGGCTTGATGAAGATCCTGAAATTGCAGCAGGTGCATTTGCCAAAGCCTCACAGCAGAAGTCGAAAGAAAGTATTGGCTCTCTTATGCAACTGTTAGAAATGCGTATGGTGATGGATACACTTGAGGGCGCGCGTTTAGAGCGTTATCAGACCTTGCGCGCAAGAATGGATATGCGTTACTTACCAGAAGATATCGAAATCAAGCCAGAAGATGATTATCTCAGTATTGATTTAACTCAGATTCAATTAGCTCAACGTGCAATACCAGCATCAGATCCGAATAGCAAAGTTGTTCGCTTACCATTGAATACCGATAAAATTGAGCAATCAAATCGGACATTTAGTATTGATTTCTCATCAGCCAATATCAATGACCGTGATCAGGTATTGCCGAAAGTGAAAGCACCTAATACAGCACCTAAAACAGGGGATATGATCTTACAACTTGATGTTGATCCCCAAGGTGTTCCTACTGTGGTGTTATTGAAATCTGGCAGTGGTGACATGAGCATAGATAATGCTGTTATTGATGCTGCATATCAATGGCGTTTTAATGGTTCACCAGCTCGAAAAGGTAGTGTGCTTTTGATATCAGTTCAATTTAGCCAATAATTACCATTTAATGAAATAATGTTATAAAAAACCGCCTTTTTTGTTAGTGAAAAGGTGGTTTTTTTTCTATTTAGTGATTTCCTAACTTATTGAAAGTCATAAATTTGTTACCTTGATCACAAAAAAATCATCATTTAAAAATAGCAGAACCACTTAACTGAGAAAACAGACCGCTTAATTCGTTATACAACCGCTAAGAGATTTAGTCACCCCATTCCTTTATAAGAATTCTTATTATGTAGCAGCGGGTAGTTATCTTTCAGATTCGCTCAAATAATTCTCTGTTGTCCCGCATTACTCTTTGGCTGTTCGGTCTTGCCTGAAAAAAAAGGTGTCTCATGAACAAAAATGCATTTTTAAAGCACGTACCTTGGGTGATCCTCGGGATTATCGGTGCTTTTTGTCTTTCAGTGGTTGCACTTCGCCGTGGTGAACACGTCAGTGCACTATGGATAGTTGTTGCTTCTGTTGCTGTCTACTTAGTTGCTTATCGTTACTATAGTCTTTATATCGCTCAAAAAGTAATGAAGTTAGATCCAACTCGAGCGACACCTTCTGTTGTCAACAATGACGGTTTGAACTACGTTCCAACTAACCGTTATGTTTTATTTGGTCACCACTTTGCAGCTATCGCGGGTGCGGGTCCTTTAGTTGGCCCCGTTCTTGCTGCTCAAATGGGGTACTTACCAGGTACACTTTGGCTATTAGCTGGGGTTGTGCTTGCTGGTGCTGTTCAAGACTTTATGGTGTTGTTTATTTCAACACGCCGTAATGGTAACTCACTAGGTGAGATGATAAAGAAAGAGATGGGTCCAGTTCCGGGTACTATCGCTTTATTCGGCTGTTTCCTTATCATGATCATCATTCTTGCTGTGCTTGCACTTATCGTTGTTAAAGCATTAGCAGAAAGCCCATGGGGTGTGTTTACTGTTTGTTCAACAGTGCCTATTGCCCTGTTTATGGGTATCTACATGCGCTATATCCGTCCAGGTCGTGTCGGTGAAGTCTCTGTTATCGGTATCGTTTTACTGATCGCGGCGATTTGGTTTGGTGGCGTTATTGCGAGTGACCCATATTGGGGTCCTGCATTAACCTTCAAAGATACCACAATCACTTTCGGCTTGATTGGTTATGCTTTTGTTTCGGCATTACTGCCAGTTTGGTTGATCCTTGCTCCTCGTGATTATTTAGCTACGTTCCTGAAAATTGGGGTTATCGTTGGTTTAGCTATCGGGATTGTTATCCTAAATCCTGAACTGAAAATGCCTGCGGTTACTCAATATGTCGATGGTACTGGTCCATTATGGAAAGGGGCTTTATTCCCATTCTTATTTATTACTATCGCTTGTGGTGCCGTTTCTGGTTTCCACGCACTGATTGCTTCAGGTACAACACCTAAACTTATCGCAAATGAAATGGATGCGCGTTTTATCGGTTATGGTGCAATGTTAATGGAGTCATTCGTTGCGATCATGGCGTTAGTGGCTGCATCTATCATTGAACCGGGTCTGTATTTTGCAATGAATACACCACCAGCAGGTTTAGGTATTACTATGCCAAACCTTCATGAATTAGGTGGTGAAAATACAGCTGTTATTATGGAGCAGTTAAGAGAAGTTACTGTACATACTGCTGCAACTGTGAGTTCATGGGGCTTTGTTATTTCACCAGAAGAAATTCTACAAACGGCGAAAGATATCGGTGAGCCTTCTGTCTTAAACCGTGCTGGTGGTGCGCCTACCTTAGCTGTTGGTATCGCGATGGTATTCCATAAAATCATTCCAGCTGCGGATATGGGCTTCTGGTATCACTTCGGTATCTTGTTTGAAGCGCTCTTTATTTTAACGGCGCTAGACGCAGGTACACGTTCTGGTCGCTTTATGTTCCAAGACTTGTTAGGTAACTTTATCCCTTATCTGAAGAAAACAAACTCGTTCATTCCAGGTGTGATTGGTACCGCGGGTTGCGTAGGATTATGGGGATATCTGTTATACCAAGGCGTTGTTGACCCATTAGGCGGTGTTAAGAGCTTGTGGCCACTGTTTGGTATTTCAAACCAAATGTTAGCGGCGGTTGCGCTGGTATTAGGTACGGTTATCTTAATTAAGATGAAACGTACTAAATATATCTGGGTGACAGTTGTTCCTGCAGTATGGTTATTAATTTGTACAACATGGGCATTAGGTCTGAAACTTCTCAGCGATGATCCACAAATGGAAGGTTTCTTCTACTTAGCAAATGAATACAAAGCTAAGATTTTAGCGGGTGGTGCCGACTTAACTGCGGCTGAAATTAACAATATGAATCATATTGTAATTAATAACTACACCAATGCTGGTTTAAGTATTCTATTCTTATTGGTTGTTTACAGCATCATTTTCTACGGTTTCCGTACCGCAATGAAAGCACGTAAAAATCCAGAAGAAACAGCACAAGAAACACCATATGTTCCTATGCCAAAAGATGTAAAAGTGTCCTCAGGTCACTAATTTAGGTAGATAGGTTAAACCCCCGCGCTGGCTTGCCGGTGCGGGGCTTAGGAGAAACTTATGTTTGGTAATTTAGGACAAGCTGGAAAATATCTAGGACAAGCAGCACGTATGCTAATAGGTATTCCTGATTACGATAATTATGTGCAACATATGAAAGATAACCATCCAGATAAGCCTGTTATGACCTATAACGAGTTTTTCCGTGAACGTCAGGAAGCCCGTTATGGCGGTGGTGATGGTAAAGGCGGTTTTCGCTGTTGCTAATGATCCGTAAAGGAGATAAATGATGGAACCTATTGCAGTGACAATACTGACCGGTTTTTTAGGTTCAGGTAAGACAACACTTTTACGTCATATGCTCAATGAAGAGCATGGATATAAAATTGCCGTTATTGAAAATGAATTTGGTGAAGTACCTATCGATGATGAAATCATTGGTGATAGAGCCACGCAAATTAAAACACTGACCAATGGTTGTATTTGTTGTAGTAAATCGAATGAATTAGAAAACACACTATTAGACTTATGTGACAGTCTAGATCGCGGTGAAATTAAGTTTGATAGATTAGTTATTGAATGTACTGGCATGGCAGATCCTGGTCCTATTAGCCAAACATTCTTTTCTCATGAAATCATCTGCCAGCGCTACTTATTAGATGGCATTATCACACTTGTTGATAATGTTCATGCTCAGCAACAACTGGATCAATTTACGATTGCACAATCACAAATTGGTTATGCTGACCGTATTTTGTTAACAAAAACAGATGTCACTCCAGCCTCTCCTGAATTAATGGCACGATTAAGACGTATAAATGCCAGAGCACCTGTACATACCGTTATTCATGGACAAATTGATTTAGGGTTATTGTTTAACGTAAAAGGTTTTATGTTGAACGATAATCTCGATGTCAAACAACCTCTGTTTCGTTATCAGGCAGAGAAGCAAGATGACATCAATTCGATTGTGTTAACTTTTGATTATCCCGTTGAGTTACAAGAAGTTTCAGACGTAATGGAAAAATTATTATTAAGCTTTGCTGATAATCTTTTACGTTATAAAGGGATATTAAATATTAAAGACCAACCTAATCGCTTGTTATTCCAAGGTGTACAACGTCTTTATAGTGCGGATTGGGATAGACCGTGGAATGAAGATGAAACTCGTCAAAGCACATTGGTCTTTATTGGTATTCAATTACCAGAAGAAGAGATAAGAGCTAATTTTGATGCATTAATGCCTAACACAGAAAAGAAGGCTCATTAACCTAATACCCTGTAGTGAGTGTTAGAAAGCAGTAAGAAGTAGAGTAGTAACCGTAAATAGCAGTAACGAATATTGATAAGCTCCTGACTTGAGGAGGATCCTGTTCCTAGGATCTTATGTTTCACCCCATAATAACCAACATTATGGGGTGTTTTTTTTAAACGTTCCAATTAGCCATTGGCAACAGCTTTATATTCCATGATCTCAATAATTTGAACATCGGTATGTTGCATTGCACGACTTGCTAGTGCACATAGATTTTCAATTGTAGAATCAACATCATGAGCGACAATACCGTCATTACCTGTCACGTAAGTGTTGTCTAGAGCCATTAACACAGCTTTATAAGCTGCACTCGCACCAGTTGAAACTTTCATCGCACAGCTATTTGAAGCGCCATCACAAATTACACCGCTGATATCACCAATCATGCTACTAATTGCCATAGCCATAGATTCGTAACGTTCATCCATTAACCATGCGATTGCGCCAGCCGCGCCCATTGATGCTGTTGTTGCTGCGCATAATGCAGATAGCGCAGGGAATTTATGGTGAATATAGATAGCCAGTAAATGAGAAAGCATTAATGCTCTTGCCATTTTCGCTTCGCCAACTTGTAAATATTCAGCAACCACTACAACAGGCATCGTTGCGGCAATCCCTTGGTTACCTGAGCCAGAGTTACTCATTGCAGGTAAAACGGCACCACCCATACGTGCATCAGACGCAGCAGAAGTGCGGATCATGATTTCTGATAATAAATCTTTTGCTAATAAACCACGCTGTTGCTGGCGTTGTAAAGTTTGCCCAATATGTAAACCATAAGTATTGTTCAAACCTTCCTTTGATAGAGCATCGTTTAAGTGTGCTGACTCAAGAATAAAAGAAATTTCTTCTACTGGCGTTTGGGTAACAAACTGGTAAATTTCTTGAGTATTGGTTTGGGTTAACGTTTCTTTTATTTCGCAAGGCGATGTAGACCGCTCTGAACCAGCACAAGTGTTATCAAGAACAACATGACCGTTATGAATAATTTTAACAATATGAGTGTGGTTACCCGCAATAATTACTGTTGCACTGTTTTCACCATCTTCTACAGTCACTTCGCTATATAGAACTTCTTGGCACGCTTTTTTAATCGAAACATTCACAATGCCAGCCGCTAATAGTGCTTTACTTTGCTCAATGTGCTCTGGTGTGGCATTCTTTAATACTTCAAGACCTGCTTTACAATCACCCCCCACAGCACCTAAGCTTGCGGCAATAGATAATCCCACCATACCTGTGCCCGGTACGGTTACGCCCATGCCATTCTTCATTAAATTAGGAGAGACTTCTGCATTAATGCGGGTAATAGCATGTTGTAAGTAACTTGCCGCTGTTGCTGCTGCTAATGCAAGTGAAATAGGCTCTGTACAACCTAAAGCGGGTTTTACTTGTTGTTTAACTGCTGCTATTAATATTTTCCAACGAGCAGATAATTGTTCTTTCATTGCATACATCCAATAAACAGTATGAGAATTCAAAGGGATATTCTATTTTTAATATCAACATCATACTGAATTTATTGGAGAAAGTTTTTTCTGAATTTACTATCACTATACAAAATTTTAGAAAATATTACCCTTTGTAGCTTCTATGTTGGTAATTTTTTCTACATAAAATGAAAGCAAACATTTTGGCTCTTTAATGTGATTTATCGCTACAGAGGTGATGCTTTTGTATTCAAATATATAAATGAGAGAGGATGAAAAAATGTAAATGAGAGAGGATGAAAAAATGTAAATAAGAGAGTTTAAGAAATTAACGGTGAAATTAAATAAAAATGCAATAGAACGAATACACAATTCTATTGCTAGTATAATCATCATACTTAATGTGGGCTAACTCAGGATTGCTAAAATAATGGGTGAATCATTTCAATATCACATTTTTATTTTAACAGAATAGATGATAATCTCATTTCTTTTGAGTGTATAAGAATAATGCTTTGTTATTTTGTTAATATTTTCATGATGATAGTTTTAATTTTTTATTTAAAAAATAAACAGTTAAATATTTATTTATAAAAATAGATATTCGTTTTTTTATTTATAAAGATTACAATAAAATATCTCTATTTATTTTTAATATGTTTATTATTTAAAAATAACCTGAAGCAAGAATATTGCTTCAGGTATATTTATCAATAATAGAAGATAGCAATAATAGCACTGTGGAATATAAAACCTACCATAAGCGGTATTGCAGTCCTTTTTACAACATCAAACGGTTGTAATTTTGCACCACTAGATACAGCAATGATAACACCAGCTACAGGAGACATACCTCGTCCCATATGTGAAGCTTGTTGCATTGGTAAAATCATCGCAATTGGGTTTACACCCATGCTATGAGCAATTTGTGGGATCAATTCAACGAATGCAAGGAAAGGTGCATTACCTGAACCCATAATAATCGCTGCCGCTAATGTTACGATAGCGAAGACCAATGCCATTGCAAATGGTGGTAGGCCAACAGATTCCGCCATAACGATCAGGCTGTCTATTGCACCACTCACTTTAATACCATGAGCAAAAACACCCGCAGCGACTAATAATCCAACAACATTACTAAATGCAGAACCCATGCCTTTTAAGAAATGCTGGAAGCCCGCACAGACCGATTTAAAATCACGTAAGCGTAATGTTTCAATCAGCATACAGATCGCCATTGAAATCAATACAATTGTGACTACATCAAGGTGAATGTCTTCAACAAATAGGCTTGATGAACTTACTGCCATAATGATAGGTAACATTGGCAGTAAGGCATAAAAGCCAGGCACATTTTTATCACTCTTTGCTTCTTCAGATATTTTACCTAATTGAGGCACAAATCCGGCCTTGCGGTCACAATGGCGTTGCCAGAAGATATGTGTAATACCAACCGCTAATACAGTTGCAATTGCTGCAGGCCCTTGGTAATAAAGCACATATTCAACAACTCCTAAGTCAACTGCTTTTGCACCACGTATGGCATCAATGGCAGTTGGTGTGTAAGCAACGCCTAATGAAGTTGCAATTACACCTGCAGCAGATGCTGGAGATAAGCCAAGCCCTATCATAATCGGGAACATCGTACCCATTAATAGAACAGCCAATCCTGTTGCTGAAGGAATAGCAAGTTGCAAAATACTCGCGAGTAAAAAAGAGAAAAATAGCAACACATAAGGTGAGCGCATATTCTTCAATGGACGAGTTGCAACACGCACAACGGCCTCATTGGCGCCAATATGATCCATATAATGTGCAAATCCCATTAGTGCCATGATCATCAAACCAAGATCAGCGGCACGACTACTAAAGAGATCACGCATAACTTCAAAAGGATCTAACCAACCAATACCTGTTGTTTTGACATTTTTAGGAAGAATATCTCCCCAGCCAAACATCATGGTTAGCACCATTAAGGCTAAACCAGCAACTAACAAAACAGGCTCAGCTTTATATCCTTTTAAGATCATTCTAGCGACAATAACAACGACAATTAAGACCGCAAGAATTTGGATCATGCTTTAGCTCCAGGTGCAAAGCGCTCTGCCGTGATCTTAACGACAGATTTTAAGACATCGCTGGCAGCGTAAAGTGATTTGACTGGTAGGTATTCATAAATAGAGTGGAAATTATGAGCACCAGTAAAGATATTAGGACAAGGCAGACCATTTTGAGAGAGTGCTGCACCATCATAGCCACCACGCATTGGAATTGGGCGAGGAGTAATGCCATTTGCTTCATAAGCGGCAACTGCAATATCGATAGGGTAGCGATTATCACCTTGTAGGCTATTAAAGACGTTGGCATAACGGTCAGCGAGTTTACAAGTAACAGAACCTTCGCCCCATAAACCTTCGCAATAATCTGAAAGTTGTTTTAAAAAAGCCATACGGTGGGCATAACCTTTTTCGGTGAAATCACGTACATCCATTTTTAATACGGTACGTGCGCTATTTCCGGCTAATTGTTTTACCCAATAATAACCTTCACGGCCTTCTGTATATTCAGGTGCTTCACCACCCGGTAACATAGCAACAAATTTATGTGCCATTAATAGCGAATTCTTTAATTTACCTTTTGCTGACATTGGATGAGCGGATGCACCTGTAAAGGTAATTTCCACATCACCTGCATTCCAGTTTTCATACACTAACTCACCAATACCACAACAATCTAAGGTATAGGCAAAATCAGCACCAAATTCTTTAGTATCAAAGGCTTTTGAACCACGTAAACCTTGTTCTTCATCGGGTACAAAACCAATTTTAACTGTTCCGTGTTTAACTTCAGGGTGCTGTTTAAAGTACTGCAACATATCCATAATAGAAGCGATAGCAGCTTTGTCATCAGCGCCTAATAAACTAGTACCATCGGTTACGATAATATCGTCACCAATATAGTTTTCTAATTCAGGGAATTCACTTTGACGTAAATAAATATCAAGTTCTTTATTTAAGCAAAGGTCACCACCTTTATAAGGTAGAATTTGCGCTTTCGTATCATTAGTTTGTTCTGCACTAGTGTCTAAATGACCAAAAAAGGCAACGGTTGGAACTTTATAATCAAGGTTTGAAGGAAGTGTTGCGGTAACAATTGCGGTATCACGAATTTTAATATCTTCAACACCTAACGCTTTTAACTCTTCAACCAATTGTAGTGCGAGCACGCGCTGACCTTCTGACGAAGGCATAATGCCAGCAGCGCCATTTTCCCTATTAGTGGTGGTGTTAACTTTTGTATAAGAAATAAACCGTTCAACGAGATTCATAACAAGACTCCATTGTGTTTGATTTTTTTGTATTCTCTCTATTAAAGCTTAGTTGTCTCATTTATTGGAAAGGGCAACACCTACTTGTATCATAAAAAAAACAATAGGGAATTATAGAAAAATTATTATTTTTACAAAAAAAATTTAATGTTGATTAATATTTAGTTTTTGGTTTTTTATTTATTAAAAAAAATTGTGTTTTGTGTTTGTAAGGTTATTTTTGTTACTTTACTGTTTCTGTTTTTATGGGGATAATCATAAAAAATCGTTTTATCTAAAGTTATATCTTTATCATAATTAATATATATTATTTAAAATGATTAGTGTCTTTTCTTAAAATTAAGGACATTTATTTAAAAAATAGAAAAGAAAAGTGATAGATGAGAAAAAAATAGAGAGTAAAATATTATTTATAAATAACCTAACGTAAATATTTAAAAAATGGATATTATTAATGAAGTCAGTAAAAAAACACGCTTTATTACTAATAAAGTAGGCTCTATAAATGAAAAAATAAAATTATCTATTTCTAAATTATCTATTAGAGTAAAGAACTCAATAAATGAATTCATTTATCAGAATAATTATCAAATTAGATTTGATAAAAATACTACATTTTTAAAGTCTAAAAATTTAAGCATTCGAAACAAAGGAGAAAATAATGTAAATAATGAAAAAGTAGAGGCTAAGATTACAAATGATAAAAAAAGTCCTTTAAAGGAAAAACAGAAAATTTTGAATAATATTGAACTTCCAAATGGAGATTTGATTTCAATTGACGAGGCTATTAATAACATTCATTTAAGTAAACAAGATAGTATATTAAAAAGTAAATTATCACTAATTGATTATATTACAGATAGACAGTTCAAATCATCAGCAAACAATAGCATCAAGTCATCGAGTGAATTCAATAGCCATTTTATTTCATCTAATTTAGATAATAAAAATGAATATAATTATGTAAAATTTGGTAGTTATGAAGACACATCTAATTTAGATAATAAGAATGAATATAATTATGTGAAATTTGGTAGTTATGAAAACACATCTAATTTAGATAATAAGAATGAATATAATTATGTAAAATTTGATGGTTATGAAGATACATCTAATTTAGATAATAAGAATGAATATAATTATGTGAAATTTGGTGGTTATGAAAACACATCTAATTTGAAATCTAATAGTATGAATGACGGTTATTTAATAATGACTAAGTCAAAAAGTATCAGTGAAAATATGGATGATAAATTTAATCCTAATGTCAGTAAAAATGTAATTCCTTCTGAAAAAGAAAGCTTTAAATCTTTCTTGCTTGACATTACAAAAAATATTTCATTGTTAGATCGGTTATCCGATGGAGAGAATAGTTATGGGTATGTGTTTCTTGCTAAAGTCGCTAATTATTTAGATGATTACAATAGAGATAAAGAACATAAAAAAACAGATTATTTTAATAAAGAAGATTATTTAAAAAAAATGGAAACCTCAGATTATTTTTTTAATTTAAATAAAAAAGTTAATAATATTATATATTTGCAATATTTAAAAAAAGAACAAAGTAATGATGAAAGTGGTGTTATAGACAAAATCACAGCCACAGATAACAGTAATTTAAATGAAGTTGAACATTTAAAAGAGGCAGAGAAACAGAAAGAAGTTTTTGATGGGCATGATAAATTAAATGAAAATAATGATGATTCATTTAATGAATTTTTAAGTGAAATCGATGAACAACTTAATATATCTAATGAAAATAAAAAATTTACACTAGATGAGTTGTTAAAAAAGATGAAAAAATAAGTGTGTGTTTTATAGTGATTAGATTGAATTTAATTGGTTATATAGTTTACTACAAATGAATTCCTTCAAGAAATAAAAGAAATATCATTAAAAGAGTTGATTTTTAGGAATGATAAGAAAAACTATTATTTGACGAATGTTTTTTATAAAATATTAAATGGCTACGAGAAAAATATAAATCTTTCAAAAGTTAACAATATAAAAAGAGTTAACGATATTTTAAATGCGATAATTAGTTTGGTTTTAGCTAAATATCATAAAGAAGGTTTAAGTAGAGATCTCTAGTTAAAGCCTGATAATGATTTATCAGGCTTTTTAAGATTAAATATCCAAACGTTTAGTTTGCCATTTCCGAGACCGCCAACGCCATGCGTTAGTTAATCCACGTAGCCATTCATCACAAAGGAAACCAATCCAGATACCAATTAGACCCATTTCCATTTTTATTCCAAGGAAATAGCCTACCGGAATAGCCACACCCCACATAAAGCAGATTGCCGTCATCAACGGGAATTTAGCGTCGCCTGCTGCACGCAAGGCATTCACCATCACAATATTAAAGGTGCGCCCTGGCTCTAAAAAGACCGACAAAATAAACAGAGGAATTAATTGGTCAATAATGCGTTGATCTTCTGTAATGGAATACAAAATAGGATCACGCATAAACCAATAGACAATAACCACCCCGATGGTAAATATTACACCCGTTTTTAAGCTTTTCCAGCCTCTAGTAAAAGCATCATCAAAACGTTTTGCACCAACTAAGTGACCCACTAATATTTCATTACCAATACTAATCGCAATACCAAAGAGCATTAAAAATAATGACAGTTGGAAATAGAGAGTCTGTGCTGCAAGAGGGACTTCGCCCATTAATCCAATAAAGGCTGATGCAGTCATATAATGTAAAATCCAAACCAAGTTTTCTCCCGCTGCGGGTAAACCGATATGTAGGATTTTCCCTAACATATTTTTAGACCACACGACGAGTTGTTTGGCTTCGAATTTAATACGCAAACCGTAGAACAGTAATCCACACAGTAAGATAACAGCAATAATACGGCCGACAACAGTTGACCAAGCAACGCCGACTAATCCGTATTGTGGTAAACCAAAAAAGCCATAAAGCACAATCATATTACCAATAACAGTAACAATATTGGCGATCAATGTGACATACATCGCTGCTTTAGATTTGCCATAAACTCTCAGACAAGCGGCAAGAATAATTGAAACAGCCTCAGGAATAAGGCAAATACCAATAATATGTAGGTAGTTGTAGCCATCTTGCACTAAATGCTCAGGCGTATTCATAATATGCAGAATATTGTAGCCAAAGAAAAGAATGATTAATGCACTACTAATGCCAAGTAACGCGTTAAAAGCGATAGAAATATGAATTGCTTGGCTGGCTTTTTCTTTTTTACCTGCACCTAAGTATTGGGCAATAACTACGCTACATCCCACACTAATAAAGCTAAAAATGGTGATAAAAAGATCAAAAACTTGGTTACCAACGCCCATAGCTGCTAAGTAAGCAGTGGAAACGTGGCTTACCATGTAAGTATTAATTAATAGTGTGGCTAGATGTAGAAAAATATCTATAAATATTGGCCAACTAAGGGAAAAAAGTGAGCGATCCGCTACATCAGACTGATGCATTGAAAACCTTCTTAAACACAGAGTGAAATCGATATTATTAATAAAACGCGTAGGAAGATGAGAGATTCTACAAGGTTTATTTATAAGGTAATAGTGTAAATAATGTTTATCTGGCAAAAAAGATATATATATGGTTTATTCATTGATAACTAATCATTATTATCATTAAGAGATGGTAACGTTAAAGTCAGGGGAATTAATGAATACTAAAATAAAAGTGGCTATTGTTGGCTATGGCAATATTGGTCGATTTGCATTAGAAGCAGTTCAAGCTGCTCAAGATTTTGAATTAATGGGGGTTGTTCGTCGTGATATCAATAATGTACCAGAAGAACTGCAAAATATTACCGTGACTAACGATATTAAAACATTAGGTAATGTTGATGTTGCTCTCTTATGTTCACCGACTCGTGCAATTAAAGAATTAGCTAAATCTATTCTAAGTTTAGGTATTAATACAGTAGATAGTTTTGATGTTCACAGTGAAATTGTGTCATTAAAAACAGAACTAGATGAAGTTGCAAAAAAACACGACCGTGTAGCGGTTATTTCTGCGGGTTGGGACCCTGGTTCAGATTCTATTATTCGTACGTTAATGTTAGCCATGGCACCAAAAGGGCTCACTTATACTAACTTTGGTCCTGGTATGAGCATGGGGCATAGTGTAGCAGCTAAAACGATTGATGGCGTAAAAGATGCGCTTTCCATGACTATTCCATTAGGGACGGGGGTTCATCGTCGTATGGTTTACGTGGAGTTGGATGCCGGGGCGAATTTTAATCAAGTAGAGCAGGCCATTAAAGCTGATAGCTATTTTTCTTCTGATGAAACTCATGTGAAACAAGTGGATTGTGTCGATAGCTTAAAAGATGTGGGACATGGCGTTCAGATGATCCATAAAGGCGTGTCAGGTAAAACACATAACCAATTATTTGAATATTCAATGCATATTAACAATCCTGCATTGACGTCTCAATTTATGGTATCTGCCGCAAGAGCAAGTATGAAACAACGTGCAGGTGCTTATACGGTTATTGAGATCCCACCTGTTGATTTTTTAGCAGGGGATTTGAATACATTAATTGCAAAATTGGTTTAATTGTAATTAGTACACTCTGCATAAAATATTGCCCACATTATGTGGGCAATATAGATTAACGCTTAGGCAAACTTGATGATTTTGAATTAGCGTTTAATATTTTTAAATTCTTTGGTTGTTGCGGTTAATGCCACTTCTGTCGGTAAGCGTTCCATTGAACTAGCACCATAGAAGCCGTGACAATCTGGGCAATTATCTAAGATATATTGTGCATCTTCTGGCGTTGCAATTGGACCACCATGACAAAGCACAATGACATCAGAACGTACAGCTTTTGCCGCTTTGGCCCAGTCATTAATTAAAGGCACACAGTCTGCTAATGTTAATGCTGTTTCAGCACCAATATTACCACCCGTTGTTAATCCCATATGAGGTACAATAATATCTGCGCCAGCCTCAGTCATTGCAATCGCATCTTCACGGCTAAAGACATAAGGTGTGGTTAATAGATCTTTCTCATGAGCTTGACGGATCATATCCACTTCAAGGCCATAACCCATACCTGTTTCTTCTAGATTAGCGCGGAAATTTCCATCAATCAGGCCTACTGTTGGGAAATTCTGTACACCAGCAAAGCCTGTTGCTTTAACTTCATCTAAGAATTTATCAAAGTTACAGAAAGGATCTGTACCATTAACACCAGCAAGTACAGGTGTGTGTTTAACAACAGGTAATACTTCTTTTGCCATATCCATAACAATTTCATTAGCGTTACCATAAGCTAATAAACCCGCTAAAGAGCCACGGCCAGCCATACGATAACGCCCAGAGTTATAAATCACAATAAGGTCAATACCACCGGCTTCTTCACACTTAGCTGAAAGCCCTGTGCCTGCACCACCGCCAATAATTGGTTCGTGGCGTGCAATCATTTCATTGAATTTTTTTAGTAATGTTTCACGTGAATGAGTCATTCTTCTTTCTCCGTGGTTAACAAATAAGTTCCTGGTGTAAATCATAAATTTGCTGAGTAAACTCAGCAGAGTTTATGTGATAAGGACTGATGACTAACTGACGAGTCTCTGTCTCTTTAAATGTTGTTATAAATGCATCAAAAAAAGCTTGGTTTGCTTGAGGATCCCAGAAAGGGGCTCCCTCAATATCCAGAGCTGAAAAACCGCCCTGTGGTAATACAAACCGCAATGGACCTTCACACTGATTGAGTTTTTCAGCGATCCAGATACCTAATTGACGGTTTTCCTCTGGTGTTGTACGCATCAAGGTGACTTGCGCATTGTGATGATAAAATTGACGCCCTTTATATTTCTCCGGAACACTCGATGGGCGACCAAAGTTCACCATATCTAATGCACCACAAGAACCTATATAAGGGATTTTGGTACGGGCGATTGCACCAAAACGGTCTTCATCACAAGCAAGTACACCGTCAAACAAGTAATCACACACTTCTGTTGTTGTAAGATCGAGCACGCTATGAAGTAAGTGACTGTCTACCAGTTTTTCCATGGCTTTACCGCCACTTCCTGTTGCGTGAAAAACAAGGCAGTCATAATTATTTTCAAGTTTTTGAGTAAGTTGCTGTACACAAGGTGTAGTGACACCAAACATCGTTAATGCGACAGCTGGTTTATCAACAACTTGTTCTTCTTGGTAAAAATAAACAGCACCAGCTATTTGGTTCGCCGCATTTCTTAGGACTTTACGAGAAATGCGATTTAAGCCGGATACATCTGTGACGGAGTACATCATTGAAATATCACTTGCACCGATATAGCCTGAAATATCGCCAGACGCCATCGTTGATACCATCAATTTAGGTACGCCAATTGGCAGAGATTGCATTGCTGGTGTAATCAGTGCCGTTCCGCCAGAACCGCCTAGCCCAAGAATGGCTAAGACATCATCAGACTGAGTTAAATAGCGTTCAAATGCGATTGACATCGCTTCTATTGCTTTCCCTCTATCGCCACAAAACACGGCTTCTGGGCCATTAGGGTGAAAACGTGCAACTTCTGTTGCGGTGATATCGGCTTCTCTTGCTAATGCCGTGGGTTTGGTTGTCAAGTCAACGGTTTTAACAGGAAGGCCTGCTTTTTTAATTAAATCACTGACATAAAAAATTTCAGCACTTTTAGTATCAAGCGTTGTGGCAATATAGATAGAGCCAGAATACTGTTTCATAAGCCTTCCCATACCTTTTATGATTATCGACGGATAGATTATAATCACAATGAGACTTGAGTTTCATTTATAATAGCACTGTTTTGAGACTGTTGTCTCATTATTTTTATTTTTTATCTATTAAAAGTCGATAAGGTGCAATTAATCACCTAAAGTAAGCGTTAAGTGTTGTGAGTATTTAGCTTAAGATAAGTCAGACACATAAAAGTGTAGAAATAACGAAGGATTTTCTATGAGTTACAGTGATGAAACGGATGCAATGTCCGGTACACGAAAAAGAACCCATCAATTATTGGTGACAACAGCATTGGGGCTTTTTGAGCAAGGAATGTTACCGACTGTGTCGGAATTAGCGGCACATGCAGGTGTTTCGAGAGCAACCGCATATCGTTATTTTCCCACACAAAGTGATTTAATTAGTGCCACAGTTGACGCAAGTTTAGCACCGATCATTGCATGGAGCCCCACACCTGAAGATAATACACAACAACGCATTACTGAATTGCTCAATCTTGCCTATCCACAAATGTTTAAACATGAAGGCGCGCTGCGTGGTGCATTACAAGTCTCATTACAGCAATGGGCAAAAGAGAGACAATCAAGTGAATATGCAGAAAAACGGTTTATTCGCGGTCACCGTAAAGAGATTTTACTCAAAGTTATTGAACCATTAAAAGCACATTATCCTGAAGAAATGTGGGATAAGGTGATTAAATCGTTCTCTTTAATTTATGGGTCTGAAGTCTTTTTAGTAATGAAAGATATCTGGAAAATGGATGATCAACAGGTCATTGATATGACTCAATGGATGGCAAAAGCTATTTTAAATCAGGCAAAATCTGATTATCCTGCAGATAACGATTAATTATTTGAATAAATCAGTTAAAATTGTATAAATCATTTACGTTTTAGCTATTGCAGGGATCGTTATGTCACATAAAACAGAAGACCAAGAGTGGCTGGTAGAACAACTACAATTTATTGCACAAGGCATTGGTAAAACATTATCGCCTTTTTGTGAAGTTGTACTTCATGATCTAACCGATAGTGAAAATACCATTATGGTCATTGAAAATAATCTATCAGGTCGAAAAGTAGGGGATAGAGCAACAGAATTGGGAATGGCACGTATTGAATCGTCGGACTTTCCTCAGATTGTGGCAAATTACCCGAATCAGTTTCCAGATGGAAGAACAGCAAAAAGTACCTCTATTGGTATTAAAGACAAACAAGGCAATTATGTTGCAGCGTTATGCTTGAATATTGATATTTCAATGATCAAAGGATTACAAATGGTGCTTAACCAATTTGCAACCCTTGAAGAAGGTAATGACATTATTGAAACCTTTAGTTCAGTGACTGAAGATTCGCTGAAAAAACGTATTGATGAGTTTTCTGCGACTTATTCAGTCACACCAAGAGCACTAAAACCGCATCAAAGGCGCGAGTTGTTACTCTGTTTACAGGATGAAGGTTATCTTTCACTGCGTAAAGCAATGGAAATTACCGCACAATACCTCGGTGTTTCAAGAGCTACGGTGTATAATGATTTAAAAGAATGATTAAGAAATAAATTATTTTTAAATTCCAGCGGAATATAAATTAGTAAACTAAAAAAAGATATCACTTGTTGATATCTTTTTTTATTTCTATGTTTAATTATAA
This sequence comes from Proteus faecis, assembly GCF_003144395.1. Classification (GTDB taxonomy): domain Bacteria; phylum Pseudomonadota; class Gammaproteobacteria; order Enterobacterales; family Enterobacteriaceae; genus Proteus; species Proteus faecis. The sequence goes on along the minus strand of NZ_PENZ01000042.1, from coordinate 15,070 downwards.
ATTATATATGCTTCTTTTATTAAATTGAGTTGATTGATTACTATTGTGCGATTTTTTATAAACTTAAAAAAATAAGAGTAATAGACTATCTATAATTATTCTTAAATAAGGTGTTAAAAAATGATTATTTCTGAAATAACAAGAGAAATTAATACTAATATCAGTAATTCAAAGACTAACTTCAATGAGAAATGGACTAATTTAAAAAATTTAAAATCTATTAAGAATACAAATTTACCAATCAATTATAGTTATAATAATAAAGATCAACATATACCTTTATCATCTATTGGTGAATATATAAAAACATGTGCTAATTTATTAAATAATAGTCGGGATAGTACATTAGTTTCTAAAGATAATACTCCTGATGCAGTATCTAAAGGTAATACTTCTGATGCAGTATCTAAAGGTAATACTTCTGATGCAGTATCTAAAGGTAATACTGCTGATGCAGTATCTAAAGGTAATACGCCTGATGCAGTATTTAAAGGTAATACTCCTGATGCAGTATCTAAAGGTAATCCTTCTGATGCAGTATCTAAAGGTAATACTGCTGATGCAGTATCTAAAGGTAATACGCCTGATGCAGTATTTAAAGGTAATACTCCTGATGCAGTATCTAAAGGTAATCCTTCTGATGCAGTATCTAAAGGTAATACTCCTGATGCAGTATTTAAAGGTAATACTCCTGATGCAGTATCTAAAGGTAATACTCCTGATGCAGTATCTAAAGATAATTATTCTAATGTAGTATCAAATAATTTAAATAACGAAGAAGTTACCAAACAAGGAAATAATTTTATTGAATTGGATGATTTAATTAAAGAATTGCAAAAATTAGCTAGTGATAGTGATAATGATATTTTAAATGAAAATGTGAGTGTTGATCATAATACTGATAATACACAAAATAAAACCATTGAAAGAGAAGAAAATAAACTCTCTGATAGTATTCCTAACTTAGAAAAAAAAGAAAATAAACTCCCTGATTGGATTACTAACTCAGGAAAAAAAGAGCTAAATACAAATCAAAAACTTTATTTTAAAACAGAGAAGACAAGAAGTTTTAAAAACTTATTAATCTTTTTTATTTCCCCATTTAAATTTATAAATAGATCATTATTACCTGTAAGAATAAATCTTCAAAATAAAGGTGTAAATAAAGCATTACAAGAATTTAAATTTGACAATGTATTAAATAATAAAGAAGTTTTTAAAAAATTTTCTAATAAATTAGATTTTTTAAATCAAACATTTACTGATAATGTTAATCAGGTAATAACTAAAAAAACAAATAGCAATAATAAAATAGATATTATGATTAAATATCAAACTTTAGAAAAGGCTTTGGAGTGTAAGCTTATTAATGATATTAAATTGATAAAAGATGAATTAAAAGCTGATTTAGCTAAGAATAAATTCCAAGAAAACTATTCTGATCTACCTAATAAAATAGTGAATGAATTAAATTCTATTTCTGATTCAAATATAGATGAATTGTTTTCTTCTAATAAAATTGATGATATAAAAAAATTAATAAAAGAAAAAGTTAATAGTCATGATAATGGTGTAAAACTTGGAGCTTTTTTTGATAATATTGTTGATTCTATTTTTAATGAAAAAAATAAATTAGAAATTATTAAAAATTCCCATGGTAATTTAGAAGATGCTAAAAAAGAATTGTCTTTAAATATAACGAAAGAGTTATTTAACTACTTATCAAAAGATGAAGAATTTATTGGTGAAGAAAAGTCTATTTCTAAGGTAGACAACTTAATAAGAATGGTAAGTAAAGATATTTATAAAAATATGGGAGAGCCAACAGAGAAAATAATAAACTCTCTCAATAATAGTTTTTATGAAAATATAAAGAAAAATGATAATGGAAATAATCTTTTTTCTCGATTATTTAAAAATTCAAGTAATAACATTAATTACAAGTGGGCACAGGATGCTATTATTTTATTAATTAGCTATGAAACTTTTGAAAATAAAAAAAATGTAACAACGGAGTACTATAATCAAGGTGTAGTGACACAGGGGGGGAATGGTACTATTAATACACAGAGTACAGTTATAGAAAACAAACTAAAAGGTATTTTTAGTCGACTAGGGTTAAGTATTGATGATTTAGATAAATCGAAAGATGAAGTGCTTAGAAAATATTTTTCAAATTATTTTGAACATATATGATTCTTTTATTAAATCATTTTTTATTTTCATGGTTAATAATTAATTTGTATATAACTTATATAGGCGAATAATTTATGATTATTAAAAAAAATACATTTGAACCAAATATTTTATTTTTAAATAAACAAAATTCGTTTCCAAAAAAGGAATGTTATATTTTTACAAAAAATATAAGCGGGATAAAAAATACCCCTGTTGCACCTTCTTTTACCAAGAAGTTTATTCAAGGGGTAATTTTTTTATTCCATAAAATAGAGATTTTCTTTCTTATAAAGGATATAAAGAATAATAAACTTTCTGATGTTGTTGATATAAAAAAACATAGCAAAGCCTTTGATAAAATAAATGTAATTGAAGATAAAACAATAATTAACAATCTAAATACTGTAAAAAATATAATTTCTCATGCAAATGATAAATTTGATTTTTATAGTTATTGTAACTATTTAAATGAAGTAAAAAGAGCTAAGGATTTTTTTTCATCACTCAATAATGAGGGAGATGAGGGGGGCAAAAATAAGTTAATTGTCGATGTATTAAATGAAATTATAAAAAATCGAATAAATGCATTGGATGATAAAAGCATAAAAAATATTTTAAAATTAATATTTTTAAAATTTAAATTTGAAAATATTCATTTAAATGAAAAATATGATTTTATGAGTAACTTTTCAACGGAAAAAGAAAGGGGGGATTTTATAAAATTAATGAGTTTTTTACTTATAAGTATTGAAGAAGTTCAATTGTTTGATAAGTTTGATAATAATATAAAAAATGAAGTGGAAAATAAATTATCAGCTATTATGATGATAGCGCTTAATAAAAACAGTGATAGTAAATATTCCTTTGATAGCTTAATGCAAGAATGGAAAGAGAAATATTTTAATTTGATAAAAATAAATATGACTGAACATACAGATAAACCAGTACAGATAGATACACAAATACAGAAATATTCATCTAATTATGTGAATGAAGAAAATAATTTAGATCTTGAACTGGGTGATAATAATTTATGCAGTAATATTTCAATCAAGAAAATAAAAGAAATTATTTTTCATATAGATGAATTATCGGATAAAATAAATTATGAATCATGGTGTGAAATATATAAGAAATTATTGGGTGAAATAAATGATGACTTATTGGATAAAATATATAATAAATTATTATATGAAATAAATTATGAATTAGAATATGAATTAGAATATGAATTAGAATATGAATTAGAATCAACTCAACTCAACTCAATATAAATGAGAACGGACGTTTATTCGAATTTAGATAAAAATAAGATACTAGTAAAATAAATGAAACTAGCAAAAAACTATAAATCTTTTCTTAAATAATACTTCTTATCACTAAAGGGATAATTTTCTAGCATGCCAAATATTTCAAATCATTGCTTTTGATAAAAAGGCAGGGCTTGAAAGCTAAAAGTATCCACTTCTGCATATTTGGCACCTTTCTCTTTTGCTGCAAGTTCCATTGTTTGCAGTAATTCTGTTCCTATATCTTTTCCACGATAGGCTTTATCTACCCATAAATAACGAATGCGTAGCCAATTTCCTAAAATATCTCCTGTGATCCCGTCTATTTTTTTACTGCTCTCTTCCTTAAAAACGGCAAGTGGTGTGTATTGTTCCATCTGAATATAGTGAAGATTGTGGATTAGCAATCCTTTATAAATCTCATTGATCTCATTCGATGTTGGATTTGTGGTGATCTGTAACGACATATTCGGCTCTTAATATTAATAAAAATAATAATTACATTATCACTATTTGGTTATTAAATATTTATACAAATGCTAGGATGGAAACAATAATTAAAAAAGCTGGATAACACAACATGTCGTTTTTCAAAACTCTACCAGGTATTTTATTCTGTGCATTAATCGGTGGTGTTCTTACTCTTTCAGGTTTGCCTATGGCACTGATGTTTGGGCCAATTCTTGTCGTTATCATTGCTTACCGTTTTAAATGGGAGCTTGCCGTTCCTAAACATACATTGACGTTTATTCAGCTAACTTTAGGCACTTCGGTTGGTTTAATGTTTAACCAAGTTCATTTAGGGAGTGCTGATAACTTACTCATTCTATTACTCACCCTTGTTGTGTGTTTAGCCATTCAGTTTTTTGTGAGCTATTTTTGGTTTCATCGCCATATTGGTTGGACGAAAGAAGAGTCAATGCTTGGGGCGGTACCTGGGGCGATGGCGGCTATTTTAGCATTAACTGATCATACGAAAACGCCACCTCAAAAAATTGTGATTTCTCATACCATTCGTTTAATGGTGCTGATTATTATGGCGGGTTTTATTGTGGGTTCAGATAAAGCTAATATGCCAGAATTTTCTATACCCGAAATGACCTTTATTTCATTGTTGTGGTTATTATTGATTGCTGCTTTAGGGTTGGGCTCTGGACTTTTATTGCAGAAAATTCGATTTCCTGCACCCTTTATGTTGACCTCATTAGGTAGTGCGATACTGGTTCAATCGTTTGTTAGCGAATCTATTGTTTTTCCCATGTTACTTAATGAATTGAGCATGGTGTTAATTGGTATGAACATTGGTGCTCACTTTGTGGTTTTTCCGCTTTCATCACTAATTAAAAATGCCTTTTCTTCTGTACAAGTGGTGATTATTAATGTGATTTTAACCGTAATTGTTGCCTATGGTGCGGCTTATTTAACGGGGGTTCCTTGGGCTACATTAGTATTGGCTTGGGCGCCGGGAAGTATGGAAGCAATGACATTTGCAGCGATAACGATGAATGTAGATGCGGCGTTTGTTATGTCGAATCATATTTTTCGAATGTTGATTATTCAAAGTATTCCATCAGTTGCTTTGTATTGGAATGAATATAGACAGAAGAAAAATAATTAGCATAAAGAAAGGTAGAAAAATCTTTTGATAACCTCTATCAGTCATTTTATATCTCGACGGTATTTAAAGAGGTTATCCCGCTTTATTTATCCAATAGTGAGTTAACACAAGTATTAATAATTTAATAAACTTAGCGATTTATTGGCTAATAGCTGACATTTTTTACTGTGTGTCACTTTAATGCCTTTTAAATCATTGTAACTATCTTCATTCAATTGACCCATTGGCAATGTCGAGTAATTACTGACATCCCATTGCTGTGAGCGAGAAAAGATCAATAGCGCTCTTTCAATTTTAGGTTTTGATATCTGCTCATAACCACAATCTTTATTTAAAAAAAGGTAGATGGCGGTTAAATCTGCCAAGTCTTCTGCTTGTGTGTAAGTTAACGCTTTTGTACTCGAAGAAAAGATCAGAGTAAAAGAAAACGTTAGTGTGCAGAACAAGGCGAACATTTTTTTCATTAGGTGTGCTGTTCCTTTGTGTGATGATTTAGCAAGTTTTGTTATTTGGCTTAATGTAGTTAAAAGTTTTGCAAAGACCCTCTGTTTTGTTGGGTTTTAAATTGACCTTCCAGTAAGGGGAAACTTTAGCATTGGTAATAGATTAAAAAACATCTTTATTCATCTTATTTCGATAAATACATAATAACTTGTTTTTATTCAAAGGAATATATTATGCAACGTCGCGAATTTTTAAAATTAGGCGCCACATTAAGTGCTGTTACATTATTACCGAGCTGGAGCCGTTTTGCGTTTGCCCAAAGTAACACGCCTTCATTGGCTATTCCACCTCAAATTACCCCTGATGCTCAACAAAAGATTGTTCTTAATATTCAACAAGGTGTTTCTCAATTTATTCCGACGGCAAGTACAACAACTTGGGGTTATAACGGCAGTTTATTAGGGCCAGCATTGAAATTAAAACGTGGTCAATCAGTCACTATCAATATTAATAACCAGCTTCCCGAAACGACAACCGTTCACTGGCATGGGCTTGAAATTAGTGGTGAAGAAGACGGCGGTCCACAAGCAATGATTGAGCCTGGAAAATCTCGTACTGTTACTTTTACACCCAATCAAGTTGAATCAACGTGCTGGTTCCATCCTCATACTCATGGTGTTACTGGGAAACAAGTCGCAATGGGATTAGGCGGATTAGTGATTATTGAAGATGAGGAAACTGCAAGCGGTAAATTACCTAATCGCTGGGGTGTTGATGATTTACCCGTTATTTTGCAAGATAAACGTTTAGACAGTGAAGGACAAATTGATTATCAACTCGATGTGATGAGTGCGGCGATTGGCTGGTTTGGCGATATGATGTTGACCAATGGGGCGATCCAACCACAGCATATTGTACCGAAAGGTTGGGTAAGATTACGTTTCTTAAATGGTTGTAATGCTCGCAGCTTAAACCTTGCCACTAGTGATGGCAGACCCATGTATGTGATAGCGAGTGATGGTGGGTTATTAGCGGAACCCGTAAAAGTAACAGAACTTCCTATTTTAATGGGAGAGCGTTTTGAGGTTTTAGTCGATACCTCAGATGGTCGTGATTTTGATATTGTTACTTTACCTGTACGTCAAATGGGCATGGTGTTAGCACCGTTTGATAATGTATTACCTGTGTTACGTTTATTACCGTCAGCGGAAAAAGCACAAGGTACTTTACCTGATCAATTAGCATTAATTCCGGCATTACCAACACTCAGTAACATTGCAACTCGTACATTACATTTACGTATGGATATGCGTTTAGATATGCAAGGCATGATGCTATTAACAGAACGTTATGGTGATAAAGCATTAGCGGGTATTCATCATGGAATGAGTCATATGCGCCAAGGAAACGGTAGTGGCATGATGGGCGGCGGAATGAATTGTGGTCATGGTGGTGTGGATCTTGATATCTATAATGCTAATAGTATCAATGGTATTCCATTCTCAATGACTGAACCCGCATTTGATGTAAAACAAGGCACTTATGAGCGTTGGGTTGTCTCCGGTCGTGGTGACATGATGTTACATCCATTCCATGTTCATGGTACACAATTTCGCATTTTATCTGAAAATGGTAGAACACCAGAGAAGCATCGCCAAGGCTGGAAAGATATTGTGAAAGTTGAAGGACAATTTAGCGAAATTTTAGTGAAGTTCGATCATTTAGCGACAAAAGCACATCCGTTTATGGCACACTGCCACTTATTGGAGCATGAAGATACCGGAATGATGGCGGGTTTCACTGTTAGTAAATAATCAATCACTGTAAAAGCTATCAATATCAGTGAGATAAATTAATAAATGGCATGAAATGGATATTTTGTGCCTTTATTTTCATTAAATCAGATCATCGCATGATGAAGGAAGTTCTGGTACAATCGTTTGCTTTCCCCGTTAACCCAATCGAAATAAATCATGAAACATATTGTTGATGTCATGATCTCTGAAGAAGAGATCAAACAGCGTATTGCTGAGCTAGGGCGTGAAATCTCAGAACATTACCGTCCACGTCAAGATCAACATGATCTTGTCTTAATCGGCTTATTAAAAGGTTCTTTTATTTTTATGGCTGATTTATGCCGTGAAATTGATGTGAACCATGAAGTCGATTTTATGACAGTATCAAGTTACGGTAATGGTATGACGTCAACGCGTGACGTCAAAATCATTAAAGATCTCGATGAAGATATTCGTGGCAAAGATGTTCTGATTGTTGAAGATATTATCGACTCAGGTAACACCTTAAATCGTGTTAAAGAGATTTTAAGCTTACGTGAGCCTGCTTCTATTTCTATCTGTACTTTATTGGATAAACCCTCTCGCCGTGAAGTTAATGTTCCTGTTGAGTGGATTGGTTATTCCATCGAAGATAAGTTTGTTATTGGTTACGGTATCGATTATGCACAGCGTTACCGTCACCTGCCTTATATTGGGCATGTAACGTTATTAGATGAGTAATTTATTTACTTAAAATAGAAACGGAAAACCCGCTTAACAAACGTGTCCAGTTTTATAGAGCACTTCATTAGGCGGGTTTTTTTATTTAATAGAACGTATTTTATTAACGTGGATGACTCAATTTAGCCATTGCTTGACGATAAGAGAGTTCAAGTTTTTCTCGGCTATCTGAAGTGACATCAAGATCGTGTAGCTCACCATTATTTAAACCGTAAACCCAACCGTGGATCATCACTTTTTGTCCACGTTTCCACGCTGCTTGCATAATTGTTGAGTGGCCAAGATTGTACACTTGTTCGATAACGTTTAGCTCACAAAGTAGGTTTAATCTATCTTGTGGCGCAAGTTCACCCAACATTGAACTGTGTTTGTACCAGATATCGCGGATATGTAGTAACCAGTTATTGATAAGACCTAATTCGGTGCCTTCAATAGCTGCTTCAATACCACCACAACCATAGTGACCACAGACAATAATGTGTTCAACTTGTAATACATCAACAGCATACTGGATCACAGAAAGACAATTTAAGTCAGTGTGGATAACCAAGTTTGCTACATTACGGTGAACAAATAAGTCCCCCGGTGCCGCGTTAATTAATTTTTCTGCTGGAACGCGACTGTCAGAGCAGCCAATCCATAAAAAGTGAGGTTTTTGTCCTTTGCAGAGATCTTTAAAAAACTGAGGATTCTCTTCAGTAACAGATTCTGACCATTGCTTGTTATTGGCTAACAGCTCTTCAATCTTTCTCATCATGATGTGACTGCCTGTAAATTCGGTTTCCCACCATTTGCGCTGACAGTACGCCAACACGAAATAGCTCTTGTGTTAATGTTAGATGCGAAGATCCATTAAGAAAGGGTATTTTTATACCATTACTTTTGAATTTATCAGAAGGCTTTTTAAAGCCAAGTGACAGATAATTGCTTGTAATTTTTCGCTTTCAAATAAGATAGAACTTTTTATAGCATTTGTTTAATGAATTTATCAATACATTCTTTGATGTAAATCAAATACACAAAAAGATAACTATTTGTTAAATCGAATATTGTATTATTCCAAAATAGACACTTATAAATATTATATAAATAAAACTAATAATTATGATTGTTAGTTTTATTTATATACTGAAAGCGAGAAGGGTAAAAAAATAAAAGACATTATTGATTTGAGGAGATAAATGGCTAGATGATATTCATCAGTAAACTCGAGAAACAAAGGCAATAATTTTATTGGTATCAATTAGGCTAAATGATTGCACTAAGGGATAAAATGATTACAGCATCAGAATATTGGTAAGAAATAAAAGAATATTGCACCTTGATGGCTAATTTACTTTCTCTTTATCTTTTATTTTTTATTCTTGTAATAGTTAAAAAATATTTATTTATTCGTTTGTGTCATAAGCCCTAAAACGGTTTATTTGCCACGGAATATTCTCTAGAATACCTTATTCCATTCTGTTCTTTGAACTAAGCTTATTTTCTGATTTCAGCTCAGTCAATGCTGAATAATGCAGTTGATAAAAGGTAATTCCCACTTATGACGTATGCATTGGAGTTAACGGAGTTAACGAAAACTTATCACAATGGCGTAAAAGCGCTAAAAGGAATTAATCTCACCGTTGAGGCTGGCGATTTTTATGCTTTATTAGGCCCTAATGGCGCTGGCAAATCGACCACGATTGGTATTATTAGCTCTTTAGTTAATAAGAGTAGCGGTAAAGTCAAAGTATTTGGTTATGACACCGATACCGATATGGTTAATGCAAAACGTCAATTAGGATTAGTGCCACAAGAATTCAATTTCAACCCTTTTGAAACCGTATTACAAATTGTTCTCAATCAAGCGGGTTATTATGGTGTGCCTCGTAAATTAGCGTTAGAACGTGCTGAAATTTATTTGACCCAGCTTGATTTATGGGAAAAACGTGACGATAGAGCGCGTTTTTTATCTGGGGGGATGAAACGCCGCTTAATGATTGCGCGTGCATTGATGCACCAACCTAAACTACTTATTCTTGATGAACCAACCGCAGGTGTTGATATTGAATTACGTCGCTCAATGTGGACGTTTTTAAAACAATTAAATGCTGAAGGTACTACCATTATTCTAACCACACACTATTTGGAAGAAGCCGAAATGCTGTGTCGGAATATTGGTATTATTCAACGTGGTGAACTGGTTGAAAATACCAGTATGAAAGGGCTATTAAGTAAATTAGAGTCTGAAACCTTTATTTTAGATTTAGCGCCGAAAAGCCCACTACCTGAATTACAAAATTATCAATATCGCTTGGTTGATACATCAACATTAGAAGTTGATGTTAAAAGAGAGCAAGGACTAAATAGTGTATTTGCTCAACTTAATGCACAAGGTATTCAAGTGTTAAGTATGAGAAATAAAGCCAACCGACTTGAAGAATTATTTGTTCACTTAGTTAATGAAGAGCATACAGTAGAAGGAGAGAGGGAATGATTCAGCTGTATTGGGTAGCCCTCAAAACAATTTGGATTAAAGAAGTCACCCGATTTGGTCGTATTTGGGTACAAACATTAATTCCACCAGTGATAACGATGTCTCTCTATTTCGTTATTTTCGGTAACCTGATTGGTAAACGAATTGGCGATATGGGCGGTGTCGATTATATGCAGTTTATTGTTCCTGGCCTGATTATGATGGCAGTTATAACAAACTCTTATGCGAATGTTTCTTCTTCTTTTTTCGGTGCTAAATTTCAACGTAGTATAGAAGAATTATTAGTTTCACCCGTTCCAACGCATGTTGTTATTGCTGGGTTTGTTGGCGGTGGTATTGCTCGTGGTATTTGTGTTGGTATCTTAGTGACTTTAGTTTCACTATTTTTTGTACCTCTAGAAATACATTCTTGGACAATGGTTGTGGTGACATTACTGATGACCTCAATTGTGTTTTCTCTCGCCGGGTTATTGAATGCGATTTTTGCGAAAACCTTTGATGATATTAGTATTATTCCAACTTTTGTTTTAACGCCATTAACCTATTTAGGTGGTGTGTTTTATTCACTGTCACTCTTACCTGAATTTTGGCAAGGTGTGTCTAAATTAAACCCTATTGTGTATATGATCAGCGGCTTCCGTTACGGTTTTCTGGGTATTACGGATGTCTCTTTAACGGTGACGATTAGTGTTCTGTGTCTTTTCATTACTGTGTTTTACGTTATCGCATGGTATTTAATTGAAAAAGGTCGCGGTTTAAGAAGCTAATCAAAAAAATCAAAGAAAAAGTGATAAAAGTTTAAATCGGTATCTTAATTAGAGATACCGGTTTTTTTTAACTATTTTTTCTGCATGAATGTTAATTTTTATTTAAATTCTCACTAAGGTATTAACAAAATGATTTTTCTTGTTTAGTATACTAAACACTTTGGTAGGGGATAAAAAGGATATGTAATGACAACGGCAAGCCAAACAGGTAAAAAACCTGAGGCAATCTCTCGTAATAAGCTTTTATGTATTGCAGGCATGGGATGGACTTTTGATGCAATGGATGTGGGATTACTAGCATTCTTACTCACGGCATTAAAAGAAGATTGGGGATTAACGGCATCACAATTAGGTTGGATTGGTAGTATAAACTCAATTGGAATGGCTGTCGGCGCGTTTGTATTTGGCATTATGGCTGATAGAAAAGGGCGCAAACCTGTCTTTATCTTTACTTTGTTACTATTTAGTTTAGGTTGTGGATTAACAGCATTTGCAAGCTCTTTGATGGTCGTGCTTGTTTTACGTTTTTTTATTGGCATGGGATTAGGAGGGGAATTACCTGTTGCCTCCACACTGGTTAGTGAAAGTGTGGAAACCCATGAACGAGGGCGCATTGTCGTTTTATTAGAAAGTTTTTGGGCTGTCGGTTGGCTGATCGCGGCTTTGATTGCTTATTTTATTATTCCCGATTATGGTTGGCGTATGGCTATGCTATTAAGCGCCTTACCTGCAGTATATGCTCTCTATTTGCGTTCAAAATTACCTGAACCTCCCTCATCGCATATTTTACAGAGAAAAACACGTTTATCGATTCGTCAATCAATGGCATTAATTTGGTCGCCGCAATATCGTCGCTCAACGTTAATGTTGTGGATCTTATGGTTTTGTGTGGTTTTCTCTTATTACGGTATTTTCTTGTGGTTACCAAGTGTTGCCATGTTAAAAGGCTTTAGTTTAATTAAGAGCTTTCAATATGTACTTATTATGACATTAGCGCAGTTGCCTGGTTATTTTACGGCGGCTTGGTTAATTGAGCGATATGGGCGAAAGTTTGTTTTAGTGACTTATTTAGCGGGTACTGCCATTAGTGCTTATTATTTTAGTGTGGCTGATTCTACTGCGACATTGCTTATTTTCGGTATGTTGTTATCGTTCTTTAATTTGGGTGCTTGGGGGGCTTTATATGCTTATACCCCAGAACAATATCCCGATGGAATTCGGACAACAGGTGCAGGAACAGCAACTGCAATAGGGCGTATTGGTGGAATACTAGGGCCTTTAATGGTGGGATACTTGGTTCAGTATCAATTTGAAATAAGCTCAATATTTTTGATTTTTAGTTTTTCGATTGTGATTGGAATTTTAGCGGTGATGTTATTGGGGCAAGAGACAAAAAATAAGCCACTTAATTCAATTTAGTCATGCTTTGTGTGACTAAAAATATAGAATTTCTCTTTCTTGTAATATGATAGCAGTTAAGATTTTTATGAGAAAAGGAGATCATGATGTCTCATTATGATGAAATAGTTAAGCAAGTTGATGATGCTATTGCCACAACTAGTATTCAAACAATGAACGAGCTTTTAGTTGAATTAGGCAAAGATAAAACGATTGATTTTCCACTGCGTTATGAGCAACAAGAGCGCCTACGTACAGCTATTTTCCATCACGGTGAAAAGCAACGTTAAATCAGTCTATTTTAGATCATATGAATTAAAAAAAGCGTTTGCGCCATATTGATAAACTGGTGCTAACGCTTTTTTATTTTTACTGTATTGTTTCAATACGACTTAAAACGTTTTTCGACCTTCTAGCACTGCGATCCTATTTTCAATTGAGGGATGTGTTGAGAAAAATGAATCTCCTTTATTAAAAATAAAGGCCGCTTTACGATAAGCGCGTCCCGTCGAACCATCTTCAAAATTTTCATCATCATGCTGCGCTGAAATTTTCTTTAATGCATTAATCATCGCTTGATTATCTTGGGTTAAATCCACAGCGGTAGCATCTGCCATATATTCACGGGTGCGGGATAAATAGAAATAGAGCACCTGTGTAATGATCGGCAAAACCAAGTTTAGAATGATTAAAATGAGTCGCGCTTTGCTTGCTGCATCATTACTTTTACCACCACGGTTACTAGAGGCAATATATAAGCGACTACCAAAGATATTTGTTACGGTCAAAATAACGTTAGCTAATATGCCAACATATAATGTCAGTCGTGAATCACCATGAATAATATGCCCTGTTTCATGGGCTAATACAGCTTGTACTTCTTGGCGATTAAGACGATTTAGTAAGCCTGTTGTTACACCAATAAAGGCATTTTTCTCAGACCAACCGGCTGCAAAGGCATTCGCTTCAGGTGTATCAAGAAGATAGAGTTTAGGAATGTAGCCAAGAGTGGCACTTAAGCTAAGTTCTTCAACGATATTAAGGAGTTGGCGCTCTTGTGCATTTAAGGTGTCATCAGGACTAATTAATCGTGCATTCATTCCCGTTAGCATGATTTTATGCCCTTTAAAATGAATAAAGATAAGCAATAAAATAGAGATAGCGAGAATAATTAATGTCGCAATGGGAAGAGAGTGAAACGTCAGAAATGCCAACATATTATCGCTAAGATCTAAATAAGGATTGGCACCAATCGCCGTATCCACCAGCAAACCGATCATAAGCATTAAGAGTAAATAGGTTGCTATAACAAAACGAGTTCGAATAGCATTTTTTCGTAGAACATTTCTGAAATCCATTAGTGACTCCAAACAGCACGGTAAAGTGCTGTTTTTATCAATCTAGAAGTAATAAATACCTTTTATTACGATAAAATTAGTCAAAATTAATGCGGCGCGCTTCTTCTGCTTTAATGGTTCCTTCATCAAGGCGCCAGTACTCTTTATCAATCACTAGGCTTGGGAAAATTTTAACGATAAATACCGCTGGAATAGAGGCGATGAAAGCTCGGTATTGCTCTAAAGTACGGTTGAAACCGCGCTTTGCAAAAGAGAGTTTATTTTCGGTTGAAACAATCTCTTCTTGTAAATTTGCCATAATAGTATCGGATTTTAATTCAGGGTAATTTTCAACGGCAACATTAATGGCACCACTTGAGACAATTTTTGATAACTCATCTTCAGCTACTTTGGCTTCTTTGCTATTTGCGCTTTGAGCTTGCGTTCTTAATTCTGTGATTTTAGTAAATACTTCAGACTCATGGCTAAGGTATTTTTTAACAGTGGCTAATAAACTATCAAATACTTTGCCACGACGATCTAATTGCACTGAAATTTCAGTTTCACTTGAGATAACTGCTTCACGCATAGAGATAATACGGTTGTAATAATAAAAAATAAGACCCAATAACGCGATGGTAATAATTAATCCAGTCATGCGAGGCGCTCTCTTTTCTAATAGTAAACAGGGAATTGAGCTAAATCATTGATGTTAATTTTGCCTATTATTGATAAAGATAGCCAGATGATTATTTCATCAAAGATCAAATGAGTGCTGATAAAGCAAAATCAATAATATGGGTGAGATAAAAAATACCCCGAATAAATTCGAGGTAAAATGAAAGCTAATGTTAAGGTAAATAGAATTATCAAATGAAACATAGGGGATGAAAACTAGGTTAAATAAGCAAGCTAACTAAACCATTAAATGCAGTTATTTAACCTAGGGAAATAACACGCTTAGCGAAAAGCCCGCAGGGCTTTAAAGATCAATCAGACGTTGACTGACTCTGAACGTAGGCTCTGAACGTTTCAATCGTTGCC
>NZ_PENZ01000028.1 GCF_003144395.1 Proteus faecis | reverse complement strand
GGTTTTTAGTGTTGAAGAGGGGGATTCTTTATCCCCGAGACTACTATGAACATAATTTGAATCGGTAGGATCAAAATAAAACTTTCGCCACCAAGGGTCATCAAGATTATCATTTTTTAAACGAGAAGCTGTTGATTTTCCTAAATAAAACCCCTCATCGGTCACAATAATATCAAAAAAAGAAGAGTAGTAACCGGGATGATCAGTATTACCACCAAACCCCCCATTTGTGGGCCTAAAGTTTTCTCCACCATCTAAAGTGACAAGAATAGCGTTAACACAGCCCCATTTAGTGCCTGCACATTGATCTGTTTTTCGACTCAGTACCGCAGGGAAAATTAAAGCATCATCGCGCTCGGTTGCCCAGATTAGACGACCTTGGTATAAGCAAGCTGATCCATATAATATTTCTTGATGGATATTATTTTTTGTATTGTTGTAATACGTGATCCCTTCTCGCCTTTCATTATATTTTTCTAAGGTAAAAAAGCGATGGTCATCAATACGGTAAATGACGGTGGGAGGGCCATAACTTTTAATTTCTTCGTCAATTAAACGTTGTTGTTCGGCTCTATCTTGCTCCGCTTTAATCGCGGCTTTTTCTTTTAATGATAAACAGCCGGTTAATGATGAAAATGATAAAAGTAAAATAAAAAAGTAGGGTAATTTATATTTCATTATTCACCTTCTCCATAAGGTAATAATTTAATTAAAATGTCGTTTATTGCATTAGAATTTATACGAGTTGTTTTACCTTCGGAGTCAGAAATGCCTTTTATAATTTCTCCACTCGGTAATGTAATTTGATAACGCTGATTAGCTATCGGTTCTCCTGAAAGTGGGTTTTTAATAACAAACCATTCACTAAATTCCTCTGATGAAAAAGATTTCATGGCACTTTCTACACTTTGTGGGCCTAATTTTTGAATACCATTATTTTTAATTAATAACTTTCCAGGTCCACCAATTTCTACATCTCCATCTTTAATTCGTATATATCCGCCACCACAAGATAAGATGAGTTCCTCTTGAGCTGACAACACCATTTTTTTACCACTACTTATGACCGAATCTTGTGTAGACCATGTTGATAGACGACCGTCTTGTGCCTGAATTTCTATATCACCTGTTTTGGCAAAGATTTTTGCTCCCATTCTGGAAAAGAAGCTCATCATTTCACCAGCTGCTAAAGTGAATTTTTTAAAAGCTCCAATATCAACTTGCTGGTTTGCTGTTAGTGTTAGATTTTCTTCAGCAGACAGTTGTAAATTATCACCACTAGTTAGTGCTATTCCGTCAGGCGCAGTGGCTAATAGCACTGATTTTTTTAATTGGATTAATTTTTTTTCTAGACTTTCTTGCTGTTGCTGGATATTAGCAGCGAGAGCACTAGCATGTTCTGCACTTTGGGTTAAGGTTTGCATTTCTATTAATGCAGTCGTGAGTTGTGAATGCGCCTCCTCCATTGCCAGCACTTCACCACCTGCTTTGGCTTGATTATCTGCACTAATAAATAACCCTTTACCAGCTCTTATAGCTCCCCAACTATCGGTGCGTAATTCAAAACCTTCGCCTCGTTTATCACGGTTAGCATCGACAATATGACCTAAATTTAATTGTGATTTACCGCCATATTCAGTGCTGATTTTAATATGTTCTTCACCGCGTTTATCTTCCATACGTAGCTTATTATTAGCCGGTGTACGAATAACATTTCGGGTATTATTTTTGTCGGTTACATGGTCTGGACGACGCGAATCATGAAGCGCATGGGCGATATAAGGTCGGTCTGGGTCGCCTTCATGAAAGGCGATAGCAACTTCTGTGCCTTGAATTAATGGAAAATGCACCCCATAGGTATCGCCGGCATAAGGTTTTGCCAAACGTACTGGCATACTTTCATAACCCATCGGTTTTTCATCACGGTCAGCATCAAATTTTACCCAATAAAAGCCATCTTCATTTTGATGCGCATAAATATCGTTATCTTTAGCACTGGTAATACGTGCAGTGAGTGTACCTGTGATAATTGGGCGAGGTTTAACGGCCGGGCGCCAGCAAAGGGTTTCACTGTAAGGAATCGCATTAAATCGGACTTGCAACGCTTTTTCTCGACCACCACTAAAACGTAGACGAGTGATTAAAATTGGTGATTGAAACACAGACGGTAATGATGAAGGTATTGCGTTATCAGTGATAGAAAGCACTTGTAGCGGTGATAAAGAATCTGCATTACTTTCGCCTTTTAAGCGCGTTTGACGAGTTAAAAAACGCTCATGATCAAGCCGAGCCCAAAAGTTTGCGGTTTCTGCTTCTGGATTGAGTTTATCACCGCGAGAAAGATGTCTAGCCTGATAGTGATAAACTTCACCATAATGTATCTCCTCACCTTCACCACGAGTCATATCCGTTACTGCTGAAATCAAGGTGTCTTGAGCTTGCCGATGGTTGTAATCTTTGGTTAGTACATTTTGCTCAACCACTTGATGATGTAATGATAATCCCCACACACTTTCTTGGTGATTATCATTCATGCCTGATGGGCTATTTAAAGGCAGAGTTTTATCAAAGGTATAAGCACTTTGGCGATCGGCAAAACGAATAACTTCGGTTTGGGTTTGATCTTGTAAATAAAAAGAGTAAAAAATACCAACTTCACTTAATAGTCGTTCGATAAACTGACGATCACTTTCATTATATTGGTTGATTTGTTCGCGTTTGGGATATTCATTTTTAAGTGTAAATTCAAATTCCCAATCTTTAAAATTATGCTCACGTAAAATTTGATTAACGACATCAGGAACAGACTGATTAAGGAAAAAACGATGAGAACGTATCTGATGACGTAATAAGGCAAAAACAGGCTCAATGACGAGTTGATAACGGGCTTCATCAACCGAGCCTGATAGACGCCGAAATTGTGTGATAACGCCATGAACTTGTTTAGTGATGGGCTCTTGGTCGATTAAATCCACCATACTATTGATGGGTGGCGTAAAGGATAATGTTGCACTACGACGTAACAGTTGTTGCGGTTGTAAATCCTGAGCTTGGCAAGTAAAGGTAATTTGATAATGATAGGTATCGCTAATTGCTTCACGACCCGTGAAATGTTCAACATCAAATAAAACATCACAACCTTGCACATTAAGATGGTAGCGATTTTGTCCAATCAGTGTATTTTTTACGAGATCAATTATGCTCATTCTTCAATCTCCTGTTGTTTATCTAATACCTGTTTTTTTGTTGGCCACTCATCACTAAAACTCAACGTAATACCTTCTTCTTCATTAAAACCTAAAATGACATACTGTGATTTCTCTGCACTGGCTTGGCGTAATAGTAACTGTTGACTCAATATAGGCAGAATTTGTTGATTAAGCAGACTATCGATATTTCGAGCGCCAGAGTCTGGTAATAAACAGGCATCAACAATGGTATCGTAGAGTGTTTCTTCAACAATACCGGTTAATCGATAGTGGGTATAAAGCCGTTTAATGACACTGTTTAACTTCATCTCAACAATAGTACGTAATGCAATGGCATCAAGAGGGCGATAAATTAATGTTTGGAAGCGTGCCAGTAGTGCAGGTTGGAAATGTTCACGCAAAATAGGGCGAAGCGTTTCTTGTAAATCGCTATCGGTGCTTAATGGCGACTCTTCAAGTTGTTGCATTAAATAATCACTGCCTAAATTTGCGGTCATTAAAATAACTGTGTTGCGAAAATCAATTTCACGCCCCTCACCATCACGCATAAAGCCTCTATCAAACACTTGATAGAACAGGTTTAATACATCACGATGTGCTTTTTCAACTTCATCAAGTAATACAATACTATAAGGGCGTTTTCTGACTGCTTCCGTTAATACACCACCTTGACCGTATCCGACATAACCTGGAGGAGAACCTTTTAATTGACTAACCGTGTGGGCTTCTTGATATTCAGACATGTTAATTGTGATTAACGATTTTTGGCCACCAAACAGACATTCCGCCAGTGCAAGTGCGGTTTCTGTTTTACCAACGCCACTAGGACCCACTAATAAAAAGACACCTTGAGGTCCATTTTCAGAAACTAATCCGGTTCTTGATGCTCGTAAACGCTGAGCTAACGCTAACAATGCGTTGTCTTGTCCTACAACGTATTTTGATAAGTTACTTTCTAACTCTAATAAGCCAATTTGCTCATCTTTAAGTAGGCTTGAAAGCGGAACGCCTGTCCAATCAGCAATAACTGTTGCTACCGTACAAACATCAACATCGGGATTTAATAACGGAGCGTCTTGTTGTAATTGAATAAGTTGTTGCTGAAGTTGTGCTGAAAGCTCTGCATTTTCAGGATTTTGTCTGCTGTCAATTAACTGACAAATAATCTCTTTTTCTTGTTCAAAGCGTTGTTCTAGTGTTTCGAGTTGAAGTGCTAATTGGGCATCTTGAGAAGATAAATCAGATAATTTTGTTTGATTAGTTAAATTACCAATAGTGATGTCATCGAGTATCGCTTTTTGTTCTAGTTCTAGCGCGTAACGTTTGGCTTTAATTCGGGTAAGCTCTTCAGGTAATGTATCTAAACTCATGCGAATTCTTGCACTTGCTGTATCAAGTAGATCCACCGCTTTATCGGGAAGTTGCCTACCTGTTAAATAACGACGTGATAACGTTACAGCAGCTTTTACGGCATCATCGGTAATATGTACACCATGATATTTTGCATAACGCGATTTAAGCCCTCGTAGCATTAAAAAGGCTTTTTCATCATCGGGTTCATCAACTTTTACGATTTGAAAACGGCGTTCTAATGCGGCATCACGTTCAAAAAATTGTTTGTATTCCGACCAAGTGGTCGCTGCGATTGTGCGTAATTCACCACGTGCTAATGCTGGTTTTAATAAGTTAGCGGCATCTGCGCCACCAGCTTGGTTACCGGCACCAATAATGGTATGCGCTTCATCAATAAAAAGTAGAATTGGTGTAGGTGATTGTTGAACAGCATCAATAACATTTTTGAGTCGTTGTTCAAATTCGCCTTTGACTCCCGCTCCTGCTTGTAAGAGGCCTAAATCCAGAGTACGTAATGAGGTGGTTTGTAAACTGATAGGGACATTTTTTTCAGCAATTCGCAGTGCAAGCCCTTCAACAAGTGCTGTTTTGCCTACACCTGGCTCACCAACAAGAATAGGGTTGTTTTTACGACGACGAGAGAGAATATCGACCATTTGACGAATTTCATCGTCACGACCAAATACAGGATCAATCTCACCAAGACGCGCTTTCTCAGTGACATCAATCGTGAACTTATTTAATACAGCGAGTAACGCTTCACTTAATGTATGACCAATAATGGCGTTGTCAGGGGAAGTTGAAGGTTGATCGTTATTTTCGTGGTCTAGGTTATTTTCAGTCGTATGATTATGCACTGCAATTTGTTGAACTTCAGGTCTTTCATCTGATTGGGCATCAAGTAAAGGTCTTAATCGTTGTAGTTGTGTTTCACCTAATGTCATTAAAGGCCAGAGTGCATCTAATTGTACTAATGTTGGATGGCGAGTCATTGTCGTAAGTAAATGGACACTACGAATTTGCTCGATATCTTCATCAAGAGAAGCAATTACCCAGGCATTCTTAATCAGTTCTAATAAAGGCTTGGATAATTGAGGTCGGCTATATACAGAGCGGGGTAATTTATCAATTGCGTCAAGTAAGTCTTGCCAGAGTGCGGATAAATCCCATTCATAGCGACGAGCTAACACAGTGATATCGCTTTCACCTAGCTCTAGAATTTTTAATAACCAGTGTTCAATAGTGACTTCTGCATGGGCGCGGGTTTGGCATAATGATGCTGCCGCTTCCAGCGCTTTTGCACAATAAGGATTTAATCGACGCAATAGCATGACAGATTGATTTTCCATGTTTTCTCCCAGTAATGAAGTCCCTATTGAGGGAATTTAGGTACGCTACCGCCCTTAGCCATAGACCGAGGCTCATAAGGTCATACTCGTCATACTTCAAGCATCTTGATTATTTAGGGTATAAATGGCTAATAGTGTTTTAGTTTAAATGTTTTTAAAAACAGGCGGTTAACCGCCTGTTTATTTCGACTTTACGCAGTGGCGCGTTCATTCCATGAATCGGAATGAATGATATTTCCGTCTTTGTAAGTCCAAGTGATTTTTTCGTAACGCAATTCCACTTCTTCGAGGTGATTGTGTTTCTCTTTGGTTGGATCTTTGATGTTGTGCATCTTAGGCGCTACTTTGACTACCTTGACGTTTTCAAGAGTGGTATTGAAATATTCAACTTCTTGGCCTGCGTCATCGATGCGATACCACTTAAACTCTGCCTTTTTCAACGTTTGTCCAGTTGTAACTGCCTTGTATAAATACGGGCTGGAGGCATCAATTTCTTTGACAAAAATAAATGGGGTATGGATACGTGTACCAGTTAATTTGCCAGTATTGTTATCTGTTGGAATATACAAGTTGTGATCTTGAGCAACGACTTCAATACTCCCTTCACGATCTTGAACATTCACAGAGCCTTTGATATCCGCATTACCGTCATCTTTTAACCAGAGGTATACAGGAATAGCCATTATTACATCTCCTTTTTAAGGGTTAGTTGCCACCATCCTTCAGTGGCGTAAGGTCATCAGCTAATACCTGACAAGCATCAGCTTGAGGTATCAGGCGAATTTCAACTCGACGATTACGAGCTCGTCCATCTAGTGTTGAGTTATCTGCAACGGGCTGATGTTGGCCATATCCTTGCACTGCAAAGCAAGAGGGGGCTATATCACTGGTTTTAATCATCCAGTCACGCACGGCTTCAGCTCGTTTAAGAGAAAGTTTTTGGTTTAAATCGGGATTACCTGTGTTGTCGGTGTACCCTGAAATAACAATTAACCAGCCAGGTTTGGCTTTTATATTGATAAGCGCATCAACAAGCACTTTAGTGGCTTCGTTTTTTAATTTGTATTGACCTGAAGCGAAGAGAGCCAGACTATCTAGCGTCACCATTTCAGGAACGTCTTGTACGATGATAGGTGCTGGTGGTTGTGGGGGAGCCCATGAACTGAGCAAGGCATGCAAATAAGGTAAGATGTTATTTCCTTGATATAACGCTAAAGAATAGCGAGCAGGAATACCTTCTCGTTGCCAATGAGAGAGAAATGTTGCATCTGAAAGTAACTGTTGATAAGCCACTTTTTTAGGTTCTAAATTCTCATCGCTAATACTTTTAAAGTGCTTGATATCATTACTATTATCGTAGATTAATTGCTTGTTATGGTGATAGCTACCAGAGAGTGCACCAATAAGAAATAATCCACAAATCATGCCAACAACACCAAAGGTAGTTTCTATTTTTAATAAATTGACATCGTAAGTGAGTTTATCGATCACTATATCTGGTAAGGGTAATTCGTCATTATTATTTGATGTTTTGATAATCGCCGGAAATAACGTGGTTTTATGGTGAATAAATTGAGCCCAACTATTATTTGAAATGGTAGGAACCGTTGTAAATTGCATTGCCCAAGCAACGGGAATGAGACTCGGGGAACCTGATTGAGCAACAGTAAGCAGAGGAATAAATTCACTTTTTAACCAAGCAAGTAATTGATCAAGCCAGAGAGCCATGGTGAGTTGGTTTTCGGTTTGCTCTCTATTTTGTGATAACCATGTCGAAATAGATTGAGTTGCCAGGTTATCAGAGATAACAAGTAACTCTGGTTGGTCATTTAAATAGGTTATCCACGGTGTTATGTCATCAAAATGTGAATTGAGATAATTTACTGGAGAGTTAAGATAAAGTGTCACCCAAAAAGGTAATGTTTTACCTGTTTTTTTATTGCTTTCATGAATAGCACGACGCCAATTAAGTGTTTCTTGAGTCACTTCTTCTTGCTGTAATTGCTGTTCAGGTAATAAAGCGTATAACAGTGATAATTGACGTAGTTGTAAGGGGGCAATATCAACAATATGTTGAGTGATGTTGATCAAATCAATAGGAGAAGCCGCGCGAATATACCAACCTTTCGCTGTTTCCCGATAGGTCTGGTTTTCATGAAAAAGCATTTGTGATTGACCACAAACGATAATAACAGCGCCTTGATAGTTATCAGGAGGGAGCAGATTTGTAAGCGCATTTTTAAGGTAGGGGGTACTTTTTTGCTGACGGAAAAACCAGATGCATAAAGTGAGTGTGACAATACAAATAAGGGCCGTCAGAAAATAGGAGATCTCTTTACCAAAAGACCAAAATCCCCAAAGCAACCACAATAATAAGCTTGCTGAAAACAATGTAATACACTGTTTTATCCTATTTTTTTGCATCACTTTCCTTGTATGACCCATTGTTGAAGTAAATTTTCTAATGACACAGAAAAACCCCACCACAGCATGGCAAGCACCACAATTCCCCCAAACCAACCTAACCAATAAATATGACGACGATTCATACGAGGCTTGGGTTTCATCACTAAAGGTAAATCATTTGATAGTGCATAGGCGGGAAGTTGAGTATTGAGTAGCTCAATAATTTGTTCACGTTCAGGTGCATTGGTTTGGCGATATTTACCAACAAAACCCAGTGTGATCACACGGTGAAAACAGATAAGTACATCCTGATCTGGGGCTGGCTCATTTAATAGATTACGCAATCTATCCCATAGTTTGTCACCCGCTTCTAATGTATTGAAATACTTGGCTTGCAATGGGGATTGTATCCACTGTATGTAACCGTCATCGCGCTCGGTACGATTCATCACGCTTTCATCAATTAACGCGCATTGTGCATAAAGCATATTTTCGATGGCGGATTGGGAATAGCCTTTTTCTGTGAGTTGTTGGCGTGTTTTATCAATATGTTCACAGACACGCCGATAGAAAGCTTTGCCATCAGTAATTTCAGCACCTTGACGTAGCTGACATACCATTAACCAAGTATCAGCAAAAAGCATATCAATCATGTTATTTTTAGCTGTTCTTGTATTCGTTATCATGAGCGAAGTACCGCAAAAAGTTCTAGCTGAATTTCACCTAATGTTCCTGGTACATAAAAAGCACAGTGACCTGAAGAGAGCATGGCTTGACCAGCTGAATTATTGAGTTCAAGTGCAAAATAGTGATTTTCTAAACGCAGCGGGATAGCAGCAGGAACATGTGTTAACGGTTGTAATGGAATACCATTAAGTGCGACGTTAACCACACTAGCAACATCGTCATTACTACCCGCTTTACAAAGCAATGGAAATTGAGTAATCAACAAATGAGCCGGCAATGCAGAACGTACTGAAAGATAGAAATCAGCGTCTTCGCGTAGGCGAGGATCATGCAATTCGCCACGCCAGAAAGGCCCTTCTTTATCAAGAGCAATACTAATCACCCGTGAAGGTAAACTCGCTTCTAACAGAGTATTCAGTAAGCTAAATAAAGGTGGAAAAACCCGTTCAGGAAATGAGTGTTGATAAAGCGGAATATCACCATTTTCATGGTCGAGTGAAAATGTCAGTAGTGCACCCGCTAGGCGTACTAATTCACGATAAAGAAGCTCTGGATGACGCCCCATTGATGAGAGTAATTCACTTAATACAGGCTCAGCACTGTTTATCGCATTTAGTAGCCAAAAGAGTGAGACATCAGCGACAGCAAAATCAGCCATCTGCTCATTATTTTCACGGCGCATAGTCATTAGGCGACGACGCTTGGCGACTAAACGATGCATGAATTCTGAGAATAATGTGGTTAATTCAGTGCTTGCACTACAACTTAATAATGGGGGAATAAAGTGTTTATCTATTTCCCATGCACCTTGGGCATTGCGGATTAATCGAGCTATGGGACAAGTCATGTATGCGCTATTTTCTTCATGAGCATAACGCAAAGTAATATTGTGCCTTAATACGGCGATATCCGTCTGTTCTTGACCAATTAAATCTTGTACTTTCATCCACTCTTGATAGAACGGTTGTGGCCTATCAGAGCGTCCTTCTTGCATAAGATTGCCACCATTAGCCTGCAATAGTGGTAATGCGAGAACGATATCAAGTGTTTGATGTTGCGAGTAATGGCTAAGTTCATTAACTGGCGGTAAGTTGTCTGCCAGCGTTGTATCAATTAGCGTGCCGTCAGGAAAACGAACGATAAGTTTTTGTGCACTAAGGCGTGAAATAGTTAAGGCACTTTCATCAAATTCGGCACAAATAACGCCCCATGCTGATGCAATCGACATATTGGCGATGGTGCTAATGAGATAACTATCCCATCTTGCTTGTTGTTGAAATTGCTGAGGAGCCAAAAAGGCCCCATCACTCCAGAGGGGGCGGTATATTTTCATCCGTGTTTCACCTTATGCTTTCGCTTTTGGCATTTGAGATACTAACGAGAGATCTACATCCATTCCTTCCACTTGGAAGTGTGGAACGGCATACAGCTTCACTCTGAAAAAGCCAGGGTTATCTTCAATATCTTCTACTACTACTTTGGCATCACGAAGCGGGTGAGAGGCTTGCAAATCATCACTTGGATCGGTCATTTCGGTCACTAAACTACGAACCCAATTATTTAATTCAAGTTCTAATAAACGACGATCTTTTGTAGTACCAATATTTTCACGCTGAATTAATTTCAGATAATGGGCAATTCGGGAAAGGAGGAAAATATAAGGTAAACGCGCATTGATACGGCTATTCGCTGTTGCATCAGATGTTTCATAAATAGCGGGTTTTTGCGCAGAGTTTGCAGAGAAGAAACAAGAATAATCACGGTTTTTATAGTAAGACAATGGAATAAAACCGAGGTTGGCAAATTCAAATTCTCGTGTTTCAGGGATCATCACTTCAGATGGAATTTTGACCTGACTCCCTGTTCCTAAATCATAAAGGTGAATAGGTAAATCTTTTACCGCTCCGCCAGCTTGTGGGCCACGAATTTGTACACACCAACCATTGTTAATAAAGCTTTTAACCATATTGGCAGCAAAAGCAAAGGTTGCATTTGTCCACAAATATTTTTCATGGTCTGGACCTTTTACTTCTTCAATATAATTAAAACTGCGTACAGGAATGGTGTCAGGGCCATAAGGAAGACGACCTAAAACGCGCGGCATCGTTAAGCCAATATAGCGGGCATCATCAGAGTCACGGAAAGATTTCCATTTGATATATTCAGCACGGTCAAAGTAGTTACTGATGTCTTTAATGGCAGCAACTTCTTCCATGGACTCTTTACCGAAAAAGGCAGGACCAACAGAACCTATGAATGGCATATGTGCAGAAGCAGAAACTTTCGCAATATGACGTAGTAAAGCGATATCTTGAGGACCACGATCAAACTCATAGTTAGAGATAATAGCGGCAATAGGTTCGCCACCCGGAGTATCGTATTCTTCGATATAAGTATGGTGATATAGGCCGCTTTGGATAGTTTCCGGACAATCTTCAAAGTCTTGGCGTAAATCATCCTTAGCAATATCAAGTAACTCTATTTTTACGTTTTGACGAAAATCAGTGCGATCAACTAAGAATTTTAACCCTCGCCATGCTGATTCAATTTTTTGAAATTCAGCATGATGCATGACTTCATCAAGTTGTTGGCTAATTTGTCTATCTAGATCAGCAATATGGTGATCAAGTAAGTTTCGGTCTAAACGTTCGACTTTTTGGCCTGAGGATTTTAGACGATCAAGAAAAACTTGAACGGCAACAGTAACGCGCTCATTTGCTGTTGTATCTGCCAGAGCACTATTGTCTTGGAAGATATTAATATCACTTACCTGAGAAACAGGTGTGAGGTTGATTTTTTCAAAGAGTGAGGCATAAACACCGCTATTCGCGGACTCATCAAGTACCGTTGTTGTACTTTTTGAAATACTTTCGCTATTAACTGACATAAGCATAATCCTGTAATGATAAAACCCAATTAGTCTTTTTTCGGTGCGAGTTGAGATAATTCCTCGCGTAGTTCATCACTTAATGCAGGATCTTTAAGGATATTTTCGAGTTCACGACGAAAAGTGATGTTATCAAGGAGGTTAGACTTTAAGTCACGTAAGAGATTACGCATTGCTAGCATGGCGCGTAGTTGAGGTATCTGGCGAGCAACTTGTTCTGGTTCAAAGTCTGCCATCTCTTTAAATGACAGATTAATGTTCTCCTCGCTACCATCATTAGCTAATGTGTTTTTTACAGTAAGATTGACGGAAGGGGAAAATTCAGTAAGCACGTTGTTGAAGTTATTTTTATTAATGTTGACCTTTTCTCTTTCTGAAAGAACCCGTTTATCCTTTCCGTTGCTGTAGTCGCCGATAGCCAATAGTTTTAAAGGCAACTCAACTTTTTTCTGTGCACCACCTGTATGTAAGTCGAGTTTTATATTTACCCGCGCTTTAGGAACTTCATTTTGAAAACTATCTGACATAATAAAATCCTTGTATTAAACGAATAAAGGATCTCTTGAGAGTGGGGAATATTAAGTAATTTCACTAACAAGAAATTTATTTTAAAGTATTTACCTTATATTAAACAAAATTAAATAAATCAATTTATCTTAATATTTTTGAGAGATATCTCTAAAGTTAAAATGAAATATAAAGAAAACACTTTAGAATATATTGGAGGTTTATTTCAAATAAATATCATAATATGATGTTTATTTTATATATTATTTAAATTTATAATGACGAGTTTCTATATTAATTTATTTACGTCTATTCTGTTAGTATATACACATAGTAGGAGTTATTATTTATAACATATAGTTATTACTTTTTATTGTTATTAGTTGATGTGACGAATGATAAGAAAATAGAAATAGTACAATGATGTTTTTAACCTTAGATTTTAATGTTTGTATTTTTTAAGTATTAATTCTTAAGTAGAAAAAGATCTATTTAACTTCTTTTTATTCTTTTTTTTGATTAATTAATATGTGATCTTATAAATACGTTGATTAAATCAGAAGGAAAATAGATAAAACTATTTTTGAGATACCCCCAATAATAGAGCTAGCAATTATTGGGGAGGGATTGGGGCGAAAAGGAGTTATTATTTGTGACGATAATTAAAATGAAAATATAAAGGGGAGTTAATCCCCTTTATATCGTTCATAATAATTAATTTAGCTATTTTAGGTAATCTAATGGCCAGTGTTTGAAATAAATATGATTAGCTTGCCAGTCTACTTTTTCTGTATTGTCGTTTAATAAATGGCGAGCTACTGTAAAGGCAAATTCAAAACTCACACCTAATCCTTTTGCACTGATAAACTTTCCATCCACAACAACATCTTGATCAAGATAATGACCATCATCGTATTTATCTGCTAATTTATCGCCAGTACTGTAATGACGACCTTCAAGAAGATGATGTGCCGCTAATACTTTTGCTCCTGAAGAGCATAGTGCACAAATATATTTATCTTCAGCAATATGGCGTTTAATAAATTGAATAACTTGCTCGTTAGCGGATAAACGATCGGTGCCTTTAGGACCTCCTGGCATCATTATTGCGTCATAACTATGTGTCAGTTTTTCAGTTAATAAAAAATCAGCACTGATTTTAGTTTCAAAATAAGTATTTAATACCAAACTATCCATGCAAGAAAGTACATCAACATGAATATCAAGACGACGCATGATATCAATAAAAACAACAGCTTCACCTTCTTCAAATCCATCAGCTAATAAAACGGCAACCTGTTTCATTTTATTTATCCCTTATGTGTTTTTAGTAATGAGTGGATACTTTGAATATGATTAACAATGGTCTGTTTATCTTGTTTATCAATCGTATCTGCTGTGGCAATCCAGCTTCCTCCGCAAGCAACAACTTGTGGAATAGCAAGATAATCACTCACGTTATTTAAACTAATACCACCTGTAGGCATAAATTGGACTTGGGCGTAAGGTGATGCTAATGCTTTTAGCATTTTTACACCGCCAGAGGCTTCTGCAGGGAAAAATTTAAGTAAAGTTAAGCCTTTTTCAAGTGCGATCTCGATTTGGCTTGGATTGTTAATACCCGGCACAATATCAATGCCATTATTAAGGCAGTAATCAACGGTACTTGGGTTGTAGCCCGGAGAAATAACAAAGCGAGCCCCAGCTTCTTTTGCCATATCTGCTTGTTGTGCAGTCAATACTGTTCCAGCGCATAATATTAGCTCAGGGAAGTGTTCATGCATGAGTTTTATGGCTTTGGCTGCTACTGGTGTACGAAAGGTAATTTCGGCAACAGGTAATTGATTTTGGGTTAGAATTTCACCCAGCCAGATTGCATCTTCAGCGCGATTAATTTGGATCACGGGGATCACTTTCAGTGATGAAAGAGTATCAACAATTGACTGTGTCATGGTTGTCCTTGATTAGTGTGTAGAATGAATCAGTTGTTTCATGAGGAATGATAGCGCCATGGTGTTGAATGACGAGTCCAGCTAAGGTGTTTCCCCACAAACAGCACGTAGGTAAGTTGTGATTTTGCAACCAAGCAGCAATAAAAGCAGCATTAAAAGAGTCACCTGCGGCGGTGGTATCAATAACTGAATCGATGGGGTTGGGAGAAATATAGCCCGAATTTTTACCGTCAGACCAGTAAGCACCATTAGCTCCCAATTTGACTATGACGTTCTGATTACCCCATTGATGAAGGCGTCTTGCTATGTCTTGTTCTGTCAAATCGGGATTTTGCCAAAGTATTTGTTCATCATCACCAGTGACTAAAGCGATATCGCTAATACTATAGAGTTTCTCAAACCACTCTTGTGCATGAGGTATTGAATCCCATAAACGTGGTCGGTAATTTGAATCCACAATTAAGGTGAACCCTCGTTGTTTAAGATGAGCTAATTGCGCGAGTAATGCTACTTTTCCTTCAGGGAGTAAAATGGCAAGAGAAATTCCACTAAGATAAATTACACTATTATCAGGAAGTGCATTGAGGTGTGCCGCAAAACGGTGATCCGTCGCAATATAACGTGCGGCAGCATCATTACGCCAATAGTGGAAACTACGTTCGCCACAAGCATCAATTTCAATGGCATATAGACCGGGAAGTTTTTCAGGAATAGTAATAACAGATTGGCAGTTGATCCCCTCGTTTTCCCATGCTTTTTGCATTAAGACACTGTAAGTATCAGCGCCTAAACCTGTTATATAGTGAGGATGTAATGACGGGATTAATCGTGATAAATAGAGTGCTGTATTTAACGTATCACCGCCAAAACGTTGTTGTTGTGGTAAGAAAGGCTGACCACTAAGTTCGATCATACATTCGCCAATAATGGCGACAGTTTTATTTTTCTTCACAGTTTCCCATCACTTTTACAGACACGAATTTTATCTGCAACCACTGCTTTCATTGCGGATTTGCCTGGTACAAGGTAATGACGAGGATCACTCGCATCAGGATTATCCAAGAAGTACTGTTTGATTGCGTTAGAGAAAGCTATTTTTAGCTCAGTTGCAACGTTAACCTTGCAGATTCCTAAATCAATACAACGACGTACATCTGCATCAGGAATACCCGATGCGCCATGAAGAACTAAAGGAATATCTGTTTTTTGACGAATAATCTCTAAGCGTTCAAAATCGAGATGAGGTTCATGTTTGTACATACCATGTGCTGTACCGATTGCAACAGCTAATGAGTCAATACCCGTTGCTTTGATAAATTGTACCGCTGAATCAGGATCGGTAAATAGGGCATCTTTTGTATCAACGATAAGATCATCTTCTTGCCCACCAAGGCGACCCAACTCAGCCTCTACCGTACAATCCCAATGATGGCAGAAATTAACCACTTCTTTGACGATGCGAATATTTTCTTCAAAATGAAAATGGGAGGCATCGATCATGGCGGATCGTACACCTGATATGACTTTATGACATATATCAGGGATCTCTTCGTGGTGATCTAAATGTAGGGCAACCGGGATACGATATTGCTCTGCAGCCTGTTGGCAAATAGAGATCAAATAATCACTACCAGCATAAGCAAACGTGCTTGGTGTGCCCGCTAAGATAACAGGTGATGCCATCTCAGCGGCTGTTTCCATCACAACCTGAATAGTTTCCAAGTTATGAATATTAAAAGCAGGCACAGCATAATTTTCACGCTGTGCTTTATTGAGCATATTACGAGTAGAAACCAGATACATGTTTGCCTCTCATCTTTCATTTGATTACGAATAATAATAAACGAAAGAAATAGAAAGGTAAAAGATCTAAATCACATTTTTATTGCTTTTGCATCGAAAGTAAATGAAAGATGATTAGAAAAAATGAGCCATTTTAGAGCTATAACTGGTGATCCCTTTGCGTAATAAATTATTTTTTGGTCGTCTTGACTGTCCTATCACGGTTTCAGTGACTTTTTGTACTAAGGTCTGTTTTTCTAAACGACGGGTTAATGGTGTTTGCTGTGTTGTATAATCTTCGCAAAAAATGACGTTTACCTCTTGTGTTGCTTTCACTCCAGTCACTAAAGCGTGAATAGCAGGGATTTCGAAACGAAAGTTATCTTTTTCGATAGGTAAGGGAAGTGAAGGTGTTTGCCATAAGTTGATACGATCAGCACAATAAAGTGCAATAATTACGGCACGCAATGACCAAAAACTACTGGCCGGCCCACTGTAGTTATCAACTAAACGAGGATCGTGAGTAAATAAGCCTTGAGTGGGAGCACCATTTTTTAATGCGCCTTGAGAAATAAAATAACGCAAACTACTTTCAAAGGCGCGTTTTGCCTCGCCCACTTTTACTGAAGGGCAATGTAAATCGACACCTGCTAACAATGGCGCAGAAACCGCAAGGCGATAGCAGGCACTTCGACCAAAGAAAGGAATGCCTTTTGGCGTCATAAAATAAAGGTAATGTTGATTAAAGGTATTAAGTGATTGAGTAATAAATGTTGTATCAAATTGAGGATCAATCTGTGCTAACCAATATAATGAATAATAAAAACCCCATGCATTGTAGTAATCATAATTACCTTTAGCCCCATCACGAAACCATCCATCACCAACATAAAACTCTTTTAACCGTTCATAGCGCCAATGGGTAATAGTGTCTTTTCCTGTGAGTGCTTTAATAACAAATTGGACGGTAAGAGGGAAAAAATGCCAGTTATTATCAACAATTTCACAGTGATTAACTTGTTCGAACCAAGTAATAATTTGTTGCTGTATGGCAGGTGTTAATGTATCCCACACCCATTCACGGCTGATCCAAAGAGTAAGCGCTAAATCAGATGCTTCACAAATTCGTTGATCGTAATCTTCAAGTTTTCCCCAATATCCTTTATGAAGTGGATCAGTGCCATGAATAAAGCTTTGTTTGATCATTGAAGGTAAGTTGAAAGCTTGATGATTTAATCCTATCAACGTACTTTTTTTGCTGCTAACTACCCATGTGGCAAGTAGAGGAAGTACTCTGCTAACCCCTTCAAGAGCATCAGTTCTTGCTGTTTGTTGCCCTGGGCTTCCTGGATAATAAGCATGAGAGTAACCCCAGACTTGGTAATGATGAAAAGCCTGTGTGACATATTGTGTTAGCATTTCGCATAAAGAGAAAAGCGATTGGTTTTCATCATTAAAAAAGTCGGTGATCGTTTTATCATAGCGACGATAAGCCGATTTTCTGACTAATCGTCGAATGATATTTTCCTTAAATAAGCGTTGGTAGATTTCTACGTTAGGGTGCTCATAAGGGAGTTTTGGACGTGCTGAAGATGCAATTTCAATAGCCATTTTCGTATCTCAGAAAAAAGACGCATCCTTGCGAAACAAAACGGAAGTTGAATATTAAGGTTTTGCAGAATCCACGAGTATTTGATAGTGATCTTGTCCCCAAAGAACGGGCTTGGGTTTATCTTTGATCCACTGGTAATATGCATTTTTTAGCTCTGTTACTTTTTGTGGATTTTGTTTAGCCAGATCGATTGATTCCGCCGGATCTTTTTTATCGTTAAAAAGTTGAGGCTGATTTTTCCCATCATCATAAAAATAGAGCGCCCATTCACCGTCACGTACAGCCCAAGCACCTTTAGAGAGTTTTTCTAAATTAGGATTTGTCGGTGGTGTTTTACGTTGATAGGTTATCCATTGGTGATATCCATGCCAAAACTCTTGGTTTTCTTCGCTGTAATGTTTAGTGCCAGGACCAGCCCAATAAAGATAGTTATGAGGAGACTTTGTTGTTTCGCCTTTAAGCAAAGGCATGATGTTCTTCCCTTCAACGTTTAGATTGTCAGGGATCGCAATACCTGCTGTTTGTAGTGCAGTGGGTAAAATATCGAGTGCGGAGATCATTTCATCACTTTTTGTTCCCGCTGGAATAGTGCCAGGTTGATAAGCAATAAAAGGTACTCTAACGCCACCATTAAACATTTGCCCTTTAAAGCCTCTATCCATCGCATTCATTGGCATTGGTGACTCATTAACAGCACCATTATCCGATAAGAAAAAGATCAGTGTATTTTCTAGCTCACCGTTTGCTTTTAGTTTTGCAATAATTTGACCTATACCTTCATCTGCTGCATTTAAGGCAGCAAAGTATTTATCTGCTTCAACATTACCTGTATCAAATTTTTCCATATATTTAGCAGGAGAAGCTTGTTCTAATGGAATATGGGGAACGCTATATGAAAGATTGATAAAGAAAGGCTTATCTTTATGTTCATCAATAAATTTTAGGGTTTCATCCGTTAAAAGATGTGTGGTGTAACCCGGAGCAGGAACATTGACACCATTACGCCAAAATGCAGGCGAATTCCACAAAGCTACGCCTGATGCGTAGTAACTAAAATCATAATCGAAACCGCGTTCATGAGGGGCATAACCAGCCTCTGGTGTTGAGATCATGTTGTCGTGATAATCGCGAGTTTGCTTACTTTCATTAACTTTCGGTTTGCGGATCACTTTTGCATTATGCCATTTACCGATACTGGCGGTGGCATAACCATTTTCTTGAAAAAGTGAAGGCAATAGTTTGATATCTTTAGGAATACCTAAAATCGCATCATCATTACTGTAAGTACCAAAGCTTGCTGGAGAGCGCCCAGTAAAGATCCCCGCTCGAGAAGGGCCACAAACAGGATGAGCAACAAATGCATTGGTCATTTTGGCACCATTTGTGGCCATTTCACTGACATTTGGCATGGCAATGCGCGCAGCTTCTACCATTTTGTTGATATCGCCTTCATAACGTGGCGGTGTAGATCGTTGTGCTAATGCATCAACATCTAAGGTATCCAGTACAAAATCAAGTTGTCCTGTGCCTAAATCATCCATCACTATCAGTAAAATATTCGGCTTTTCAGGTGTACCAGCTGCATTGGCAGATATTGGAATGCTTAAACATGACGTAGCAATCAGCCCAGCGAGTAAGCTTTTTTTAACAGAAGGTAAGATCACGGATTTTCTCCAGAATAAATAAAATAAAAAAAGGATTACTTTAGATAGTTTTTTTTCATTGCAGGAAGCGCATCACTCGCGAGTCCTCCTCGCGAAATGGCTTGTTGCATTAGTTGCATACCGATCGCTGTATGATGAAATATTTTTTTATAAGAGCGACATAGATAGTTATGACGATACTTTTCGCCTTCAATAGCAACAATGCGATGTTTTGGGCAACCGCCATAACATAAACTTTGCACTTCACACTGTTTGCAAATACTCGTTTGTTTATCATATTTATTTTGACCAAAACGCTGCTGTTGCTTTGAAGTGGTTAAATGTGCAAGGCTATTTTGATGAATATTTCCTAAATTATTGGCGGGATAGACATAGTGATCGCAAGAATAAACATCACCATTAGCTTCAATGATCAATGCTTGACCACAAGTTTTGGATTGAATACAGGTTGATGCTGGGTATCCCATCCACGTACCCAGTAAACTATCAAATAAGCGAATATATATTTTTCCTATATCGCCTTGTCGTATCCATTCATCAAATACTTCTGCTATAAATTGTCCGTAGCCCTCAGCTGGGACAGAGAATGGAGCTAACTGTGCATTGGGACCCGGAGCATAATGCCCGCCGTGAGTATGAGGAAAGCGTCTATCGACTTCGACAATAGGAATAAATTGAAAGAAGGTTGAACCTAACTCTTTTAAGGCTTGATAAGTCTCTTTTCCTTTATTCCAATTTTGGTCATTAACGACAGTCAGTGTGTTAAATTCAACGCCATATTCATTGAGTAGCTTAATTGCACGCTTTACTCGTTCAAAAGTAGGGCTACCATTGACTGAAATACGATATTTATCGTGAACCGCTTCAATACCATCAATTGAAACGCCTAATAGAAAGTGGTGATCAGCAAAAAATTGCGCCCATTGGCGATTAATGGCGATTGCATTGGTTTGTACACTATTTGTAATTGTCTTGCCGTTAGCAAATTGTTTTTGGTATTTGACGACTTGTTCAAAGAACGCTAATCCAGCAAGCGTTGGCTCACCACCTTGCCAAGAAAAATCAACCTGCTCTCCACTGTGTGATTGAATATAGTCTTTAATATAACGACGAAGTACGCCATCTGGCATCACTGTATGGCCTGTTTCTTTTGTTTTATCTTGAAAAATATTTTCTTTTTCCAGATAAAAACAATATTCACATTTAATATTACAGTGGTAGCTTGTGGGTTTTGCCATCATATGAAAATAAACAGGTTGATTTAATGTCATTAGTCATTTCCTGAGTTTCTTTTTTATCCTGTTACATTACGTAAAATTTATCAAAACAAAAGAGATTAAAATCACAAATACAGAATTTCGAAAGCAATTGAAAGTTTATTGCGAAAGAGAAATACAGTTATTTTCGATAAAATTACTTTCGATTCGATACTATTTCATGTTCTATTGACTATTTGAGCTATTTATTTTTCGAAAATAAATCAATGTAGTGAAGTTTTAATCTGTATTTTGTGAAATACAACGAAATTAAATCTATATTATTGTGATTCATCTAGCTATATATGGTGTAATCATAAGTATAGTGATGCGTTATATCATTTTATTTATTGGAAACTGGTGGCCTCAAGGCTATCATTGAAGCTACACGAAAATAATCGTAAGCAATCGATGATGATTCGAAACTTTGTGAAAGAGATCAAAAGTTTTGTTTTTTTACATTGTCGGTAAAAATTGGCGTAGTAAACTACATTCGAAACCAATCGAAAGATACTCTTTTGGTTTCGTAAGGAGACGAAAGTGAAAGCGGCAGTTGAGAGGCGTATGGAAATCCTCGATATGGTAAACCAACAGGGTAAAGCCAGAGTCGAAGATCTCGCTGAATTATTTAAAGTCTCAAGTGTCACTATCCGCAGCGATCTAAGTTTTCTTGAGAAAAATGGTTATATCGTTCGTTCTCATGGTGCAGCAATTCCTAATACAGGATTTATTGCCGAATTGAGTATCCACGAAAAACGTGGGCAAAACGCGGGCATAAAAACATTAATCGGGAAAGCTGCCGCAACGCTGATAAAGGATGGAGACACCGTCATTCTTGACTCGGGGACAACTACTCGCGAAATCGCGACACATTTAAAGTCGCGTGAAAATGTAGTGGTCATGACTAACGGTCTGGATGTCGCAATGGAGTTAGCAAATACCTCAGGTGTAGAAGTATTAATGACCGGTGGTGTATTGCGAAAAAGTGCGTTGTCTTTTTCAGGCTCACAAGCTGAAAATAGTCTTAGAAATTACCGTTTTGATAAGGTATTTCTAGGTGTTGATGGATTCGATTTACGTGTTGGTATCACCACACATAATGAACAGGAAGCTAGTCTTAACCGTTTAATGTGTGATATCTCAGAAACGATTATTGCGGTTGCAGATTCTACGAAATTCAGTAAACGCAGCTGTCATATGATCAGAGAGTTTGGTGATATTGATATATTAGTGACCGATTCGGGTATTCCTGAAGAATATATTCAGGAACTGAAAGATCATAAAATCGAAGTGATTATCGTCGACGATAAGGCATCGTAATTTGCTAACTCCATTAGCAACACCGCCGGTGTTGATTATGGAGTTAGTATTTAATGCATCCTTTAGAAAAGATTGTTCAGCAACATAAATCAGGCAAACAGAATGGTATTTATTCTGTTTGTTCTGCCCATCCTTTAGTAATAGAAGCAGCTCTATTACAAGCGCTGGATAATGATTCCTTTCTGCTAATTGAAGCCACCTCTAATCAGGTTGATCAGTTTGGTGGTTATACGGGAATGACCCCCGCTGACTTCTACCAATATGTTATTGAACAGGCGAAAAATGTCAGTTTTCCTATCGAGAAGCTTATTCTTGGTGGCGATCATTTAGGGCCTAATCGCTGGCAACACCTTAATGCTGAAGATGCGATGGCAAATGCAGATGTGTTGATTGCACATTATGTTGCCGCGGGGTTTAAGAAAATCCATCTTGATTGCAGTATGTCTTGTGCTGATGACCCCATTCCTTTGACGGATGAAATTGTGGCATCTCGTGCCGCTCGCCTCGCGGTAATTGCAGAAAATACGGCAAAAGAGACATTTGGTACAAGTGATATTGTTTATGTTGTTGGTACAGAAGTCCCCGTCCCTGGGGGCGCTGCTGAAGAACTTGATACTGTTGAAGTGACTTCGCCTGATGCTGCACGTAAAACATTGGAGTGTCATCGCCAAGCTTTTCATGATGTGGGTGTTGGTGATTGCTGGGAACGCGTTATTGGTTTGGTGGTTCAACCCGGTGTTGAATTTGATCATACGGGTATCATTGATTATCAACAAGAAGAAGCACAAGCATTAAGCCAAGTGGTAAATGATTATTCTCATCTTGTTTTCGAAGCTCATTCTACTGATTATCAAACTAAAGATGCTTATAAACAGCTAGTCCATGATCACTTTGCCATTTTAAAAGTAGGACCCGCACTCACCTTTGCAATGCGTGAAGGTTTATACGCACTTTGCTCCATTGAAGAAACATTATTCCCTCAAGAACAGTGCTCTAGATTACGTGAAAAAATGGAGCAACTGATGTGCCGTGAGCCAGGTTTTTGGCAAAAATACTATCATGGTGATGAGCATCAACAAGCCTTTGCCCGAGTATATAGCTTTAGTGATCGCATTCGTTATTACTGGCCTGATGCTGAAATTAATGCCGCCATCGACACACTCATGGATAACTTATCCGTTAAACCAATTCCATTGCCATTACTGAGCCAATATCTGCCTTATCAATTTACCCAATTTAGAGAAGGCATGATTGACGGATCGCCTAGATCTTTTGTTATTGCGAAAATTCGTGATGTGTTATCGGTTTATGCCGATGCGTGCTATGTCCATTAATTGAGGGAAACCATGGAATATTTAAGTTATCAGACCGCTCAATTAGAGCAATTGAATGCATTTTGGACTGCGAAAGAAATTGAACAACAACCAGAATGTTGGAAGAAAACATGGCAGTCAGTGAAGGAAAAACGTGATGATATTGCATCTTTTTTAAATAAAGCGCTCGCAGTACCTCATGCGCGAATTATTTTAACTGGTGCTGGCACATCAGCATTTGCTGGAAAAGCATTAGCCCCTATTTTAAGTGGTCATACAAAACGTCGGGTAGATGCGATTGCAACAACTGATTTGGTGGCTGATCCACAAGAATATTTAGCGGAAGATATTCCTACATTATTAATTTCTTTTGCTCGCTCGGGTAATAGCCCTGAAAGTGTGGCGGCATTAGATGTTGCAACTGAATGTTTATCTCAATGTTATCACTTAGTGCTGACATGTAATGCCAATGGCAAGCTTTATGAGTATTGCCAAAATAATAGCAGTGCATTGGCATTGTTGATGCCAGAAGAATCAAATGACCGTTCTTTAGCAATGACCTCTAGCTTTTCATCCATGATGATGGCGGCTGTGACTATTTTCTTAGGTGATAACGTCTTTAGTGACT
The DNA here is from genome assembly GCF_003144395.1 of Proteus faecis. GTDB lineage: Bacteria > Pseudomonadota > Gammaproteobacteria > Enterobacterales > Enterobacteriaceae > Proteus > Proteus faecis. Next base: position 231,466 of record NZ_PENZ01000028.1, on the reverse strand, counting down.
CTATCGCCCCCTTTTTTAATCACTATAAGGCGCAGTTTAATAAAGCAAATCAAATTATTAGGGATAAATATGCCGGTAAGTTTAAACGGGTTATTTATCTAGGAAGTGGTGGATTGCAAGGTTTAGCACAAGAAGCCGCATTGAAGATGTTAGAGCTTACGGCAGGTAAAGTGGTCGCGAGTTTTGATACTCCACTAGGCTTTCGACATGGACCTAAGTCTATCGTAAATAAAGAAACTTTAGTGGTAATGTTTTTCTCTAATGATCCTTATACACGTCAATATGAGACAGACTTATTACGAGAGGTTATTCACGATAATGCATCAGGCAAGGTGATCGCGATCACCGCACGAAATGATAACGCTTTTTCAGCCGAGAGTTTTGTTTATATTCCAGCGTTAGAGAACTGTTCTGATGTGGCGTTATTGTTCCCTTACTTGATGTTGGCACAATCATTCGCATTTCACAGTTCTATTGCACTAGGGAATACGCCTGATAACCCGTCTCCGACAGGAGAAATCAACCGCGTTGTACAAGGCGTCACAATTTATCCGTTCTCACTCAAAAAGACGACACACAGTCTGCTTTAAATTAATAAAATATAATAAGAGAGCTAATCATGAACACACCAAATATTGTCTGGACCCGCATTGATGAACGTTTACTCCACGGTCAAATCCGCATTACATGGGGTAAACATACAGAAGCAAACCTGATTTTAGTGGCTAATGATGATGCAGCAGAAGGCCCTAATGCCGCATTTATGCAAGCAGGAATGAAAGCGTCAGCAGGTGGTGAATACGCTGTTCGCTTCTTCTCTATTCAAAAAACGATTGATGTTATTAGTAAAGCATCTCCTCGTCAGAAAATTTTTGTTTTGTGTAATAACCCGAAAGATGTTGCCCGTTTAGTGGAAGGTGGTGTGCCTATTACTCACTGTAATGTTGGCAATATGCACTTTCATGAAGGGAAACGCCAAATTGCGAAAACTGTATCAGTCAATGATGCTGATATTGATGCATTTAAAAGCCTTGTCGCAAATGGTGTGACTTGCACAATTCAAAACACTCCCGATCAGACACCTGTTGATGTGTTAGCGCTCGCATCAGCCTGATAAATTCCTGAACAAAAAACCTGCGTTAGCAGGTTTGAGGATTATTTATGATTTTTGAAGCTTCTTTAGTGGCTTTATGGGCCTTCTTTTGCGGTATAGATAAGTATGACGTTGCATTAAATATTCACAGACCATTAATTACAGGGCCTGTTGTTGGCCTGATTATGGGGGATATGCAAATTGGATTGATTGCAGGTGCAACATTAGAACTCGCTTGGTTAGGACTTGTACCTAATGCTGGCGCTCAGCCACCCGATGTAACACTTGGCACTATTGCTGCTGTTGCTTTTGCTGTAATGACAAATCAATCACCTGAAGTTGCTATGGGGATTGGTATGCCAATTGCTGTGTTAATGCAAATGTTGGTGATTGGTTTCTTTGCTATGACAGCTTTCACTATGGGAAAAGCCGATAGATATGCAGAAAGAGCCGATGCAGCAGGTGTTTCACGACTTCTGATCATTACGATTACGGTGCGTTCATTACTTTATGCTTTGGTTGCTTTTGTTACGGTTTATTTCGGTGAACATGCCGCTCAGTGGATTGATGAAAATACCCCCAAAGTCTTGCTGGAAGGCCTAGGTATTGGCGCGAAAATGGTTCCTGCAATTGGTTTCGCCATGTTGCTAAAAATTATGTGGTCGAAAGAAGTGGCGGGTGTGTTCTTTATTGGCTTCGTGATGACGACTTATCTCAAACTTCCAATTATGGCGGTCGCTATTTTAGGTGCGTCAGCCGCAGCACTTTACTTCTTCTTTAGTGGTAATAACAAAAATTCAAGTCAGCAGAATGAGGATTTCGAAGATGGTATCTGATAACAGCACCGCATTGAAAACGCAGGATAAACCAGAAACGGGTTCTTTGATTGATGGCATTGACGAGTATCAAGATACCACAGTCAGAAAAGTGATCACTAAAGGTGATCTCTGGAAGTGTGCGTTCCGTGGCTTGTTTATGGAAGGTAACTTCAACTTTGAGCGTATGCAAGGTGGCGGGTTTGCGTTCTCAATTATTCCAGCATTGAAAAAAATCCACGGAAATAACAAACGTGACTATGCAACATCATTAAAAAACCATCTACAGTTTTTTAATGCAAGTCCAAAGCTGTTTACCTTCCTATTAGGAACAGCCGTTGCAATGGAAGAAAATAAAGAGAAACCTTCTACTGTTAATGTGATGAAAGTTGCAGGCATGGGGCCAACTGGGGGTATTGGTGACGCGATTGACCATATGACCTTAATGCCACTGACATTAGCATTAGGTGCTTCCATTGCAATGGAAGGGTCAATTGCAGGGCCTTTTGTTTTCTTCTTTTTATACCAAATTGTGCACTTTTTAGTGTATTTCGGGCTGATGTTCATGGGCTATCGCGCAGGTACAGCGGCGATGGTCAATATGAGTGATGCTACTGAAAAACTGGCTAAAGCCGCCAATATTATGGGGATCTTTGTCATTGGTGCGCTCTCCGCGACCTTTATCAAGGTGCAAACCACCGCCTCGTTAGAGCTGGGAGGGAAGGTGGTTGAATTGCAAACCGCGCTCTTTGATAAAATTATGCCGAATTTACTGCCTCTGTGCTTAGTTTTCCTGATGTACAAAATGGTGAAAAGCACCGGTTTTTGGGGTAAGCCTCCGGTATTGATTTTCTCAACCTTAGCCTTTGGCGTTGTCGGTCACGTATTAGGATTCTTATAACAGAGAACCTTTATCGCCGTCATTATTGTTAATCGAAATACATTATTAACTTGCTATAAACGGGCAGGAGAGTGTTCTGTTGCCCGCAAGGAGTCACTCATGATAGGTCTTATTGTTTCAGGGCATCTTAATTTTGCTTCTGGTATGGCATCAGCTGTAAAAGCGATTGCTGGAGAACAGGAAGATATTGCGTTTATCGATTTTGTTGAGTCAATTTCCCCCGATGAATTAGAAGAAAAAATGCGTGAAGCGATTGACTCAATGTCATGCCAGCAATACCTCTTTTTAACAGATTTACCCGGTGGAACCCCTTGTAATCGTGCGATGGCAATTATGATGCAAAACCCAGCTGTTGAAGTGTTAGCGGGTGTGAATCTACCGATGATAGTTAATGCAACTTTTGAACGAGAAGGGTGTTCAACGGCAGAGTTAGTACAAACGTTACGCGAAATAGGTCAAGAAAGTATTCAAGATATTCGCGAGCAATTGGCTCAAATCAACAGCAATGATGTTGAAGAAGAAGACGGTTTATGAGTCAGCGATATGCCATTTTGGCAGATAGAACCTTTACACCAGAAGGTATTCGTTATCTTTGCTATGTCCGTGTTAAAGGTGATGTTATTGAATCGATCACCACACAAGCGCCAACAGATTGCCCCATCATTCGCCTAAAAGGGAAATCGTTATTACCTGGTTTTGTGGATATTCATATTCATGGTCGTGAAGGTGCGGATGTAATGGATGCGACTCAGCAAGGATTACAAACCATTGCTGATGCGCTTGTGAAAACAGGTGTGGTTGCTTGGGTTGGTACAACAGTAACAGCACCGATGGACGATATTCGCCAAGCATTGTCACAAGTACGTGAATTTTTATCAAAACCACAAACGTCTGGTGCGCTATTACTCGGTAGCTTTTTAGAAGGACCTTATTTTACGGAGCGCCATAGAGGTTCGCATCCGGTGAAATATCTAAAAGCACCAACCATATCAGAGCTAGAAACACTGCTTGAAAGTGCGGGTGACACATTATTGCGTGTTGCTGTTGCACCCGAAGCTCAAGGCTCGATGGAGGCGATTGATTGGCTGGTCAAAAGAAGTATTAAGCCAAGTGTGGCGCATACCGCGGCAACTTATGAACAAACATTAGATGCATTTTTGCATGGCGCAGATTGTGGCGTGCACTTGTATAACGGTATGACGGGACTTCATCATCGCGAGCCGGGATGTTGTGGTGCGGTGTTATATCACGATGCATTGGCGGAATTGATCGCAGATGGCATTCATGTTCATCCCGTTATGATGCAACTAGCGTATCGCATGAAAGGCTACCAACAACTCGCTTTAATTACAGATTGCATGCGTGCGGGGGGATTACCTGATGGCGATTATACGCTAGGTGCCCAAACAGTTAACGTCACCCAAGGTCAAGCCAAAACCGCCGATGGCTCTTTGGCGGGAAGTACTTGTAGCTTAGATAGTGCATTAAGAAACATGGTGCAACTCGCTCATGTCCCTGAGTGGGAAGCGGTGCAAATGGCAAGTGCGATCCCTGCTGAGTATCTCGGTATCGGCGATAAATTGGGTTATATCAAAGCGGGGCGACAAGCCAGTTTTGCTGTGGTGGATGAGTGTTTTCATCTCACCGATACATTCATCAGAGGAAATCATATTTACTCTGTATCCGGGGAAAATGCATAGCTTTTTTTAGTTATGCACCCATCTGTAAAAATGAGGTATTTATAATGGAAATTCGTCAGCCAATTCATAGTGAACATGCTAAAAGGCTTGATACAGAAGGACTTCGCAAGGAGTTCCTGATTGAAAACCTATTCTGTGAAGGGGAAATGAATCTCACTTATAGCCATATAGATCGCATTATTGTTGGCGGTATTGTTCCTACAACACAGCCTTTAGCGTTAATGGCAGGTAAAGCATTAGGCGTTGATTTCTTTTTAGAAAGACGTGAGTTAGGTGCCATTAATATTGGCGGTGCCGGCAAAGTGATCGTCGATGGTGAAGTGTTTGATATTGGTGCTCGTGAAGCGATTTATATCGGAATGGGCGCTAAAAGTGTTGAATTTACTAGTGACAGTGTAGAAACACCTGCGCGTTTTTATATGAATTGCGCGCCAGCCCATCATACTTATCCAACGCGAAAAATAACACAACAGCAAGCATCACCAGAAAAAATTGGTAGTGCAGAAAACTGTAATGTTCGTACTATTTATAAATTCTTACACCCTTCAGTTCTGCCAACATGCCAATTATCCATGGGGATGACGGTTCTTGAGCCCGGTAGCTTATGGAATACCATGCCTTGTCATACCCATGAGCGTCGTATGGAAGTGTATCTCTATTTTGATATGAAAGATGACAATGTGGTTTTTCATTATATGGGGGAACCAACGGAAACTCGTCATTTAGTTGTTCGTAATGAGCAAGCAGTGATAAGCCCTAGCTGGTCAATTCATTCTGGCGTGGGCTCTGCATCTTATACCTTTATTTGGGGAATGGTTGGTGAAAATCAGGTATTCCACGATATGGATCATGTGGCAATGAAAGATCTGAAATAACCACAAATAGTCATATTTTCTTTTTACCCTACATATAAAAAGGTGTGGCAGTAATTGCTACACCTTAGAGGTTTCGTCATGAATTTATTCGATTTAAATGGCAAAGTTGCCATTGTTACAGGTTGCAATACAGGTTTAGGACAAGGCATGGCGATCGGCTTAGCACAAGCGGGTGCCGATATCGTTGGAGTGGGTATTCAAGATGCGCCTGAAACTCGCCAACAAGTCGAGGCATTGGGGCGTCGTTTTCATTACATTACACAAAATTTAATGAAACAAGATGGATTACAAACGCTGGTGGATGAAGCCGTTTCTGTTATGGGGCGCATTGATATTTTAGTGAATAATGCTGGAATTATTCGTCGTGAAGATCTCTTGGAATTTGGTGAAAAAGATTGGGATGATGTGATTGATATTAATCAGAAAACACTGTTCTTTTTATCTCAAAAAGTCGCTCGCCAATTTGTGAAACAAGGTGAGGGTGGCAAGATAATTAATATTGCTTCTATGCTCTCTTATCAAGGTGGTATTCGTGTTCCTTCTTACACCGCAAGTAAATCTGCAGTAATGGGATTAACTCGCGCATTAGCGACTGAACTCGCTCAATATAATATCAATGTAAATGCGATTGCCCCGGGCTATATGGCAACAGATAACACTGCTGCTCTGCGTGCTGATGATGTTCGTAATGCAGCTATTGTAGAGCGAATTCCTGCGGGACGTTGGGGAACACCTGAAGATGTTGCTGGCCCTGCGATTTTTTTAGCTTCTAAAGCCAGTGATTATGTTAATGGATACACCATTGCGGTTGATGGTGGTTGGTTAGCTCGTTAATTTCATGGAGAGGTAGGATGGAATACGCTAATACAGAGACTTTGCAAAGAGAGTTTGTATTGCAAAACATGAAGCGAGTGTATCGTTATCAATCGGCTAATCAAGTTCGCAGTGTTCGCCGTCGCAGTGGTAAAACCCGTTTTATTAAAGATACTGATTGGGAACGTGGTGTTTTATGGAGTTGCGTAAGTGCCGCATGGCAAGCAACACAAGACGAAGAGTATCTTAATGGTGTATTAAATTACACATTGCATACAGGATTTAGAACGGGGCCTAATGCACGTTTTGCGGATGATCATGTTTGTGTACAAGCTTACCTTGCCGTAAGCCCACTTTTTGAACAATCTGAAATTCTTGAGTCAACCATTAAAGCATTCGACATTATGCTTGATGATCCTAAACCGGGTCGTGAAGATTGGTGGTGGTGTGATGCGCTTTTTATGGCACCTCCAGGATTTTCAGCATTAGCTGAAATCACCAATGAGCGACGTTATTTAGATTATATGCACACAGCTTATTGGGATGCGATTGACCATTTACGTGATCCTGAAACAGGGCTTATCTTCCGTGATTATCGCTATATTCCTGATAATCAAGGTAATGAATTGCGCGAAGCTAACGGTGAAAAAGTATTTTGGAGCCGTGGTATCGGTTGGGTTTTAGCTTCGATACCTCGTATCTTAAAATATATGCCGGATGATTATCATGGGCGTGAACGTTATATTGCACTGTTTAAAGAATTAGCGATATCCATCCTTGATTATCAACATGAAGATGGTTTTTGGCGAACCAGTTTACTCGATCCTAATAATTTTCCTGCACCAGAAAGTTCAGCAACAGCGCTATTTTGTTATGGGCTAGCATGGGGAATTAATCAGGGAATATTAGAGAAAGAGGTGTATTTTCCTGCATTAAATAGAGCATGGTCAGCATTACAAACCTGTATTCATGACAATGGCATGATAGGTTGGGTTCAACTTCCGGCATTTAACCCTCGTGAAGTGAAGTTCGAACATAATATGGATTATGGTGCTGGTGCTTATTTATTAGCAGGAAGTGAAGTTTTAAATCTTTTATAAAATTGCGAGCGCTTTGATATTGACGCTTTGTTTTTTTGCTCTTTATATGCCTTCCGCACAATATATTCCTATTTAGGATGCCGACCCTATTTGGGGTCGGCTTTTTTATGTTTAATATAATAAGAGGTAACGTGAATCTGTTACCTCTTATTTTAATTTTGAGTGCTTAGATAAACACGCAATAATTGAAAAAAGGAAACTGTGGTGGAAATTCCTCCCCCACAAGATTAATATAATATAAAAAATATATTAATCTGAATCATTAAATATCCATTAGTTGGTATGAATAAATAAAAAGTGTATTCTCTAATAATACGTTACTTGATATTATCATAGTGACGATCATTAGCCCGATTAAAGAATATTTCTTCATTTCCTCTTGCACTCCGATAAAAATGGAGGCAGAATCAAATTGTTAGGGTTTGAGTCCGCCTCGGTTAATATATAATATATTTTCCGGGGCTTTTCTCTTTCTGGCTTTGGCAAAATGCTTGAACCAGATTGATCCAAGCACCCGCGCAGAGCATAGCAAACTATTAAAATGAGACAACACATTTATTCTCAATAATAAACCATTCGATTTGTTTTTATTATTTTAAATAAATAATTGATTCGCTAACTGCGTGAGTAAATAAAATAAGAGGTAACATAAATCTGTTACCTCTTATTATAAATTAGGGTGCTTAGATTCAACCGTAATCACTTAATGAGAAAACTGTGGGGGATTGCTCCCCCACAAGGTTAGTGTTTATTACTGATAAACTTAACCTGAACATTTATATATTCACTATTAATGGTGAAATTCTCGATTGGATTATTATAGAATAAAGTTATCAGTAATACAGTGATATTTATACTAATAACAATCACACTAATCAGAGAATATTTGTTCATTTTCTTGACAGCTCCTTTATAAGGAGGCAGAATCAAGTTCTCAGGTTTGAGTCCGCCTCGGTTAATATATAATATATTTTCCGGGGCTTTTCTCTTTCTGGTATTTGGCAAAATGCTTGAACCAGATTGATCCAAGCACCCGCGCAGAGCATAGCAAACTATTAAAATGAGACAACACATTTATTCTCAATAATAAACCATTCGATTTGTTTTTATTATTTTAAATAAATAATTGATTCGTTAATTTTAGTTCTTAATAAAAGAAGAGTCTCGATATCAACATATCGAGACTCTTTAATTTAAAAGTTAGGGATACTACTTAACTAAATTAACAACTATTGGTGTTGCTTGTGTGGTTGTTGTCGTAATCAGCGTATTATTATTTTGATGTTTAATATTAATATCGGATTGAGATGTTGCTAATTTCCATATTCCTTTTATGGTGACAGTACTGCTTATTGGTTGAGATTCTGCCGTAAGCCAATTTCGGGAATAAACACTGACTTCAATTTGATTATCCTTATGATCAATTTGGTCTTTTTCTATACCTTGATATAAATTTAAATCAGGATTAACAATACTTAGTGTTAATTGTTGTTTCTGTATTTTAGCCATAACCATCGTTGGTGAGTCACTCGACAATAATAAAGCTTGAGGAGAATTAATTTCGGTAGCTTCAAAGAAAGCGTATCCCTCTTCTTGGGTTATTTTATCTTTTACAGCATGAAGTTGATTATTATGTTGCAATACCGTGTATTCAGGTGCTTTCTTATCCTGTGATTCGATCGCTATCGCATACTCATAAGTTGCATTACTCGGTGCATTACCATGAGATATCACAGCTGTTGCAAATAGTTGTTCTGTTGGTTTCGAATTTCTATCATCCAGAGAATGTTGTTTTTGATAACTAAATTCTACTGTTTGTCCTTTACTTAACTTATATAAATTGCCAGCAGGATCAATTAAGGTATCAGCATTATTTAAAGTTAATTGAGTACCTAATTGATTCACTTTTTTACCATTAATTATCACTGATTGTAATTTAGGAACAGCAAACTGGAATAGTGTCGTTTCTGTTGTATGTTGTTTATCATCATTTTCAATACCAGATCCTAACGCAATGACTCTATTATCAAATAAGAAATAGGATTTATTAGCCCTTAAGCTTTGTTGTTGATATTTACTGTGGCCATGTAATTTCATAGCAAACATACTGTTATTATTAAGTGTATTAGCACCAGAATAGCTTTCTGTTGAAAGTAACATTTCTTCAATACCAGCTGCAGGTAATTGATTAAGTTTTGCCTCAAGTTCGTGATAGGGAAGATGGATTGTTGTTGTTCCTGGGTATCGATTCCAATCCCATCCAGCATGGCTAAATCCTGATTGAGCTAAATCAGCAGGAATAATTTCCAATTGACCATACTGTAAATAACGTCCATAACGATTGTTATTTTCATAACTTTCATTACCAACAAGATAACGACTAAAACCGCGAGCAATCGCAAGCCAGCTTTGCTGTGGTGCTTGAATAGAGGTTCTACGTTGTATCGCCATTGAAGCATAGTTCATTGCCCATGCACCAGTGGGTTCATTTTCAGCGTTAATTCCTTCAAAACTCTCTTTGTGATCTAGTTTTGCATAGGCCGCAGCCAATGTCGCATCTACTTTTTGTTTTCCATCAGGTGTACCGGCTAATGCCATCCATTTAAATGGAGCAATTCCTATTTTATGTAATCCAGTAGGATGACGACCACTTAGTACCACAGGGATTTGTGTTTCTTTAGTGTAGATGCGCATTTTTAATAACACATCTTTTAAGCGTTCATGAGCAGCAGGTGAAAGCCGGAAAGGGGAGTCACTTAGCGCATAAACACTCGGTGCTAAACCACCAAATGCGTCTTTAGCGTAAGCAGGATAATGTTGTGAATGGTGAAAAATAGAACCATCAGGTTTGAAACCACCGGCAACACCTTTTGAACTTAGGATGGTTTTATTTAGCCAGTTTTGTAGTTGTGCTAAGGCTTGTTGGCGTTGTTGATAATCTGGCAACATCAGTAAGCTTTTTATCATCCACTGTAATTGAGTATTGAGAATATCGACATTTGCATCAACGATTTCATTATCTTTTTCAAAAATTCGCCCTGTGGCGTTGTACCACATCATGGCTTGTTGAGTAGGCGCTAAAAGGTTATTTTTTGCAAGAATATGACGACCAATAAACCATGCATCAAAAAGCTCTCTGGTTTGATATCCAACATGAGTAATAATTTGATAACCACTACCTCGTGCAAAACCTTGTTCAAGGACGTAACGAGTGCCTAATAAATAAAGCGCTTCTAATTTTTTTCTATCGGCTACTGATAAGGAGTTACTACGCAAGTAAATAGCAGTTTGAAGCAGCGTTTTACCTACATCTCTTAGCATATTGGCATCAAGTAACGCTTTTTTTGTCTCTTCACTAAATACACCTTCAACTTTCATAAAGTTTTGTCGGTTAGGATGATCGAGTGCTTTTCCTGTTATTGAACTATCCGCGTGTTGTGTTAATTCTAATTTTTCCCAGAGTGCTAAATTTTTATTAAGCATGTCTGAGGTGATTTTTTTATCAGCATTAATTCCCTGATAATATTCAAAACGCTGATAAATTGATGCCATTTCAGCTTGATCATCATGAAACTCAGTATTGAAATTTAGAGTTGGATAATGAGCTTTAAACATCTGATCATACATCAGTAAAGCACTCCAGTTTTTACTGACCATGGTGTTTACTGCATTATTGACATACGGTGTTTGATAGTCAGGAACGGCCCACCGATTGTCTAAAGGTACACTCATAATAATTTGATCAAAAAAGAGCGTTCCAGCCTGATCTGGAGCTGTTATCACTAATTGATCCAATTTCCCTGTTGCGGAACCTTGCATATCACGAAAAGGAACAGCAATACCTCGCCATCCTGTAAAATTAAGCTGAGTATCAAAGCTTAATGCTATTTTGTTATTTTGCTTAAATTGCAATGTTAATGGGGAAGTTTGAGGCTTTTCATTATAAATCCACATCATAAAAGTGAGAGGTGTCGCTGTGTTTTTATCATCTTGATAATTAACTACATTATTTAATATCAAGGTTGAGTTGGGTTGATATTGCCACTTGAGCGATTGTTCACCATCTTTAGCGTGCTGTTTACTCAGTGATAATAGGTTATTGTCTGAAGTGGTGAGGGTATTGGGCATTTCACTTTCAAAGAGATAAATATCACCGAAAGTTTCATTAGAAAGAGAGAGGGAGGCCTGTGTGGGTAATGATAAACATAAGCTTAATGCCATCGCATGTGCTAAAGGGTTTTTTATTAGCATAATCAGATTTCCTGCAAATAAAAAAGGAACGCAGATGCGTTCCTTTTAGTGATATCAAGAGAGAGGTGAAAGTTTGATTTCTTGTGGAATACCAAAGTAACTGGTAAATGTGAGTTCAGTGCTATTACCTGAAAGGTTATATTTTACTTTGCTATTTTTGTCAGTAGGTTGCCATTTTCCGTTGACGATGACATTGATAGTAACCGCCGTTGCTGCTTTTTGGCGTGTCATATTTAAATCAGGTGTAACAGCACTGATAGTGAGCGTATTTCCTTGGTGATGAGTCATCACAATCGCGGGTTTATCAACCTTTTTGATCCATTTATCATCAACAGAAGCCGATTGATAAAAAGCATATCCCGTTACATTGCTGAGTTTATCGTAAATAATATGAACATCTTTATCTTTACGAAGAACCTGATATAACCCATTATTTTCACGGAATTTCTCTGCCATCTCCCTCATTTTTTCAGGAGTCGCATCTAAAAAGACCATATACTCATAACTGGAATCTTTAGGTTGAGCGCTGTGATCAATCCACGCTGAACTGAAGTTTCCTTCCGTTGGCTGGCGATTTTTATTTTCAGCTGAAGTCTGGTGTTGGCGACTGACATTCACTTTTTCAGCTTGAGTAATTAAATAACCATTACTGTTGCTATCAATTAACCAATCACCTTGTTTAAGTGTTGCTTGATAAGGAAAAGCTTCAACTTTTTGCCCATTAATCCAAATAGCGTTTAATTCAGGTGTAATAGCATGCTGGAATAGGGTGGTTTCAACATTTTTATTTTTATCACTACTATTTATATTGCTACCAATAAAAATTAAGTGATTATCCGCCGCTAATATGCTCTTTTTCGCGGTGAAATTAGGATCAAAACGCTCAAGATTGGCTGGATAAAGAAGATCGAATGCCATCATGCCATATTTACCACCAAGGGCTGATGTTCCACTAAATCCACGCTCTCCACGTTGCATTAACGTATGAGGTTTAGGGCTGTCTAACTCTTTAAGAGGAAGATGAATAGTGGTAGCTCCAGGCATTCTATTCCAATCCCAACCTTCTTGTTGATAGCCTTGTGAAAGTTGCGAGCCATTACTGACTATCTGGGCTACACCATGGCTTTGATAACGGCCATAGCGGTTATCTTTGTTATAAATTTCAGATGACCAAACATTGGTGTTATAAGCTTTCAGTGTCACCATTTTATCTTGCCAGCGATGAATACCAAAAGCACCGCCATTAAAGGCATAGAAGCCTTGAGGCAAGGCTGCGGGAGCAATAGTTTCTCCAAAAATAGCACTCGATTCATTTTGTGTTTTATCACTAATTGCAAGATAAATAGATGCGAGTTTTTTATCAGGAGATGGTTTTGCAGACATTGCAAGCCAATAGTAGCCTTGAGCGATGGATTTTAACGAAGGTGAGTTAAAAGGGTGTCGCCCAGCAAGCGGTAATCCGACTTCAGGATTACTGTAAATCCATGCTGATACCATCGCTTTTTTCAGGTTATTCCAACCACTTTCACCAACAGCAAAGGGGGTGGCACGTAATAGATAAATAAGCTGAGAAGCATTTTTAAAGGCAGGGAAAGAATAACCCGGATAGTTACCTTCATGTCGCCACGCTGTACCATCGGGACGTAAACCATCTTTACCACCTGGAGGGACTTGAGTTAATGCACCAGTAATATAATGACTGAAGGTATTAACTAAGTTGATGCGTTTTTGATCATCAGGCTCTAACAGTAATAAAGCTAAGTGTTGACGCGATAAGGTGTTGAAATAGTCTAAATCTGAACTATCAGCCCCTACCTTCATATCAAAACTACTTTTAAATTCCCGTGAATACCACAGCAATGAATCATAAACTTGAGTTTGTAGATTTGCTTCTTTTAAGGCATCAGACATTAATAGCGTAGAAATATACCACCAACGAGAACTGTATCCCCAGTGATGGGTTGTGACTAATGCACTCCCTTTAACAAAGCCTTGATCTAATAAATGCTTTGTCATTAATAAGTACATCTGTTTTAACTGGGCTTTTTGTATCGGATCTTTTTCAAGAATGTAAGCACGGCTGATATTGAACATTAATGTTGTGTAGTTACCAAGAATGACATAATTATCAAAAAGCGATTTATCTTGATAATTAAGGTGTTCTGGCTGATAAATAATAGTTTGTTTATCCGTGATCAGATGTCGCCCTTGCATTCCTCCATCCGCTAAAGTGCGAATATTGAGTGCATCAAAATCACTTTTTAATTTACTAATATTTTCTTCTAGTGCGAGATTGGTCTCTTTTTCGCCGCCAACAAATTCATTAATCAGGCGCTGACGAATAAGATCAATCGCGGCTAAGTTTTCGGGCGTCACTGGCAACTGAGGTTGTACGTTATTAAATTGGATCTCAGGCTCTGATAAACGTGTTTTCACTTGATAATCAGACCATTGATAACGAGCATCATCGATAGAGAACATAATACGATCGATATAGATTTCACCTTGGCCTACATTAGATGGAGCTTTAAATCGGATACTATCAACATTAGCGCCTAAAGATCGACCAATACTGTCTTGAGTTCCATCAGAAGAGGTATTCATTGCATTTAAGAGCATCTCTCGATTTTCAAGATCGTTATTTAAAGAGATCCCAACAGCACGCCAACCAGTGAAATTCAATTTTACTTTAAAACCTGCTTGCGCTTCACTCGTTGACTTGAGTTTCTCTCCAAAGTCGATAGTGAGATAACCATCAATAGGTTTTTCGTTATAAAGCCAAAATGATAAAACGGGTGTAGATGCGCGTCCCCATGCTTTAGACGCTTCTTTATCTGTTGGTACAATGATTTTTTTATGCAAAGTAAAGCTACTTCCACCTTTCCATTTCCACAAAAGGGATTGGTTTCCCATAATGCTGCGCTTATCAGATAATGTCAGTGTTGAATTTTTATCTGATGAAAAGTCTGCTAATGGGTTACTTTGCGCAAAATGATAAATTTCTGATTGCATCAAATTTTTAGGATCGAATGCAGGATTGCTGGTAGCCGCAGTTGCATTATAAGGAGTTGATAATAGTCCTAATGTTATAGCGAGTGCAGTAAAACGAAATATCGGCATTACTTTTCTCCTTAGAAACGTTGGCTAAAGGTGAAGCCAATACGTCCTTCATTGAATTTGTCATAACGCTGATATCCCATTGTTGTACCTAAATTCAACGACTGGGTAATATCGAGATTAGCACCTAATTCAGCACTAATAATGTCACCACCAACACGATTGCCTTTAATATCAAAGGTACTTCCCCCTGTATTAAAATAGGTGAGGCTATGGCGTTGATTGATATTATTATCACCTGCAATATCTTTGAAATAACGCAGATTAAGAGAGGGGGTTAACTTTCCATAAGAGGTTTGATAACTATTCCATAAGGAAACTGAACCACCTAATTGATTAACAGCGTAACGTTGGCCATTAGTTCTCATGGATAATGCAGAACCTGTTTCTTCCCATGAATCAATATTGAGCCATTGATACTGGTAAGTCAGCATCGGTTTTATATGGATGAAATCAAAATCAAAATAGGTTCCAGCATTAATTTGATAACCTAATTGCACACCAGAATAATCACCGGTTGCTTTGGTATTTCCTTGCCATCCGGTATTGCCACCGATATCTCGCTCACTATCGACAGTGTAATAACCAATATTTAAATTACCGTTTAGGAATAATGTGTCACTATACCAACCGGTGTAAGGCATAAATTCAAAATGGTTAATTTCTTTACTTGCGTTACGTTGTTTCGCATCAGCCTTGGCGTAGTTATAAGCAAAAGAAACACCAATAAGTGCATCTTGATTGATTTCGTAATCAGTACCTATTTGAATACCTGTACGGTAAGTGTTGTAACCGTTAATACCGCCTTGATTACTTTGTGTGCCGTAACCGTACAGTATGTTAGCCCAACTATTCCAACCGGCTTCTCTCTCTTCAATCGGTAATTGATTATCATAGCGTAAATAGCGATGAGCAATATTATTGCGCATATCTTCAACCATGATTAATCCCGCTTGAATATCACTACCATCAGCGATAGGTGCTAAATCATTTGATAATGCAGCAATATTATTATCGTCATTTCCAGCCGCAACTAATAGACTCAGTGCTTCATCTGAAACTTGGCTACGTGTATTATTAAATTCATTTAAAACAGTCGGAATAACAAAATTAGCTGCTGCTAATCCATTGTCATTGACACCACCACGTTCAGCCGCACTAATAAAATTATTGCCACCTTCATAGCTAATACCATAACGCGCAACTAACTGATTGCCACTAACACCACCGCTAATATTAGGCGGTGTCGTTTCTAACCATGAATCTGTTTTTTCTAATAAAGGTGAAACATCGGGAGCAATAGCATTGGCGTCAGTAACTGTAATTCCTGCTTCATCTTTAATTGCTGAATTGGAAGATATGAGAATTATATCTTTATTTATAATGTTATCGACGCTAGTGCCTTTAAAATCCAATTTGGCTTGACTACCTTTTTTAAAGGTAACATCACCGTCAACATGAAGAATAGTTTCATCGGTATTGGTATTGTCATCAAGGCGGAAAATGAGCTGGCTATTTTCCTTATTCATGAAATTACCGTCCCAGTTAATCGTTCTGTCTTTTCCTTGGATAGTCAAGTTGCCGTGGTTTTCAATTAGCGGAACACCAGTAATTTTATATCCATCAAATAGAGCATTTTGAGCACCACCTTGATAAGCAAAATTTATTTTAGTATCAGCATGCCCATTTCCTAAAATATCACCGTGGATCTCACCATTTACATCACTTCTAAAACCTGTTTTCAGTGTACTAAAATCAATAGCTGCAGTTTTTCCTTGAATAATGGCACCGTCTCTTACATAAACACCAGTACCTCGTTTAGGAAAATCACCTTCAACCAATATGGCTGTGCCATTTTCACTGGTCACATTAGCACCATTCAAGTTGATATTACTGCTAAAAGAAGCCCCCTGATTTATCTTGATGGCACTTGCTCCATCACCAGTAACAGTAATATTTTTTGTAATTGCTTGAGCTTTGTACTCTGTTGATGAGCCATTAAAGACAATGCCATCACCTTGAGAAACCGTGATATCTTTATTTATTTGAACAGTATTACCATCATTAACATTAACTGTTTCACAGATATTTATAGTGGGATCACATTCTGCCGCCCATGCTGAACCATAAATAGCTGATAAAATAGCGGTGCTCAAAAATAACAATTTTTTATTTTTCACAATATAACTCCATGAACAATTATATGATTTTAATTATTAGAATGTTGCTCGGAATGAAACTTTGAAATAATCTTGAGTTGATTTGCTACCATCATTTTTATTTTCAACACGTTCATTATAATATTCCGTCATAACTCGCCATTGAGGAGATATTTGATAAGCCATTTGTAGGGTATAACGTGTCATATCTTTTTCGATATAAACGCCTTTATTTGTTCTATCTTCTATTTTTCCAAAAATAGATTTGCGCATTGAAGGAGAAACAATTAATCCTATTGGTGTTGTCCAGTTTACATACATACGTAATTGTTGATTATGGTTTGTTTCTTTTGTGTCGTACTCTTCATGTCGTATTGCTTGCTTGCCACCATCAAAATAAGCAACAGTTGTATTAATATTAGGCGTGACAAAATAACGTAGACCGGGTTCAATTTCCCAGCCTAAATAATCCGTGTTTGTGACACCATTACTACGTTTGTCTTCTTTCTTTTGTAATCCAAATAAAACGCTACCCGTTAAAACCCAGTCTTTATTAATCGGAAATTGGTAGTTGGTTTTTGATTCATAAAAATCAATCGTTAATCGGCTACCATTATCATAGTTAGTGAGATCTTGACGTACTTTTAAACCAGGTTGGATCCAACCATTATTTAATTTAAAACGATAACTACCTTGTAGATCATAGCGCTGATAACGATTTTTATTGTCATGTTCACGTTGACGAAAGCCAACATCGAAATACCAGTTAGATTTATCTGGATTAATATTAAAATCTACACGATAACCAGCATAGTTATTTGGTGTATCGTAATCTGCTGTTTCCCAAGAAAACATTGCGTTAACATTAGCTGCCTGAGAATGAAAAGAAGTTAAACCTAAGCCAAGAAGAGGTAAAAAAAGAGCAATACGAAATTTGTTCATGGTATATATCCAATTCTTTATTCGCTTTTATTGGTGTCAATTTTTAGGTGTAGGACATCTTTCCCTTTATTTAATTAAAAGGATTTTTTATATCAGCGAATTGGGTTTATATATAGCGCCATAAAATTATGGCGCAGATATTTTTATTATTTTTCTTTACATGTTGATATTGTTTTATTTAATTTGTTGGTTGTTGCCGTAATGAATTCTGTTGCGCGCCAAGAATCTCCTGTTTTTTCCAACCAAGGGGTTAATTCTTCTTTAATTAATCTCTCAATAAAAGGCATATTATCTTTGGCAATATTTTTCATTTGATATGGATCGTTCACATTGTCATATAAAGTATATTTTAATGGTTGTCCATCCTGTCTATCTATCACCAAAGTATGAGTTTTAGTTCTTACACCTCGTTTACCGAATGAAGGTTCACCATAAGGAATAAAAAGATAAAGTTGAGAGTTTGCTGTGTCGCCTTTGCCTGTGATTACTCTATCAGCAAGATCAGTACCTTCTACAGAATCAGGGATCCATTCAGATAAACCAAGTAGCCCTAAGATAGTTGGGTAAATATCAGGTGCCGACATTAATGCATCGTCAGAGCCTGGTTTAATTTTGCCCGGTAAACGAAACATCATAGGAACACGCATGGATTCTTCATAAGGATTATTTTTTGTTGCTTGTCCATTGGCACCTAAGCAACTGCCATGATCAGAGAAGAAAACGACGAGAGTATTATCTGCAAGACCTTGTTTCTCTAATTCATCGATGATGCGACCAAATTGCTCATCAACACCGTTGACCATTGCCATATATTCTTTGAAATATTGAGGCCCATAGTCTTCCTGATATTCAGTATCCCACTGTACATTAGGACGTGTGTTTAGTTCTTTTGATGTCTTATTTTGATAAACATCGAGGTATTTTTTCGGTACTTGATCATAAGGAGAATGAGGTGGGTTCATTGAAACCACTAATGCAAATGGTTTTGAATTATCTCTAAATTGATTGTTTTCATTTTTTAGGAACTTGATTGCCATATCAGCTTCATGCTCAGGTCCCCATTGATCAATGTAAATTGGCTTATTACGAGGAGTATCATTTGCCCAATACATTGGTTTCAAATGTAAATCATAAGTGCCATAAGAGTACCAAAAATCAAAACCATGGCGTCTATCTGGAGCTGCCCATTCATTCCAATAACGACCTTCCATTGGATTATTGTAACTTTCAATAAAAGGTTCATAAGGTGCGTCAAGGTGCCATTTACCGATATAGCCTGTGCTGTAATCAAGAGATTTTAAAACATCTGACCAACATTTTGCATAAGGCGATAAATCAATACCTACTTTGCCACCATAGTCATGCGCATTTCCTGTAATACCATTACGAACAGGGTATTGACCAGTCATAAACATGCCTCGAAATGGAGAACAAAGAGGGTAGTTTGAAGCCATTTGGGTCATTACTTTGGCTTGCTTCGCAAATTTATTCAAATTAGGTGTAATTGAAGGATCTTCCCCCATAAACTGTAATGCATGGGCGCGCATTTCATCAGGGAAAACAATTAATAAGTTAGGAGCATTCTCTGGTCGTGATCGCGTGTTAGCAGTCGAATTTCCTGAATTAGCAATAACAGGGGTAGAAACAGTCATTGCTGCACCGCTGGCTGCGAGTCCTTTGATAAAAGTTCTGCGGGAAACAGTCATTGCTTCCTCCTATTTTACGTTTACTTTCGAATTGGTGTCTTTTATCTTATTTATACTTTTATATAAGATCAAAAAGTAAGTTAACGAAAGTTCAATAATTGAAAGGGAGATCACAGAATGATGTCAAATTGTAAGCAATTTGACAGCTAAAATAGGAGTTTGAATATTGTTAAGAATAGATTAATTTTTTATTGTTTTATGTATTTTATTGATTTTTATTGATATTGTTTGTTTTGTGATGACGCTAGCAAAAATACCTGAAAGTTTCCATTTTTAGCCAGAAAGTTGGATAACAGAAGTGTAAATACTTTTCTTTCGTTTGTTTTCATTGTCCTTTGATGATCCACCAAGATATACCTTTAAACTTAAAGTTTTTAACGATCTCCATACCTAATTTTTGATGGGCTTTTAGTGACCGAATATTTTCGCTATTAACAAATGCGATGGGGTGTCCACCATGTAAAGAACAGATCTGTTGGTATAGATCTTTTAAGAGTGATTTTCCTCGGTGTGATTTATCAATACAAACAGGGCCGTAAAACCAATTATTTTGTGTTATTTCTGGAAAGTATTGGTTAATAGCCTGAGCAATTGGAGGGATCGAAAAAGAAGTAACCGGAAAGCTAAAGACAACAGCAACAACATTTTTTTGGTAAAGTGCAACAATGGCATTGGTGCTATTTTGATACATCGCTTCAACTTTGTTTAGAGGGTATTCACCATATAATCCACCTTGTTGAGATTCAGAATTTTTCTGTAATAAGAGTGCTACTGAACTAATATCTTTAGCAGTCATTTTTTGAAATATATAATTCATTTTTTATTCCTTTTAGCGCTAGCTTATAATCTTAGTATATAAAAAAGAATGTATATTACAAAAATTATTTTAGAAATACTAAAGTTAAATTTATTAGTTCTTCAAAGGATTTATTATTTATTATTTATTATTTATTATTTATTAATATTCTTTTTTATAAATAAGCAGTAATGTTACTTAATTTATTACTGCTTTTATTATAAAACTATTTTTTATAATTTTATTCTAGAAAATAAATTGTTTACCAACCATAAGCTAATCCCCCACCAATAATAATTTCTTTTTCACTATTAATGGATGAGTTTAATCGAAATGCAATATCATTATTGGGTTTATATTGCATACCTCCAGCAAATGCTGTGCCTGTTCGATAATTACTAATACCAATTCCGCCACTTAAAGTGTGATGAGTAAGATAAGGAATGCTAGTCATTGCAACAGATGAAGCAATACTGGCAAATACTTTTTTTTCTAATGCGATAATTTCTTTGTCTAAATTTGCAATTGAATCTGTGATTTCAGCCTGTCTTTTCTTATAATAATGATCAAAATCATTAACATAGGTTTTGATATTATTGATATCTGTACTGACACTTCTCTTTAGTTGATTGACGATATTATTTGTTGTTATTCTGCTTTTATCTACCATTTTTTTAGTCTGAATAAGATTGACGGCATCTGTGTTATTTTTACCTTCACTAATATTAACTAATCGAGATGTGTGTTTATTTTCAATATTTCCAAACGATACTGTATTTTCTTCAGTTGCTAATGAATTAGTACCAATAGCAACTGAGTGTGTATTTTTAGCTTGGCTATTTGTTCCTATTGCAATTGAGCCGTTACCAGATGCGTTACTGTTATCACCTAATGAAATATTAGAAATATTAACGACTATTGGATCTTCTTTATTTTCCTTTATTAAATGTGTGTTCGAATAGGAGAAGTTTGGAAATAAGAAAACAATTAAAAATAGTTTTTTAAATAACATTTAATTTAATCCTTTAATGATCTTAGGTGGTATAAATTAATGCTAAATGATTAATTTTTTCATCACAAACAAAAAAATCTGTATTTATTCCTAAAAATAGTTCCAAATAAAATACTAAGCTATTTAATATGTGTTTAATAGTTATTGTTCATTAATAGTACTTAACAAATATTTATTTTATAAAAAACTGCATCTTAATTAAGATACAGTTTAGGATAAAAAAGTTATTAATGTTTTTTTCTAAAAGCAAAAGCGACAGAGATTGCTTGTAGTAAACACATGGTTGACGTTTGAGAACGAAAGGTTTTTATTTGAGCTTCTTTAACAGTTAAACAAACATCGCTTAAACTCGCCAATGGGCTAATTGGACTATCAGTAACAATAATCTGTTTTGCTTCTTTGTAAGTTGCCATTTCACACATTTTTTGCATTTCATCTGAATACGGGTGGAAGTGAATACCAAAGAGTACATCACGATGCGTAATGTTTCTTAATTGCTCTTTGTACATTCCACCTAGACTGTTGACAAAAACAGTCTCACAAGAGATATGCGAGAGAGCATGAAAAAAATAACTTGCAGCACTAAATGAGTGATGAAAGCCACAAATATAAATTGTGTCAGCGTGTTCGAGCAATTGTAATGTCTTATTTAACATTTCTCTGTGAGTCTGATTTGCCAATTGTTGCAATGAATGGCTATTTGCTTGTGCAAATTCTTGCAAAATATAGGCAGGCTCATTCAGATTAGGAGGCTCCTCTTTATATTTTTGTTTATAAGTTAAATTTTCATTTTCATTTACCATTTCATTCATCAAGTGATTTTGAAATAACTGTTTCATTTCATTAAAGCCATTGAAATGAAATGCGTTGGCAAAACGAATTAATGTCGATGGAGGAACATTTGCTTTATCTGCAAGGATTGCAATTGTATCAAATGCCACACTGTTTTTATTATCAAGTAGATAATGTGCAACCTGCTGTAGCCTTTTACTTAATCCATTATAGCGGGAGCGAACTTGTTCCTGTAGTTCATTCAGATTTGTTGCAGTAGACATAGTGCCCTCAATAAAAATACTATTGTAATTGTAGTGTTTTTTGCATGGTATTTGAATGTTTTTAGCTAATAGTAATTAAAATGAAATATAGAGTTAATTCCAAATAAATGAATAACCTAAAGGTAATTATTTGATGTTTAAAACTCTATTTTATTTATTGTTTATTAATTTTATAATAACTCAATGAAATTAATCTTCTTTATTTTGGTTTAAATGAAATTATTATTTCATTTGACTAAGGTGATATTAATAATAATATTGCTTTTATTGTGGCGTTTTGTTTTATTTTACCTTACTTGTTTTATATTATTGTAAGTTTCACTTAAATTATTATTTTTATTTGCTAGAGCTATCTCTATTTGAAATGTGAAGTGTTTTAATATCTTTGTGCGCGATGATTGATATTTATAATACAACGCTTGTTTTATTTATTAATGATAGTAATTTATCTCTATCTTAATTAAAATTTATTTTTATTGGTTGAAATTTTCATATGCAAAACGATCACCCGTGGATTAATTTATTAATGCACTATTGTCATGATCATTACTCAGAAATGATGCCAGTTATATTTTTTGTTTGTATTGTTGGTATTATTTTTGGCGTTATACGTGAAATGCGCTGGTTATCCGTTTTTTTTACGATCCCTCTAATTATTATTGTATTTTGCTTAATAAGTTCTAATTTAGGATAAGTGAGGTGAACAATTGTTTTTATAGTTAGGCAAATGTTGTATTAATCTTATTTCAATTATTATTTTATCCCTATATTTATTATGTATATAAATACCCATCAATATAGCTATCTTATTTTGAAAAAAAATTTCAACTATGTCACTGATTAGATAATCAACAGAGTGACTAATAAGAGCTCATTACTTATTGATTATTATTGATAATGATAAGCAAATTATTTGTTGAACTATGGACTAACAATTTACTCTCAATATACTAGACTATACAACATTATTTTAATGAATTAGAAACTATTGGATTTTTATTATGCAATGGCGAAATAATGCGTCTCGCTATGGACACTTGTCACTCCTTTTACACTGGGGGATGGCGCTTGCTGTCTATGGTATGTTTGCTTTAGGGCTTTGGATGGTGACGTTAGGGTATTATGATAGTTGGTACCATTCCGCACCTGAAATACATAAGAGCATTGGTATTCTTTTATTTATTGTTTTGATAGTGCGAGTGATATGGCGTTGGATCTCTCCACCTCCAAAAGCTTTATCAAGTTACAGCAAACTGACACGTATTAGTGCTCATATTGTACATATGCTTTTATATTTAATCTTATTTTCTATTCTGATTAGCGGTTATTTAATTTCGACCGCTGATGGACAAGCTATATCTGTATTTGATTGGTTTTCTGTACCTGCCATTTTTACTGGGGAAGCTGAACAAGCAGATATAGCTGGTGATATTCATCTTTATTTAGCCTGGGCAGTGGTTTTATTATCGCTATTACATGCTGCTGGTGCTTTAAAACATCATTTTATTGATAAAGATGTTACGTTAAAACGCATGCTAGGAATGCGGACTAAATAATTATTAAACTTATAAAACTAAATTATGGAGATAACAATGTTTAAGAAAGCTTTATTAGGTTTAACAGCAGGTGTGTTGTTATTTAATGCAAGTACTGCTTTAGCAGCAGATTATGCTATTGATAAACAAGGCCAGCATGCATTTGTACAGTTTCGTATTCAACATTTAGGCTATAGCTGGTTATATGGCACTTTTAAAGATTTTGATGGTACATTTAGCTACGATAAAGAAGATCCATCAAAAGACAAAGTTGATGTCGTGATTAAAACCGGAAGTTTAGATACTAATCACGCAGAACGCGATAAGCACTTACGTAGTGCTGATTTCTTTAATACAAGTAAATATCCTGAAGCACGATTTGTTTCAACCAAAGTTACTCGTGATGGCGAAAACTATGTTGTTACAGGTGATTTAACATTAAATGGTGTGACGAAGCCTGTTTCATTAAATGCAAAATTAATTGGTGAAGGTACTGATCCTTGGAAAGGTTACCGTGCTGGTTTTGAAGCAACGGGGAAAGTGAATCTGAAAGAGTTTAATTTTAAATCAGACTTAGGACCAAAATCACAAGAAGCAGAGTTAATTATCTCTGTTGAAGGTGTAAAGAAGGCGTAATTAAATGCTTTTTGTAAGGTAATAAACCCTCTTATTGCCTAGACCATTTATAAACCGATACCTTAACGTATCGGTTTTTTTATGCACAATTATGATGAATGACCTTATACTTAAGTAATAATTTTTATTTTTTGATAGGACTAATATTTATTCTGAGGCTTTATCGATTTTTTAGTTAGTGTAAAGATAGGCCATGATAAAGAAACCATCTATTTATTTAACGGGAAAGAGTCATAATGAAAAAATTACGTCATACTTTTTTGGGTACTCTACTTGTATCTGGTCTTTTCACTGTAGGCATTACAGATGCTGATGCATGTACTCGACTTGTTTATTTAGGAGACAATAATCAAATTATTACGGCTCGCTCAATGGACTGGAAATATGACATAGGAACAAATTTATGGATATTTCCACAGGGAATGCAGCGTTCAGGAGAAGCCGGTGATAACTCGATAAAATGGACATCTAAATATGGAAGTGTAATTGCATCTGGCTATGATATTTCTACGACAGATGGTATGAATGAAAAAGGTTTAGTGGCTAATTTATTGTGGTTGGCGGAGTCCAATTATCCAGCATATACCAAAGAGAAACCGGCTATTTCAATTTCTGCATGGGCACAGTACGTGCTAGATAATTTTGCTTCGGTCGAAGAAGCCGTGAATGCATTAGAGAGCGAGCCTTTTATTGTATTGACGGATAAAGTTCCTGGGCAAGATAGAATGGCTACACTACATCTTTCGCTTTCAGATGCAACGGGAGATAGCGCTATTATTGAATATATAGATGGAAAGCAAGTTATTCATCACAGTAAAGAGTATCAAGTGATGACAAATTCCCCTATTTTTTCAGAACAGTTAGCGTTGAATAGTTATTGGCAACAAATTGGTGGAACCGTGATGTTACCGGGGACTAATCGTGCTTCAGATCGTTTTACCCGAGCTTCTTTTTATGTGAATTCCATTCCTAAAGCGCAATCGAGTAAAAAATCACTCGCTAGCGTATTTGGTGTGATCAGAAATGTATCTGTGCCTTATGGATTAAGTACGGCTGAATCACCTGAAATTTCATCCACACGCTGGAGAACGGTGGCTGACCACAAAAACCAATTATATTTTTTCGAATCAGCATTATCGCCGAATACCTTTTGGGTTAATTTAAAGGAAATTGATTTTTCAAAAGAGAGTGGGAAAGTAATGACATTAGCATTAGGTGAAGAGCAATCGATAATTTATTCAGCAGATGCTACGAGTCATTTTAAACCTGCAGAGCCTTTTAAGTTTCAAGGATTAGATAATATACCTTTAAATAACTAGCCGAGTATTCACAATATCTCATATGAAATTATCCGCAATATTAAATGTGATAGAGACATCTAAAGTGACAAGAAAAATGATGTCTTTATTACTTACCTTAAATGGTATTTTTATTATTTACTCCATTTTGCTCTCTCGTGGTATTTATCTGGATTGGGAAATCCATGGTTTTTCAGCGTGGCTAAAATCCTTAGGTGTATTAAAACTACTCGATATACCAAAGGTAATGTTAGGTTGTGCATTAATTTTGCTTTCAATATTTATGTATCTTGGTGCCAGAATTGCATGGTGTGTCTCTTTGATTTTATTAGCCACCATTGTTTTTCTAGATGTCGCTGTTTATCAGCAAATGGACTTTCAATCCTATTTTTCTTTTATTTTAGCGATTGGGTTGTTAATAAGCTGGCGTGCATTTCCACATCATAGTTTAACTAGTGCAGGCTTTGTTGCTTTTATTTGCACTCTTTCTTTACTGTTATTCTCAATGCTGGGAAGTCTTTATATTGGCGATGAATTTAAGCCACATATTACAACATTAATGGATGCATTCTATTTTTCTATTGTTTGTATGACGACACTAGGATTTGGCGATATTGTGCCAATTAGTACGAATGCACGTATTTTTACTCTCACCGTCGTTATCTTGGGAATAACTGTTTTTACTACTTCCATAGTGTATGTCATGGGGTTTCTTGCGCGTGGTACTCGCGATATTGTTAAGAAAAGGATCGCTAAAATGCATAATCATTTTATTATTATTGGTTCATCAGCATTGGCTTCTCAATTAGAAAAAGGGCTAAGAGAACAAGGGAAACCTGTGATTGCAATTTGTGCCGATAAAAGTAGAACCTCTTATGATGCACAAGCCAATATTATTGAAGGTGATCCTACTAATCTTAAAACATTGCTATCTGCTAATATTGCGAAAGCGAGTTGGGTTGTGACTTTATCTGAAAGTGATGCAGAAAATACCTTTATTTTATTGACTATCCAAGAATGTTCTAATGTTAATGCCAAATTAATCACTATTATTAATCAAGATGAAAATAGAGATAAAATCAGCCGGTTACGCCCAGATATGTTGTTTTCTTTAGCATCATTAGGTAAAGAAATTATGATGAAAGTTTTGTGTGGTGAATCTATTTCTTCCTCAGATGTGACTAATTTGCTGTTAAACAAATATTTAAAATCATGATCTTGATAAAACCTTCTTTACGAAAGATCGTGATTGCAATAAGATGTATTTAAAATACATCTTAAGTGAGGTTGAATGATGGAACTTGTCAATTATAAAACAATGCCAGAGTGGACTCGCACATCCATTCCTTTAGCGTTATTAGAACGTCACAATACAAAAGAAGGCACTTACGCCCAAATGAGGGTACTGCAAGGTAATATGACATTTGTTGTTTTTAATGATGATGGGTCTCAAATTTCAGTTGAGTGTGATACTAAAAATCAGCCACCTTTAATTCAACCTCAACAGTGGCATAAAATAGATAAAACAAGTGATGATATCCGTTGTCAGCTCTCTTTTTTATGTGCCCCAGAAGATAAGCTGTTTAAAGAAAATGACTTATCATTACCACATTCTGAAGTACGCTATATGGCAACGTTTACCCAGCCTTGTAAGGTGTTAGATTTAGGTGCCGGTCGTGGTCGAAACAGCTTCTATTTAGCGTCTCTGGGTTATGATGTGACAGCATTAGATATTAATCCTTCACATATTGATGCGATTGAAACAGTTAAAACCAAAACAGGATTGTCAGTAAAAAGTGGCTTATATGATATTAATGACGCTTCACTTACTGAGAAATACGATATTATTCTTTCAACCGTTGTATTGATGTTCTGCCAACGGGAACGAATTGAAAGTATTATTAAAAATATGCAGGAATGTACCAATTCTAATGGTATTAATGTGATTGTTTGCCCTGTTGAAACGCCGAATAGTGATCCAACTGAGATCCCATTTAAAACTTTTTTACGTCCAAATGAATTAGCTGATCATTATAAAGACTGGGAATTGATTAAATATAATGAAGATCCTGGGCATTTACATAAAACAGATGCAAATGGTAATCGTATCGCCTTAAATTTTGCTACTTTAATCGCACGTAAAAAATAGTTAAAAACTATCGTCTCTTCTAAATACCCCAAATAATTGGGGTATTTTTTATCTGACCTAGTGAGCTTTATTGTTGTGGTGATTTATCACTTTTAAGGTCAGAGACTTGGCCTGATTGCTCTTTTTCCTCAGATTTTTGCAATATCCGCTCTAATAAAACCGTATAGATAGGGCGACCACCCAATAGTTGCGCCAACATAGTTGCACCTAAACAGGTGATAATCATCGGCAGGATCAGCTGATAATTATCCGTCATTTCTAATACGAGGACGATCCCCGTTAGAGGCGCTCTTACCGTTGCGGCAAATAAAGCGCCCATTCCTGCGATAGCAAACGTACCAATTTGAATTTGATAATCAGGAAAAAGCAAGGTTGCAGTTAATCCGAATGCACTACCAAATAGTGTACCTAATGCTAGAGTGGGGGCGAATATGCCGCCAGGAGCACCAGAGGCAAAACTGATAATAGATGTGATGGTTCGTAAAATAAAGAAAAGTAATAACGCAATAAGGGAATATTGCCCCGTACTGAGTGCAGGAATAATACTAAATCCACCGCCTGTTATTTCAGGAATAATTAATGCTAATAAGCCACAAATCCCTCCGATGATGCCACCGGTTAAAACAAAGCGTGATGTTTTATCTTGATAGAAATGTTGAAATTGGGTTTGGACATAGAAAAGTAATTTACTGAAGAGTACGCCAATAATACCAAATAACATACCTAACACTAAATACAACCAGAGTGTATTTAGTGGTGCGGATGAAAATTTACCAATATGAATAACACCGCCTTCACCATTAAATAGGCGAAAAACAATGCAAGACATAATAACGCCAATAAAAACCGCTTTAATTGAAATAAGACTGTATTTAAACTGAGGCCGCATTTCCTCAATAATAAATAAAATACCAGCCAGAGGTGCATTAAAAGCTGCGGTTAATCCTGCTGCAGCTCCCGTAGCTAATAGTGTATGACTCGACTCTTTATCTTTTACTCGAGAAATATCATTTACTAGCTGACCGATATTGGCGCCTAATTGAACTGTTGGACCTTCTCGTCCTAGTACCATACCAGAACCTAAAGTTCCAATACTGGCAATAAATTTTATAGGTAATACTCGCCACCAACGAACAGGGCGAATATCTATCATGGCACCTTCAATTTCAGGTATTCCTGATCCCCCTGATTCAGGCGAGAATTTCTTAACTAAATAATATCCCAACATTGCCAAAACAGAGGAAAAAAGAAAGGTACAGATTGCTAGAATATAAGGATTAGTCAAGGTTTTAATAAATTCTTCTTGTCGAAAATGAATCACCCAACTAACGCTTTTTTCAAATAAAACACCCACTAATCCAGCTAGAGAGCCGACTACAGCGGATAATAGTAGGATCTTGAGTGGAGCAAGATTAGTTTCTTGCGTTTTTCTGAACAGATTAAAACGTCGTTCATTTTGGGCACTTTGTGCTGATTTATGATTATGCATAACTTTGATTGAAGTATTGTAACGATGAACCTAATGATAGCGTAATTTAATAATGAAGTGATATTTCTCACATAACTAAGCCAATTTTAGAATTAGTCGTTTTTTTTTCTAGCATATTTTCTCTTTTTCATCTTTAGTGTATTTGATAACAAAAAATACATATTTAGATAACATTTGGACGAGAAAGGGTAAATTATGGATTTCATCACAAATATATTAAGCGCTATAAATGGCGTGGTATGGGGAGTTCCGATGCTTGTCGGTATTCTCGGTATCGGCCTTTTTATGCAGCTTCGACTTGGCTTTTTACCGATTAGAAAATTGGGTACAGGGTTTAAGCTTTTATTTGAAAAAAATGATAAAAGAGGTGAAGGACAAATATCGCCATTTAATGCATTGATGACTGCATTATCTGCCACTATCGGAACCGGTAATATTGCTGGTGTTGCAACGGCTGTTGTCTTGGGGGGGCCAGGTGCATTGTTCTGGATGTGGATGACCGCATTAGTGGGAATGGCAACCAAATATTCAGAAGCCGTGCTTGCTGTACGTTTCCGTGAAGTTGATAAATATGGAAACTATGTTGGTGGGCCAATGTATTATATCAAAAATGGCTTAGGCAAAAATTGGGTTTGGCTAGGCACTGTTTTTGCTGTTTTTGGTAGTTTTGCGGGGTTTGGTATAGGTAATACAGTACAAGCAAACTCTGTGGCTGATGTGCTGGAAAGTAACTTTGGTATTTCGACGACCATCACCGCTATTGTGCTCGTTGTTTTGGTGGGTGCCGTACTTATTGGAGGCATTAAGCGTATTGCTGATGTTGCTGGTAAATTAGTCCCTATTATGACCGTTGGCTATTTTGGTGCGGGTATTGTTGTTTTAGCAATGAATGTAACAGCGATACCTGATGCTATTGTCCTTATTGTTAAATCTGCGTTTACACCTGTTGCTGCTCAAGGTGGTTTTGCTGGTGCAGCTGTTTGGGCTGCGATCCGTTTTGGTGTCGCGCGTGGTGTTTTCTCAAATGAAGCGGGATTGGGTAGTGCGCCTATAGCCCATGCGACAGCAAAAACACAAAACCCTGTTCGCCAAGGTTTGATTGCGATGTTGGGGACATTTATTGATACCATCATCGTCTGCTCTGTTACAGGATTAACTATTGTTATTACAGGACAATGGCTAACAGGACAAAGTGGAGCAACATTAACCGCTGCATCATTCTCTATCGCTATTCCTGGAGGCAACTATATTGTGGCAATTGCATTGGCTATTTTTGCATTTACCACGATTTTAGGCTGGAGTTTTTACGGTGAAAAATGTGTGCAATATCTTTTTGGACCCAAAGCGATTACACCATTTCGGATTGCATGGTTAATTGCGTTACCAGTTGGTGCCACACAATCGTTAGAGTTTGTGTGGCTGTTAGCCGATACTCTCAATGCAATGATGGCTATTCCTAACTTAATCGCATTAGCTTTATTAAGCCCTGTTGTTTATCGCTTAACAAGAGATCATATAAAAGATGTTAACGCTGATAATATTGAATTGGATAAAGAAATTCACTCAGTGAGTAAAAAAGAAGCCGAAGCAGAGTAACTGGTTCTTACTTATTGGATAACAATATAATATAAAACCGCATGCTTTATAGTGATAAGTATGCGGTTTTTTTATGGCAATAACTTGAGGTGTGAGAAATTACAGACAATAAAAAGCCTTCTGGGGAGAAGGCGAAGAGATGAGTATAGATATTATATTTATAAGAATTTAGAAAAGAGAGAAAATGTTATTCTTTCATACTGATGAAGATATTTTTCACTTGGCTATAAGCATCTAACATCATTTTATGTGTTTCACGCCCTAAACCTGACTTCTTGTAACCCCCAAATGGTGCATGTGCAGGGAGTTCGTGATAAGTATTAACCCACATACGACCGGTTCTTACTGCTTTTGCAACACGTAAGGCTCGGTTAATATCTTGAGTCCAAACACCACCACCAAGGCCATATTCAGAGTCATTTGCCATTTCGATCACTTCATCTTCATTATCGAATGGAATAACACACAATACAGGTCCAAAAATTTCTTCTCGGGCTACACGCATTTGGTTTGTTGCGTTGATGATGATAGTAGGACGAACAAAGAATCCGTCATCATAACCTTCACCAGTAATACGCTCACCACCGGTTAAAACAGTTGCGCCTTCTTTTTTCGCGAGTTCAACGTAGCCTAGGATGGTATCCATTTGATCTTGACTAACTTGTGTACCCATTTGCGTATTTGGATCAAGTGGGTCACCGACACGAATACTCTCAAATTCAGTTTTTAATGCTTTCAAAAATTCATCATGAATATCTTTATGTAAGAACAAACGTGAACCTGATTCACAAGCTTGTCCTTGGTTCATCAATATTGCTAATGCTGAATATTTGACTGCTTTTTTCATGTTTGCATCAGGGAACACGATATTGGCTGATTTGCCGCCTAATTCCAATGTTGCAGGAACCATTTTTTTCGCAGCAGCTTCGGCTACGGTATAACCGACATTGGTAGAACCTGTAAACGCAAGTTTATCAATATCTTCGTGTTCTAAAATAGCTTGTCCGACAACAGATCCGCGCCCCGTAACAATATTAACCACACCAGCTGGTAATATTTCATTTAAAATACGACCTAGCTCTAATAATGAAAGGGAAGTCAAGGTTGCTGGATTAATAACCACAGTATCACCAGCTGCAATCGCAGGAGCCAATTTCCATGCTGCCATTAACAAAGGGAAGTTCCATGGAATAATTTGACCAACAACACCAATAGGTTCGCGAATAACAAGGCTAATGGTATTTTCGTCTAGGACGGCACTTTCATCGGTATGAGAGCGTATCACGCCTGCAAAATATCGAAAATGGTCAATAGAGGCGGGTAAATCTATGTTTTTCGACTCATTGAGTGGTTTTCCGTTATCGAGCGATTCAATCCAAGCGAAGCGTTCTTGTTCTTGTTCTAAGCGATCTGCAATTTTTAATAAAAGGGTTTGGCGCTCAGCAGGTGACGTTTTACTCCATGTTTTGAATGCATTACGTGCAGCACTCACTGCGCGTTCAACATCTTCAGCACTACCAGATTGGTATTCACTTAATAATTCACCAGTAGCTGGGCTATAGGTTTTCGTTGTTTTTTGAGATGTGCTAGATACCCATTCTCCTCCAATTAGCATTTTGTAGCTTTCTAGAGGGCGAAATTCTGATGGAACATTATTTAATTTAATCATTTTTAATCTCCAATGTAGGGGTGAGTATCATTCGGATTTATAGTTTCATTTCGTAATACTCTTGCTAATAACATATATCAATTGAAGTAATTTGATTAGCTATTGGTGCAATAGGTGATATTAACTATAAAAAATAGTAATGAGTATTACTGATTTAATAGAAATGAATAAACTTAATCGCTTCATCTCTCACTCTTTATATGATTAAACAAAAAACACGCATTAATTACCCTTAAATATTTTTTCTGATTTAGTCATCATCAGCGTAATGAAATAACGTTTTCTTTTTTAGAAAATTTTTGAGGCTTAAAGCAAAATCAAAGGATAAAAAAGGAGATATGAAAAGATTGGCTAGGAAATTGCGTTAGATCAAATAACATTTAAATTGTTCAATATTGCACTTTCTCTCTTATATAAATAGCGTATTCTTATGTTGCATATAGAATGCAACTTATAAAAATAAAGCGTTATCTCTTATTAGAAGGAATACGATATGTATTGTGTGCAATGTGAACAAACAATGAAAACACCTGTAGGTAATGGCTGTGCCTATGCGCAAGGTATGTGTGGTAAAACAGCAGAAACTTCTGATCTTCAAGATTTACTCGTTGCAGTATTAGAAGGGCTTTCAGCGTGGGCTCTAGCAGCGCGTAGCGTTGGTATTATTGATCATGATGTAGATAGCTTTGCTCCTCGTGCTTTTTTCTCTACGTTAACTAATGTCAATTTTGATTCTGAGCGTATTGTTGGCTATGCGAAAGAAGCTATCTATTTCCGTGAAAGTTTGAAATCTCGTACTTTAGCGAAAAATGCAGCAATTCAAGTCACTAATCCAAGAGCTGAAATCCAATTAGCGGGTAACGATTTAGACAGCTTACAAAAACAAGCTCAACTTTTTGCTTTAAATGCAGATAAAGCACAAATTGGTGACGATCTTCATGGATTACGTATGCTGTGCCTGTATGGCTTAAAAGGGGCTGCTGCATATATGGAGCACGCGCATGTTTTAGGTCAGTATGACAATGAAATTTATGCAGAATATCACCGTTATATGGCGTGGTTAGGGACGGATCCTTCTGATATGAATGAGTTGCTAGAAAATGCGATGGGTATTGGTCAAATGAATTTCCGCATTATGGCTATTCTTGATAAAGGTGAAACTCAAGCTTACGGCAATCCTATACCAGTGAGTGTTAACGTGCGTCCTGTTGCAGGTAAAGCTATTTTAATTTCAGGTCATGACCTGAAAGATCTGCAAATGTTACTTGAGCAAACAGAAGGCAAAGGGATCAACGTTTATACTCATGGCGAAATGTTACCGGCTCATGGTTATCCAGAACTGAAAAAATACAAACATTTAGTGGGTAATTATGGAAGTGGTTGGCAGAATCAGCAAATTGAGTTTGCAAAATTTCCTGGCCCTGTATTAATGACTTCAAACTGTATTATTGATCCGAATGTAGGCAATTATGGTGATCGTATTTGGACGCGTAGTATTGTTGGTTGGCCGGGTGTAAAACATATTACGGGTGATGATTTCTCTGAAATGATTGAACAAGCACAATCATTAGAAGGTTTCCCATACAACGAAATTGAGCATTTAATTACCGTTGGTTTCGGTCGTGAAACACTACTAAATGCTGCTGATACTGTGATTGATTTAGTTTCACAAAAAAAATTGCGTCATGTTTTCTTAGTGGGAGGTTGTGATGGTAGCCGTGGTGAACGTAGTTACTACACCGACCTTGCAAGAGAAATTCCACAAGACTGTTTAATTATGACCTTAGCGTGTGGAAAATACCGTTTCAATAAACTGGATTTCGGTACTTTAGAAGGCTTACCACGCTTACTTGATGTGGGTCAGTGTAACGATGCTTATTCAGCGATTATGCTAGCGGTTAACCTTGCTGAGAAATTAGGTTGTGGGGTTAATGACTTACCATTGTCTTTAATTCTCTCTTGGTTCGAGCAAAAAGCGATTGTTATCTTATTGACTCTGCTTTCATTAGGCGTGAAAAACATTTATACCGGCCCAACAGCACCAGCGTTCTTAACTGATAATTTGCTGGCGGTGCTAAATGAGAAATTTGGTATGCGCTCTATTACTACACCAGAACAAGATCTTAAAGATATTCTTTCTGCTTAATGTTTTAAATTCATTATCATTACCGAAGCCTAAGGGCTTCGGTGAGGGTTCAATATCCATGACGATGCCTACTTCTCTTTGTCCTAATCGTATGCAAGTCCACTCTATTAATCAGGAAACACCTGAAGTGTGGACATTAAACTTAATTAATCATGACTTTTATTCTTATAAACCGGGTCAATTTGCACTGGTTAGTATCAATAATAGTGATGAAATAATGCGTGCTTATACTATTTCATCTTCTCCAGGATTAAGCCCATTTATTACTTTAACCGTTCGCCGTTTAGAAAATGGTGTCGGTTCAAATTGGTTAACTTCACAAGTAAAACCGGGTGATTATCTGTGGTTATCTGATGCTCAGGGGGAATTTACTTGCGCGGGTAAAGAGGGCGAGCGCTATTTAATGTTAGCAGCTGGATGTGGTGTGACACCTGTTATGTCGATGACTCGCTGGTTGTTAAATAATCAATCTAAAGCAGATATTACGGTTATTTTTAATATTCGTGAGAAAAGCCAGTTTATTTTTGAGAAAGAGTGGATTGAATTAGCAAATGCATATCCATACAACCTTAATTTTATCATGATGCCTAAGTTACCTGATAATAAAGGGATATTTAGTGGACGTATTTCTCAAGAAAAATTAGCAGCATTAGTACCTGATATTGCGAGTCGTACAGTTATGTGCTGTGGTCCAAATAGTTATATGGAAGACACTAGACGTTTTGCAAGAAATCTTGGGGTACCTGCTGAGAATATCTTTATGGAACGTTTTGGCGATGAGCCTGTTTGTGTCGATGAAAACGAACAATTAACCATGACTATTCGCCATCCATTATCAAAAATTAAAGTTCCTGTTGGGGTGACTTTATTATCAGCTATGGAAGAAAATAAAGTTCCTGTCTTTGCTGCTTGTCGTTCAGGGGTTTGCGGTAGTTGTAAAACTCGTATTGTGAGTGGTGATTATGATGTTAGCAGTACCAGTACATTAACAGCTGAAGAGATAGCTCAAGGTTATGTCTTAGCATGTAGCTGTCGTTTAAAAGGCGATGTTGAGCTCGCTTAACCTCTTTTTTCTATTAAGTATTTCCTGCTAATTTCCTGTTTTTTTACCCTGTTAATTTATTAACAGGGTTTTTTATGTCTATTCTTCCCATTAAAAAAACGAATAATCTGGAAAATACTTCTCTTTATTTTAAATTAAAGACGGTTTTTATTTATTCAGAATAATAAAAATATTGGCAACGATGACTAATTAAAAATATATTTTAGTTAGTGGGAGTTTCCTTATAAACATTCTGCTATTATTTAAACTATTGATTGGGTAAGGGGGGATATATGAAAAAATTGTTAGTTATTTGTTTATTTAGTGTCATGTTATCTGGTTGTGAAAAACCTCAACAAACCCTTGATGGCTCTAATGTAGAGTCGCTACGTATCTCAATTGTTGAAATGCGCAATTCACTTCCCCTTGATGAACAAGCGCGTTTTGATGAAGCAATAGAGTTAGCTATCCTTAATGATATTAATTTTAATGATTTAGTGAGCGCGGGGCGTCATAAAAATTCGGATATTATTACTCGTAAAATGTGCCAATCATTAGATGGTAAAACGGTAAAAGAGATATTTTTGCAAGCAGAAGAAATAAGAGGTCAAAAATTAGCATTTAAATAATCAATTAATATACAGATTATCTTTTACTATACGATTTTAGCTTTTGTAGGAAAGCATCATCTCTTTTTTATATATTAGTTTTGAATGAAATTATATTATTTAATTTGTGTGATAAATATTGCGAGCTATTTTTCAATAGAACTTAAACAAAATCGTTATCGTGCTTTTCATTATATTGTGAGTGGTTATAATGCGCGCCGCATTCGCAAGAAAAGTGCAGTATCTCGTTAGGCGAGGCTCCTATACAAACATAGGTTACTGATCTGACGACGTCGAGAGACGCCCAAGATTAGGACAGGATATATCGACCGAAGGTATATCCCCATGTAACTTCCTGTATTCATCGGATACGTTGTATAGTGCTAAAACCGAGACGTGTAGATAGCTTTTGCATTCTCGCTTCTGGTTTCGCCCCTATGGAGAACTGATTTGCTAAACACAAACAGTAATAGGGAACCACAAAATGAAATTCAATACT
Source organism: Proteus faecis (assembly GCF_003144395.1). GTDB lineage: Bacteria > Pseudomonadota > Gammaproteobacteria > Enterobacterales > Enterobacteriaceae > Proteus > Proteus faecis. The sequence goes on along the minus strand of NZ_PENZ01000028.1, from coordinate 194,464 downwards.
CAAAACAAAATGGATGCTGTATTAGTTGCAGATGCATCCTTAAACACACCACAAAACAACTCAACGCAAGACCAATACAATCGTTTAAAAGATGATGCAACTGTTAGTGCTTATATGAGTCAATCTTATATTGCGGTTTCTATCGCTGATTCTATTGAATATGTAAAAGCTCAATTGGTTAATGATTTAAAAGATGAATTAATTCCAACCTATTTATATGTTGTGGATAAAGATAATTATCTAAATGGGATTTTGCCCGTTAAATCATTATTAACCGCTGCTAATGAGCTGTTTGTGTCAGATGTGATGCGTCAAACTTTTTTCTCTGTCTCACCAGAACAGAATCGACATGATGTGTATCAACTGATTAGCCATAGCGGTTTAGACAGTGTACCCGTGATGCATTTTGGAAAATTAGTCGGTGTTTTACGTCCTCAAGATATTGCTGAATTAATTGAAGATGAGAATACACTTGATGCACAAATGCAAGGGGCAACTTCACCTTTAGAGCAACCCTATTTAGAAACCAGCCCAGTAACATTATGGCGCAAGCGTGTTGTGTGGTTGTTGATGCTGTTTGTGGCAGAAGCGTATACCAGTACCGTATTGCATGCCTTTGAAGATAGGCTAGAAGCTGCAATTTCATTAGCCTTCTTTATTCCATTGTTGATTGGTACAGGCGGAAATAGTGGAACACAGATCACTTCAACATTAGTACGTGCGATGGCATTAGGGGAAGTCAGTCTGCGTAATATTTGGTCTGTATTAAGAAAAGAGATAACCACATCCATAATGGTTGCACTGACTATGGGTATTGCCGGTTTTGTGCGTGCTTGGTTTTTAGGTGTGGGTATGGAAGTGATGATTGTTGTGGGCTTAACGCTTATTTCAATTACAGTTTGGAGTGCGATTGTTTCGTCTGTTATTCCAATGGTATTAAAACGTTTAGGTATTGATCCTGCGGTTGTTTCAGCTCCGTTTATCGCGACGTTAATTGATGGTACTGGTCTTATTATTTACTTTGAAATCGCATCTCATGTGATGAGTGAGTTTGCTTAAGACAATCTCATATATTTATTCTTAAGATAAAGCCGATGCGAGTAAACCTACGTATCGGCTTTATTTTTATCTATTTGTTTTAATTTTCTATAAATTTCAATATCGCCTGACAATGCCGGCAACGGTATTGTGTTTCTCCGCGTAATACTTTGTTATGACGACGAATAGTGAGCTGATGTTTCTCTTCACATTGGCAAGCATAAGGATACGTTTTAGCTTTAACCGTGCTGATATCAAAATGATGGGTTCGTTTAGCTGAAACTTGTAAGACTGTTTCCATCATCCATTTCCACTCTTTTCCATGAGGGGCTACACGACCAAAATGGCGATTAACTAATAAATGCGCTAATTCATGAGGAATAACTTCTTCAATAAAATTCTTTTTATTTTCAATCAATAATGTAGGATTAATACGGATTTCCCAATTTGCATAATAGGCACTGCCTGCAATCGTTCCTCTCTGATTATAATGTAGACTAGGTTCTGGGTAATTTGTATTTAGATAAAGATTAGCCTGCTGCAATTTTTCACGCAGTGTTTGCATAACGCTTTGCACTAAGGCTATGGGGACTCTTACCGTTTTCATGTTACAGAGCATATAGTGCCTTATACAAACACGCAATAAAAAGAAAACTTGCACAATATATAAATTAACATATTATTAAAAAGTATATTGATTATGGAGTTTACCATGACACAACGAGTTCAACCTGATTTATTAGATGCAATGAAATTGGCGGCTCATGAAGCGTCCAGTATGCTTAAGACGCTAGGAAATGGCGATCGCCTTTTATTATTGTGTCAACTAAGTCAGGGCGAAAAAAGTGTGAGTGAATTAGAAGAGAGTTTAGGTATTCGTCAACCTACTCTTTCTCAACAACTAACCGTTTTGCGTAATGAAGGGTTAGTGAATACTCGTCGTGATGGAAAACGTATCTTTTATTCTATTGCTGATGAAAAAGTTCTCGTGCTACTCAATACGCTTTATCAGCTTTATTGCCCTATAGCAGGTTAATTTATGAATATAGATTGGGTTCACTTTACGCCTTTAAGTGCGGCAATTGGTGGACTTATGATAGGTGCCGCGGCCGCCATTTTACTGTTATTTAATGGCCGTATTGCAGGAATAAGCGGTATTTTAGGGGGTGTTTTATCAAAGAAACAGCAGGGAAATGGTTGGCGTTGGGCTTTTTTACTTGGCATGTTAATCGCCCCCACACTGTTTTATTTTTTTGATAAACCTTTATCACCTGTGATTGAAGCCTCACCTTGGATGTTAATTATTGCTGGAGTACTAGTGGGTGCCGGCACACGTTTAGGCAATGGTTGCACTAGCGGGCATGGTATTTGTGGATTAGCGAGATTATCGCGTCGCTCGATGGTAGCCGTTTTAGTCTTTATGGTGACTGCATTTATTACTGTTTATATTCAGCGCCATGTGATAGGAGGCTAAGAGAATGACTAAGTTTGTTGCTTTTCTTTGTGGTCTTCTATTCAGTGCAGGATTGATTGTTGGTGGAATGAGCAATCCACAAAAAATTCTAGGTTTTCTGGATATTACCGGAAACTGGGATCCCTCTTTATTGATAATTATGGGAGCAGGGCTGACTGTCAGTGTGATAGGTTACCAATTAACGCACCGTAGGCAGCAAAGTGTATTAGCATGTCCTTTAAATATCCCGACCAATAAAGTGATTGATAAACCCTTAGTGCTAGGTAGTGTATTATTCGGTCTTGGCTGGGGATTAGCTGGAATTTGTCCTGGTCCGGGTTTGGTATTAGCAGGTGCGGGGTTTTATCAAGGCATTTTATTTGTCCTTGCCATGATTGTCGGTTGGTTGCTTGTTGGATTTTTTCGTAAAGCGTAATAATGGCAACTTGTTATCACTATTTCAGCGAAAATGTTAAACGGGAAGCTAGTGCTTCCCGTTTGTGTATTTAATGCATTGAATATTATTTAAAATCAGCATAAGGAATAAGAGGATTTGGTGGTAAATCTAAATCACCATTCCAGCCATCAAATGAATAACGTAAGTACATTAATGCATGGCTTGGGGTATAGTTTTTTGCTTGTTGAATATCGATAGCTGCACCAATAAACCAATGTGGTGTTATGCGATGTTCAACTAATGCTCTTGCGGTATAACCAAAACCATTGCTGGAACCTCCTTCATCAATAGCATCATGCTCTTGATAATAAAGCCTCATCATATCTTCTCGATCTTCAGGGCTAAGTCCATTCATATAGCGATTAAATTTATCGGGAGAAATGAGATATTGTAAAGGATAGCGTTTTCTGTCATCTGTTTGAGAGTAAGACCAAGACACGGAACCTGATAATTCCCAAGACCAATTTTCAGTACGTTCACGATAATTAATGGGGAGCCCTAAAGAGACATATTTTTGAGGACTATAATAACCACCTTGACCTAAAGTGTATCCACTTAAGTCCTTATCATAATGCCAAAGCATAGTATTTAATCCGATAGATACGCGACGGTTATTTTCATTGATAAGTTTATAATAATAGCCTCCCATACCTCGAACACTGCTATTATCTTCCACATTCTTACCCGTCAATTTATCAATAGAAATTTCGCCCCAATAACCGTCTTTTCCACCTAAGTCATAGCTTCCGCTTAAACGAACGCCAGTTCTTCTAACACCGCCCCATATTTGATTTGTCCAAATATCTCGTTGACCACCAAAAGCCAGCAAAGAGCTATTAACCGGGCGGCGGTGAGCATCAAGTGTCCAGCCCACATTAAAAAGATCATGGCTATAGGCGATTTTACCAACCCAATCAGTTACTTCAAAACCCAGTGGAGTTGTACCAAGATCCCATTGCCATTGACCATTTTCCCAGCCAATTGCAGGGCTAACACCAAAGGATTTTTGTTCTAGCGGAAAACATCCTGTGCGATAACAAGTCCCAAATTTAGCATCATAAGGTGATGTACCCAGCTTGCCACTATTAAGATTAACTAAGTCTGCTCGCCAGAAGAAACGGCCATTATAAACAGGGTGATCGAGTTGTAACATCGTCGTGTGGGCGCGTAGTTTGGAATAGCCTTCGCTACCATTAGAACCCCAATAATCATGTTCAAGAGTAAAACGCCACTCTTGTTGACGATAGAGAGAGTGAGCATCAGCTCGTAGACTTCGAGATAGCCAATTGTCGTTCTCGTTATTGCGCATTAATCTGGTGTATTCAATATTATCTTTTGGCAACCTATCTGCTATTCCATCCTTGAGCATAGCGTGTTGGTAATAATAGTGTGCTTGTTGACGATGTTGTTCATCACGATGAAAACGAGCAATATCGCGTAATATTAAAGGATCAGCACTGTCTGGCTCTGTTTCAATTTGTTGTGTCAAATAAGCAAAATAGTGTTGTGCTTTTTCTGTATTGCCGACCTCTTTTTCCGCATTGGCGACGCGTCTAATAGCGTTGTTATTAAACTGGCTAGGTGAAAGTGTTGCTATTTTTGCAAGATAATATTTTGCCTGTGCTTTTTGTCCTTGTGCTAAGGCAATTTCTGTTGCACCTAGTAATGCCGTTTCATTATTAGATTCCAGATTTAGAGCGGTATGATAATAACTGAGGGCTTGTTCAAGGTTATTTCGCTCCTGCGCCCAGTTTGCTAATAGCAAATAAATCTGCATTTTTTGTTCTGGTGGAATATGGGAAAAAAGATAATCAACAGCGTGTTGCTCTTGTCCTTTGGCGCGTAGAGACTCTGCATGCGCGACTATTTCACCAAAACGTAATCGACTATCTAACGCTTTCATGCTTTCACTGCGTTGAGATAAAGGGATCGTTTTTAATGTATCAAGAGCTTGAGTTTCTCGTTCTGTTTTATTGAGATATAGCGCGTAGGCATAAAGACGAGATGGATCATTAGGGAGCCGACGATTAAGTTGATTAAAATACGCTTCAGCCACAGAGCCTTGTTGGGTGATTAGTAAATCATCCGTAAGGTGATAAATATTCCAAACATCATCAGGATAATCTTTAGCAATCGCTTTACGTTTTTCAATAGCACTAAGATATCGCTCTTTATGTTCATCATCTGCAGCTAAATCTTGTCTTATACCTGAGATAATATAGCCATAATCTTCAGCCAAATTTTTATATTGTCTTGGCGTTAAACCATCAATAAACTGTTGCGCTTTATCATGTGACTGTTGTCGATAAAGTTTTGCGAGACTATGTAATGTCGCAGAGTGGTTGGAGTGATATTTTAAGGCCTGCAAATAATAGCTTTCAGCAAGCGCTAATTGATGCTGTGCAACTGCAATATTACCTAAACCAATATAAGGCTCGCTTTCATAAGGGGCTAACTTATTGAGTTGGCGAAAATAATGTTCAGCTAATGGGTAATCTTGTTTTAATAGTGCTTCATCGCCTTTTGAAAGGAGATGCCAATATTGGTTTGCTTGCAACATGGCTTGCCATTGACCACTATTATCATGACTGGGTGATAATTTTAGTGCTTGAGACAGATAGAAAATAGCAGCACCACGTTGATTTTCACGAGAATAACGTACACCCAAAGCCCCTACAACATCAGCATTATCAGGTTGTTGTCGTACTTTTTGTTTTAAGGTTGCAATAGGTAATGAAGCAACATCTGTTTTAGGTTTTGCCGTGGAAACCGTACTGACTGTGCTTGTTGTCACTGCTGATTTTATTGTGGATTGTTGCTGGTAGAGACTTGCTATTTTCTCATTCTGAGGATATTGGTGATAAATATGATTAAGTCTATCTATCTTATCATCATGAGAAGAGTGCATCAGTACTTGGATATATTCTAATGCTAAAGTCTCATCTGGGGGTACTCCGCGATAAATTTCATCGTATAAATTTAACGCCTCATCATAGCGCCCAGCTGTACGATAAAGTTGAGCTCGCTGTAATTTTTGCCGATTAACATCTGTTGTCAGTGATAAGGTTTTTATTGCACGCTGATATTGCTCTGATTGTGGAAATTGAGCGCCTAACTGGCTAAATAATTGTTGTGCTTTTGTATTGTCTTTCTGTTTTGTGGCAAGCTGAATTTGCATTAATAAAATATTAGGATCATTAGGTTTAATTAACGCTAAACGATGTAATGATTGAGCCACTAAAGCTTTATTTCCCGTTGATGTTCCTAATCTTATTTGCTCTTGTAAAAAAGCTTCCGCAGTCTCTTCACTGGCTTGCGTGACAGGCAGAAAGCCTGTCAGCAAGAAGAGAGCAATAACAGAGTGGCGATGTGTGTGACCAAATTGCCACATAGCTTAGTCCTTAGTCGCTAAACGACGTTGGCTTCTTATTTTCATTGCTCGCCAAATAAGAAGAGAGACAACAAGAATGCCGATAATTGCCGCTAAACCAAGCCATATAGGGTGAGAGGCAAACACATACCAAACTTCTTCCCACCAAGGTAAATAACCGACGAAATAAGTATCACCCACACGTAAGCTATTTACGCCAGATCCTCTAATTAATACCACTGAACCATACATCGCATCACGTTTACCGCTGTCACTAATTGCCTCATTTAACAGTTTATAACCTTGTGTACTATCGGCTAATAATGCGACAACGCTACGTTGTGAAAAGAATGGAGATTGGAAACCAATAATTGCCCCCATTGATCCCTTTGAGATCAGAGAGACTCGGCTATCAGGGCGTTTATCATTTGGTTGATAACTTGTGTGGCTAAAGATACTGATTTCACGAGAAGGTAGAGTAATTTCACTACGTGCTTTATCAATCAGTACGTTCATCTGTTTATCATTATTGAATGCAGGCGGAATTGTTCCAATAAGTAGTAGATCTACATCCCTTTTTTGCACTTCATCCAATGAATCTGTTAATGAAACATTTAGCGCAGGATAACCTGTTTGAGCACCTATATTTCCTGTTGAAATTAATAGGGTAGATAATTGTGTTGGAGACGGTTGTGGATTAACAAAAATCAAGGTTTCTGATAGATCCGCATAACGACTAAATGGAAAGCCTGCATGGCTATAAACTCGCAGATCAGGTAGTGCAATATAGTGTCGATAATCACCAGTAAAATTAAAACTAGATAAATCATCAATGGCGACAGCATTTGGAACAGGTTGATAAGTAATACAATGATCTACTGAGCCGCCCGGAATTGGGTTAGTGTAATCAAAGGCAAATGTAATTTGATTTCTTTCTCCTAGTTTTACTGCGGGAATATTCAATAAATTCTTATGCTCAATCCAGCCTTGAATAAGTGGTAAATAAGCGATGACGAGATTATCTTTTTTATCTTTCTCAAGAGGATAAGCTTTAATGAAGTGGTCGTTTACTGAGATAGACATACGAGAGTCATCTTGAAATGCAGGGGCAGTATAGCGATAACGCAATTGCATTTGTAATCCCGTATTATTAAACATAAATAGATCAGGCGGTAATGTCATATTTAATGTAATAGGAGCGGGTCTTAATCCGCGAGATTGCAACTGACCTTCATAGTCTTGCAGTGTATTAAAGTAGATAGGTTTATTTAACTGTACCCATTTTGGCGCATCATAAGGTTCACGCGGGATCAATTTCTCTACTTCATTAATCGTGACGATATTTCCTCTGAAGATAACTTGTCCACGAGCTATTCCGTTTACAGCGGTGATCAAATCATTATCATCACGCCCCATAATGAGAAGTAACTTAATATAAGGATTAGTTGGATGTGTCAGCATTTCGATGGTTGGCTCTTTCACATCGGGATGCTGTTTTAAAAAGGCGGGCTTTTGTTTATTGGTTGCAAAAATAATGCTGTGTTGATTTGGCAAAATATCATAAAAAACCGGATAATTTTGCTTACGCCAATCAACTTGAGTTCCAAACCAAGAAGAGAGGATCGCCGCTGCTTTTTGTTGAACTAAATTCGGTGACTGGCTGAAGACCATTGGCAGTGTTAATTCACCAAAATCGCGACTATCAAAAAATGGTTCTGGGAAGTACGCTAACTCATTACCTAAACGAAGTGATTGAAAGGTCAGATTGAGTTGACTGTTTTTACTTACATCAAACCAAAGTGTTGTGTTTGCTTGGTTTTCACAAATTTCACGATAATGGCCAATAAAAGAGAGTTTTATATGGTTAAAATCTTGAATAAATAAAGGATCAATCGGTATCGTAATTTGGTTTTTTTTACCTAAATCTTCCTGTTTTAAGGTAATCACTCCCATTAACTCATCATTTAAATAGACATTAAGGTGAGATTCCACAGGAAGTAGTGATGGAGATGGCGTAAATTCTAAATCGAGAGTTGCTTTTGAAACATATTCATCACTGCGTACGCCAAATTCTAGATAGCCATCAGGATTAACACCAGTCAAATGGAGCGCGCCATAACTAGGTGCTGTCTCTGCAAATTTTAATATCTTCTGACGAGCCGAATAGGTGACATCTGTAGTAGGTAATTGCGTATTTCTAGGCGCTACTTTAGACATAACTTCGGGAAGCGCTTCAGTTATTGTAACGGATGGCTCTGAAATATTGGTTTGCGTTTCTTGCGTTTCATCTCCATGAACAGAAGAAGTAAGCATAAATAAGGCAAATATGAGAAAACGTTTTTTCATTATTGTTACCCATGATCTTATTGTTTATTAATAAATTCCCAAAAACGGAGTTTTTCCTTCAAGACTGATGAAATATTTGTGAAACATTAACGCGTTGAGGGAGTAACGATGAAAGCCACAGTAAAAAAAGACCGAGTAAGTGAAAAGTGGTGTAAATAAAGTAAGGAGCGCGCTTTAACAAGGTGTTATAACCTTGCATGCTGATAAAAATAATGTTCTTGAGACTATTTAAAGGTCTGTCGGTTGGCAGTTCATTTTGCCAATCTGCCCACGTATCAGCTCGCTCAAAAGTACATGCAGTAAATTCGATAGCTTTTTGCGTTGTCATTTCAAGGAGTTGTAATCCAATAATTTGTCCATCGATACGAGAGATATTGGCTTTAAAGGCATGTTCACGCTGATTTTGACTGAGTAATAGTGTGATGCTTTCATTTTGAGAGAGTGAAAGCGTGACATTATCAGGTAATAAGATTGCACAGCTATTATCAGAAAAATCATAGAGATAACAGCGATATAGCGAGCCATTATTTAACAGCAACATGGCAGGGATTTTAACGCGAACGCGAGGAAAACGGCGTTGTTGCTTTGTCTCGACAGAAACTGCAACCGCAACACCCAGTAAGATAAGGTTATAGCAAACCCATAATAGACACATCACAACAGCCCATGCTTCATCGGGATCGCCCGTTGTAATGCGCCAAAAAGCAAACAAAATGCCTAGCAAGTTTAAGTTGAGAAAGAGTAAATAAGGGCGATTAATTCTCCAATCAACAAAACCTTCTTCCATCACGCCACCTTTACCAGTCACATTGAAAGTCCCTTTGTGAGGAGAGAAAAGGGTGCTTAACACGGGACGAGTGGTGTACCACGCTAAAATCGTTTCATAAACCTCCCCCCAAAATGAGTGGCGATAGGGGCCTTGTAACTTCGCACTGGCGAGTGAAATATGGATCAAATACGGCACAACATAGAGAGCGATCGCCATCGCTGGTGCATAAATGATATAGGCATGGAAAATAAGAAATGTTAATGGTGCGAGTAAGAAAATCATCCGTGGAATGCCAGAAAAAAAGTGTAGCATGGCATTTAAGTAACAAAGGCGTTGCGGTACGCTCAAACCTTTACCAAAGAGTGGATTATCAAGTCGGAATATTTGCACCATCCCTCTCGCCCAGCGAATACGTTGACCTATATGTGCGGATAATGATTCTGTCGCTAACCCCGCAGCTTGTGGAATGCGAATATAAGCGGAGCTCCAGCCATGACGGTGTAACCGTAATGAGGTATGTGCATCTTCTGTAACCGTTTCAACGGCAATGCCACCAATTTCATCCAATGCCGTACGACGTAAAATGGCACACGAACCACAGAAAAATGTTGCATTCCAAGTGTCATTACCGTCTTGAACCAACCCATAGAAGAGTGTGCCTTCATTGGGCGTTTCACGAAAATTACCTAAATTACGTTCAAAAGGATCGGGTGAGAAAAAATGGTGAGGTGTTTGCACCAAAGCTATTTTTTCATCTTTTAAAAACCATCCCATTGTAAATTGTAGAAATGAACGTGTTGGAATATGGTCACAGTCAAAGATAGCGACAAATTCACCCGAAGCGAGTGTTAAGGCATGATTGATATTACCTGCCTTAGCAAATTCATGCTTTTCTCGTGCAATGTAACGAATGCCTACTTCTTGAGCAAACGCCTTAAATTCAGGGCGGGAGCCATCATCAAGCAGATAAATAGTGAGTTTATCTTTAGGCCAATTTAAATTTAAGCTGGCATAGATTGTGGGTTTAACAACTTGTAGATCTTCGTTATAGGTAGGGATAAAAATATCTACGCTTTGCCATTGTGTAATGTCTTTAGGCATAGAAACAGGTTTGCGATGCAGTGGCCAAATACATTGCATAAAACTAAGGAATAATACACACCATGCGTAAGTTTCAGCCAGTAAAAGCAGTAAACCACAAATTAGGCTGAAATTATCAATCCAATAAAGGGTTGACTGATAACGCCACCAAATGTATCGACATGCAATTGTCAGTGCCAACATAATCATTGTGATTGAAGAGTAACGCCCTGGAATATCGCGGATAGCTAAAGCAACTAACCAAAGAACAATCACAAAAACAAACTGGAATGTAAGATCAAATGGTTGAGTGATACTGAGTAAAATAAAGAAAATGGCAAAAATAGCGATGACAGAATAGAGAATATATTGCCAAAAAGGTGTGGTTTTTTTCTTATGTTCAATCAGTTCAATCGCGATAGGAGAGACATGAACAACGAGTTTTTTGTATGATTTTCGAATATAGAAAATAAGTTGAGTCGGTTTTTTAATCAGTAAATAGGCTACATAATGGCAAGCTAGCCAAATACTTTGTAACAAATAGCGTAGAGGGTCGAAAACTTTAGGGCAGCGAGGATTAATATGAGGATATAGCTCTCGTTGTTTTCTGGCAATTTTCCGCCAAAAAGGAGATTCCATCCGTAAAAAAAACCACATAATCCCCAGAAATAGCTCGCTAACAATAGCTGCGCTACGAGATGCACCGTTATGGCGATAAAACTTGTAGTAACGAATAAGAATATGTTGTGTCATATTCTTTTCGGCTTTATTCGTAGCATCGTAAGGTGATGGCATTATGGCTGTCCTTCTTTCCTCTCAAATAACGAAAAACACCATTGAGTAAGTTGCGATATTTCTTCTACTAACATGCAATTAGCTCTGTAATCATATAAAGGTAAACGTGAGGCACAGGCTTCTAGTGAGGCTTCATCTTGATGAAGGATGACTGGGCATAATGGAAATGGTGTCGCTTGCCAAAATTGATAAAAATCTTGATGAATTTGGCTAGTGGCACGAAATTGGTTTATCAGAACATATTCATTTTCGATAAATGTGTGTTGGTTAAGGCGAATATGACAGTTACTTTCTGCCATTACTATGGTGAAAAAAATATCAGCTTTTTCTATCCAAGGTGCGAAAAGAGAGTCTTGTGTATGCTGTAAATCCATTAAAATAATGGTATTAGGATGTAGCTGAATAAATGTCGTTAAAAAATGGCTAAGAGATTGTTTTGCTGAAAATGACAATTGTAAGAGCAAATTATCTTTCATATTAACCAAGCCAAAAGGTAATACTTGGTAGTGTGGTCTATAGTAAAAAATACTCTCTTCTATTGGTGTTTCTTTTAATAATGCCTGACTTAATGGGAGCGTTTTTTGTTGTTCTGGAAAATAAAAAGACAAAATATTTTCAGTGCAATTATCAATAATAAGCACTTCTTTATTTTGTTGATTAAATTGCCGAGCAAGTGCAATTGTTGTGGACGTTGTACCCACTCCACCACGGAGCCCTTTTAATACAATAAGTGGCATAGTTAGCCTCATTTAGTTATGTAATGAAATGCATTAAGCAATGGCCAGCGATAAATAAGCACACTATTTCCTTCTTCTTTATTAATATCCTGATAGTGATAGTTATTTAATGAAAATAATTTTTTTAGTTTATTAACATCCTTATTTAGATTATTTTTTTCTATTTTTATATTTGAGTTAATAAAAATTTCATTTTTCATTTTAATAACCTCTGGATAAATTAAGAATAAATTTCTATCGAAATTAAAATATTGATAAAAACAGTGGTTAATTAATGGTGTGTTCTGTTTAATTAAATTATTTATTTTAGAATATGCTTTAAAATACATTATTTCAATTACGTAAAAACACATAAAATATGTATTTTTATCTTATTTTTATAAATGATAGTAATTGGTTTTATTTTTACTTTTATAGTTTTATTTTTATTTTTTTAATATTTGCTAAAAGGTTATCATCAGCAAAATCAAGAAATAAAAAATAAATGTAAATTAGTTGTTTATGACAATATATTAAAATATTCAAATTCGATGATCGTTATTGTATATTGATATATATCATTTTTATATAAAAATTATTATATTTTAGTCTTTTATGGATTGGTTGTGTTTTTATTTTTATGTATTTATTTTCTTGTTGTTAACTATGTTTTTTAGTTGTTATTTAATGTTGTTAACGTGTGTTTTGTATTGTGTTTATTTCGCAATGTAAAAATAAGATAACTCTGTCTTTTATTATTTAATGTAAATAATTCATCATTTTTAAAAATAGACGCTATTCTATAAATAGAATGTTGAGTTTTTATTTTTAAACTCAGTTTAAATAAGTTGTCTAGTATATTTTTTATATAAGGGAACTATTTTTTGATGATGTTTTATTTTTTCACCTTTTGTTTAAGTATTTTCACTTGGTTTTAAATAAATATTCTCTTATATGGTTTTTGAGTGGTTAATTAAATATCAGAGGTAATAAGAAGACAGATATGAGTAATCATATAACTGTCGAATTGGCTTTATTTATACTAAAGAGTAGGAAATAAAAATGAACAAAACTAAAACAACCCAGTTCGATTTTTTACATTACTGGCATGGGTTGGGAGCATGGAATTTCTATTTTTTACTAAAGTTTGTTTTGCTTTGGTATGGTTATTTAAATTTTGATGCTTTTAGCAATTTACTTTTTCTGGCTTTTTTATTGTTCCCATTACCAAAAAATAGTTGGCATAAAATACGTAATTGGGCCGCTATCCCAATAGGGATAATTCTATTTTATCATGATACTTGGTTACCCAGCTTTTCAACGGTAATTTCTCAAGGTGGGCAACTTAAACAGTTTTCTTTTGATTATCTTATTGAATTAACTGTTAACTTTATTAATATCAAAATGATCGGTGTCGCCTTTATTTTGTTAGTAGGTTACCTTTTTATTGAACAGTGGGTAAGGGTATCAGTTTTTATTATTGCAGGTGTATTGTGGTTAAATATGGGAGGGTTTACTCATTTTTCTCAAGGTGTGTTGCCTTCTGTTTCAGCGAATACTTTTATGCAACAAAGTAACATTAATACTGAAAAAAGCACCGTAGCCGCCAATGAGCCCGAAGCGTTACCAGCATCAGTCGAACCGCAAGTATCCCCTGAAGTTGTACCGATTAAAGAGGTACAAACGGCATCAACTAATACAGTTTATCCACCACAAAAACAGAAGGTCAATAATAAGGTATTGGATGATTGGCTTACTCAATTTTATGATTATGAGAAAAAACGGACGACACCATTTCCTACACAGTTAGCAGCTAATGCTCAGCCTTTTGATATCTTAATTATTAATATTTGCTCGCTTTCTACCGCTGATGTGGCTGCTGTTGGGCTACAAGAACACCCAATTTGGGGTAATTTTGATGTGCTATTTAGCCACTTTAATACCGTATCTTCTTATAGTGGCCCAGCATCGTTAAGATTATTACGTGCGAGTTGTGGGCAGACTCACCACTCTGCTTTATACGATCCTGCTGATACACAATGCTTGCTGATGGATAATTTATCATCGTTAGGATTTACCAAGAAATTGGTGCTCGACCATAACGGGAAGTTTGGTCATTACCTCAAAGAAATTCAGCAACTCGGTAATCTTAATATCGCCTTACAAGATCAAGAAAATCTTTCTCATCAAATTACTGCATTTGATGGCACCAAAATTTACAACGATAAGGAAACATTGCAACGTTGGTTGAAAGCGCGTGAGCTGTCTAATGAGAACCGCACGGTGACCTTTGTGAACTTGGTATCACTACATGATGGTAACCGTTATGTAGGCAAAAATAGCACTGCTGATTATGGTAAACGTGCCTCTACATTACTTGATAATTTGGATAGCTTTATGAATGAGCTAGATAAAAAAGGAAGAAAAGTGATGGTGGTGATTGTGCCTGAGCATGGTGCCGCTTTACAAGGTGATAAGACGCAAATGTCAGGCTTAAGAGATATTCCAAGCCAAAGCATTACTACTGTACCTGCCGGTATTCGTTTCACTGGAATAAAAGATCGAGCACAATTTTATCCTCCTGTGATTGTTGATGAACCAAGCAGCTATTTAGCTATTTCTGAGTTTATTTCTCGTAATGTAAATGGGGATGTCTTTAACCAATCGGTTATTGATTGGGATGCATTAGCTAGTGAGCTTCCTCAAACTGCTAATGTTGCGGAAAACCAAGCTACGGTTGTGGTTGATTATCAAGGTAAGTCTTATATCAAGTTAAATGAAGGGGAGTGGATTAATTATCCTAACTAACTTTTTATAGGAAACCGTTTCATCATAAATTAATTTTCTCGTTTTCTCTTCTTGAGATCCCCGTATGATTGCGGGGCTTTTTTTATGGGTTTTATAAATAGAAGTTATAAAAAAACCACATCAATAAAGATGTGGTCTGATTAAAATTATAACGTGATGTTATTGGCAAAAGACTTATTTTAAGCCTGCAGCTTCACGTAAGATTTCAGCTTTATCTGTTGCTTCCCAAGGGAATTCAGAACGACCAAAGTGACCGTAAGCAGCTGTTTTTTGATAGATGGGGTGCAGTAAATCTAACATTTGAATTAATCCATAAGGACGTAAGTCAAAAAATTCACGCACTAACAAAATCAGTTGTGCTGTTGGGACTTTTTCAGTACCAAATGTTTCAACCATAATTGATGTTGGCTCTGCCACACCGATTGCGTAAGAAACTTGGATTTCACAACGATCTGCTAAACCTGCTGCCACGATATTTTTAGCAACGTAACGTGCTGCATAAGCGGCTGAACGGTCAACTTTCGATGGATCTTTACCAGAGAAAGCCCCACCGCCGTGACGAGCCATACCGCCATAAGTATCGACAATGATTTTACGACCAGTTAAGCCACAGTCACCCATTGGTCCACCGATAACAAAACGACCTGTTGGGTTGATGAAATATTTAGTTTGTTCATTTAACCATTCTACGGGTAGAACTGGTTTAATGATCTCTTCCATCACGGCTTCATGCAGATCTTTTTGTGAAATATCTTCAGAATGTTGAGTTGATAATACAACTGCATCAATACCGACAACTTTGTTGTTGTCATATTGGAAGGTAATTTGACTTTTCGCGTCAGGGCGTAACCAAGGTAAAGCACCACTTTTACGGACTTGTGCTTGGCGTTGAACTAAGCGATGAGCATAAGTAATTGGAGCAGGCATTAATACGTCAGTTTCGTTGGTTGCATAACCAAACATTAAACCTTGGTCGCCAGCACCTTGTTCTAATGGATTTGCACGGTCAACACCTTGGTTGATATCAGGAGATTGTTTACCAATCGCACTGATAACTGCGCAGGAATTAGCATCAAAGCCCATGTCGGAACTGGTGTAGCCGATTTCACGAACAGTGTTACGTGTAATTTCTTCGATATCGACCCAAGCTTTGGTGGTAATTTCTCCGCCTACCATAACCATACCTGTCTTGACGTAAGTTTCACAGGCAACGCGTGCTTTTGGATCTTGCTCTAAGATTGCATCCAGAACAGCATCAGAAATCTGATCTGCAATTTTATCTGGATGGCCTTCTGAAACTGATTCAGAAGTAAAAAGGTGTGTAGTCATTATATCTCGTTACCTTAATACAAGCGGTTTAAGGATGGATGTTTTAACATCTAGACGTCTATTTTACGACTCTTCTCTCCTTAATTCCAGCTTTTTTTAATCAAATATAGGGAGAAAGTAGAATCAAACAGTTGATCTTATTTTTTGTTGCCCGCTATTTTTGTATTGAGAAAATAGGTGATAGAGAAAAAAAAGTTTTTTGTACTTTTTGCTTTGCATTTTTAACTAACTAAAGGTATAAACTCGCGGTTACTGTGAAATCTGAACACAGTGTAAACCGCAGGATTTCTGATCCTGTTTCTCTGTTAGGGAAATGGCTTATAGGTTTAAGTCATGTGTGGAGTGAATGGGTAATGATCCATTGTCTACAGGTTAGTCTTTTCAAAAACCAAAACAGTACTCGCCAATACTACACGCGTAGTATATCTAGAGTAATCTCCTCTTTGAGCTCTTTCTCTTTGGAGCGAAGTTGTCTGTTACTTGCCAATAGGTAATTGTGTTAATTCATTATGGGTTAACTCAAGAACTTTCTACTATTATGTCCTGCGTATAGCTGGATAATCATATAAAAATATATAGTGAGTCATTACTTCCAACTGTTATTTATCAGTCGTTTCAGATTTTTGTCAGATAATTGACTACTATAGTGACAGGCAAGGTATAAACTCATACTCCCTAAGGAGAATGTCATGAATGATAACATCGCTCGCAAGATGCAACAGACCTATAACATCACATATTGGGGTGGTGGGTACTATTTAGCGAATAATCGAGGAAATATCAGTGTTTGCCCTAATCCTGATGTACCCGAGGCAACTTTGGACTTAACAGAATTAGTTAAGCAAGTGCAAGACGAGTATTCACATTTGCGCCTCCCTGCGCTTTTTTGTTTTCCTCAGATTTTACAACATCGCTTACGTTCTATTAATGCTGCGTTTCATCGTGCGCGTGAAGCTTATGGTTATAAAGGTGACTATTTTTTAGTCTATCCAATTAAAGTTAACCAGCAACGTCGTGTTATTGAGTCATTAGTTAATGCAGGTGAGCCTTTAGGCTTAGAAGCGGGTTCAAAAGCAGAACTGATGGCTGTGCTTGCTCATGCCAATATGACAAGTTCAGTGATTGTGTGTAATGGTTATAAAGACCGTGAATATATTCGTTTAGCGCTTACCGGTGAAAAACTTGGACATAAAGTTTTCTTAGTGATTGAGAAAATGTCTGAGATAAAAATGGTATTAGAAGAAGCTGAGCGTTTAGAAGTTATTCCTCGTTTAGGTGTTCGTGCCCGTCTAGCCTCTCAAGGTTCAGGTAAGTGGCAAGCAAGTGGTGGCGAAAAATCAAAATTTGGTTTGGCAGCAACACAAGTATTGCAACTCATTGATACCTTACGCCAAGCTGGTCGTATAGATAGCTTACAGTTATTGCATTTCCATCTGGGATCTCAGATGGCAAATATTCGTGATATTGCAACCGGTGTTCGCGAATCTGCACGCTTCTATGTTGAACTGCACAAATTGGGCGTAAATATTCAGTATTTCGATGTGGGCGGTGGTTTAGGTGTGGACTATGAAGGGACACGCTCACAATCTGATTGCTCCGTTAACTATGGCCTCAATGAATATGCGAATAATGTTATTTGGGCGATTGGTGACGCATGTGATGAAAATGATTTACCTCATCCAACGGTAATTACGGAATCAGGACGCGCATTAACAGCACATCATACTGTACTGATTTCTAATGTAATTGGTGTTGAGCGTAATGAATTTACAGCGATTACACCACCAGAGGAAGATGCTGCAAGACCTATTGCAAGCCTTTGGGAAACATGGGAAGAGATGCAAACTAAAGGGCATAGCCGTTCATTACGTGAATGGTTACATGATAGCCAATTAGATCTTCATGATGTGCATACTCAATATGTTCACGGCATGTTAAGCCTGACAGAGCGTGCTTGGGCTGAAGAACTATATTTGAATATCTGTCGTCGTATTCAATACGATCTTGATCCAAGTAATCGAGCTCATCGTCCTATTATCGATGAATTACAAGAACGTATGTCAGATAAGTTCTATGTTAACTTCTCACTTTTCCAATCTTTACCTGATGCATGGGGAATTGATCAGCTCTTCCCTGTTTTGCCAATAGAGGGTTTAGATAAACCATTAGATCGTCGTGCAGTATTGTTGGATATCACCTGTGACTCTGACGGTATTATTGATCACTATGTTGATGGTGATGGTGTTGAAACAACCATGCCAATGCCAGCTTATGATCCTGAATATCCACCGATGATTGGCTTCTTTATGGTGGGGGCTTATCAAGAAATTTTAGGTAATATGCACAACTTATTTGGTGATACAGCAGCTGTAGACGTTTATCTTGATGAAAAAGGAAATCTGACTTATCAACTCAGTGAAGAGGGTGACACGGTTGCTGATATGCTTCAATACGTTAAGTTAAATCCAGCCGTGCTACTAGAACGTTTCCGCATTCAAGTAAAAAATGCACAGTTAGACGAAGCGTTACAAGAGCAATTTCTGACTGAATTTGAAAGTGGTTTATACGGTTATACGTATCTGGAAGAAGAAGAGTAATTCTTCACTTCCCAATGCAAGAGTGATGTTTTAAACATCACTCTTTATCTATCATATTGATTGTATGTTGCTTATTTTAAATAGGTAACAGAGGTAATAGCATGAAAAATAGTACGTTAGGTAATGAGACTGATAATTCATTGATCTCTAATGCATTTGGTTTTTTACGTTTTCCACTGAATTTTCAGCCTTACAGCAGTGATGCAGATTGGGTTATTACGGGTGTACCTTTTGATATGGCAACATCAGGTCGCGCAGGAACGCGTCATGGACCTGGCGCAATTCGCCAAATTTCAACAAATTTAGCGTGGGAAGGTAACCGCTGGCCGTGGAATTTCGATATGCGTGAACGTTTAAGCGTTGTCGATTGCGGTGACTTAGTTTTTAACTTCGGTGATGCACAGGATATGAGCGATAAATTACAAGCTCATACAGAGAAGTTATTAGCGGCAGGTAAAAAATGTTTAACATTTGGTGGTGACCATTTTGTCACATTACCTTTATTACGTGCTCATGCAAAACACTTTGGTAAAATGGCATTAGTTCATTTTGATGCACATACCGATACTTATGGTAATGGTAGTAAATTTGACCACGGTACAATGTTCTTCCATGCTCCAAATGAAGGATTAATCGATCCTAACCACTCAGTACAAATTGGTATTCGTACTGATCATGACAGTGACAATGGTTTTACTGTATTGGATGCAGCGCAAGTTAACGATCGTGGTGTGACTGATATTGTTGATCAGATCAAAGGTATTGTTGGCGATCTACCTGTTTACCTGACTTTTGATATTGATTGTCTTGATCCTGCGTTTGCACCAGGAACAGGAACACCCGTTGTCGGTGGATTAACAACTGATAAAGCACTGAAGATCTTACGTGCATTACAACCGTTAAATATTGTAGGTATGGATTTAGTTGAAGTTTCTCCGGCTTATGATCAATCAGACATTACGGCGCTTGCTGGGGCAACAATTGCACTTGATATGCTCTATTTGCAGGCGGCTAAAAAGTAACGTTGTTTGATGCGAATAAACTAGTTAAGCACCAAGACGCTTTTATTCAAGAACGCAATATCACTAATATTAACAAATAATTTAGATTCAACTAAAAAAAGCAGCTTCATAATATGAAGCTGCTTTTTTAATAAAACCGTTATTTTATTATAATTATGAATTTTACTTTAATGTGTGTTGTTTTTTATATTTATATTAATAAAAGAATGTAATTATTTTCCAGATAAATAAATTATTTAAATGGAAAATATAAAATGAAAAAAAATAAATCATTAATAATTAATGACGAATCATATAGCTTTACACTTATAAATATAGAGGGAAATGTCTTAAAAAAAGTAAGTAATGATAAAATTAATGCATATTATGCATTAAGTAATAAAAGAAAGAGCATTAAAAAAAATGATAATGTCATTATTCTTCTGAGTGAAACGGATGAAATAGAAAAGAACTACCTTAGATATGTAGATGAATATCATGCGGCTGGATATGATCTATTTATTGTAGATGTGTCAAAAAATAAAAATGCAGGGTTAGATTTATTAGAACATCTTTGGTTACAGTATAGAGAACAATTACCTCAAAATATTTTTATTCATGGAAATAACGATCAAAGAGAAAATGCACTTTTATTATATAAAAATAACATTGCTAATAATAATGAAATAAAAGGTATTATATTAAGTAGTTATTTACCCAAAAATGAATTTATTTTTCCATCAGATTTGGAAATAAATACAACTATTTATTTTTCTTATGAAAATCCTAACGAGGATTATAACAATAATGCCATCTACAATGAATTATTAAATAAAAATAAAAAAGTAAAAAAATTTAGCTTCACGAATAGGAAAGAATATAATAGTTTTTCAGAATTAAATAAAATAGAAAAAAAGAAAACACTAAAATCATTAGGTAATAATAAGAAAAATGAGATAAATAAAGTAAAAGTAGGTATGCCAAGTAAAGATCAAAAAATATTTTCTCAAATAGCAGAAGAAAAAGGACTTATTATTGGCGTAAGACCTATAGATACTAATTCAACTTCATTAATTTCATCGGGAGAATATAGCAGTAAGAATTTAGCTATTAAGGCAAAAAGTTCTGATTGGGGGCCTATGGCTGGTTTTATTCCAGTCAATCAATCACTGGCTAAAGCATCGGCACAAAAAGATCTATTGAAATACAATGAAGCAGTAGCAGATGCAATAAAGAATGGAGTTGCCTCTATGAGAGAGCTTTATCTTTCAGCCGAAAGAGTGAACGAATTGATAGAGAGTAAAGTGATTAATTGTCTTTATGATAAAAATACATCATTAAAATTTGAAGTCATACATAATAATAAAATATATGAATTTTTTTTAGAATTAACAATTATAGATAATAAGCAGTATTATTTAGTTCAATATAATAATCAATTTGGGATAGAGCCTGTATTGGTGATGGCTGATCCTATATCAAATAAACCAATGATTGCAGATTATGATCTATTTACGGTGATTTATCCTTATAGTCATTTAGGAACGAATACTCGCGTTAATATACCTGTATCTTGGGAGGAATGGAAACAAAGTGTGAATTATGCTGAATTAACTGATAAGCAAAAAATGCTGTACAATGATAAATTGTTATACGAAAAAAATGAAGGAAATCAATTAGGATTTATTAGTCAGCAAATAAAAGAACTAAAAAATGAATTAAATACAGCATTAGGAAGACCAATAGGGATGGAAATAGTTCATCATGGTGCTGATGATGCTAATCCCTTTGCGGTAATTCATGACAATTTCCCTGCCACTTTTTTTATTCCTAAATCATTATTTGATAAACCGCTTAATTCAAAAAATCAAACGTTAGATGATTTGTTTTATATTAATAATAATGGCACCGTTGTATTACAATCACCAGATGAGTTTTCAAAGTTTCAGCAATTTATGATTGATTTAGGTTATATTGCTCCTTTAAATGAAAAATGGAACGATGGGAACAATGTTAATTTTTTTACAAAACGACGAAAACTATCTACCACATTTGTTGATACAAAAAATGAAATAGGACGAAAGTTAAGTATAGATAAAAAAGATAAATATACATTGGAATATGATACTTCACTTAATAAATTTAATAAAGGCTCTTATGTTGAAAATAAGGCATCATTACAGGAAATAGAGCTTAATAATAATCTCGCTGAGAATGAAATAAATTTATTATTATCGGAATATAATAGTGAAAATGATCTTTTAAATACGGTAAATAATAAAAATAACCTTCAAGCTGTAAAAGAGAAAAATAAATTACGCTCTAAAATTATAGATATAAAGTGGTTTGAAAGAATAGGACATAAATTACTTGACTCATTAATTAAGACGGATGGACTTTTTCTGAATAAAACGAATGAAAATAGATTAATTCGTTTTTTTTCTTTATTATCTAAATGTCCTGATATTAATACACCAATATATAAATCATTTAGTATTGAAAGTGGTAATATTTTAAAGAATAATTATAAAAAAGGAAAGTTGTTTGCTTTTGATGGTATTTTTTATGGTTTTAGTAATATTGAAAAAGTAAAGAAATCATCCTCTGATAATGTGTATATTTCTATTATTGGAAAACATAATGCGAAACCATTAACAAGTTTTCATTCAGGCTCTTCAGAAAAAGCAATTATTGTACCAGGAACACACTTTCGTGTGATAAACAATAAAACTATCAATAATAAGAATTACGTTGTATTAGAAGTTGTTAATGAAATATCTTATCAAGAGCCCGTATTTGATTTATATAGTGGAGAATTAAAAGGTATTGGTATTGATAAGTATAGAACGACATTTAGTGAAAAAACGGAAAGAAAAATAAATTCTTTTAAATTGAATAATATTTTTGAATCTTATCGTGGTGAATCACTACAGTCGGTAACTATAAAAAATGTAATAGATAAGATTATCGAAAGAAAAATTTCAGTTGAATATGCGATACATAAATATTTTAAAAAAATTTCAAAGGTTTTCTCTAGTGATAATAGTACCTTATTATATAATAAAGTATCTCTTGCTATTTATGATCCATTAATAAATAAATCCTTTAATCAGTATGTAAATAAAAAGATAACTTTAGAAGAGTGGAAAAACAGTTATAATGCTAATTATTTAAACGATACTGTAACTGATAACATAGATAGAGTTAAATTATTAATAAATAGTATTCATGATGTACCAAAATCGATTAACTATTTAAGTGATGCATCAACTAATTTACTTTCTCATTATTTTAATGAGTTTGATAAGAATAAATTGTTGATTAATTTATTTAATATTGCTTCAAATGAACAGGAGTATAATATTGCTATTAATGATATTGATTATTTAATCTCATTAAATGGCAATAAAGATATTTTATCATCAGTTGGAATAAAAGATGCACGAGAGTTAAGTAAAAAAATATTAAATGAGAAGAAATCAACTGATAATTTATTTGAATTGAGTTTAGGTATTAATAACAATAAAATTGTAGAGGGTAAAATAAAGATCCATAACATCGAAGTGGACAAAAGACTGCTTATCAGTTTAGGCGCGAGAATTAATAACAAAAAAATAGAGGAGATTGATGTTTTTGAGAAAAATAATGCTTATTCTCATCTTACATTCGATGCAGATAAGATAAATGATTATTTTTTAAGTGCTTCAGGAACAGATAATGATAAAAAAGCTATTTTTATTATTAAAAAGTTATTAAAAAATAAAGAGAAAAACATAAAAAAATTAATTTCAATTAATGCTGAACGTATTGATTATCTTGCAAGCTATGAGCGATTGGTTAAAATTCTAGAATTAGAGAAAGCCCCATTTGATGAATATTATTGGGATAGTGTCAGAAAACCTTCATTAAAAATACCTAGACATATGAAAATATTGAGTAAGGTAGGTTATGCTAATATTGGTTATTCGATGTGGCAATCTGTTAATAATACATTTTCTTTGGCGGAACAACTTAATAATCCCAATATATCTTTACAGCAGCGAAAAGAAATCATCACTAACTTGTCATTAATGTGGTCTGAAATGGCATTTAATGGAGTTTCTGAAATAATTGAAATTGCAATAGCAAAAGGATTATTGCGATATCGACATAATCCTTTGGAATATATAAGTAAAATAAGCAACCGAATAGGGATTGCGCTTAATATTCTTTCAGTTGGATTTGATATTTATAATGTTTATGATAATTTCAGCCGTATTTCTGGAGAAACGGATGAAAAGCAGAAAATTGACTATATCGTTAATGGTTCATTCGCTGTTGTTTCAGGGCTTGTTACTGTAGGCATTTCTATTGCTATGCTTGCTGGTTCAACCATTGCAGGACCTATTGGTATTGTCGCGGGTGCTTTGATAGCATTGGCTACTTCAATTTATAATGCAGTAAGATTAATTGAAGAGGCAAAAAAACAAGTCAGTTTTACGTCTATGGAGGAATTAGATAATGGTTTTTATGTCTTTCTTATGGGAGATATTACGCCAGATAAGAGAAATAAGTTAACATATTTAGATACTGAAAATCAACTTGAAGAGATGGTTGATAAAAAAGCACTAACTCATTTTGAAGAAATAAAAAAACAAAGTTCAAATAGTGGGTATTTTTATACAAATGAAAAACATATCTATCAAGAGTATTATTATTATAAAATTATTCCTATATTAATAGGAGAAACAGTTGATTCTATTTTAATGCCGTCAAAAGATTTTATTTCTCAACGTATATCACAAAATATTAGCCAGCAAGAAGCTGAAGAAATTTCGGCGCTTTACCCTCACCTATCTGCAAAAAAAACAGAATATAAATATTATTTACCTAAAGAAGCGATTGCCACAGATGAAAAGCTTATTTTTGATGTGGATTTCTATGCTAATGAGTTAAACCGCTACACAATAAAAATTGCTTCTGGCGATACAAACGTTATCTTTGGCGAGATAGTGGACGAGGATTTTTTGAAGAAGAGTAAAACAACTAAAGAGTATGTGATTAATAAATATGGAGAAAGCAAATTAGAGAATAGATTAATAAAAGCTAATAATATTGAAAAATATTATATTTCAGATTGGCATGAAAACTCAGTAATTTATTTTAATACACATAATGGTAATGATATTATTGCAGCACCTTCAATAACTCAAAATACATTTGATATTTATAATGGTACTAAACGCTTAAGTGGTGGTTTAAAAGATGATGTATTTAATATATTTACATCAGAGTCACCTTATTATGCGAGTCGTTTTTATGGTAGAGAAGGAAATGACACACTTCGCCTAATAAAAACTACGGGTAAATACACGGGTTATAAAGTCAATTTGCAACATAATTACGTTAAATTTAAAAATTCAGAAGATAAAACAAATAGCCAAAGTTTTCATTCAAAACTTTATCTTTATCAAAATGAAAGTGGCTTTTATTCGAAAAAACTTATTGATACTATGCCAAATATTGAGTTACAAGATCAAAAAGTTATTGCTTATTTAGACAGTATTGAAAATGTTATTGGGAGTGAAATTGGGGATGATTATATTTTAGGGAATGAAGAAGCTAACTATTTAAATGGTGCTGGTGGTGTTGATCTTTTATATGGTAAAGGCGGTAATGATACACTGGTATTAAATGAAGGTTATGCTGAGGGCGGTGAGGGAAATGATAGTTATATTATTTTGAGATCATTCTTAGAGCAAAGTTATAATAAATGGTTTGAAACTATTATTAATGAAAATAGTAAATTAGGTTCTAGTGTTGTAAGATTTAATTATTGTTTTGATGAGATTATTTCAATAAAACGTAATAAAAAAGATATTATTTTTGATTTTAAAATTGATAATGACAGACAAGAGGGAAAACATATTTATCATTCTGTAACATTAAGAAATGTTTATGATGATTCTGTAAATAATACGCCTTTACATCATTATACATTAATAACTCAAGATGGCTTTGTACTTACTTTGGATGAAAATACTAAAGATAAAACATTATACAAGTTTAGTTATTTAGAAAAATATAATGAATCAAAACTAGTCATTGAGGATTTTTATATTAATGAATATAGTAATTTAGTTATTACTGCTTTTAAAGATCAGAGTAGAAATATAAAGTTATTACCAGAATTAAAATACAGTGGTTTCTCATCTGGAAAAAATTTACGATTTGGTATTCATGGGAATAATAAAAATAATAGTTATTTTAGTATTGAGGCTAACTCATACATTAAATTAAGTCAGGGAAATGACAGTTATCAAATAAAGACATTTTTAACCAAGAGTAAAAATAAAAGGGTAAATATTTCATTTTCTGATTATATTGATAAATTTACTAAAGATGATGTAAACCATTTCTTTTTAACAGATATAAGTGGCTTTGATTTAACATTTAAAGATGGCCTTTTATCCCATCGCTATCTTCCAAATGATTATTTAACGTTATATTTTGAACAAGAACTATTAAATAAAATTGTCGATACAAATCTGACTATTAAATTAATAGATAAAGATAATATTGTTTTTACATTGCCCACTAAAGATAGTCATTCAAACTTACTTATGCCTGTGGTTAATTTGAATTTAACTATAAGTGAAAGTGATGATTTTTTGGTGATCCCTGAATCACTTATTTTAAATAAAGAAGCATTATCTGCCTATGCTGTTAATTTGTCTAATTCAACACTATTGTCAGCCACACTTGCAGAGAAACCCAAAGAATTAATTGATTTATTACCTATTCTTGAATTGAGTGATGGTAATGACATTATTGCTAATAATAATAATGTGAGCTCAGTTATTGATGGTGGTAAAGGGGATGACAATATTCTTGTCAATACAGGGCACCATATTTTAATTGCCGGAGAAGGTAATGATCGCTTGAGTGGAGGTGAAGGCAACGATCTGTTAATTTCTCAATTTGGTCATGATTATCTGAGTGGTGGTGAAGGTAACAATGTATATGTAGTGCAAAAACGGCAAAGTCGTGTGACGATTTATGATGAAGGAAAAAACAGCCATATTTTAGTGACTGGATTGGCGGAAAATGAAACTTTGCTTTCGTCCCAAGTGGGAAATAATACACAATACCAAACCCAAGATAAGCAATTTACGTTAATTGTAGAAACGGCGGAAAATGAGATTAATGAACAAGAACAGAAAACTGCTATTTCGATTACTAAAACACCCTCAGAGCTTTCATTACAAGGGCTGGCTAATATTATCCAAGAGATGGCTATATTCAATCAGCAACAATTTACTGCCGTGAATAATCACGAAACCATTTCATTATCGACATGGTCACCTTTAGCATTAGTGGAAAAACAGTTGTGATCTTTTTAATCATTGAGACCTCATAACTTAAAAAAACAGCTCCAATTTAGATTTTGGGGCTGTTTTACAGATAACAAATATCTTAAATACGATAATGTTAAAGCTGGAAATAACGAGCAAGCAGTGGAGCGGTAAAATTCTTTTTTAAATAAAAGCCTCTGGGTAATGTCATAATACGTTGTCCATCTTCACCAATAGCTTCTGTTAATGCTTTACTGTTCGCGGCTTTGGGGCGAATTTGTAAGACTTGTCCGTGGCGGGCAGTAATGCTTTCTACTTTACCTAACACTATCATATCCATTAGCTCTTCCCAATCATGACGTAATAGTTCTTCTTCTGTACTATTAGGGCTCCAAAGTAATGGAGAGGCAACACGGCGTTGTGCTAATGGTATTTCCCTTTCTCCTTCGACAGGCACCCATAACACTTTTGAGAGTTTACGTTTTACATGGCTATTTTCCCATGTAATACCGCTGTTTCCGGTTAATGCTGCGACACAGACAAACGTAGTTTCTAAAGGCATGCCTAATCTATCAATTGGAATGGTTTTGAGTTCAATACCCAATTCACTAAAGTCTTGCTCAGGTTTGCTACCTGCACTTGCACCTAAATAATATTCCAACAACATACCTACCCAGCCTTTATCTCTTTTAAGATCAATTGGGATAGGTAGTTGTGCAAAAGCGGCTAGTTCACCAAAAGTATAACCCGCAAGCGCTTTTGCTCGTTCGAATAAAACTTGCTCATTTTCGGGTGTGACTGGTGGTGTAAACATAGTTATTATCTTCTTGTATAAATAATAGACAGAAAAATCAGGTTGTTGATAATGTATTTCGCTTTATTTTATTTAAATCATAATAGCATGATATATCATCATTTTTTTGAGTTAATTAGCCAATTGATATTTATAATTTCAAGTTGTGCACGGTTATCCTGAAATCATAAACAGGCTTTTACACTAGGTTATCCACAGCTTTATGGGATAACTCACAGAAAGTGAGATCACTGTTCTGATTTACAGCCTTGACTTTTGCAGTTATTTACCAAAATTACCCTATTTTGTCTAACTAATCGGCATAACCTGTGGATAAAATGCCCTGTGGTTGTTTTTTGTACGATTTGAGCGGGTAGGACCTTTAATTGTTTTATTCAATCGCTGAAATAGGCATTAAAACGTTGCTATTAATTTGAATTATAAGTGATATTTTAAAATTTATATCAACAGCCTTTCTAACAATACAAAAACTATACCCTGATTATCTCACTCTTTTTCACATGGATATCCACAGAAAAAGTGAATAAATCCCCTAGGCGTTTATATGGGTGTTTATAACTTGCAAGGTTTCTGTGAATTAATGTAAACCATGGCTAATCTGAATACTGAAAAGAGACGATAACCTATTTTAACCTAGGAGTATCGATATCAGGTGTAAACCACGCTGATTTAAAATCAAACCAACCAAAAGTATTCATTTTGACACCACGTATGGTTCTCTGCCCTTGTAGCTCTAGTAAATGGTGAAATAGGGGATAAAGCCAAATATCTTGTGTTAGCTGGCGACACCACTCTTCAAGTGGCAAAGATTTTTGGTGCCATAAAGTGAGCTCTTGTGAAAACGATGCTCCCAAACATTGGTGAAAGAGTGGTAATTCATAAAGTGCAGCAAAAATTGAGAACTCTAAAGGTTTATAAAAATTCACGGTCGCTAACCAAACATCACTATTAGCTTCACCGTAATACCACTGTTCGTAATCAAGCACTTGAATGGTTAGTTCAATATCATATTGAGATAAAATACTTTCTATTAAATCTGCAATAGTGCTGTATTCATGATGCTCTTTATAAAGCGTGACGGTTAGTTTTGTTAATGAAGTAGGTTTAGGATGGTGGCGTATTAATTTACTGTGATGCCAATGAAGTAATAATCCATAAGCAGGAGACCAATGGCGTTGATAGAAAGGATCACAATGCGTCAGCATATTAACAGGAGTTAATACACTGCTTAACCATTCCCTTATTTCAGTCTGTTGGCATAGCTTTGAGCGACTATCATAGAGCAGAAAATAACACCCTTCTTCTTTGCGGCTTTCTAGTGAATCTTTGTTGGTATCATCATCTGTTAAATGAATAGTTGAACAAACCATCTTTTTATTCAATTCAGGAACTACCCAAATATCAATTTCATCTAATAATGCTCGTAAGCCAAAATAGCGATTAAAGGCTTTGATTTGTAGTTTATGCCTATCATTAGCGATAACTTGATAAGCGCCAGTTCCAATAGGGCGTTGTGCAAAAGAGGGAAGAGATGCCCATTCTTGTGGCAAAATAACAGCTTGTGGACTACCTAATAACGTTGCAAATTGTTTATCAGCCTCGCTTAAGAAAATATCGAGTACATAAGGTTGAGGCGAAGAAATTTGTTCTATATGTGCATAAAGAGGATTGCAGTGTTTCATTCTCATTAAAGAAGTACTGATATCTTCAAGAGTGAGTTCACGACCATGATGGAAATAGATAGAAGGACGTAAATAAAATCGCCAATGTTGTTCTGTGATCATTTGCCAATGATGAGCTAATTCAGCTTCTATTTCCCCATTTTCCTCTTTTAAATGGACTAATGAGTTGAATATTTGGCTCATTAAATGTAATTCAGAGCGTCTTAATGGTGTTCCTGGTAATAAATTTTTAAAGGGACGGTAGTAAATAATACGTAGCAATTGTTGGCCAGGATGAAAGCTTTTTTCAATTTGTGAGAGCACCATTTGGCGTACAGAATCTTTATCACCCATTAGTGCGACAAGCTTTTCAATATCATTCTCTTCTATTAGTTTCTCTGCGCGGTTTTGTTGGATTTCAAGCGCATTAGAATGAAAAATAAGCGTAGATTTTTTACCTCGACCGACTTCTGCTTGCCAATTTATCCAACCTATTTCTTGCATCTTATTTAATAAAGAGCGGACATGACGCCGTGTGCAATGCAGGGTTTGCGCTAATTCTTGTAGCGTTGTTTCGGTTGTCTTTCCCTGAAAGGCTTGCCATAAGCGAATAAATTGTAACTCTAAGCGGGGTGAGGTCATAAAAGAGGAAATCCCTTAATAAAGTGATCAATTTTAATTTCCTTATATTAGACCGATAATGTCTATGTTTAAAGTTAGCTCTTATGTTAGTTATCAGAAATTATGAATACTGACAGACTCCCCCATTTGAGCATTCGGTGATTACCGGCCAGTGATGATTAGTCACTGGCTTTTTTATTGGTTATTTATAAGAAGATAGTTTGGTTGAGACAAAAAAAGCCGTAAATAAATTTACGGCAAGAATGACAAAGTAAACATCACAGAAAGTAGAAGAAGGTGAAAAATTCCTTTAATTAGCGCATAAAGGCAGGTTGTTTTGCCTCGTACGCACTAATATCGTCTTGGTGTTGCAGCGTTAATCCTATGCTGTCTAATCCTTCAATCATGCAGTGGCGTCGAAATGAGTCGATTTCAAAAGAGAAACGTAATTTACCTGCTCTGACCTCTTGTGCCACTAAATCTACGGTAATTGGTGTACCTGCATGTTCTTTTACCCAATCAAATAATTGTGAGACTTCATCATCACTTAATTTGATTGGTAATAATTGATTGTTAAATGAATTTCCGTAAAAAATATCAGCAAAACTGGGTGCAATAACGGCGTGAAAACCATAATCAGTTAATGCCCAAGGTGCGTGTTCACGAGATGATCCACAACCAAAGTTTTCTCGTGCTAATAAAATAGAAGCACCTTGGTAAATTGGCTGATTCAAAATAAATGCAGGATCAGGCTGAGTGCCTTCATCATCCAAAAAACGCCAATCATGAAACAGATGTTTACCAAAGCCTGTACGTGTCACTTTCTGCAAAAATTGCTTAGGAATAATGGCGTCGGTATCCACATTTGCTGCATCTAAAGGAACCGCAATACCCGTGTGTTGAGTAAATTTATTCATCATGTTCTCCTTTAAGATGCCACTGCAAATGTACGAATATCTGCGAAATGACCATGAATAGCCGCAGCTGCCGCCATTGCAGGACTAACTAAGTGTGTTCGACCTCCACGACCTTGTCGGCCTTCAAAGTTACGGTTGCTGGTGGATGCACAGCGTTCGCCCGGATTTAATCGGTCGTTATTCATGGCTAAACACATTGAACAGCCCGGTAAGCGCCATTCAAAACCTGCTTCAATAAAGATTTTATCTAAACCTTCGGCTTCTGCTTGGGCTTTAACGGGACCTGATCCCGGAACGACAATTGCTTGAACATGAGAGGCAACTTTATGGCCTTTGGCAATTTCAGCAGCAGCTCGTAAATCTTCAATACGTGAGTTTGTACAAGAGCCAATAAAGACTTTATCAATAGCAACATCTGTTAAGTTAACGCCTTCATTTAATCCCATATAAGCCAAGGCCTTTTCGGCAGACGCACGCTCTACAGGATCATTAAAGCTATTTAGTAACGGGACTATTTGATCAATAGCAATCACTTGCCCTGGGTTGGTACCCCATGTGACTTGTGGCGCAATCTCTGCTGCATTAATAGTGACAGTGGCATCAAAAGTAGCATCATTATCAGACTTTAAGGTTCTCCAGTAAGCAACGGCTTCATCCCATGATTGACCTTTAGGTGCAAATTGACGTCCTTTTAAATAGTCAAAAGTGGTGTCATCAGGTGCAACTAAGCCTGCTTTGGCTCCCATCTCAATGGCCATGTTACATAAGGTCATTCGACCTTCCATGCTTAAGGCTTCAATAGCTTCACCCGCAAATTCAACAATATAGCCTGTACCACCTGCACTACCTAATTTGCCGATAATGGCTAATACGATATCTTTTGCCGTGATCCCAATCGCGGTTTGTCCTTGGACTTCGATTTTTAATGTTTTAGCTCGAGACTGTTTTAAGGTTTGAGTCGCTAAAACATGTTCAACTTCTGAAGTACCAATCCCAAAAGCTAATGAACCAAAAGCGCCATGAGTTGCGGTATGTGAATCACCGCAAACAATAGTCATTCCCGGTAAAGTTAACCCTTGTTCTGGTCCCATTACGTGAACAATACCTTGATAAGGATGGTTTAAGTCATACAGTGTGACACCAAATTCTTGGCAATTTTTGATCAACTCTTGCATTTGAATTCTTGCCATATCACCACAAGCATTAATATCTTTAGTTTGTGTTGATACGTTGTGATCCATTGTTGCAAAGGTTTTATTTGGTTGACGAACAGCGCGACCTTTTGTTCTTAAGCCGTCAAAGGCTTGGGGCGATGTCACTTCATGCACTAAATGTCGATCAATATACAAAATGGGTGTTTCATCATTCACTTCTCTGACAACATGTGCATCATAAATTTTTTGATATAATGTTTTACCCATATTATGCCCCTTCTCGAATATACTGAACGATACGATCACCCATTTCCGTCGTTGTAATTGCGTTACCATCACCTGCTAAATCGGCGGTGCGATAGCCTTTTGCTAATACTTGTGTGATAGCATCTTCAATCGCTTGAGCTGCATTATCTTCATTAAAGCTATAACGTAATAACAGCGCAGCAGACAGAATTTGTGCAATAGGGTTGGCAATATTTTTACCTGCTATATCAGGAGCAGAGCCTCCAGCAGGCTCATATAAACCAAAGCGTTCTTCGTTAACACTTGCAGATGGCAACATTCCCATAGAGCCGGTGATCATTGCACATTCATCAGATAAAATATCGCCAAAAATATTGGAGCACAGCAACACATCAAACTGAGAAGGATCTTTAATTAACTGCATTGTTGCGTTATCGATATACATATGTTGAATTTCTATATCGGGGTACTCTTTTGCGATCTCCGTTACAATTTCACGCCATAATATAGAACTTTGTAATACGTTGGCTTTATCAATTGAGGTTACTTTGCAACGGCGTTTACGTGCTGATTCAAACGCAAAGCGTGCAATACGTTCAATTTCATAACGATGATAAATTTCAGTATCAAAAGCGCGCTCTTGTGCGCCTTCACCTTCACGGCCTTTAGGTTGTCCGAAGTAGATACCACCTGTTAATTCACGTACACATAAAATATCAAAACCACGTTGTGCAATATCAACACGTAATGGGCAGTAAGCTTCTAAACCTTCATATAAGCGAGCAGGGCGTAAATTGCAGAATAATTTAAAATGTTTACGTAAAGGTAATAAAGCCCCTCGTTCTGGCTGTTCATTTGCAGGTAAATGTTCCCACTTAGGACCGCCGACGGAACCAAATAAAATTGCATCAGCTTGTTCACAACCGGCTAAGGTATCTGCAGGTAATGGAGTGCCATGATTATCAATGGCAATGCCACCGATATCGTATTCTTTGGTTGTGATATTGAGTGAGAAACGCTCACTAACAGCTTTCATCACTTTTTGTGCTTGAGTCATGACTTCAGGGCCAATACCATCTCCGGGTAATACTGCAATATGATAATTTTTTGACATAATTAAACCGCTTCTTGTGTTGTATGTTGTTTGCGTTTTTCTATTTCGACTTGCTCTGAGCGCCAAATGCTATTGATAACGTGGATCATGGCATTTGCTGATGAACCTACGATGTCAGTTTCTAAACCCATTCCATGAAATTTACGACCTTGATATTCAACGACGATATCAACTTGTCCTAAGGCGTCTCTGCCTTCACCTTTAGCTGTTAATTGGTAAGTAACTAACTTTAATGGATAACCTGTTGCGCGAGAGATGGCTTGATAAACCGCATCGACGGGACCATTACCCGTTGCCGCTTCAGTAATTTCTTTATTTCCATGAGTAATGCTGACACTCGCGGTAGCAACGGTTGATGAACCTGATTGGGTATTAAAATAATTCATTACAAACGCATCAGGTTCTTGTTGTTGTTGTCCTATAAATGCCAAAGCTTCCAAATCGTAATCAAAGATCTGACCTTTTTTATCTGCCAAACGTAAGAAGGCAGAATATAAAGTATCCAAGTTATAATCTGTTTCGCGATAACCCATCTCTTCCATTCGATGTTTAACTGCGGCACGACCTGAGCGAGAAGTTAAATTCAATTGCACTTCTTTTAACCCGATAGATTCCGGAGTCATGATTTCGTAAGTTTCACGGTTTTTCAAAACACCATCTTGGTGAATACCCGAGGAATGCGCGAATGCATTGGAGCCAACAACAGATTTATTAGCATGAATTGGCGTGTTACATAATTGGCTGACTAATTGACTGGTACGATAAATTTCTTTGTGATTAATTCGTGTCTGAACATTCATCATTTGTTCACGGACTTTTATCGCCATAATGACTTCTTCTAATGCGCAGTTACCTGCACGTTCGCCTAAGCCATTAATAGTTCCTTCTACTTGTCTTGCTCCTGCCTGTACAGCAGTTATGGAGTTAGCGACAGCCATACCCAAATCATCATGACAGTGAACAGAAATAATGGCTTTATCAATATTGGGAACACGCTCAAATAAATTGGTGATAATGCCTCCAAACTGATAAGGCGTTGTATAACCTACTGTATCTGGAATATTGATGGTGGTTGCACCAGCATTAATTGCATTTTCAACAATTCGACATAAATTATCGATATGAGTACGACCTGCATCTTCGCAAGAAAACTCCACATCATCGGTATAGCGACGAGCGCGTTTTATTGAGTTCACGCCCATTTCAATAATATCTTCGAACGATTTCTTCAATTTATGTTCAGCATGCAATGCCGATGTTGCTAAGAATACGTGGATACGAAAAGCTTCTGCGACTTTTAATGACTCTGCTGCAACATCAATATCGTTATCAACGCAACGTGCTAATGCACAAATGCGACTATTTTTGATTTCGCGCGCAATGGTTTGTACGGATTCAAAATCACCAGGAGAAGAAACAGGAAAGCCCGCTTCAATGATATCCACACCTAAACGTTCTAAAGCGTAAGCTATTTGTAACTTCTCTTTTACGCTTAAGCTCGCCTGCAATGCCTGTTCGCCATCTCTCAATGTGGTATCAAAAATAATCACGTTATTGCTCATAATCTGTTCCTTACTCTTTCTTATTTGCTGTTTGCGCTCTCCCAGGTATAAAAAAACCCGCGACTAGCGCGGGTTTTCTCTCTAAGGGCAGGTGTGTTTCACTTTTTACCCATAAGCCGACCGCGCATAAACGTTGCGAGTAGTAGTAGGCTTGATAGTAAAATTGCGTTTAACATGAAACATCCTTAGATAAGTTCTCAATAATCTTTATTTATTGATACCTAATACCAATAAAGATGTCAAGCGTTGGAAT
Source organism: Proteus faecis (assembly GCF_003144395.1). Taxonomy (GTDB): domain Bacteria; phylum Pseudomonadota; class Gammaproteobacteria; order Enterobacterales; family Enterobacteriaceae; genus Proteus; species Proteus faecis. The sequence continues at coordinate 159,029 of NZ_PENZ01000028.1, read as the reverse complement.
TTATTAATTCATTTGTCAGTGTTATTTGTAAGTTTTTCATAGTGATTCTGACTAATATCTAAATTTTTACTAATGATTATAACTATTAAGCATTCATTGATTGGGTTAATGTTCCATACATTGTTTGAAAAAGAGTGAAATGAAAAATTAAACAATTGTTTGCTTTTTTTTTAATCAGCTGGTTGATTGATAAAAAAGAGCGTGTTAGGGAAGGGATGATTGATAAATGTGAGCAACGTTTTGAATGTAAGAATAAAAATCATTGTATTATGACAAAAAATAGATATCGGATATCTATTTTAGGAATGAAGACACATTATTTTATTATGATTTTTATCATACTTTGTTTTATTATTTGCAAGGCAGAAAGTAAAACAGGTTGTAATATATATTGATATAATCATTTTCTATACATGTAATTTTAATATCAATTTTATTTTTATATGAAATGTCTTTTTTTATTGATATAAAATTTATGTGTTTAGTTGTATGCATGGATGATGAATAATAAATTTTAATAAATAGTTTAAGTAATAGTTAAAGTCTATCTATTATTAACAATTTCTCGGTTAATAATATTTATTTGCCTATTATGATAACATAGTGGAGTAAGAAATGACGGATTACACATCAGCAACAGTTACCAGCAGAGAATCAGCAGATATGCATTTACGTAATGTTGATCTTAATTTATTAACGGTATTTGATGCTGTTATGCAAATGCAAAATGTTACCCGTGCTGCACAAGTACTGGGCATGTCACAACCCGCAGTAAGTAATGCTGTATCTCGCCTTAAGGTTATGTTTAATGACGAATTATTTGTTCGCTATGGACGAGGAATTCAACCTACATTAAGAGCCAAACAACTTTTTGGTCCAGTCAGACAAGCTTTACAATTGGTTCATAACGAACTTCCTGGTGCAGGATTTGAACCAGAACAGAGTGAACGTATATTTAATTTATCTATTTGTAGCCCGCTAGATATAAAGCTAGCACCCAAAATAGTTGAACAAATTAAAAATGAGACACCTAATATTAACGTTAATATTAAGTCTTATTTAAATAGTAATATAGAACACCAATTAAAATATCAAGAGATTGAGTTCTTTATTAGCTATAAGGAATTTGAAAAGGCGGAGTTTCATTCACAACCTCTATTTAATGACGAAGTTGTTTTGGCCGTTTCTAATAAACACCCTCGTATTAAAGAGAGTGTGACCCAAGAAATGTTATTAAATGAGCAACATTCGATTGTTTCTTTAGATGATATTGGTTCATTTAGTGCGCCTTATTATAAAGATACTCAATTGGAAGATTTAATCACTTATCAAGGAACAGATTTAAATAGTGTATTAAATATTGTATCTAGAACTTATTTGGTCGCTATTGCACCAAGATGGTTAGTTGAGAATTATTCTGAACAATTAGATATTAAAGCAGTGTCGTTACCTTGGGAAAAAACAGCACGTCCATGTTACTTGATTTGGCACGAATCAACAGCGCGTGATAAAGGCCATTTATGGATGAAAAATTTATTAAGCGAAGTTTGTCAAAACTAGAGTGTTTTTACTCATAATTAGTATTTATTACTAATTATGCAGAAATAGTGGCAGATAATATTAGCTATCTGCTGATGACCAAAATGGCGTTTATACAGTTAAGTAAACTCAATTGGAGCGCTGTCACTATTTTTGCCCTTTCTTTGTAATAATGACTCTTATTCGTATTATAACTATATTAAACTTGTTTTTTTGCAATAATATCCCCCTTTTTATATTGTCATTGATTAAGTTATTCTAATTACCTATTGTTATTTATCAGTTTTTCTTTTTATCTTTCCATAAAAAATAAGATCGTAATATTTCATTTTCTCACTATGATGAGATAGCCTTTTTTGACAAAACTTTTCATAACTCACAATTTTACAAATTTATGTAAAATTGAATTCCTTTATTTTGGCGGATCACTTAGACTTTTATTCGAGTCAGCGAACAAGTGTAAGCTGAAACTGTAAGAGAGGCATTTTCTCCATTTCGGTTTCATTACAGGGGCGCTTTTCCATAAATAGCAGGAAAATTATGATAACTAATAATAATCTTCATGATTATCATATAATTAGAAGATTGCAGATGCAGTTTTTACACAGCGGAAATAAAATTGCTTACCGTCAGTGGGATGCTAAGCGCAACATCGAAATGTCATGGGCGTTGGTTGAAAAGAAAACACATGCGCTCTCAAATGCATTGTTAGAAATGGGTGTAGATGTTCAAGAAAACATTGGGATTTTTTCTCAAAATACCATTGATTGGTCTTTAGCTGATATTGCTTCTTTGCAACTACGTGCAGTAACCGTTCCTCTTTATGCAACAAGTAGTGTTGAACAAGCCACTTATATTTTAAATGATGCGAATATTCGCATTCTTTTTGTTGGCGACCAAAAGCAATATGATATTGCTTCTGAATTATTAGCATTATGTCCTCAGCTTGAACATATTATTGTGTTTAACTCCGATGTTGTGTTAAACGCAAATACACCTTCGTGCTATCTAGAAAATTTAATTAATCAGACGCATTTTCAGCATGATGACGTGTTAAAACAACGTATTAATGAATGCAGTTTAGATGATCTGTTTACTCTGATTTATACATCAGGAACCACAGGTGAACCTAAAGGTGTGATGCTCGACTACACAAGCTTAGCATCACAGCTTTATCTACATGATGAGCGTCTCTCATTATCTGATAAAGATGTTTCACTCTGTTTTTTACCTCTTTCTCACGTTTTTGAACGCGCGTGGAGCTTCTATGTCATGCACACTGGCGCGGTTAATGTCTATTTAACGGACACTCATGCTGTTAGAGAAGCAATGAGTGAGGTTAAACCTACTGTGATGTGTGCTGTTCCTCGCTTTTATGAAAAAGTGTATAGCGCTATTCAAGATAAAGTGTCTCAAGCTTCAGTATTTCGTCAACTTATCTTTAAATGGGCGATAAAGCAGGGTGAAAAACGGCGTGAAGCACAACTGAATCAGCGCCAACAGGGCTTTATTTCCCGCTTATGCTATCGTTTTGCAGATAAAAAAGTGTTAAATCCATTGCGACAAATCTTAGGTGGACGAGTTCGCTTTTTACCTGCAGCTGGTGCTCGTTTAGATGATGCTGTTATCCGCTTTTTCTTGGCCACCGGTATTAATATAAAATATGGCTATGGTATGACAGAGACTTGTGCCACAGTTTCATGCTGGGAAGAGAACAAATATAAGTTAGGTTCTATTGGTACTCCATTGCCAGGCGTTGAAGTGCGAATTGGTGCAGAAAACGAAATCCAAGTACGTGGTAGCATTGTCATGAAAGGGTATTTCAATAAACCGGAAGATACGGCTGCTGCCTTTACAGAAGATGGATGGTTACGCACAGGAGACGCAGGTGCACTGGATAGTGATGGTATGTTATTTATCACGGAACGTTTAAAAGATTTAATGAAAACGTCAAATGGTAAATACATAGCACCACAAATGATCGAAGGAACATTAGGGCAAGACCGCTTTATTGAGCATATTGCGGTGATCGCAGATACACGTAAATTTGTTTCTGCCCTTATCGTGCCTTGCTTTGATGCATTAGAAGAACATGCGCGTGCATTAAATTTAAAATATCACGATCGCATAGAGTTATTACGTCATACTAAAATTAAAGAGCTGTTTGATGAACGTTTACGTGAAATGCAAAAAAACTTTTCAAGTTTTCATCAAGTTAAGCGCTTTACTCTTCTTGCTGAAGGTTTTTCAATGGAATCTGGTGAATTAACACCAACATTAAAACTTCGCCGTAAAATTATTTCTGAACGCTATCGAAACGAAATCGAATTAATGTATCAAGATTAGTTTTAATTGATGAAAAAGCACCTGATTGGTGCTTTTTTCTTTTAAAATGACGTATAGATAGATAACGATGATTGAAATAATTGATAAAAGACATAAACGGAAACGTTGACGCATACGGTTTTATCAGTAAATTGTGTTAAAATGCAAACTCAGATCAGCATGATGACTGAAATTTATAGCAATATGTAATAAATAACACATTTAATAATTAAAAGAGGCTAATGTGAAACTGGATGAAATCGCCCGCTTGGCTGGTGTTTCACGAACAACAGCAAGTTATGTCATTAATGGTAAAGCGAAACAGTACCGTGTAAGTGACAAGACTGTTGAAAAAGTGATGGCGGTGGTCAGAGAGCATAATTACCACCCGAACGCTGTTGCCGCGGGATTACGTGCTGGTCGTACGCGTTCTATCGGTTTGGTTATTCCTGATTTGGAAAATACCAGTTATACCAGGATCGCAAATTACCTAGAACGGCAAGCGCGTCAACGCGGTTATCAATTATTGATTGCCTGTTCAGAAGACCAGCCAGACAACGAGATTCGTTGTGTTGAGCACTTACTGCAACGTCAAGTTGATGCCATTATTGTTTCAACAGCATTGCCACCAGAGCATCCTTTCTATCAGCGTTGGGCAAATCGCTCATTACCAATTATTGCGTTAGACCGAGCATTAGAAAGTGAACATTTTATCAGTGTTGTTGGCGATGACTTAGAAGATGCCAAAATGTTGGCAACAGAATTAAAAGCATTTCCTTCGCAATCTGTACTCTATTTAGGCGCACTTCCTGAACTCTCTGTGAGTTTTTTACGTGAACAAGGTTTCCGTAATGTATGGAAAGATGATCCTAGAGAAGTCACCTACCTATATGCAAATAGCTATGAACGAGAAGCTGCTGCGGCTGCTTTTTCTGAATGGTTAAATAACAATCCAATGCCTGATGCGCTATTCACTACCTCTTTTGCTTTATTACAGGGGGTGATGGATGTGACATTACAACGTAGTGGTCGTTTACCAACGCAATTGGTTATTGCGACTTTTGGTGATCATGAGTTATTGGACTTCCTTGAATGTCCTGTTTTATCTGTTGCTCAGCGACATCGTGATATTGCGGAACGTGTATTAGAACTTGTGCTTGCGAGTCTTGAAGAAGAACAAAAACCACAAGCAGGAATTACACGTATTCGCCGTGATTTATGTCGCCGAGGCAGTTTAGGACGTGCACGTTAATTGATCTCACTCAGTTGGTAATTATTTACATTTATACTCATCCCCGTTTTATTAAATTAAAACGGGGATGAGTTATTGGATTTAAGAATGTCGAATTGCTTAGAGAATATTAAATTTGAGATTAATCTTAAGCCTTTTTTTACTGTTTTTCGAATTTCACTAGGTTGGTTGATCAAATTTTGACATATCTATAAGTGGTACTGCTTAAATTTAATGAGTAATTAATTTTATTCTGGGAAACGTAAGATAAAAATAAATAACTATCTTTATGATATTGAATTATTTTTTCTCATCTTGCTATTTTTGCTTATATAAAAGCGTCCCCAAATTATTATGTTGGCTAAAGGTAAATGAGCTGCAATAAATTAGTTTTTTATCATAAAAATCACGATTTACTTATTATGATTTCTTTATCTGGTTTTCTTGCTTGTAATCGCTATAAATAATTACTTTTCGTGATTAAAAATAGAATTTAAAAAATAACCTCTATTAATCATAGTGTTAATATTTCCCTTTTTCTTTTTGTCGAACATTTAAACATTTCTGTGTGCTTATCAAATTACTGTAAATATAAATAAAGCTTCCTATATCCGGCTTGACAACGTTTTCATACCATCCGTAAACTCTATTTGTGGGGATTTGTGGGATAATGTGGTGTAAATTATAAAGCTGGGGGTAATGAGGATGTTTCGTGGAGCAACACTCGTTAATCTTGACAGCAAAGGGCGAATAACAGTTCCTTCCCGTTATCGAACAACGCTGAGTGAGATTTCTGAAGGTCAAATGGTTTGTACCATTGATCTCAACCAGCCATGTTTATTGCTATATACCCTTCCAGAATGGGAAAAGATTGAGTTAAAATTAGCGGCTTTGTCCTCCATGAACCCTGCGGAACGTCGAGTTCAACGTTTGTTATTAGGTCACGCCAGCGAATGCCAAATGGATAGCGCAGGACGTCTTTTGTTAGCTAGCACGCTAAGACAGCATGCGGGGTTAACAAAAGAGGTCATGTTAGTCGGTCAATTCAATAAATTTGAATTGTGGGATGAACAGGTCTGGTACAAACAGATCGAAAAAGACATTGTAGCCGAGCAAACCTCACAGGAACCGTTATCGACACGACTATTGGATTTATCACTTTAAATAATGACAACAAATAATTTTGGTCATACCAGTGTATTACTGGATGAAGCAGTGAATGGGCTGAATATTAAGCCTTCAGGTATCTATATCGATGGAACATTTGGTCGTGGAGGTCACTCTCGTCTAATTTTATCGCAATTAGGGGAACAAGGACGCTTGATTGCGATAGACAGAGATCCTCAAGCCATAGCCGTTGCTAATGAAATTGATGATGCTCGATTTTCTATTGTTCATGGACCTTTTTCAAATATTGAACAGTATGTTAATGAGCTTGGTTTAGCTGGAAAGATTGACGGCGTATTACTGGATTTGGGCGTTTCTTCTCCTCAACTTGATGATCCTGAACGTGGATTCTCTTTTATGCGTGATGGGCCTCTGGATATGCGTATGGATCCAACTTCAGGGCAATCAGCTGCACAATGGCTGATGACAGCAGAAGAAGACGACATTACATGGGTATTAAAAACATTTGGTGAAGAGCGTTTTGCTAAGCGTATCGCTCGTGCCATTGTTGCACGTAACAAAACAGAAGAGCCTTTGACTAGAACCAAGCAATTGGCTGATTTAATTAGCGATGCAAGCCCGGTAAAAGAGCGACATAAACACCCAGCAACACGAAGTTTTCAGGCAATTCGCATCTATATTAATAGCGAATTAGATGAAATTGAAAAAGCATTAAAAGGTGCAGTTTCTGTTTTAGCACCTGAAGGACGTTTGTCAGTAATTAGTTTTCATTCGTTAGAAGACAGATTGGTGAAGCGTTTTATTCGAGATGAGAGCAAGGGGCCTGTTGTCCCAGCAGGTATTCCTCTTACAGAAGCGCAGATAAAAGAGTTAGGAAGTGCTCGCTTATCAAGTATTCATAAAATGAAACCGACAGGCGTAGAAGTTGAAGAAAATCCACGGGCACGAAGCTCTGTATTACGTGTAGCACAACGTATTGAGGAATAAATGTCTACCGAACGACACTCACTACCGAGAGTTATAGGGCAGGATTTACTGCGTCATGGCAAATTACCTATGTGTTTACTGATCGCTGTGATTATTTCTGCGATTTATGTCGTAACGACAGCACATAAGACACGTTTGTTGACAGCAGAAAAAGAGCGTTTAGTGCTGGAAAAAAACGTATTGGAAATCGAATGGCGCAATCTCATTCTTGAAGAAAACGCGCTGGCAGATCATAGCCGAGTTGAACGTTTTTCAAGTGATAGTTTGGGAATGATCCATGTTGACCCAACAAAAGAGAACATCGTGGTTACTAAATAATTAAGGCAAGTATGAAATTTTCACGTTCGGCAAAAGCGAAAGCAAAGACAAAGTCAAATGCCAAACTACGCAAACCTGAAGAAAAAACAGGATTTGTGAGTTGGCGTTTTGCGTTGCTTTGCAGTGGTATTGGTATCGCTTTAGTCGCGCTATTAATCCGTGTTGCCTATTTACAGATTATTAATCCTGATCCTCTTATTCGTGAAGGGGATATGCGTTCTCTACGTGTGCAAAAAGTCCCAACAGCAAGAGGTATGATCAGCGATAGAATGGGCAGACCTCTTGCCGTTAGCGTACCTGTTTTCGCGATTTGGGCGGATCCTAAAGTTGTATTAGATGCTAATCCTGATATGACGGACTCTCGTTGGTTAGCACTTGCTGATGCATTGAAGATGCCAGTGAATCAGATCGAGCAAAAAATTGTTGCCACACCTTCCGCTCGTTTTATCTATTTAGCTCGGCAAGTTAATCCTGAAATTAGTGATTATATTAGTAAGCTAAAAATCACTGGGATTAATATGCGCCAAGAATCAAAACGCTATTATCCATCAGGTGAAGTAACCGCTCACATCATCGGTGTAACAAACATTGATGGTGATGGTATTGAAGGGGTTGAAAAAAGCTTTAACCAGTGGCTGACAGGTGCCCCTGGTGAGCGTGTTGTTCGTAAAGATGGTTTTAACCGTGTTATTGAAAATATCGCTCAAACAGACAGCCAAGCTGCTCATAATCTGATGTTAAGCATTGATGAACGTTTGCAATCTGTGGTTTACCGCGAATTAACCAATGCTGTTATTAAGAATAAAGCAGAATCGGGAACAGCGATTTTAGTTGATGTGAATACCGGTGAAGTGTTGGCGATGGCTAATAGTCCGTCGTATAACCCAAATAATTTAACGGGTACACCTAAAGATGCGATGCGTAATCGCGCTATTACCGATATTTTTGAACCGGGTTCCACGGTAAAACCGATGGTTGTGATGAGTGCACTTCATAATCATATCATTCAAGAAAATAGTGTTATTAATACTGTTCCTTATCGTATTAGCGGACATCAAATCAAAGATGTAGGGCGATATAATGAGCTAACGATAACAGGAATATTACAAAAATCGAGTAACGTTGGTGTTTCACGACTAGCGTTAGCGATGCCTGCATCTGAACTTGTGGATGTATATTCACGTTTTGGATTCGGGAAACCAACTAACTTGGGGCTAGTTGGTGAAAGTAGTGGCATATTTCCAATAAAAAAACAACGGTGGTCCGATCTTGAAAGGGCCACCTTCTCATTTGGATATGGGCTAATGGTAACGCCGTTACAGTTAGCACGTGTCTACGCAACAATTGGCAGTTTTGGTATTTACCGACCTCTTTCTATTACGAAAGTTGACCCTCCTGTGCCTGGAACTCGAGTATTCCCTGAACCTGTAATGAGAACCGTCGTACATATGATGGAAAGCGTTGCATTACCCGGTGGTGGTGGTGTGAGCGCGGCAATTAAAGGCTATCGTGTTGCTATTAAAACAGGGACAGCGAAAAAAGTTGGGCCAGATGGTAAATATATCGATCAGTATATTTCTTATGTGGCGGGTGTTGCACCTGCGAGTCGTCCTCGCTTTGCGTTAGTTGTGATAATCAATGAACCTAAAGCAGGTAAGTATTACGGAGGCGCAGTATCCGCACCGGTGTTTGGCACAATTATGGGTGCAGTTTTACGAACAATGAACGTAGAACCTGATGCATTGACGCCAGACGATAAAAATGAATTTGTAATTAAAAAAGAAGAGGATACAAGTGGCCGATCCTAACTTAAGTGACCTATTAAGGGCACTCGGGATACAAGCACCGTCTTTGATGCTCAAAGACATGACACTCGACAGTCGAAAAGCGGCGAGTGGTGATCTTTTTATCGCCATTAAAGGTCATGAAACTGATGGTAGACGCTATATTCCTCAAGCAATTGCTCAAGGTGTTTCAGCGGTATTAGCGGAAGCACAAGATGTTGCAACACATGGTGAAATCCGTGAAAGCCACGGTATTCCTGTTATTTATATTGATAATCTTAATGCCGAGCTATCAAAGTTAGCGGGACATTTTTATCATCAACCTGCGGAAAAGCTGAAGCTGATAGGTGTTACTGGGACTAACGGAAAAACGACAACAACACAATTGTTAGCACAGTGGGCGCAAGGTTTAGGTGAAATAAGTGCTGTGATGGGAACTGTCGGTAACGGTCTTTTAGATCATGTTGTTCCTGCGATGAACACCACAGGCTCTGCGGTTGATATTCAATTAGAGTTACAGCAATTATTAAATCAAGGCGCGACATTAACAGCGATGGAAGTTTCTTCTCATGGCTTAGTTCAAGGTCGTGTCAGTGCATTGCCTTTTGTGGCGAGTGTATTTACGAATTTAAGCCGTGACCATCTTGATTATCATGGTGATATGGCTAACTACGAAGAAGCAAAATGGTTACTATTTTCCACTCATCATAGTGGTGAAAAAATCATTAATGCGGATGATGCTGTTGGTCAAAAATGGTTATCGCGTTTACCTGACGCTGTTGCTGTGACAATGGAAAATACATTGCCACAAAACTGGGAAGGTCGTTTTGTTAAAACAACCCGTGTTAATTATCATGATGCGGGGGCAACGATTCATTTTAGTTCTAGCTGGGGTGAGGGTGTAATTGAAAGCCCACTTATGGGCGCTTTTAATGTTAGTAATCTTTTATGTGCTTTAGCGACATTATTAGCATTAGGATACCCATTAAATGCGGTAATAAATGCTTCATCTTCACTGACACCGGTTTGCGGTCGCATGGAAGTATTTAGCGCGGATAATCGCCCTACAGTTATTGTCGATTATGCTCATACTCCAGATGCTTTAGAGAAAGCCCTTCAAGCTGCTCGTTTACACTGCACAGGCAAATTGTGGTGTGTATTTGGTTGTGGTGGAGATAGAGATAAAGGTAAGCGCCCACTAATGGGGGCAGTCGCAGAAGAGCTGGCTGATAAAGTTGTTATTACTGATGACAATCCTCGTAGTGAAGAGCCTCAAGCAATAATTCAAGATATTCTTTCTGGTTTAGTGGATCCAGGCCGTGCGATAGCTATTGAAGGTCGAGCTGAAGCGGTCACTAACGTGATTATGCAAGCAGATACCAATGATATGATTTTAGTCGCAGGTAAAGGGCATGAAGATTATCAGTTGGTTGGCTCACGTCGCCTTGATTATTCAGATAGATTAACCGTTGCTCGGTTATTGGGGGTGATAGCGTGATCCCTCTATCTTTAGGAAATATTGTACAAATTACCAAAGGTAAATTGAGCCATATCGCTCAAAACCAAGCAGATCAACTTATTATCAAGTCGATTTCAACAGATAGCCGTAAAATTGATGAAGATTGTTTGTTTATTGCATTAGCGGGTGAGCGTTTTGATGCTCATGACTTTATCGCTGATGTAAAAGAAAAGGGATCTGTTGCGGTTTTAGTTAATCATGAAGTCGATATTGATTGTCCGCAAATCATTGTGAAAGATACCCACCTAGCAATGGGTGAGATTGCTACACATATTCGTTCGCTAAGCCATGCCAAAATTGTTGCACTGACAGGCTCTTCTGGAAAAACTTCCGTTAAAGAGATGACGGCTTCTATTTTGCGTCACTGTGGCGAAACTCTATATACCCATGGCAATTTAAATAACGATATTGGTGTGCCTTTAACACTGTTTCGTTTAACACCTGAACACCGTTTTGCGGTTATTGAATTAGGTGCAAACCATATCGGTGAAATCGCTTATACCGTAAATATGGTGAAACCAGATAGTGCGCTGGTAAATAACTTATTTTCTGCACATATCGAAGGTTTCGGCTCACTGGAAGGCATTGCTCAGGCAAAAGGTGAAATATTTACACACTTAAAAGAGCAAGGTACAGCCATTATTAATCTTGATAGTAATGACTTACCTCTATGGCAACATCATTTAAATGTGCGTCAAACACAGTGGTCGTTCTCGTTATCAGCGCAACGTAATGCTGATTTTTATCCGAGCGAGATATCAGTTAAGCAACTCACTACCAACTTCACCTTACACACCCCTGAAGGTTGTGTTGAAATCACGCTGCCATTACCGGGGCGTCATAATATTGCCAATGCTTTAGCTGCAAGTGCGTTAGCGCTATCTGCAGGAGCAACACTTGAAGATATTCGCCTTGGTTTATCGACATTAAAGGCTGTACCAGGAAGATTGTACCCTGTTGAATTAACTTCAGGAAAAATGGTGTTAGATGACACTTACAATGCGAACGATGGCTCGATGATTGCGGGCTTACAAGTGCTCTCTCAATTACCAGGATATAAAATTTTTGTTGCAGGGGATATGGCTGAGTTAGGTAAAGATTCAGAAAAATGTCACCGCGATGTTGGTCGTTTTGCTCACAATGCAGGTATTGATAGTGTCTTTACTGTTGGGCATTACAGCCATTTTATTAGTGATGAAAATCAAGGTGGTCAGCATTTTGCATTTAAAGCCGACTTACTTGCTCAATTAATTCCATTATTACAGCAGCATGATGTTGTTTCAGTTTTAGTAAAAGGTTCACGAAGCTCCGCGATGGAAGATATTGTGAACGCATTAAAGGAGTGCTTTGAATGTTAGTTTGGCTAGCTGAATATTTGGTTAAATACCATACATTTTTTAATGTGTTTTCTTATCTGACATTCAGGGCAATTGTTGGTTTATTGACGGCATTAATTATTGCGTTGTGGATGGGACCTCATCTCATCGCATGGTTACAAAAAATGCAAATTGGACAAGTGGTTCGTAGTGAAGGTCCAGAGTCGCATTTTAGCAAACGAGGTACTCCAACAATGGGCGGGATTATGATCCTGCTCTCTATCTCTATCTCTACACTATTATGGGCAAGGTTAGATAACCCTTATGTTTGGTGTGTATTGCTGGTTTTAATTGGTTATGGCGTGATTGGCTTTGTTGATGATTATCGTAAAGTTGTTCGTAAAGATACCAAAGGTTTAATCGCACGTTGGAAATATTTCTGGCAATCCGTATTAGCGCTTGTTGTTGCATTTAGTATGTATGCCATTGGTAAAGATACACCAGCAACACAGCTGGTCGTGCCATTCTTCAAAGATGTCATGCCTCAATTGGGAATGCTTTATATCTTATTGGCTTATTTCGTCATTGTTGGAACAAGTAATGCTGTTAACTTAACCGATGGTTTAGATGGTTTAGCCATTATGCCAACAGTTTTTGTTGCCGCTGGTTTTGCATTAGTTGCATGGGCGACTGGTAACGTTAATTTTGCAAGCTACTTAAAAATTCCTTACTTGATGCATGCGGGGGAATTGGTGATTGTCTGTACTGCTATCGTAGGTGCGGGTTTAGGTTTCCTTTGGTTTAATACTTACCCAGCTCAAGTTTTTATGGGCGATGTAGGTTCTCTTGCATTAGGTGGCGCATTAGGAACGATTGCGGTGTTATTACGTCAAGAATTCTTATTAGTCATTATGGGAGGGGTGTTTGTTGTTGAAACACTTTCCGTAATTTTACAAGTTGGCTCATTTAAGTTACGTGGTCAACGAATTTTCCGTATGGCTCCAATTCATCACCATTATGAATTAAAAGGCTGGCCTGAACCTCGTGTTATTGTCCGTTTCTGGATCATCTCATTGATGTTAGTGCTTATTGGTCTGGCGACATTAAAGGTACGTTAAGATGGCAAATTATCAGGGGAAAAAAGTGGTTGTTGTTGGGCTTGGAATAACAGGCCTTTCCTGCGTTGACTTTTTTATCCGCCAAGGTATTACACCTAAGGTTATTGATACACGCCAAAAACCAGGAGGCTTAGATAAGCTTCCTGTTGACGTTGAATATCATACAGGTAGTTTTCATCAAGCATGGCTTAACGATGCCGATTTAATTATCTCAAGTCCGGGGATTGCACTTTCGACACCTGCACTTGTTGAAGCTGCAAGTCATGGTGTTGAAATTGTTGGTGATATTGAATTGTTTTGTCGTGAAGCCAACGCACCTATTGTAGCAATTACTGGCTCTAACGGTAAAAGTACAGTGACAACACTGGTGGGGGAAATGGCAAGTGCCGATGGTATTCGCGTTGGCGTCGGTGGCAATATCGGTGTCCCAGCTCTGACCTTATTAACCGAGCCTCATGATTTATATGTATTAGAGTTATCGAGTTTTCAACTAGAAACGACTTATAGCTTAAAAGCAGCAGCTGCAACGGTATTAAATATTAGCGAAGATCATATGAATCGCTATCCGTTAGGATTAGAACAATATCGTGAAGCGAAATTGCGTATTTACGATAACGCTAAAACCTGTGTTTATAACGAAGATGATGCATTAACGTTACCTTTAGCGGGTAAAGATAATCGTTGTGTTAGCTTTGGTGTCGGACAAGGTGATTATCAGCTTGATAATATAAATCGCCAGTTAAAAGTGAAAGGTGAAAAAGTCCTTTCAACGGCTGAAATGTATCTTTCGGGACAGCATAATTATACCAATGCATTAGCGGCATTAGCACTTGCTGATGCCGTGGGTATTTCTCGTAAAGCTACAACAGAGGTGCTGAGAACATATCACGGTCTTGCTCATCGTTTTCAACTAGTTTATTCACACCAAAATGTACGTTGGATAAATGACTCGAAAGCCACCAATGTAGGAAGTACAGAAGCGGCATTACGAGGGCTTGAAGTTGAAGGTACATTACATCTTTTATTAGGTGGTGATGGTAAATCGGCTGATTTCACTTCTTTATTGCCTTATATCAGTGGAGATAATATTCGTCTGTACTGTTTTGGACAAGATGGACAAGCATTGGCAAATTTACGACCTGATGTCTCTTTATTAACAGTGACAATGGAAGAAGCCATGCGAGCCTTAGCGCCTACTGTGAAATCAGGAGATATGGTGTTGCTCTCTCCAGCATGTGCAAGCTTAGATCAGTTTAAATGTTTTGAGCAGCGTGGTGATGAATTTGCACGTTTAGCAAGGGAGCTTGGCTGATGAGCATATTCGCAATGCGAAGATTAAAACAGTGGCTAGTGGGCAGTTATCAAACTGAGAATACGGCATTTGTGCCGTATGATCGCACCTTGCTCTGGTTTACTTTCGGATTAGCGGTTGTCGGCTTTGTTATGGTGACATCGGCTTCAATGCCTGTTGGTCAACGTCTCGCAGAAGATCCTTTCTTATTTGCTAAACGTGATGGTATCTATATCGTTGTCGCATTTTTTATTGCGCTAGTTACTATGCGTATCCCAATGGCAATTTGGCAACGTTATAGCAGCTTAATGCTGTTTGGCTCGATACTCCTTTTATTGATGGTATTAGGGGTTGGGAGTTCAGTTAATGGTGCTTCACGTTGGATTGCGGTGGGGCCATTAAATTTCCAGCCAGCTGAATTATCAAAACTTGCACTGTTTTGCTATTTATCGAGCTATTTAGTCCGAAAAGTTGAAGAAGTCAGAAATAACTTTTGGGGTTTCTGTAAGCCGATGGGGGTGATGTTAGTATTGGCTGTCTTATTGTTATTACAGCCAGATTTAGGAACCGTTGTGGTTTTATTCGTAACAACATTAGCACTGCTATTTTTAGCCGGTGCTAAAATTTGGCAGTTTTTAGCGATTATCGGTTCAGGCATTGCAGCTGTTGTTATGTTGATTATTGTTGAACCTTACCGTGTTCGACGTATTACTTCTTTCTTAGAACCTTGGGAAGATCCATTTGGTAGCGGTTATCAGCTTACACAATCTCTAATGGCATTTGGCCGTGGCGATTTACTTGGACAAGGTTTAGGAAACTCAGTACAAAAACTAGAGTATTTACCTGAGGCGCATACCGACTTTATTTTCTCTATTCTTGCTGAAGAACTTGGTTATATCGGTGTGGTTTTGGTGCTTTTAATGGTATTCTTCATCGCTTTTCGCGCGATGCAAATTGGACGACGTGCGCTGATCCTCGATCAACGTTTTTCAGGCTTTTTAGCTTGTTCTATTGGGATCTGGTTTACATTCCAATCATTGGTCAATGTAGGTGCAGCAGCAGGCATGTTGCCAACAAAGGGATTAACCCTTCCTCTTATTAGTTATGGTGGTTCGAGCTTGATTATTATGTCAACCGCCATCGTGATGTTATTACGAATTGATTATGAAACACGTCTAGCACAAGCTCAGGCGTTTGTAAGGAGCCCGAAATGAGCGAGCGTAGACGCCGTCTAATGGTTATGGCTGGTGGTACTGGAGGACATGTATTCCCAGGACTGGCTGTTGCTCATTATCTACAATCTCAAGGTTGGGAAATCCGATGGTTAGGAACCGCGGATAGAATGGAAGCCGATTTAGTACCTAAACATGGTATTGAAATTGAATTTATTCGTATCTCAGGTTTACGTGGTAAAGGTATCAAAGCGTTAATCGTAGCCCCTATTCGTATTATTAAAGCGATTTTTCAAGCTCGTTCTATTATGAAACGTTATCAGCCCGATGCTGTGCTTGGTATGGGAGGGTACGTTTCAGGTCCCGGTGGCGTTGCTGCTTGGATGTGTGGGATACCTGTTATTTTGCATGAACAAAATGGTATCGCTGGATTAACTAATCGCTGGCTCTCAAAAATTGCGAAACGCGTATTACAGGCTTTTCCGGGCGCATTTCCTAATGCGCCAGTGGTTGGAAACCCTGTTCGTGAAGATGTGTTGGCACTTGAAGCACCTTCAGTTCGATTAAATGAGAGAACAGGGCCTATCCGTGTATTGATTATTGGTGGTAGCCAAGGCGCTAGAATTTTAAATCACACCTTACCCATAGTTGCAGGTTTACTAGGTGAACATGTTACAATCTGGCATCAAGCAGGAAAAGGTGGCGAAAGTGATACAAAAACACGCTATCAGAATGAATTAGCAAAAAATTCAGTTAAATCTGAATATAAAGTTACTGAATTTATTGATGATATAGCGCAAGCTTACCAATGGGCTGATGTTGTTGTATGTCGTTCCGGTGCATTAACAGTTAGCGAAATTGCCGCAGCGGGATTACCCGCTATTTTTGTTCCTTTCCAGCACAAAGATAGACAGCAATATTGGAATGCACTGCCGCTAGAAAAAGCGGGTGCCGCTCGAATTATCGAACAGAATGATTTAACTCCAGAAGTCATTGCTCAAACCCTGAAAAATTGGGATAGAAAAACCTTATTAGCGATGGCAGAAAAAGCAAAAAGTGTTGCGATTACGGATGCCACAGAGCGTGTAGCAAATGTAATAATCGAAGTGGCAAAAAAATAAACGTAACTTGTAACCATTAACTTAGAGTGAAGAAGTAAATAGTGAATACACAACAACTGGCAAAATTAAGATCGTTTGTGCCTGAAATGAGAAAAGTTAAGCATATTCACTTTATCGGCATCGGTGGTGCGGGTATGGGGGGAATTGCCGAAGTGTTGGCTAACGAAGGCTATGAAATCAGCGGTTCTGATTTAGCTCCAAACGTTGTCACACAACAGCTCGTTGCCTTAGGCGCGACAGTCTATTTTAATCATCGCCCTGAAAATATTCGTGGCGCAAGTGTTGTTGTGGTTTCGACAGCAATCAGTGCTGAAAACCCTGAGATTATTGCCGCAAGAGAAGCACGTATCCCCGTTATTCGTCGTGCTGAAATGTTGGCTGAATTAATGCGTTATCGTCATGGTGTAGCGATTGCCGGAACACATGGTAAAACCACAACAACAGCAATGATTTCAAATATTTATGCGCAGGCAGGTTTAGATCCTACTTTTGTTAATGGTGGGCTTGTTAAATCGGCTGGCACACATGCTCGTTTAGGTTGCAGTCGTTATTTAATTGCTGAAGCTGATGAAAGCGATGCATCGTTTTTACATTTACAACCTATGGTTGCGGTCGTTACCAATATCGAAGCAGACCATATGGACACATATCACGGTAATTTTGACAATCTAAAAGAGACATTTATTACCTTTTTGCACAATCTACCGTTCTATGGTCGTGCAGTGATGTGTCTGGATGACGATGTCATTCGTTCGATTATTCCTAAAGTGGGTCGCTATATTACGACTTATGGCTTTAGTGAAGATGCTGATGTTCGTATTACGCATTATGAACAAAAAGGTGCTCAGGGCTTTTTCACGATTTCTCGTGAAGGTATGCCAGATTTACACGTTGTATTAAATGCACCTGGTCGCCATAACGCATTGAATGCGACAGCTGCGGTCGCTGTAGCAACAGAAGAAGGTATTGCTGACGAAGATATTTTAGCCGCATTACTTAACTTCCAAGGGACTGGACGTCGTTTTGACTTCTTGGGTAACTATGGGCTTGAGCATGTTAATGGTCAAGAAGGTGAAGTGATGCTAGTGGATGATTATGGTCATCATCCAACAGAAGTTGATGCAACGATTAAAGCCGCGAGAGCAGGATGGCCAGATAAACGTCTAGTGATGATTTTCCAACCTCATCGCTATACACGTACTCGTGATTTATATGAAGACTTTGCCACTGTTCTCAATCAGGTTGATATTTTATTATTAACAGATGTTTATTCTGCAGGAGAAGCACCTATTGCAGGGGCTGATAGTCGCTCACTTTGTCGGACCATTCGCCAACGTGGAAAGCTAGATCCTATATGGGTTTCTGATGTGTCGAATATTTCGTCAATATTAGCGGGCGTATTAACAGATAATGATCTTGTGTTAGTTCAAGGTGCTGGAAATATTGGTAAAATAGCGCGTCGCTTAGCCGATACGAAATTACAGCCATCTTTCAGCGAGGATTAAGGCGGATGTTTGAGCAAGTGAACATCATTTATAGTGAAACAGTCCATAAAGTCGCTGTAATGATGGTGTGTTATGAGGAAAATAACACGATATTAGCGAAAAAAATGATCGAGAATTCGCTTGCTCAAATCTGTGTTGAGAAGAAATTTCAGTTAAAAAGTAAGAAAAACGAAGAAAAATTCGCAATTTCTTCTTTTAAAGTAAATAATTCTCAACAGATTGAACAATTTAGTGATTTAATTATCAAACCTAAAAGTGTTCATAAAGTATATATATGTGGGAAAAATATTAATCGCTGGAATATCGGACAAAAGGATGGGCGATTCTCTTGTTTAAACGTTGCTCAGGAGTTAGTGGGTTAATATGTCACAAGCAGCGCTAAATATAAAAGAACACAAAGAGAAGCAACATTCTGACAGACCGAGTAATGGTACTTATTTATCAGGATTAATCTTTTTCTTATGTGTGATTGCCACCATCGTTTGGGGTGGGATACAAGTGGTTAATTGGATGAAAGACGCAGACCGTCTACCAATTTCAAAACTTGTATTAACGGGTGAACGGTATTACACAACGAATGATGATGTGCGTCAGGCCATTTTATCTTTAGGACAGCCGGGCACATTTATGACACAGGATGTGAATATCATTCAGCAAAAAATTGAACGTATGCCATGGATTAGGCTAGTCACTGTTCGTAAACAGTGGCCTGATGAACTTAAAATCCATCTGGTAGAATATGTTCCCTTTACCCGCTGGAATGATACTTACTTTCTTGATAAAGAAGGGCGCGTTTTCAGTCTGCCAACTCAGTTGGAAAACAAAGGAAGCTATCCTTTGTTATACGGCCCTCAAGGAAGTGAAAAAATGGTGTTATCAGGTTATATAGCAATGAGAGATCAGCTTCTTGCAAATAACCTGCATTTAAAAGCAGCGTCAATGTCTGCCCGTCAAGGATGGCAATTAGTTTTAGACAATGATGTTCGATTGGAGTTAGGACGTAAGGATAACGAAAAACGGATCGCTCGCTTTATTGAGTTGTATCCGATACTGCAACAACAAACAGATAAGCGTGTTGATTACGTAGATCTGCGTTATGACAGCGGTGGTGCAGTCGGATGGGCTCCTTTATTACTTGAGAATGAATAAACAAGACGTGGCAGATGACACGATGACGGCGAAGGCAGAACAATAATGATCAAAGCGACGGACAGAAAATTAGTAGTTGGTCTTGAGATTGGTACGGCCAAAGTAGCCACCCTTGTCGGTGAGATCCTGCCTGATGGTGTAGTGAATATTATCGGGGTGGGAAGTTGTCCATCTCGGGGCATGGATAAAGGTGGCGTTAATGATCTCGAATCTGTCGTAAAATGTGTGCAACGGGCGGTAGATCAGGCTGAGTTGATGGCTGACTGTCAAATATCTTCAGTGTATTTGGCGTTATCAGGCAAACACATCAGTTGCCAAAATGAGATTGGTATGGTGCCAATCTCAGAAGAAGAAGTGACTCAAGATGATGTTGATAGCGTGGTTCATACCGCGAAATCAGTCAAAGTAAAAGATGAACACCGTGTTTTACACGTTATACCGCAAGAGTATGCCATTGATTATCAAGAAGGGATCAAGAACCCAGTTGGATTATCGGGCGTGCGTATGCAGGCTAAAGTTCATTTAATTACCTGCCATAACGATATGGCAAAGAATATTGTAAAAGCAGTTGAACGCTGTGGGTTAAAGGTGGATCAGCTGATTTTTGCAGGACTCGCTTCAAGTTTCGCTGTATTAACAGAAGATGAACGTGAATTAGGTGTATGTGTTGTTGATATTGGTGGCGGTACGATGGATATTGCTATTTATACCGGTGGCGCATTAAGACATACCCGCGTTATTCCTTATGCAGGCAATGTTGTAACCAGTGATATCGCCTATGCGTTTGGCACTCCGCCAAATGATGCTGAAGCTATCAAAGTTCGCCATGGCTGTGCATTAGGTTCTTTAGTTGGTAAAGATGAGAATGTCGAAGTTCCAAGTGTCGGAGGTAGACCACCAAGAAGTCTGCAACGACAAACTCTTGCTGAGGTGATTGAGCCTCGTTATACCGAACTGCTCAATCTTGTTAATGAAGAGATTTTAAAAGTTCAAGAACAGTTACGCCAGCAAGGGATTAAGCATCATTTAGCCGCAGGTATTGTGCTAACAGGTGGTGCTGCACAGATTGATGGACTTGTTGAATGTGCTCAACGTGTTTTCCACACGCAAGTACGGATCGGTAAACCGTTAAATATTACCGGGCTAACAGATTATGCGCAGGATCCCTACTATTCAACAGCGGTTGGGCTTTTGCATTACGGTAAAGAGTCTCACTTTGGTGAGGAAACTGAAACCGAGAAACGCTCTGCTGTCAGTGGTTTATTTAAAAAACTTACTGGTTGGCTAAAAAGAGAGTTTTAATAATCAGACAAATTTTAAAAGAGGTCGTTTGAGCAAGCGACCCTGAGAAGGCACAAAACGGAGAGAAATTATGTTTGAACCTATGGAATTAACCAACGATGCGGTGATCAAAGTCATCGGCGTTGGTGGCGGCGGCGGTAATGCGGTTGAGCACATGGTTCGTGAACGTATTGAAGGCGTAGATTTCTTTGCAGTCAATACGGATGCTCAAGCGCTACGTAAAACAGCGGTCGGACAGACTATTCAAATTGGTAATGCCATTACGAAAGGCTTAGGTGCAGGTGCAAATCCTGAAGTAGGCCGTAATGCTGCTGAGGAAGATCGCGAAGGGTTGCGTGCAGCACTTGAAGGTGCCGATATGGTCTTTATCGCAGCGGGTATGGGCGGTGGTACTGGTACTGGTGCTGCGCCTGTTGTTGCAGAAGTGGCTAAAGAATTAGGTATTTTGACGGTTGCTGTGGTGACTAAGCCTTTTAATTTTGAAGGCAAAAAACGCATGGCATTTGCTGAGCAAGGTATTACTGAGTTATCAAAACACGTTGACTCATTAATCACTATTCCAAATGACAAATTATTAAAAGTACTTGGTCGTGGAATTTCATTATTAGATGCGTTCGGCGCAGCTAATGATGTATTAAAAGGCGCCGTTCAAGGTATCGCTGAGCTAATTACTCGCCCTGGTTTAATGAACGTTGACTTTGCTGACGTAAGAACTGTGATGTCTGAAATGGGTTATGCCATGATGGGCTCGGGTGCTGCGAAAGGTGAAGATCGTGCTGAAGAAGCCGCAGAGATGGCGATTTCAAGCCCATTATTGGAAGATATCGACTTATCTGGCGCACGTGGTGTATTAGTCAACATCACAGCAGGTTTTGATTTACGTCTTGATGAATTTGAAACAGTGGGTAATACCATTCGTGCATTTGCATCAGATAATGCGACTGTGGTTATCGGTACATCCCTTGACCCAGAAATGAATGATGAATTGCGTGTTACTGTTGTTGCAACAGGTATTGGCATGGATAAACGTCCAGAAATTACCTTGGTAACTAATAAACAGAATCAGCAAAGCGCAATGGAGAATCGTTACCAGCAAATGCAAAACAGCATGTCTTCTTTCTCTTCCGTAGAAGAAAGTAAGCCTGCTGCTAAAGCCGTTAACGAACAATCTACTCAGTCAAACAAAGAACCGGATTATTTAGATATCCCTGCGTTCTTGAGAAAACAGGCTGATTAATCGCCAAAAAGATTGGCATCTCCGCTTTTTGTGCTAAACTGTCCTGCCAATTATAAGTATAATGATTGGTAGGACGGATAACATTGCGAGATAAAATGATGATCAAACAACGGACATTAAAACGAATTGTACAAGCAACTGGTGTGGGACTTCACACGGGTAAAAAAGTTACGCTTACAATGCGTCCGGCGCCAGCAAACACTGGGGTCATCTAC
This sequence comes from Proteus faecis, assembly GCF_003144395.1. GTDB lineage: Bacteria > Pseudomonadota > Gammaproteobacteria > Enterobacterales > Enterobacteriaceae > Proteus > Proteus faecis. The sequence continues at coordinate 136,772 of NZ_PENZ01000028.1, read as the reverse complement.
CGTCGTACTGACTTAAATCCACCGGTGGATTTTCCAGCAGACGCAAAATCAGTTCGTGACACTATGTTATGTACTTGCTTAGTTAACGAAGACGATGTGCGTATATCAACCGTTGAGCATTTAAACGCAGCACTGGCTGGTTTAGGCATTGATAATATTGTAATTGAAGTGAATGCACCTGAAATCCCAATTATGGATGGAAGTGCGGCACCTTTTGTTTTCTTGTTACTTGATGCAGGTATCGAAGAACTTCGTACGGCGAAGAAATTCATTCGCATCAAAGAAACTGTACGTGTAGAAGAAGGTGATAAATGGGCAGAAATGCGCCCATACAATGGGTTTAAACTAGATTTTACTATCGATTTTAATCACCCAGCCATTGATTCAAGTACACAGCGTTATAAATTAGATTTCTCCGCTGAATCTTTTATGAGCCAAATTAGCCGTGCTCGTACTTTTGGATTTATGCGTGATATCGAATATTTACAATCTAAAGGATTGTGTTTAGGCGGAAGCTTCGATTGTGCAATCGTAGTTGATGACTATCGAGTTCTCAACGATGATGGTCTGCGTTTTGAAGATGAGTTCGTTCGTCACAAAATGTTGGATGCAATCGGTGATTTATTTATGTGTGGCTATAACATTATCGGTGAATTCACCGCGTTTAAATCAGGTCACGCACTAAACAATAAATTGCTCCAAGCTGTATTAGCAAAAGAATCTGCATGGGAATTTGTAACATTTGAAGACGAAGCGCAAATGCCAGTAGCCTTCAAAGCTCCCTCAATGGTCTTTGCTTAATTCCTGTGAAGGAAAGCACATTAATTATCTCTAATTAATGTTCATCTTTGGCTGTACTTGTACTCTCTCCGGCAAGTGCAGCCAACCGTTCTAATTTCTCTCTTAATTTCTTCGGGCTTTTCTCTGCTAAATACTTTAATGATTGCGCGCTTTCTAAACTTAAGTGACGTCTTTTGGTCGGCTCTTGCTCTTTTAATGATGATATTAAAGATCTTTTTTCTGGTTTTATGCCTAAAGAAGGATTTATTTTGATGTCTATTGAAGATAAGGATGGTAAAATTTCTTGTCTCAATGCGGAAAGTAATGAAGGGCTTTCATAACGTAAGCGAGTTAACCAACTTGCGTTTGCAACTTCAATAATTAAAATAGCATTGCGGTAATTGGCGACACGGCATTTATCTCGTAAAGGAATAGGTAAAAGAGCCATGACGGCGCGATTTAATTTTAGTAAAATCGTTGCACGCTGTTGTATAAGTTGTAATGTACTCTTGTTGGAACCTTCAAGTTCAATGAAGATTTTTTCCAATGATTGTGGGTAACTATCCCGCATAGATTTTGACTCCACAAAATAAAGATTAATGAGCAACGAAGGTTAATGAGCATTATAAGTTTTTGGCGACAGTTTGGCAGACGATATTTTTGGTCGCATCTGCTTTTAGGGATGGTAGCAGCAGGTATTGGAATACCTTCGCTGTTGTCTGCTCATGCCGAGAATCCACAGCAAACTGATACCCCTTCATCTCAAAACCGTCAAAGTCAGGCGCTTATTGCGTTTGATAACTTATTCTTACGCCAAAGTGTACAGAATCCTGCATCATCATTCACCTTTAATTACTGGCAACAACACGCTGTAAAAAATGTAATTAAACAGCTCTCTTTTGCATTCACCATTAATTCGCCGGAATTGATGGTGAAAGCCAAAGATGAACCGTTACCTGTTTCTAATGTTGCAGCGGTTATGCTTGATACGCTGTATGCTTTATTAACAGAGACTCCATCATCTGCATTAAGTAACCTTCCTCTTTCTGGCTATGTTTTAGTACAGAATACAAATTCCTATCATACCGGCTTATGGCTTGCACAAATCCGCGGTATTCGTGCAGGGCCTTACCTAACAGCTTAATTGGGTCACTTAATCTAATAAGATTATGATTATCTCTGTTTATATAGATACAGAGGCTTTTTTCGGCGTTTCACGCCATAAATGAGAATAAAGATTTATGTTAGGTAAAATTGTAACCAAAATTTTTGGTAGTCGTAATGATCGTACAATCCGTCGTATGCGAAAAGTTGTTAATGAAATTAATAAACTAGAGCCTGAGTTTGAAAAACTGACTGACGTTGAACTAAAAGCAAAAACAAATGAATTTCGTGAGCGTTTAAAAAACGGTGAAAAAGAAGAAGATATTTTACCTGAAGCATTTGCCACTGTTCGTGAAGCAAGTAAGCGCGTCTTTGGTATGCGCCATTTCGATGTGCAGTTAATTGGTGGTATGGTTCTAAATGAGCGTTGTATCGCAGAAATGCGTACAGGTGAAGGTAAAACATTAACTGCAACATTACCTGCATACTTAAATGCACTATCAGGTAAAGGGGTTCACGTTGTTACCGTCAATGACTATCTGGCACAGCGTGACGCCGAAAATAACCGTCCTCTGTTTGAATTCTTAGGTTTAAGCGTCGGTATCAACTTGCCAAATATGGCGCCACCAGTAAAACGTGAAGCTTATAATGCTGATATTACTTATGGTACGAACAATGAATTCGGTTTCGACTACCTACGTGACAACATGGCATTTAGTCCTCAAGAGCGTGTTCAACGTAAATTACACTATGCATTAGTGGATGAGGTTGACTCAATCTTAATCGATGAAGCACGTACACCACTGATCATATCAGGTCCAGCAGAAGACAGTTCTGAACTTTATATCCAAATGAATAAAGTGATCCCTCACTTGATTCCTCAAGAAAAAGAAGATTCAGATACTTTCCAAGGTGAAGGTGATTATTCTGTTGATGAAAAAACACGTCAAGTGAATATCACTGAACGCGGCCTGGTTAAAATCGAAGGGTTATTAGCAGATGCAGGTATGATGAAAGAAGGGGAGTCTTTATACTCACCAGCTAATATTATGCTCATGCACCATGTGACAGCCGCATTGCGTGCTCATGCACTGTTTACTAAAGATGTTGACTACATCGTTAAAGATGGCGAAGTGATCATTGTTGACGAACATACGGGTCGTACAATGCAAGGCCGTCGTTGGTCTGATGGTTTACACCAAGCAGTTGAAGCTAAAGAAGGTGTGAAGATCCAAAATGAGAACCAGACATTAGCGTCAATCACATTCCAAAACTATTTCCGCTTATACGAAAAATTAGCAGGGATGACGGGTACTGCGGACACTGAAGCGTTTGAATTTAACTCTATCTATCGCTTAGAAACAATTGTTATCCCAACTAACCGTCCAATGGTGCGTAAAGATCTCCCTGACTTAGTTTATATGAATGAGCAAGGTAAATTTGCGGCCATTATTGAAGATATTCGTGAACGTACTAAAAATGGTCAACCTGTTCTTGTCGGTACTATTTCAATTGAAAAATCAGAAGAGATTTCTAAAGCACTGACTAAAGCGAATGTTCACCATAACGTGCTGAATGCGAAATTCCACGCAATGGAAGCGGATATTATTGCTAATGCAGGTTTACCTTCAGCGGTAACTATCGCAACTAACATGGCGGGTCGTGGTACTGATATCGTGTTAGGAGGGAGTTGGCAAACTGAAGTAGCTAAACTTGAAGAGCCAACTGAAGAGCAAATCGAAGAAATCAAAGCTAAATGGAAAGAGCGCCATGATGCAGTATTAGCATCAGGTGGTTTACATATTATTGGTACTGAACGTCACGAATCTCGTCGTATTGATAACCAGTTACGTGGACGTGCGGGGCGTCAAGGGGATGAAGGTTCATCTCGTTTCTATTTATCTATGGAAGACTCCCTAATGCGTATTTTTGCTTCAGATAAAGTGTCTGGCATGATGCGTAAATTAGGTATGAATGAAACAGAAGCGATTGAGCACCCATGGGTAACTAAAGCAATTGCAAACGCACAGCGTAAAGTAGAAAACCGCAACTTTGATATTCGTAAACAACTACTCGAATATGATGATGTGGCCAATGACCAACGTCGTGCAATTTATACTCAGCGTAATGAATTATTGGATGTTGCAGATGTAAGCGAAACTATCGATAGCATTCGTCAAGATGTCTTCACTTCAATGATTGATAACTATATTCCACCTCAATCACTGGAAGAAATGTGGGATATTGAAGGTTTAACGGCATGTCTACAAAAAGACTTTGATTTAAATCTACCAATCAAAGAGTGGTTAGATAAAGAGCCTGAATTACACGAAGAAACATTACGTGAGCGTATTTTAGAAAAATCTATTGAAGTCTATAAAGCGAAAGAAGAGATCGTCAGTGCTGAAATGATGCGTAACTTTGAAAAAGGCGTGATGTTACAAACGCTGGATTCACTGTGGAAAGAGCACTTAGCAGCAATGGATTATTTACGTCAAGGTATCCATTTACGTGGTTACGCACAAAAAGATCCAAAACAAGAGTACAAACGTGAATCGTTCGCTATGTTTGCTAATATGTTAGAATCACTGAAATATGAAGTGATTAGCACATTAAGCAAAGTACAAGTTCGTTTACCTGAAGAAGTTGAAGAGTTAGAACGCCGTCGTCGTGAAGAAGCAGAGCGTTTAGCTAAACAGCAACAATTAAGCCATGAAGTGACAAAAGAGTCTCAAATGTCAGCAGTAGATGGTCAAGTTGCTGCAGGTAAAAAAGTTGGTCGTAATGAACCATGCCCTTGTGGATCTGGTAAGAAATTTAAGCATTGTCATGGTCAGTTAGGTTAATTTATTTATCCTGATAACAAGTGTGTAATGTACTGATTAAAAAGATCCACTTAGTCATAAGTGGGTCTTTTTTGTTTTACAGAACATATTCTGTTTTTCATTTTGAAATTGATCTATAAAACCCGCTTATTGTAATAATAAGCGGGTTTGGTTTACAAAAGAAAAAGAATAGGCATTACTCTTTTATGGGAGGCTATTATTTTTCAGAAATAGACGATTTTGTATTTACTGTTTCATTAACTTTAACAGGTGATTTTAATGATAGGTCACCACCTGCAAGTTGTTTCACTAAATCAACCGCAGATGATTTCAGATCAAGATCTGCGCCTGCTTCATATTGATGGCCTTCAATATTGTTTAATTGAACGTTGCTACCGCCTAAATCAACCTGACCTTGCTCACTTTTAATTTCAGATCCTGTCAGTTTGGTTGTACCATTTACATTCAATAAAATATCATTTTTGCTTGTTAAGGTTGTGGTTTGGTTAACCGCATCATTATCAATATGAGAAACTTTAATATCCGCGTTCGCCGTATGGCCTTCAGCGCCTGTTACGATATTTTTGATACTATTGCCTACAGTACCAACGCCTTTATCAATTTTAGCTTTTGTTTCTCCACTGATACCGGTTTTATCTGCGATAGTGGAAGAAAGTGAATTGTATTTATCAGAGATAACATCAGTTGCAGATTTAATACCTGAATCAATAGTTTCTTTGATAGTGTCTTCTAATAGTGATCCACCTGCTTCGGCTGTTTTATTAACTTGGCTAGATTTAGGATCATTGTTGTGGTTGTAACCAATATTTACATCAACATTAACGTGACGATCGCTGTCTTTTTGACTTGTTACGGTAAAGTCACCGCCCACATTACCCGTTATATTATCTGCAGAAACATTTGCACCAGAAAGATCGAGATTTTTGTCACTATTTATTGCTAGTGAGCCAGTTTTTACTGAAGCATTTTGGTGTGTGGATTTCTGTTGATCTTCAACGTTGACTAAAACTTTGCCACCAATATCATGGATAGAGGTCGTTGGGTTTTCTTCAGTCACTTCTTTTGGCGTCGTATTAGTTTGTTTGCCATTTAAAGAGATATCTGTACCCCAATTATTTTTGTAATCCGTGGATTGTGCTGATGTCAGTGTGGTGTCACCAGATTGAGAAGTTAATTGCGTATCTTTGCTATTAACTTTAGTCCCTTGAAGATTAACTGAGCTACCGTTAATAGTTAAATTGCCTTGATTAGCAATGGTTCCACCGTCACGAGAGACTGTTTTCTCATCTTGTTTACCAATAGCAAACTCAGCGCCACCTAACCCATTGATAGAAGATGATTTATCTTCCGTTTTTTGACCGAATCCCGCTTGTAATCCACCGGATAAGTTCTTACCTGTTTCAGTACGTTGAGATTCTGCTGCTTGGAAATCAACTTTATTAGTTGCAGTCAGAACAACATCATTTTCACTGGTTAAATGAGTTCCTTGTAAACTCAGATTATGACCTGAATTTAACTCAATACCTTGAGAGCCATTTACTGAACCAGCTTTCGCTGTTGTCTGATCTTTTTGATGATTTGCACCACCTGCGTTAAAGCCACCACCATAATCTTTACTGTCTGGTGTTGTACCTACTTTCAGGTTTGCACTGCCATTTACATTATGTTGATTTTCAGAATGAGTATCTGTTGCTTGTGCAAGCGTTAGATCCCCGCCAGCATTAATGACAGTTTTACCATCTTGTGCATCAAACTTAGTGCCTTCATAATGTGCATCTTCATGTACATTAATATTGATATTGCCGGTGGAGTTAAATTGGCTACCATTAGCTTTTGTTGTGGTTAGACTTGTATCAGAGGTTTTACCTTCACCTTTAATTGCAACAGTAATGTCGTTGCCAGTTTTTGTGCTGACTCCAACTTGACCACCCCCCGTTGTTTCATGGAAGGACTCTTGGTGTTTATTTTGTGCCGCTTCACTGCGGTGAGTGTTAGCCGTTAGTGCAATATCACCTTGAGTCGATTGATAATGCGTACCTTGGTCATGTAACGTTTTATTACTGTCAGTATTAATTTTACCCGCAGTAATTGATGTTGAAACCGCTTGGCTATCGCTTTGTGATTTCTGGCTACCGCCACCTTTGATACCAACCTCAACACCTACATTAGGTGATTCTAAGTTACTTAAATTAGCAAGATTACTAATGGCATCTTTAGCGGTGATTTTTTTATCTAAATCCGTATTATTCTCTGGTTTTGTGGTATCAATTCCGCCTTCTACAGCTTTCTTAATTGGTTGAGTTACACCACTGTAATCAAGATTAACACCCACATCGACACCGATGTTTAAGGTATCTGTTTTCGATGTTGCACTATCATTTGCAGCAAGGTGATTGATATTTTCACCTGATTCTTTATATGCACCGTCAACTTTGTGTGATGCACCTTGATGCGTCACATCATTGTTTGCAGTAATGGTTAAATCACCTGCAACTTGAGTTTCGCTACCTTTATTTTTGGTGATCTCAGTTGTTGTATGTTGTTTGTCATACTGGAAATCAGCTTTACTACCGATTTTATCAACACCACCAGTATAGCTAAAACCACCTGAAATGGTTCTATCTGTACTCTCTGTTTCTTTTTTGTTTTCTGTTGAAACAAAAGCAACATTGTCACCAGAGACAGTGGCATTACCTGCGGTTGTTTTTAAATCAGAGCCGGCAAAAGTGACATCTTTATCCGCTTGAACTTTAACACTACTACCACTAATAGCAGATCCTACTTGTTCAGTTTCAGTGCTATTATTTTTATTGGATGTATGAGTAATATGAAAACCTGCGCTATATTGTTTGTCTTCAACTTCTTTAGCGTGACCGGTGATCTCTAATGATGTTTTTTCATCATTGATTTTTGTGGTTTGTTGTGCAGATTTAACGTTGATGTCACCTAAAGACTCAATACCTAACTCGTTGGCACTTTTTATTAAGCTACCAATTACATTAACATCTTTGCCACTGACCACGGTTAACGCTGCATCAGAAACCAATTCACTACCAGTTGAATGCTGTTGATTAGTTTCATTCTTGTGGGAATTTTTAGTGATGTTAAATGCAGTGCCTGTACGTTCATCTGTTTTAGTGATGGTTTCGCTAATCGCATTATCAATAACAACATCACCTTGAGTCGTTTTAACAAAAGCACCTTGGCTGCCTTTGACTTGGCTACCTGTGACTTTGACACTGTTATCTGCTGCAAGTAACAGTTGTCCATCGGCCGTTAATTGTGTTGAATGGCTGACTTCTTGTTTGTTGTTATTGTTCTTATTATTACCCCCGCCGATACCCCCCCAAACAACATGATTGTCGGTGACGGTTTTATCATTGTTGGTATTTTGCACATTAAGATTGATATTCTCTTTAGCATTAATGACAACATTTTCATTGGAATGTAAGTTTGCACCTTGAGTAGTAACAGAACCTTCAGCATTTAATCCCAGCGTTTTACCTGCGGTCAATTCACTCGCTTTTAAAGTTTCTGTTTGATGACTATTGTTCCAGCTACCTGTCTCTAAACGAGAGGTATGATTACGTTTATAGCCATTTTCACTGCGACTTTCTTTCTCAACCAACCCATTGATATTGATATCTTTATTGGCATTAATTGCTAGTGTGTTACCCGCATTAACTTTGGAACCTTCAAGTGTTACATCACCTTTAGTTGCCGTTAATGTTGCACTATTTTTGGCATCAATATGGCTACCAACTTGTTGTACTAGTTCTTTTTCTTTAGTGACATCATATTGCCAAGAATAGAACCAACGATTGTCAGTATCTGTCTCTTTTTGCTGTAACTGTTTGCCATCAACTGTTAAATGTGCACCTTGTAATAAAATATCATCACCCATTAAATCAGAGGCTTTGATTTGGTTTTTATTATCAGCGACCAAAGTGATATTTTTACCTTTTAACTCTGTTTTTGTCAGAGTCTGGCTAGAACCACTGTTATTAACAGCAATACCGCCACGGTAATTTTGATAGTTTTCACTACCATCTTTGTCGTAACTGTCATAACGAACTTGGCTATCCGTTTGAATATTATCCGCTCTAACACTTAATTCGTTATCAGCAACAAATTTACCTGTTAATTTAACCCCACTCCCTTCTGCGGTATTAATAATACGGATACGACCAGATTGCATACTTCCAAAGAAATAACTATCTAAAGCAGACGTGGGTTTTTGTGATGAAAGAATATCAAAACGTTGAGAGAACGTATTTTGACCTGTTAATGCAGAAATCTCAGCTGCGGTTATTTTACCTCGGCTATCAATGCGAGGTGCAATTAAATCTAAAAGACTAGGGGCATGTAATCCATTTTTACCAATAGAAAGTAAATTTGTATTATTAAGCGTGCTATAACCTTTTAATTCACCATTTTCAAACAGTGGATTACCTACAACCAAAGAAGAGCGACTGGTATTGATAAAACCGCATCCATCACAGGTAATACCATTTGGGTTAGAAAGTACATATTCAGCAGCTATACCAAAAACTTCTTGCTGACCTAATAAGAACGAAGGGTTACGACTAACAACTTCGTTTAAAATCAAAGAAGCTGCTTGTCCATTTAAGTTGCTGTTAGCATTTAGCTGTCCAGCAAGTTGTGATTGTCCTGCCTCTAAAGCGTTGTTAAAAACAGCGCCTGGTTTACCTACATTAAAGTCTTGATATTGGTTATGAGAGATACCTTCGTTATTTGGTGTAACGATATTAATGACTTGAGTACCACCATTAACTGATGAAACATTTGGTCCTTGATTGCCCGCATCAGGAACAATACCGCCAGCATATGCATTTAGTGATACGAAAATAATCGCTAAAGATGCAGCAAGCCTACCCGAAGGAGATAGCTTAAAGTTTTTTGATTTCATAGAGTTTTCTCCGTTTATTGCTATGAGTTTGAATCAAAATAAATACGAAAATCTAACTAATACTTGAGTAGGGTCTTTGGTTTTATTGGAATTCGGTTGGTTGTAAAGAAAATGCCCTTTGGCGATTTCAATATCGAACTGTGCTTTTTTATATTGGAGGTTTAAGCCCGAACTTAGGCCATAGCCACTATGCCATCCTTCATAGTTACCATGTTGTTGAACACGGCCAGCATCAAGACCAATTCGAGGGGTGATTGAGAATGTGTTTATCCGATAAGGATAAGAAAGTGTATTGCGCAAATAGCCACCGTTATCACCAGAAAGTGTGCTTTGGTCAAAGCCTCGAATTGCATTTTTGTCTGTTAAACTAAGCCATTCCACACCGGGTAAGGTGTCAGGGCTATATTGACCAAAGAAGGTGCTATTAAATAAAAATGTAGAATTCGATATAGCAAAACGATGTTGCCAATTGGCAAAAAGCTTCACTTTTGTAAAGCGATAGTCATTACCATTGCTATTAGCAACACGAGGTGATTCATCTGCACCAAACCAACTAATAGCTTTCTCAGCACTTAAATTAACGCTGATGACACCATTTGGAATAATATGTAAATGGTTGATACCTAGCTCTACGGTTGTAAGTGCAGGGCTACTTAGATCAAGGCGGATCTGGCTGAAATAGTTACGTATCCGCTTATGTGTTACCTGCATATTTAAGGTATCAATCTGTTTTTGACTACGATAAAAAGCGTAATCTCCCCTTAAACCAACTTGTGTGGTATCACCAGATAGACGTACGGTACGTGTTTGTAATGCTTGATGAAACTCATACTCGGAATAGCTACCAAAAGAACTGAATGTTAATGCGCCGTAAGGTAAAGAATAGAGTAGGGTGTAAGCACGATTAAAACGTGTATTGGGATTATCCGTAGTAATGCTAGCGTTTAAGCTAACAAAATCAGATAACCCTAATGGGCTGTCTAAGCTTGCATTCGTTCGAACTAACCAGCGTCCTGAATTTTTTTGTCCATAATTATCACTCGAAATATTTAGGTGCCATGGTTCTTGTCGCTGATTGGTGAGTTGAATAATGGAGCCGCCTAATAGCGTACCAGGCAATATATCTAGTTTAACTTTATTCGACTGTAAGCGGTTTGCTTGATCAAGCCCTTGATCCAATATTGAAAGTTTAAGAGGCTCTCCTTCAACATGAGGAAAAAGTAAAGCGGTGTTAACGCCTCGATCGCCACCTTCTATTTTTTCAATAAAACCTTCAATAACATACAACCCAAGTTGTTGTTCTTGATTCGGGCGTAAAAATTGAATTCTGGCAGTGATATAACCATGTTGAAGATAACGTTGAGTTAACTCTTTGACTAAACGATTAATGTCAGCACTTTTTATACATTGCTCTGGTAATGGTGTTAAGGAATCAAGATCTTTTCCATCAAGTAAAGTAATTCCTTGAATATAAACTCCATTAATAGGTAAACAATGTTCTGATTCAGTAATAAGTGTGGGGGAAGGTGAAACCTCTAATGTATTTTCTTGAAGTTGTTGATAGCGATTTTGTTCAATAAGTTGATTTATTTCACGCTGGCTATCTTGTAATGCGCGCCGCGATTCTCCCATCGAGCCTAAATAACCGGTATCATTTGCAGTTAATCCACTGGTTGAAAATCCACTTAATAGTGTTAATAAAATAACTTTTTTTCTCATTTTACCTCAATATAAAGGTATTAATTCAAATGTAAATAATATTGCTTAAATATAGAAAGATAATAATTAATATTTTTATATTATCGTTAATTTTAGAATAATAAATACTGGGTACTCTCAATATGAAAAGAAATTAAAAATAGATGAAATAAAGATAAATTTTTATCTCTTTCGATATTAAATAGCGACATAACTAAAATGATTGATACCCAGAATAACATTACTTAAACAAATGATTCATTTAAATGGTACCTAGTGTATTGATTTTCATAGTTATAATCTTCTGTGTTATTTTCCTTGTTGCTTAAACTATCATCAATTCAGCTATGTTAATTAAAGTTTTTCCATTTTTTATGAGGAGAAGATCAATAATGAGAGGAGATTCGAAGATATAAAAAAGCAAAGTGCTAATTAGCTTTTCATTTGTTGTTTATAAGTTTATTAATGTTTTATTTTGGAATGAATATTTCATAAACTATTATTTCATTTTAATGAATAAAATGGAGGGTTAAAAGGTTAGGGTTTTATTGTTAAATTATTAATCATGATAAAAGTTATGGTTATTTTAGTATCGCTTTTATTCTGTAAAAATGAAATATAAATACATGTATTGCCACTTAGTTTTATCAATGAAAGTTTAAATTATAAAAAATAGTTTATTAAGAATTTAAATAAGTGATAGTGATCACGTTAATATATAATTTATTATAAATAGTGTGATTGTTATCCAAAATATATGATTGTTATATTACTCATTGCGTTTAACTGTTATATAAATTAGGGTGTAAATTGTACTATTTCCTGACGATAAGGGTTAAGTATGTTCTCATCATTTAATGTTTTGATAATATTAAGAGGTTTCTTCAGATTGAAGAAATGGTTTAATATTGATTCTGAACTCGCCTTCTTCTTCCCTGAAAAATAATCCTTTTTTATATCCATCCAAAATAATTTAGTTCTCTTTTTCCATTTTATTCAAATGGGAAGACTATTTTATTTATTCTAATTTTATTATTTAATTTATATTAAAGGTATTATCATGGCTAAAAGAATCGTAGAACCATTCCGTATTAAAATGGTAGAAAAAATCCGAGTTCCTTCAAGAGAAGAACGTGAAGCGGCATTAAAAGAAGCTGGATATAACCCATTTTTATTACCAAGTCATGCTGTTTATATCGATTTATTAACAGACTCTGGCACGAATGCAATGAGTGATCACCAATGGGCAGCAATGCTAACAGGTGATGAAGCTTATGCCGGTTCAAGAAATTATTATGATTTAAAAGATAAAGCCAAAGAGTTATTTAATTACGATTATATTATTCCAGCTCACCAAGGGCGTGGTGCTGAAAATATTCTTTTCCCTGTATTATTAAAATATAAACAAAAAGATGGAAAAGCGAAAAATCCTGTATTTATTTCTAATTTCCATTTTGACACAACAGCAGCACACGTTGAATTAAATGGCTGTAAAGCCATTAATATTGTGACTGAAAAAGCATTTGATTCAGAAACCTATGATGATTGGAAAGGCAATTTTGATATTGCTAAATTAAAAGAAAATATTGCTAAACATGGTGCTGATAATGTTGTTGCCATTGTTTCAACAGTGACCTGTAATAGTGCTGGTGGTCAGCCTGTTTCAATGGATAATTTAAGAGAAGTTTACGAAATTGCAAAACAACACGGTATTTTTGTTGTTATGGATTCAGCGCGTTATTGTGAAAATGCGTATTTCATCAAACAGCGTGATCCTAAATATAAAAATGCGACCATAAAAGAAATTATTTTAGATATGTATAAATATGCTGACGCATTAACAATGTCAGCGAAGAAAGATCCATTGTTAAATATCGGTGGTTTAGTCTCTATTCGTGATAATGAAGAAGTATTCACATTAGCAAGACAGCGCTGTGTGCCAATGGAAGGCTTTGTTACCTATGGTGGTTTAGCTGGTCGTGATATGGCTGCAATGGTACAAGGTTTAGAGGAAGGTACTGAAGAAGAATATCTACACTATCGTATTGGTCAGGTTCAATATCTGGGTGATCGTTTACGTGAAGCTGGTATTCCAATTCAATATCCTACTGGCGGGCATGCTGTTTTCGTTGACTGTAAAAAACTAGTGCCACATATTCCTGGTGATCAATTCCCAGCTCAAGCTGTAATTAACGCACTTTACTTAGAATCTGGTGTCCGTGCCGTTGAAATCGGTTCGTTCTTATTAGGTCGTGATCCTGCAACGGGTGAACAAAAACATGCAGATATGGAATTTATGCGCCTAACCATTGCGCGTCGCGTCTATACCAACGACCATATGGATTATATAGCTGATGCACTTATCGGCTTAAAAGAGAAGTTTAAAACGCTTAAAGGTCTTGAGTTCGAATATGAACCACCTGTATTAAGACACTTTACTGCTAGATTAAAACCAATCAAATAAATAATACTCCACAATAATAATGGCTCTCGTGCAATGCGAGAGCCCTATCCTTATTTCAGTAAGGACTAAAAAATGGAAAATAAGTCGGTAAAGAAAGAACCCTCAATTATTGTAGGGGGATTTGTGTTGGGTGGCGCCATGATTGGCGCAGGAATGTTTAGCCTACCAACAATAATGTCTGGTGCTTGGTTTATTAACTCACTCTTTATATTATTTATTGTCTGCTTCTTTATGTTTCATTCTGGAATTTATATTCTTGAATGTATATCTAAATATGGAGCAGGAACAAACTACTTTCATATATCGAAAGAGTTATTACCTAAATGGGCGTGTTATCTCGCGAATGCCTCTTTGATATTTGTATTGTATATATTAATTTATGCTTATATTTCTGCTGCGGGTTCAGTTATTTATGAAGCGTCATCATTATATGGGCTAAATCTAAACCTTAGAGTGATATTCTTTGTATTTACCATAGCACTTGGAGCAACAATATGGTGGGGAGGGGCTTGTGCTAGCCGTTTAACCTCTATATTTTTATTTATTAAGATTATTCTATTCGTATTAGCATTCTCGGGTTTATTCTTTAAAGCGAGAGGTGATTTATTATTTACTGCAACCTTTGAAGGTAAAAGCCAATTATATCTTTATCCTTTTATTTTTATCATCATTCCTTATGCTATAACTTCTTTTGGTTATCATGGTAATGTCTGTAGTTTGTATAAGCTTTATCATGAAAATGAAAGAAAAGTTGTAAAAAGTTGTATTATTGGTTGTGTATTAGCACTGGTGATTTATTTACTTTGGATGATTGGTACCATGGGGAATTTACCTCGTGATCAATTTATTACCATAATCCAAAAGGGCGGTAACTTAGATGCCTTTATTGATTCTTTATACACCGTATTAAATAGTAAATATATTGAAGGCTTTTTATTATGGTTTTCTATTAGTGCTGTATTTTGTTCATTTTTAGGGGTAGCGATTGGTCTATTTGACTATATTTTAGCATCACTAAAATTCGAAGATAACAAAACAGGGCGCTTAAAATCTGGCGTTTTATGCTTCACTCCGCCTTTACTATTATGTTTACTTTTCCCTAATGGCTTCTTAATTGCGATTGCTTACGCAGGAACCGCAGCATGTGTATGGGCAATTATTTGTCCAGCAGTTATGGCGCTGAAGGCCCGCGAAAAATTTCCCAATTCAGGCTTTAAAGTGTGGGGAGGAAAAGGATTAATTTATTCTGTTATCGCTTTTGGTGCCGTAGGAATTATTTGCCAAACACTAGCACAGTTTGGTTTGTTGCCTATTTATCGTTAATTAATCGAGATAGTCAGGGAAAGAAAACCAGAGTAGCACCGTTGGATATGCGTTATAATAACAGTAAGTTGTTATAATAACGTGAATATTCAATAGGTTGTCTATAATGGATAAGAAGAAGCTACATATTGCTGCGGGGATTATTTGTGATCAACACAATAATGTCTTTATCACCCAACGTCCTCTAAAATCACATATGGGAGGATTTTGGGAATTTCCGGGCGGAAAATTAGAAGATAAAGAGACTCCAGAACAGGCGCTATTCCGTGAATTACAAGAAGAAATTGGTATTGATGTAACGCAATGCTCACTTTTTGAAACGGTAGAGCATGATTTTCCAGATAGACATATTACTTTATCCTTTTTCTTAGTCACGCAATGGAATAACGAGCCCTATGGTAAAGAAGGGCAAGAATTTAAATGGACATCTATTGGATCGTTAAATGCTGATGATTTTCCGCCTGCAAACCGTACCATCGTGGCATTATTGCAAAAGTAGAATAGTGTTAAATAAGCGTTTATAAATAAAATAGCCACTCGATTGAGTGGCTATTTTTTATGTTTAGGATTAGAAAATTAAACGTCTTTAGGCTCATGTAGTGGGGCTTCACTCCAATCATCACTATCATTAATATCGCTTTGGCTTGGAATACGCTTTGATTCATCGGCCCATTCACCTAAATCAATAAGTTGGCAACGCTTACTACAAAAAGGGCGATAAGGGCTACTTTCATTCCAAACAACTTCTGTTTGACAGGTTGGACATTTTACAACTAATTCTTCGCTCATTATCTCTCCTAGATTTCATTGGTGCGATTTATGCTCATATCAATAAACATAATGTTAGCAACAAGCGATCTCAAAAGGTAGATCTAGAGGGACTGTTCCATTCTCACTATCAAGTGGTAAAAAGCGGATCGCATAGCGATTTTTATGCCCAGAGACTTGGGGATAGATTTGCTGATCGATGGCTATCTTCACACGTAGCAATTCAGCTTCTTCAGCACTGTCTTGATAAAAACCACGGTGACTGAGAACGGGCTTAAAGGTATCTGATTGGCGAATAAGCATAAGTAAACTATTTAATGCATTTTGTAATGGCAATAACCCCGTCAGCCAGCTTTGTAATCTTTCATCACGAGTTGCTTGAGGTAGGCTTAACCATAAATGTAATGCCGGCACATCAAAGTTACAGCATCCACCAGGAATACTTAGGCGCTGTTTAACTAAACTGATGACTTTATCTTGTTTTAAATGTTGACCAATGCGAGGAGCTTTACTTAATACAGATGCATTTTCAGCTAATTCATCAATAATTTGAGTGACAATCGCTTTATCAACATTAGGAAATGAAAGCCATTGCTGTAATTTTTTTTGTCTTTTTTCTAATTCTTTAAGTAATTCAGCGCGGATTTCGCCACGATCAAGTACTTCAATAAATTCTGATATCGCACGGAAAAATGAGAGAGCCGTGGGTAATGAATCAATAGCACTAAAACTGTTAATTTGAATCAATGAGTTTTCAATTCTAAGCCATGAACGCATTTTTTCATTGAGGGGATGTTCGAAGATGATTGTTGTGATGTCATCACTCATGGCAATTGTCCTGTAACGCTTGTTGAGCTAATTCTAAGTAATGCTGATGGAGTTGCTTAACTTTTTCAATCATATTTTGGCTATTATCGTGATTTTCAATAATATCATCAGCGACGGCTAATCGTTCCTGTCTTTGAGCTTGAGCTTTTAAAATATTGAGAACGTGCTCCCGACTTACGCCATCTCGTTTCATTGTTCTTTCTATTTGCTCTTCTTGTGTCACATCAACAACAAGAACACGAGAGGCGAGATGCGTTAATTTATTTTCAATTAATAATGGAACAACCCAAATAAAATAGGGCGCTTTAATTTGCTGTATCTGTTTTTGAGTCTCTTGCTGTATCAATGGATGGAGAAGATTGTTAACCCAATCTTTTTCTTCATTATTTTCAAAAATAATCTGGCGCAACTGCGCTCGGTTTAATGAGCCATCGGGTAGTAAAATGCAGTCACCAAAATGCTGATGTAATGCATTTAGTCCTAAGGAGCGTGGCTCTACCACTAATCGAGCAATAATATCAGCATCAACAAGAGGTACACCTAATGAGGCAAAAGCATTAGCAACGGTAGTTTTACCGCTACCTATTCCACCTGTAAGAGCAACCGTATAAGCCATTTGTGTTTATCTGTTTTTAATGAATTAAAATTTACTATTAGTCTAGGTATTCTAAAGCCTAATTTTGTTTTTATCACAAGATAATAACCGCAATATTTGGGTTTTATTCGGTTATTATGATAGGCGATTTTCTGCTACCCTAACATTCTACCTGATAATATGTAATAGAATTACCATCAATCAATAAGTTAGTGCAACACATAATAACAGCATCTCACTCATAAAAATTGTGATTCACTGTATAGTATCACCTAACTGTAATATAGGAAGATACATAGCAATGATTAATGTACCAATAATCAAGGCGATGACTGTCATGAGTATTGGTTCTAACCAAGTACTAATGGTATTTAATTGCTCATCGAGTTGATGATAAAACCAATCACTTAATTGCTGGCAAAAATAGAGCAATTGTCCTGAATTTTCTGCACAAATAATAAACTGATAACAAATAGGCGTAAAGAGTGGCTCATTTTTCATAAATAAGCTCAACGATTTACCTTGTATAATGTGATCACTCATTTTAGAAAGGAGTTGTTTATAAATAGGATGTGAAAGTTGTTCTGTTCCTATTTTTAAGCTTTGTAATAAAGGTAATCCTGCTTGTTGTGTAATACTGATTATCTGAAAAATAAGATGCAATTGTTGATATTTTAAAAGTTTACCTAAATAGGGAATATGAAGAAAAAAAGCTTGTTCAGCGAGATAAAAGGGTGATAAAGAGTAACGAATTAAACGATAAAAAAATATTAATCCGATAAAGATAAGCGCTATCATACTGATATAATCAGTAAGCCATTGTGAAAAATTAATGAGAACGAGTGTTAAATGAGGAAGTTCTGTATTAAAGGAGCTGTATAAGGATTGATATTCAGGTAAAACATAAAGCAACATAATACTAGTAATAAAAACTAATACAGTCAGCAAAAAGAGAGGATATTTAAACGATTTTTTGATTTTTTTTACAATCTCTCGCTGTTTTTTTAACTGTATTATTTGTAGTGTAATCACTTCATCTAATTTTCCACTCTCTTCACCAATAAGAACAAAACGATTTAGTGAAGTAGGAAAATAAAGTGGATAGCGATTTAATTGTTTAGAAAGAGAACCTCCTTGCATTAAGTTAAAAATAATATCTTCTAATACACATTGCCAATGTGAATAACGACATTCATTTTTTAATAGTGTTAATGCAGGAAGAAGTGCTAAACCAGAATGTAGTAATAAAGCTAATTGTTCGAATAATTGAATTCGATATTGTTTATCAGCATCTTGAAATAAAACGATCTTATATAAACGGATCTTTATGGGGATTTTTTGTTGTTGAGTTAAGTTAATAAATGCTTCGTTATTTGAAGAGGCGAGTATTTTCCCTGTGCACAATTCCCCTTGATAAGTTAACGCATCATAGCAATAAATTAGCTGTAATTTCATTCAATATCTCCAAGCGTTTGATAAACCTCCTCAAGTGTTGTGATCCCTTGTCTTATTAATAAAAAACCGGAATAGAATAAATGATAAAGGGATGAGTGAGTTTGTTTTGAGGGCTCAAAACAGTCATAGATAGCCGTTCTTCCATTATAGCCTGAGCAGCATTGTTGACAACCAACAGCTTGCCAATTGGGTAATTCGATGATTTCTTTATTTATATTAATATGCTGTTTATTGGATAAGCATATTTTACAGTGTGGGCATAAACAACGAACTAATCGTTGTGAAATAATTAAACTAACACAGGAATGGATAAGATCTTTTTCAATCCCTAAGTTATGTAGACGCATTATTGTAGATGAAGCCGAATTAGTATGTAAGGTTGATAATACAAGATGTCCTGTTTGTGCTGCTTTTATTGCTATTTCAGCAGTAGATTGATCACGTATTTCACCTACCATAATAATGTCAGGATCTTGACGTAGTAATGCTCGTAATATTGTTGTGAATGAGATCCCTGATTTTTCAGAAATTTGAATTTGATTAATCCCCTTCAGAGGTAATTCAATTGGATCTTCAACACTATTTATATTTAGGTTCTCTTTATTTAAATAGTGTAAACAACTATATAAAGTGAGTGTTTTTCCACTTCCCGTTGGCCCTGTGACTAAAATCATTCCTTGAGGTAAATTTAAATATTTTTTTAATAGCGTTAAATGGGAAAGTTGAAAGCCTAGATGATTTAATTCTGGTTGTTGTAAATTATTTATAAGTCGTAAAACAACTTTTTCACCATACAGTGTAGGGAGTGTCGCGATTCGTATAGAATAGTTTTTATCATGATAGGACCAACTAAATTGTCCATCTTGAGGTAACCGTTTTTCTGCAATATTTAAGTTAGCAAGTACTTTTAAGCGAGTTACTATTTCTTCAGAAAATTCATCTGGTGGAGAAGATAATAGATATAAATGATTATCTATTCTGGCACGAATTCTTACATTGGTTTGTTGAGGCTCTATATGTAAATCAGAGACGCGTTTTAAAATACTTTCACGTAATAGATATTCAATAAATTCTGTTGCAGAGTGTGTGATATCCATTCTTCACCTCTTTATACTTTTTGATTTACCTACGTTGTCTTCAATATTTAAAGCATGCAATAGGAACACTCAATATGAGTGTCCTTTATATCTAACGTACTAATATGATTTTAGAATCTCACTACACTGTTTTTGCAATGCAAGATTTGTTGTTGAACATTGTGTTTTCCATACAGGAAGAAGGTCGTTAACTCCTTTCTCTGAAGACATTATGATCGTTAGACCATCAAGTTGTGATTTCCCGCTTGCGCTGATTACGCCATTTAACACATTAATATCGGACAAATATCGACTACGAAATTGTTGCGGCATAAAGGTTGAATCAGAATTACAGTGTTGAGGGTCATTTTCATAACGACATAATTCTATCGCAGAACGATAGGGCGACAGTGTTTGCAATACATCGGTTAATGCGGCCTTTTGGATATAACCTTGATAGGCTGGAATAGCAACAGAACTTAAAATCGAGATGATAGCAATCACAATCATAAGCTCCATAAGAGTAAAACCATTTTCATTAGAGTGATAATTAAGTACATTCATCTAGCGTCCTCCTTGAGTAATAGACGCTAGTAGTATGAAAAAAAAGGACTTTATTGGCGAATAGATAAAATAAAGTTTGAGTAAAATATCGAAAAGAAAAAGGTGATATACAAAATTAGCCTTTATTATTGAGAGAGAATTCGCATTTATTGACGAATATTAGTAAATGAATTTATTGATAATGATGAAAACTGATTGAAAGAGAGTTGATATGGAAATTAAACAAGGTTGGCTTACTAGTGCGAGACATGTTCCTTCGCCTAATCAAGATAAAAGACCTGAAGGGGAAGTTCCCTCTTTATTGATTGTTCATAACATAAGCCTACCACCTGGAAAATTTGGTGGTCCTTATATCGATCAACTTTTTACTAATACATTATCAGAACAAGATGATCCTTTTTTTAGTGAAATAGCGGGGTTGAGAGTATCAGCTCATTGTCTTATTCGTCGTGATGGTGAAATTGTGCAATATGTACCTTTTACCGAGAGAGCTTGGCATGCTGGTATTTCTTTATATAAAGGCAGAGAAAAATGTAATGATTTCTCAATTGGTATTGAGCTTGAAGGCACTGATGAGTGCGACTTTACTCAGCAACAATACCAACAATTAGTGAAAATAACTCAATCTCTTATTGCGCTTTATCCTGCCATTGAAGAAAACATTACTGGGCATAGTGATGTTGCACCAAATAGAAAAACCGATCCGGGGCCCCACTTTGATTGGGCTTATTTCCGCAGTTTGTTAACAAAATAACCGACTCGAATGAATTTAAAGTCATTTTTATTGAATTTAAATTCAAGATAATACTGCTGTCACGCTTCAGTTTGACTGTTTATGTGTTTAAAAAACGTTAAAAAATTTATTTTTGACGTTTCTGAATAATGCGAACTGGTTATCACTTTTGATGAATTTTTAAAATAATTTGTTAAAATTTGCAGGTTTTTATGATTTCGCTCAACAACTGTATGGACAGTTAGTGAATACTTTGTTACTTTATTATCCGTTATATTAAATTGGTATTACCAATTGACAACTCAATCACTAAGGTAATAGTTATCCAATAATGGCTTCCAGCAATATGGCTTATACAAAAATCCGCCAACCTAAGCTTTCTGATGTTATTGAGCAACAGCTTGAACATCTGATTTTAGAAGGTACTCTGCGTCCGGGAGAAAAACTCTTGCCTGAGCGTGAACTGGCGAAGCAATTTGATGTATCTCGTCCTTCATTGCGTGAAGCAATTCAAAAATTAGAAGCTAAAGGTTTTTTACTCCGTCGCCAAGGCGGGGGGACTTTTGTTCAGCACAATCTCTGGCAAAGTTTTAGTGATCCTTTAGCTCAACTGCTTAGCGGACATCCCGAATCTCAATTTGATCTTTTAGAAACTCGTCATGCACTTGAAGGTATTGCTGCATATTATGCGGCATTACGTGGCACTGATGAAGATCTTGAACGTATCAAAGCTAGTCATGATTGCATCTTGAAAGCTCACGAAAAGGGTGATTTAGCCGCTGAGTCAGAAGCTGTATTGCAATATCAATTAATTGTTACGGAAGCTGCTCATAATGTTGTTTTATTGCATTTATTACGATGCATGGTGCCAATGCTTGAGCAGAATATCCGCCAGAATTTTGAGTTTCTTTACACTCGTAAAGAGATGTTAACTGCAGTAAGTGAACATCGTAGTCAAATTTATCAGGCTATTATTAATAGAGAGCCAGAAGTTGCTCGTGAAGCATCACATCGCCATTTGGCCTTTATTGAAGATGTTTTGTTGGATATGAGTCGTGAACATACTCGCCGTGAGCGCTCTTTGCGCCGGCTACAACAACATCCTGATTTATTTTAGTAGCACAGATCCTGACCGCTGAGTCTGTACTACCTATCGCCCTGTAATTTTCAGGGGAAGCGGTAATAACAGCAGGGCCTATCTTCCCGTCATATCAGATGGGTATAACGGGAAGATAGGCTCCCATAACCATTAAAAACAGATAACAGATAAGGAATACACCATGTCAGATATGCTGAAAAATGACGTGGATCCGATCGAAACTCGCGACTGGTTACAAGCGATCGACTCGGTCATCCGTGAAGAAGGTGTTGAGCGTGCACAGTTCCTGATTGATCAGGTATTAAAACAAGCCCGTAATGGTGGTCTTAATATCGCTTTAGGCGGTGCTGTACACAGTGATTATATCAATACCATTCCTGCTGAAGATGAACCCGCTTACCCTGGCAATCTGGAATTAGAGCGTCGTATTCGTTCTGCTATTCGCTGGAACGCAGTAATGATGGTTCTGCGTGCATCCAAAAAAGATTTGGAACTCGGCGGACACATGGCGTCATTCCAATCTTCTGCAACTTTATATGAAGTGTGCTTTAACCATTTCTTCCGCGCGCAAAATGAAACTGATGGTGGCGACTTGGTTTACTTCCAAGGTCATATCTCCCCAGGTATCTACGCTCGTGCATTCTTAGAAGGTCGTTTAACTGAAGAGCAATTAAACAACTTCCGTCAAGAAATTGGTGGTAAAGGTTTATCTTCTTATCCACACCCTAAATTAATGCCTGAGTTCTGGCAGTTCCCTACAGTTTCTATGGGTCTGGGACCACTATCTGCAATTTACCAAGCTAAGTTCCTGAAATATTTGAATCACCGTGGCTTAAAAGATACGACTAAACAAACCGTTTATGCGTTCTTAGGCGATGGTGAGATGGACGAGCCAGAATCTAAAGGTGCTATCACCATCGCAGTTCGCGAAAAATTAGATAACCTGTGCTTCGTTGTTAACTGTAACTTACAACGTCTTGATGGCCCAGTTACAGGTAACGGCAAAATTGTTAACGAATTAGAAGGTATCTTCGCAGGTGCTGGCTGGAACGTTATCAAAGTAATGTGGGGCGATCGTTGGGATGAGCTTCTGCGTAAAGACACCTCTGGTAAACTCATTCAATTAATGAATGAAACTCTGGATGGTGACTACCAGACATTTAAATCTCGTGATGGCGCTTATGTTCGCGAGCACTTCTTCAATCGTTACCCAGAAACTGCTGCATTAGTTAAAGATATGACTGATGATGAAATCTGGGCATTAAACCGTGGTGGTCACGATCCGAAGAAAGTTTTTGCTGCATTCCAAAAAGCAAAAGACACTCAAAACAAACCAACTGTTATTTTAGCTCAAACCATTAAAGGTTATGGTATGGGTGAAACTGCAGAAGGTAAAAATATTGCTCACCAAGTTAAAAAAATGAACATGGATGGCGTTCACCATTTCCGTGATCGTTTCAATATTCCAGTTGCTGATGAGCAAATCAAAGACCTGCCTTATATTACTTTTGACAAAGAGTCAGAAGAATACAAATACCTGCACGCACGTCGTCAGGATTTAGGTGGTTACCTGCCAGCACGTCGTCCTCGTTTTGAAGAAAAACTGGATATTCCTACACTGGAAGATTTCAGCCAATTACTGGAAGAACAATCTAAAGAGATTTCTACAACTATCGCATTCGTTCGTGCACTGAACGTAATGTTGAAAAATAAATCTATCAAAGATCGTTTAGTTCCAATTATTGCTGACGAAGCACGTACTTTCGGTATGGAAGGTCTGTTCCGTCAAATCGGTATCTACAGCCCGAATGGCCAACAATATACGCCTCAAGATCGTGAGCAAGTTGCTTACTATAAAGAAGACGTTAAAGGCCAAATTCTGCAAGAAGGTATTAACGAACTGGGTGCTGGCGCATCTTGGTTAGCAGCTGCAACATCTTACAGCACTAACAATCTGCCAATGATCCCATTCTATATCTACTACTCAATGTTTGGTTTCCAACGTATTGGCGACCTATGCTGGGCAGCAGGTGACCAACAAGCTCGTGGTTTCTTAGTGGGTGGTACTTCAGGCCGTACAACACTTAACGGTGAAGGCCTACAACACGAAGATGGTCATAGCCATATTCAATCGCTGACTATCCCTAACTGTATCTCTTATGATCCAGCATTCGCTTATGAAGTTGCTGTTATCATGCAAGATGGTTTAGAGCGTATGTATGGTGATAAACAAGAAAACGTTTATTACTACATCACTACACTGAACGAAAACTACCATATGCCAGCAATGCCAGCCGGTGTTGAAGAAGGTATCCGTAAAGGTATCTACAAACTGGAATCACTGGAAGGCGCGAAAGGTAAAGTTCAGTTACTGGGTTCAGGTTCTATTCTGCGTCACGTTCGTGAAGCAGCACAAATCCTGTCTGCTGAATACGGCATCGGTTCTGATGTTTATAGCGTAACTTCATTCACTGAACTGGCTCGTGATGGTCAAGATTGTGAACGTTGGAACATGCTACACCCATCTGAAGCACCACGTGTACCTTACATTGCTCAAATTATGAATGATGCGCCAGCTGTTGCATCTACTGACTATATGAAACTGTTCGCAGAACAAGTTCGCACTTATGTACCAGCAGATGATTATCGCGTATTAGGTACAGATGGTTTCGGTCGTTCTGATAGCCGTGAAAACCTGCGTCACCACTTCGAAGTTGATACTTCTTATGTGATTGTTGCTGCATTAGGTGAATTAGCTAAACGTGGTGAGATTGATGTGAAGGTTGTTGAAGAAGCAATCAAAAAATACAACATCAACCCTGAAAAAGTAAACCCACGTCTGGCGTAAGAGGTAAAGTGAATGTCTATTGAAATTAAAGTCCCAGATATCGGTGCTGATGAAGTTGAAGTCACCGAAGTGATGGTGAAAGTGGGCGACCGTATTGAGGAAGAACAATCCTTGATTACCGTAGAAGGTGATAAAGCTTCTATGGAAGTTCCATCACCACAAGCGGGTGTGGTTAAAGAGATCAAAATTGCTGTGGGCGATAAAGTCCAAACAGGTTCTCTTATCATGATTTTCGAAGCAGAAGGTGCCGCGCAAGCAGCACCTGCTCAAGCTACTGCGCCTGCACCAGCTGCTGCACCTGCGACAGCTGAATTAAAAGAAGTTCACGTTCCAGATATCGGCGGTGACGAAGTTGAAGTTACTGAAGTAATGGTTAAAGTGGGTGATAGCATTGCTGAAGAGCAATCACTGATTACTGTTGAAGGTGATAAAGCTTCAATGGAAGTTCCAGCACCTTTTGCTGGCGTAGTGAAAGAAATTAAAATTGCAACAGGCGATAAAGTGAGCACAGGCTCTCTTATCATGGTATTTGAAGTTGCAGGTAGTGCACCTGTTGCTCAAGCAGCGCCAGCTCCTGCCGCATCTGCACCAGCAGCATCTGCTGTGAAAGACGTGAATGTTCCAGATATTGGTGGTGACGAAGTTGAAGTGACTGAAGTGATGGTGAAAGTGGGTGATACCATCTCTGAAGAGCAATCTCTGATCACTGTTGAAGGTGATAAAGCTTCAATGGAAGTTCCAGCACCATTTGCCGGTGTGGTTAAAGAGATCAAAATTGCTGTGGGCGATAAAGTGAAAACTGGCTCACTGATCATGACTTTTGAAGTTGCCGGAGCAGCGCCTGTTGCTCAAGCACCAGCGGCAGCTGCGCCAGCTCCAGCAAGTTCTGCACCAGCAGCACCCGCTAAAGCACAAGCGACTGCGCCAGCGGCGAAAGAAGAATTTGTTGAAAACGACGCTTACGTTCATGCAACGCCAGTCATTCGTCGTTTAGCTCGCGAATTTGGTGTGAATTTAGCGAAAGTAAAAGGTACTGGTCGTAAAGGTCGTATCTTACGTGAAGACGTTCAGTCTTATGTGAAAGAGTTAATTAAACGTGCTGAATCTGCACCAGCGAATGCAGGTGGCGGATTACCAGGCATGTTACCTTGGCCTAAAGTTGACTTCAGCAAGTTTGGTGAAATTGAAGAAGTTGAATTAAGCCGTATCCAGAAAATCTCTGGTGCTAACTTAAGCCGCAACTGGGTGATGATCCCTCACGTTAATCTGTTTGATGAAGCAGATATCACTGAGGTTGAAGAATTCCGTAAGCAGCAAAATAAAGAAGCTGAGAAGAAAAAACTGGATGTTAAGATCACTCCGTTAGTTTTCGTCATGAAAGCTGCTGCGAAAGCACTGGCAGATATGCCTCGCTTTAACAGCTCTATCTCTGAAGATGGACAGAAACTGATCCTGAAAAAATACATCAATATCGGTATTGCAGTAGATACACCTAACGGTCTTGTTGTTCCTGTTTTCAAAGATGTTAACAAAAAAGGCATTATCGAACTGTCTTATGAGTTAGCTGAAGTTTCTAAGAAAGCACGAGCAGGTAAACTGACAGCTGCAGATATGCAAGGCGGATGTTTCACTATTTCTAGCCTTGGTGGTATCGGTACTACCGGTTTTGCACCAATCGTTAACGCACCAGAAGTTGCGATTATGGGACTTTCCCGTTCTTCTATGAAACCAGTATGGAATGGTAAAGAATTCGTACCACGCTTGATTTTACCAATGTCACTATCTTTCGATCACCGTGTGATCGATGGTGCTGATGGTGCTCGATTCATCACTCTGATTAATCAGTACATGAGTGATTTACGTCGTTTGGTAATGTAATTGTAAAACCGGTGCTAAGCACCGGTTTCTCTGATTACAGTGATGGATTTTACAGTCATACATCTTAGGTTGTGAGATCCGTCATGTTAGAGCGCTTTTCAGTTTATTAACATTTCTGTAAACTGCATGCGGTATGTAAGTCTCGGTGTTAAATATGGATTATCGTCTGACTCGCCGGACAAATAAATAATGAGGTCACGATGAGTACTGAAATTAAAGCACAGGTAGTGGTTCTCGGTGCAGGCCCTGCGGGTTATTCCGCGGCGTTCCGTTGCGCTGACTTAGGTTTAGAAACAGTTTTAGTGGAACGTCACTCTACTTTAGGTGGTGTTTGTCTGAACGTGGGTTGTATCCCTTCTAAAGCGTTACTCCACGTTGCTAAAGTTATCGAAGAAGCGAAAGCATTATCTGAACACGGTGTTGTATTTGATGCACCAAAAACAGATATCGACAAAATTCGCATCTGGAAAGATAAAGTTATCTCTCAGTTAACGGGTGGCTTAGCGGGCATGGCTAAAGGCCGTAAAGTGACCGTCGTTAATGGCGAAGCTCGATTCACTGGTTCTCACACATTGTCTGTTGAAGGTGCTGAAGGTACAACTACCATCACTTTTGACAATGCAATCGTTGCTGCCGGCTCACGTCCAATTGAATTACCGTTTATTCCACATGAAGATCCACGTGTGTGGGACTCAACAGATGCACTGCAACTGAAAACCGTACCAGAGCGTTTACTGGTTATGGGTGGTGGTATCATCGGTCTGGAAATGGGAACGGTTTATCACTCTCTGGGTTCTCAGATTGACGTAGTTGAAATGTTTGATCAGGTTATTCCTGCTGCTGATAAAGACGTGGTTAAAGTATTTACCAAACGTATCAGCAAGAAATTTAACCTGATGCTAGAAACTAAAGTCACTGCTGTTGAAGCAAAAGAAGATGGCATCTATGTAACAATGGAAGGCAAAAAAGCCCCAGCAGAACCACAACGTTACGATGCAGTATTAGTTGCTATCGGTCGTGTACCTAACGGTAAACTGTTAGACGCAGGTAAAGCTGGTATCGAAGTTGATGATCGTGGCTTTATCCATGTTGATAAACAAATGCGTACTAATGTACCTCACATCTTTGCTATCGGTGACATCGTTGGTCAACCAATGCTGGCTCACAAAGGTGTCCATGAAGGTCACGTTGCAGCAGAAGTTATCTCTGGTAAAAAACATTACTTCGATCCTAAAGTTATTCCATCTATCGCTTATACTGAACCAGAAGTTGCATGGGTTGGTATGACTGAAAAAGAAGCGAAAGAGAAGGGGGTTAGCTATGAAGTGGCTTCTTTCCCTTGGGCCGCATCAGGCCGTGCAATCGCATCAGATTGTGCTGATGGTATGACTAAGCTGATTTTTGACAAAGAAACTAACCGTGTTATCGGTGGTGCTATTGTCGGTTCTAACGGTGGTGAACTGTTAGGTGAAATCGGTCTTGCAATTGAAATGGGTTGTGATGCTGAAGATATCGCATTAACTATCCACGCTCACCCAACGTTATACGAGTCAATCGGTATGGCTGCGGAAGTATTTGAAGGTAGTATCACTGACCTGCCAAATCCAAAAGCGAAAAAGAAAAAATAAGCGACTTGTTTACTGAGCACTAGCTTTACTTAAAATAGTTTTGCTGAGAACAGTTTACTAAAGTAGTTTAAATGATAAGGGCTAAGTTCTTTATAGAACTTGGCTCTTTTTTTATGCTTTCTGTTGTTTATTTAATCGATGATTTCGCTTTAGTGCTAATTTGAGGGTAAAAAAAACTATAAAAAGTGTGGTTATTAACCAAAATCTTGGTTAAAAGTCCCTGTTATATATTTTGTTTAAGTGTTTTAATCTGAATAAGTGGATATTTGAATCTGATTAATGTTACTTTTATGTGAACGAATTAACATAGTGTTGAAGATTTGCTATGCTGATAGCCCTTAGCTGGGCATAATTTTACAACCTCTTATGTTTTATGCGAGCAAAAGATCCTCTGACCTGGCATCCTTCAACAGACGGGGTGCAGACAGCCGGGTTATACAAAATGACAAAGAAGCGAGGAGACAGTCGTGCTAGAAGAATACCGTAAGCACGTAGCAGAGCGTGCAGCTGAAGGTGTCGTTCCAAAACCTCTCGATGCCACACAAACAGCCGCACTTGTTGAGCTATTAAAAAATCCCCCTAAAGGTGAAGAAGAATTTCTTCTTGATTTAATTGTTAACCGTGTTCCACCCGGAGTTGATGAAGCTGCCTATGTTAAGGCGGGTTTTTTAACTGCCCTCGCGAAAGGCGAAACTACATCACCCCTTATCTCACCAGAAAAAGCTGTTGAATTATTAGGTACTATGCAAGGTGGCTATAATATCCATGCTTTAATTGAATCTCTGGAAAATGATAAGTTAGCCCCAATTGCAGCCAAAGCACTTTCTCACACATTACTGATGTTTGATAACTTCTATGATGTTGAGGAAAAAGCGAAAGCAGGCAATGTTTATGCTAAGCAAATTATGCAATCTTGGGCTGATGCACAGTGGTTTACTGAGCGCCCTGAATTAGCAGAAAAAATTACTGTTACTGTATTTAAAGTCACTGGTGAAACCAATACCGATGACTTATCACCTGCACCAGATGCTTGGTCTCGTCCTGATATCCCATTACATGCTTTAGCAATGCTGAAAAATGCACGCGAAGGTATTGAACCTGATCAGCCGGGTAGCGTAGGTCCAATTAAGCAAATCGAAACGTTAAATAAGAAAGGCTTCCCATTGGCTTATGTTGGTGATGTTGTAGGAACCGGCTCATCACGTAAATCAGCAACTAACTCTGTACTTTGGTTTATGGGAGACGATATTCCGTTTGTCCCTAATAAACGTGGTGGCGGGGTTGTTCTTGGTGGAAAAATTGCGCCTATCTTCTTTAATACTATGGAAGATGCAGGTGCACTCCCTATTGAAGTTGATGTTTCTAAATTAAATATGGGTGATGTCATTGATATTTACCCATACAAAGGTGAAATTCGTAACCATGAAACGAATGAGTTACTGGAAACCTTTGAGCTGAAAACAGAAGTATTAATTGATGAAGTTCGTGCTGGTGGTCGTATTCCATTGATTATTGGTCGTGGATTAACGTCAAAAGCGCGCGAATCACTAGGTTTACCAGCTAGCACATTGTTCCGTCATGCTAAACCTGTTGAAGAAAGTAACCGCGGTTTCTCTCTCGCCCAGAAAATGGTAGGTCGTGCTTGTGGCCGCGCAGGTATTCGCCCTGGCGAATATTGTGAACCCAAAATGACCTCAGTAGGTTCACAAGATACAACCGGTCCAATGACTCGTGATGAGTTAAAAGACTTAGCATGTCTTGGTTTCTCTGCGGATTTAGTGATGCAATCATTCTGTCATACCGCAGCTTATCCAAAGCCAGTCGATGTTACAACGCATCACACCTTACCTGATTTTATTATGAACCGTGGTGGTGTTTCACTGCGTCCAGGTGATGGTATTATCCACTCATGGTTAAACCGTATGTTATTACCTGATACGGTAGGTACAGGTGGTGACTCACATACTCGTTTCCCTATTGGTATCTCATTCCCAGCAGGTTCTGGCCTCGTGGCTTTTGCTGCAGCAACAGGGGTTATGCCATTAGATATGCCAGAATCTGTTCTGGTACGTTTTAAAGGTGAAATGCAACCGGGCGTGACACTGCGTGACTTAGTTCATGCTATTCCTTACTACGCGATCCAAGAGGGTTTACTGACAGTTGAGAAAAAAGGTAAGAAGAACATTTTCTCTGGTCGTATTCTTGAGATTGAAGGTTTACCAGAACTGAAAGTAGAACAAGCATTTGAACTTGCTGATGCATCAGCAGAACGATCAGCTGCGGGTTGTACCATTAAACTGGATAAAGCGCCTATTATTGAGTATTTACAATCTAACATCATCTTACTGAAATGGATGATTGCTGAAGGTTATGGTGATCGTCGTACCATTGAACGTCGTATCACTTCAATGGAAAGCTGGTTGAAAGATCCGCAATTACTTGAAGCCGATGCCGATGCAGAATATGCGGCAGTGATCGAAATTGATTTAAATGAGATCAAAGAGCCAATTTTATGTGCGCCGAATGATCCTGATGATGCTCGCCTGTTATCCGAAGTGGCAAACAGCAAAATTGATGAAGTATTCATTGGTTCTTGTATGACCAACATTGGGCACTTCCGTGCTGCAGGTAAACTGCTTGATCAACACAAAGGTCAATTACCAACACGTTTATGGGTTGCTCCACCAACAAAAATGGATGCGGCACAATTAACGGAAGAAGGCTATTATAGCGTCTTTGGTAAGAGTGGAGCTCGTATCGAAGTGCCAGGTTGTTCACTATGTATGGGTAACCAAGCACGAGTTGCTGATGGTGCAACTGTTGTTTCAACATCAACACGAAACTTCCCTAACCGTTTAGGTACAGGTGCAAATGTGTATCTTGCTTCTGCGGAGCTTGCGGCAGTTGCTTCATTACTCGGTCGTTTACCAGAGCCACAAGAGTATCTGGATTTCATAAATAAAGTGGATGAAACCGCAGAAGATACTTATCGTTATTTAAACTTCGACCAACTAGAGCAATATACAGATAAAGCAGACCAAGTTATTTTCCAAACAACGGTATAATGGTTAATTTATTGCTTTAAAGTATTTTATATGAACAAACGGGAGGCAAATGCCTCCCGTTTTTTGTTATTTTTGTCATAATAAGAATAAGATATTTTTTATTAAAAAAGCGAGAGCTTTATAAGGGGCGTACACCATGGATTATGAATTTCAGCGAGATCTCACTGGCGGTATACTAGCCCGTTTTTCGATGGATCATGAAGCAATAGGTTATTGGTTGAATGATGAAATTCAAGGCGATATTAGTCTTATAGATCAAATTCTTGAAGAAATGGAAGGTATTAAAGGCAGTGAAAGACAGTGGGAACTTATCGGTAAAGAATACAGTCTTTCTATTGATGACGAAGAGGTGATGGTAAGAGCGAATACCTTGCATTTTGAAACAGATGAAATGGAAGAGGGCATGAGCTATTACGATAATGAGAGTATCTCTTTTTGTGGTTTAGATGATTTTGCTACCATGCTACAAAAATATCGGTTATTTATTCTGGAAAATAGAAGAAATTAACAAATCCTATATATTTCTTGAATAAATCTGCCACAATATACTATTGAATTACTATTCTTTTCATTACGTTTTTAAGTTTAAAAGGTGGTCTAATGAATGAATTACCCGCTAGTTTAGATGAAGCAACAGGTTGGTTTGTCGCAAATCAGGATCTCTTTATTCAGTATGCGGTGAATATTATTGCAGCATTTTTGATACTATTTGTTGGTCTTTTTGTGGCAAAAATGATTGGTAAAGGTGTTGCGAGAGTTTTAACGTTGCGCCATATTGATGCTACTGTTGTGACATTTCTGTCTGTCCTAGTTCGTTATACCGTTGTTGCTTTTACCTTAATTGCAGTATTAGGACGATTAGGCGTTCAAACAGCGTCTGTTATCGCTGTGCTAGGTGCTGCCGGTTTAGCCGTCGGTTTAGCATTACAAGGTTCACTGTCTAACTTTGCTGCTGGTGTACTGATTGTTATTTTCCGCCCAATCCGTACAGATGAATATGTGATAATTGGTGCTGTTGAAGGTACAGTGAAAGATGTGCAAATTTTTTCTACAACATTACGTTCTGCTGATGACAGAATAATCGTTATCCCAAATAGTAAAATTATCAGTAGTGATGTGATTAACTTAAGCCGTGAGCCTAATCGCCGTACACAAATTATTGTTGGTGTAGCTTATGATGCTGATATTGATAAAGTAAAACAAGTACTGGGTGACGTTGTTGCAAAAGACAAACGTATTCAACATGAACAAGGTGTGACGATCCGTTTACATGAAATGGCTCCGTCTTCATTAAATTTTGTGGTACGGGTTTGGACAACGAATGCTGATGCATGGCCGGTTTATTGGGATTTAATGGAAGATTTTAAACGTGCATTAGATGCAAATAATATTGGTATTCCATTCCCACAAATGGATGTTTATATGCATCAAACACAAAATACAACGGCTAAAACCGAGTAGTTTTACCATAAATAGATGACACAGAGCCACGTGATTAACGTGGCTTTTTTTCTTTATTACTATTAGTTTTTCTTATTAACAATAAGAATGATTCATTTCCTCTAATATCAAAATCCCCCTATTATTTATCCAATATTAAACGAATAATTATTAGGGTATATTGCATGTTCACAACTTTTTTTCAGGGGTTTTTATTAAGTGCAGCAATGATTTTGCCAATAGGTGCTCAGAATGCCTTTGTTTTACAACAAGGAAGTAAAAAGCAGTTTCATTTAATGAGTGCATTATTATGCGCTTTAAGTGATGTGATTTTGATCACTGCAGGTGTCTTTGGTGGAAGTGCTCTGCTCAGCCAATCAGAAATCCTTTTACTACTGATCACTTGGGGAGGCGTGGCGTTTTTATTATGGTATGGCTGGAATGCATTTAAAACGGCTTTTTCAAAAGATATTGAATTATCACAAAGTGAAAATCAGATAAAAAACCGTTGGCGTGTGATTGTGACATTAATTGCCGTAACTTGGCTTAATCCTCATGTTTATTTAGATACTTTTGTTGTGATAGGCAGTATTGGTGGGCAATTAACCGCAGAACTACGTCCTTGGTTTACATGTGGTGCAATACTTGCCTCTATAAGTTGGTTTTTTGCGTTATCACTACTCGCTGCTTGGTTTTCTCCAATATTAAGCAAAGCACGCGCTCAACGTATTATTAATCTGTTTGTAGGATGTGTCATGTGGTTTATTGCTGCTCAATTAGCAGCACAAGGATTGAAAACTCTCTTTTAATCTTAAAGAACTTTACATCATATATGCTAATGTTCTTCTTAGTCCTAAAAACAGGACATTAAAATTTATTTTGTCAGGGGGTTTTTGTGAAATTAAAAGCGATTGTATTAGCATCCGTGTTTACACTGGGATTACCTTCCATTGCACTCGCTGCATCGGAGCCAGAAGGACCACATATTACAACATCGGGCAATGCGACAATTAAAGCCGCTCCTGATATGGCAACATTAAATATTCAGGTTAATGAAAGAGCAAAAGATGCTGCTCAAGCTAAGAAACAAGTTGATGAGCGTGTTGCGAAATATTTTGCCTTCTTAAAAGAAAATGGTGTTGTAAAGGAAGATATTGATGCTGCAAATATCCGTACTCAACCAAACTATGAGTATGATAAAAAAGCAGAACGTTCAGTGATTAATGGCTATACCGCAACACGTACTGTTAATGTGAAAATCAAGAAATTAGAACAGCTTAATACGTTGCTTGATGGTGCATTAGCGGCGGGTTTAAATGAGATTAATAACGTTGAATTTGGTGTAAATAATCCAGAGCAATATAAAGCGAAAGCACGTGAAGTGGCGATTAAAAATGCGATTGATCAAGCAAGTTCAGTTGCAAAAGGTTTTGGCGCTGATTTAGGTGCAGTTTATAGTGTAAGTTATCGAGCACCAGAGGCAACGCCTTATCCAATTGCACAGGTGCGTATGGATGCAATGGCACTGAAAGCTCAAGCACCTGCCGCTGTACAAGAAACTTATCAACAACAAAGTATTGAATTTAAAGATTATGTGGATGTGGTTTTTGAATTAAAACGCACTAAATAATTGTACTACGATAAAACAGAATAGGCTTCAATATGAAGCCTATTCTTTATGGTAACAAGATTAAATAGTGTATTACTCTTCGTCCTGTTTTAAAACTTTACGACCAAAATCAATCAGTGCATCTGTCACTTTTCTCATGGTTCTACTTTCTGGCGCAAATCGGTGCCAATAGAGCATACGTCGTTGGCAAAGCCCCGGTGTTAAATCAACCAGTTCTCCACTTTTTAGTTCATTCGCAATTTGTAGATGTGGGATCATACAGCAGGTTGAACCTTGTTTAGCTAATTGCACGAAGGCTTCAGAGGAGTTCACAATATGACACGGCACACTACCAGGAGATAAACCGAAATTCTGTTGTAAAAATGCCTGATGCATATCATCAAGATGATCAAATGCGACTGCCGGCGCTTTTAATAACGAAGATTTTGTTACACCGTTGGTAAAGTAGCGTTGAGCAAAGTCAGGAGAAGCAACGAATAGGTAATCGAGCGCGCCTAATTGATCGACAAGACAACTTGGTAGTGCTTGTGGCTGAATACTGATTGCACCAACGACTTCGCCTCGTCTTAATCGTTCTTGAGTGCGAGTTTCATCTTCCACTTGAATATTGAGACGAATAGGCAGTTGCGTTAAGACTGGATGTAAAGCGGGTAATAACCATGTCGCTAAACTGTCAGCATTCACTGCCAAAGAGAGTAAAAGAGGTGTAGAACCGCTGTTTTCATCACCTAACCATTGCTCTTCAAGTAATTCTACTTGATGCAATAGTGCTAATAATTTTTGTCCTTGCTCTGTGGGTTGAGGTGGAACAGTTCTAACTAATAGCGGTTGTCCAAATAAATTTTCTAACTGTTTGATACGCTGAGAAACGGCAGATTGTGTAATACATAACTTTTGCGCGGCTCTTTCAAAACCACGTTCTCGAATGACGGCATCAAGGGCTTGTAATGCTCGATAATCAGGGCGTTTCATTAACAGACTCTCTTCGATTTTATATTCTATCGCTTACTATGCCATATTTTTCGTTGTAATGAGTTAAAATGTTGCTTCTCAGTTTTTGATGTGTCTCGTGCTAGTTTTGAATGCAATATGCTATTCTTAATCCATTAATGTGATAAATAAGGTTTTTTTAAATGACTCAGGATGAATTGAAAAAAGCAGTAGGTTGGGCGGCGCTTGAATATGTAAAACCAGGCACGATTGTGGGTGTTGGTACTGGCTCTACGGCTTCTCACTTTATTGATGCATTAGCAACAATGAAAGGTCAAATTGAAGGCACCGTTTCAAGTTCAGAGGCATCAACTGCAAAATTAAAAAGTTACGGCATTCCTGTTTTCGACTGTAATGAAGTCGATTCTTTAGATATCTATGTTGATGGTGCTGATGAAATTAACCACCAGATGCAAATGATCAAAGGTGGTGGGGCTGCATTAACACGTGAAAAAATCATTGCTGGTGTAGCGAAAACATTTATCTGTATCGTTGATGAATCTAAACAAGTTGATATATTAGGTAAATTCCCTCTACCTGTTGAAGTTATTCCAATGGCGCGCTCTTATGTAGCTCGTGAATTGGTTAAACTGGGTGGTTTGCCTGAATATCGCGAAAACGTAGTAACAGATAACGGTAACGTTATTTTAGACGTTCATAACTTAACGATCCTTAACCCTATTGAACTGGAAAACAAAATTAACAGTATTCCAGGGGTTGTAACCGTAGGATTATTTGCTAACCGTGGCGCAAACATTGTTTTAATGGGCACATCTGAAGGTGTGAAAACTATTAAGTAATTTTTTAAGATAGGTAGCGATGGCTACCTATTTTTTTAAATTATTTTAGAAACTGCAAATTCAGTGATATATATCACATGATAGTTATATCTCTCTTTAAAATCCTGCCATTTTCGAAGTCAAAATCATTTTACTCGGTAGAAAATCACTTTATTTACCGCTTATTCTGTCATCATGGCAATCGGTTGTATTGCCACAAAATCTATTTTTGTTATGTTGATGAGACAGGATTTTGTTTTCATTAAATGTAATAACGATAGGGCAGGGTAAATGGTCAAAGTATCTTTGGAAAAAGAAAAGATAAAGTTTCTACTCCTTGAAGGGGTGCATCAAAGTGCAGTAGAAAATTTAAGAGCTGCGGGTTACACCAATATTGAATATCACAAAGGCGCATTATCGGACGAAGAATTAAAAGAAGCTATCCGCGATGCTCGTTTTGTGGGGCTTCGTTCCCGCACTCATTTAACAGAAGAAATTTTTGCCGCGGCTGAAAAATTAGTCGCTGTGGGATGCTTCTGTATCGGTACTAATCAAGTTGATTTAGATGCTGCTGCTCGTCGCGGTATTCCTGTTTTTAACGCGCCTTTCTCAAACACTCGTTCCGTGGCTGAGATGGTGCTTGGTGAATTACTGTTATTATTGCGTCGTATCCCTGAAGCAAGCGCGAAAGCGCATCGTGGAATTTGGGATAAACAAGCCAAAGGCTGTTTTGAAGCTCGCGGTAAAAAACTGGGTATTATTGGCTATGGTCACATTGGTACACAGTTAGGTATTTTGGCTGAAAGTGTGGGTCTAGATGTCTATTTCTATGATATCGAAAACAAACTGCCATTAGGTAATGCAACTCAAATTCGTCATCTCTCTGAACTGTTGAATATGAGTGACATCGTCAGCTTACATGTGCCAGAAACACCGTCAACAAAAAATATGATTGGGCATGAAGAAATTCAGCGTATGAAACCAGGCTCAATTCTGATCAATGCTTCTCGTGGTACTGTGGTTGATATTCCTGCGTTATCACAAGCTCTAGAATCAAAGCATTTATCTGGTGCTGCAGTTGACGTATTCCCTACGGAGCCGGGAGCAAATAACGATCCGAACGATCCGTTTGTTTCTGAACTTATCAAATTTGATAATGTGATCTTAACTCCACATATTGGTGGTTCAACTCAAGAAGCTCAAGAAAATATTGGCTATGAAGTTGCAGGTAAATTAGCGAAATATTCAGATAATGGCTCTACGCTATCTGCTGTTAACTTCCCTGAAGTCTCTCTGCCAAGCCATGGTGATGATGTAAACCGTTTACTGCATATTCATGAAAACCGTCCGGGTATGATGAATAGTATCAACAAAGTGTTTACTGAAGAAAATATCAATGTAGCTGCACAGTATTTACGTACATCAGGTAACGTCGGTTATGTTGTGATTGATATTACAACTCAAACTAAGGCTCAAGCTGAATTAGTGTTACAAAAAATCAAAGCATTACCTGGCACAATTCGTGCTCGTATGCTGTACTAATTTTTCTGATAATATTAATTAATGTATCAAAGGCTCGGTAATCGAGCCTTTTTATTTAATTGTCCATTATTGAGTTTGTTGTTTCCACAGATGGTAATAGAGCGAGCCATTTTCTAATAAATTAGAATGGGTGCCTTCTTCTGTAATTCTACCTTTATCAATGACATAAATATAATCTGAATTAGCCAGTGTATTAAGTCGATGGGCAATACTGATCACCGTTCTATTCTTACAAATTAAAGGTAAATTGGCTAAAATCTCTGCTTCAGATTCATAATCTAGAGCAGATGTCGCCTCATCTAAAAGAAGAATACGTGGATTTGGCAATAGCGCTCTTGCTAATGCAATGCGCTGACGCTGTCCGCCAGATAAATGACTACCTCTTTCTCCAACTTGAGTATTAAATTTTTGTGGTAATTGCTGTATGAAATCAAAGGCCCCAGCAAGTTTTGCTGCCTCATATATTTCATCTTCATGACAATAAGGTTTTGATAAACGAATATTTTCTGCAATAGTGCCACTAAACAAAAAACTATCTTGTAAAACAATGCCCATACTCTGTCTTAAAGAAAGTGGATCTGCAATGGCTATATCCATTCCATCAATATAAATTTGTCCTTGTTGTGGTGTATAAAAGCGTTGAATTAAACGGGTTAAGGTACTTTTTCCTGAGCCTGAAGGTCCTGTAATGCCAATGAATTTTCCCGCAGGAATCGATAATGAAATATTTTTAATCACTTCAGGTGTATTATCAGCATAGCGAAAATTAACATGAGAAAACGTAATTTCACCACTAATACTTGGTAAAGAGGTTAATCCTTGGTGCTGGAGTTCTGTTTGTGTATTTAAAATTTCACCAATGCGCTGTAATGACACGGTGGTTTGCTGAAAGTCTTGCCATATTTGTGCTAAGCGTAAAATAGGTTGGGTAATATGTGCCGCGAACATATTAAATGCAATTAGCTCGCCTATTGTCATTTGCATGTCCATGACTCGTTTCACGCCATACCATAAAATAATCGCGGTCGCTATTTTGTGTATCGTCATGATTATCTGTTGCGCTAATAATGCTTTTTTAGCGCCAGAAAAACGGGCAAGAATATGATAAGTTAGCTTATGTTGCCATTTTTTAAGAAAATAAATTTCTGTTGCTGTAATTTTTATTGTATCAATACCATTGATTGATTCTGTTAGTAAGCTTGTGTTTTCCGCATTGGCTTTATATTCCACTTCAACCCAATGACGAATAATGGGGCCTAAAATAATCCAAGTTAGAAAATAGAGTGTAAGCGCACCTAATGTTATCCATGTTAATAATGTTGAATAATAAAACATTATAGAGATAAACAAGGTAATAAAGATAAGATCAAGTACCATCATAAAAGCAGAACCCGCTATAAATTGACGAATATTAGAGAGCTCTTGTAGACGAGAAATGATTTGTCCTGCTTGGCGCTGATTAAAGAATTGAGTTGGTAGCCGAATTAGATGTTGATACGTTTTACCTGAAAATTCAGCACCTAATTTACAAGAGACAAATGAATATAATTTATCTCTTAAAAAAAGATAAGTGGGTTCAATAAGCGCAATAAGAACTAAAATAGATGCAAATACATGTAAATTAGATAAGCTTCTGCCCGTTAATACTTTATCAATAAAGTTTTCAAAAATAATAGGGCTAGCTAAAGAGAATAATTGAGTACAAAAAGAGAGAATAAAAATGAACCATAATATTTTTTTTTGCCTTAATAGTGAAGGAAAGAACCATTTTAAACTAAACTTTTCAAGTAAAGATGTTTTTTCAAACTGAATGACACGCAATATTTTTATTTTTTTATCAACACAAAAAGTGTATTTTTTGTAAGTGTTATCTTTAGGGTTGAAAATAAATAAATCATCATTCTTCTTATCTTTTAAAATAAACCAAAAATTATCTATTTCTATTAATATATCGCCGACAATATTATTGTTGTGATTGATATCAATAATATCAAAATTACACTTTAAATTGAGTAGGTTTGCTACTTCAATAATATTCCACTTTGTTAATTTTTTACTATCACCTAAAAAATGAAGTATTTGTTCTTTTTTTAAATCATTTTGATTTATTTTAGATATATAGAGTAGACTATCAATAATAGATGAATCATATTGTGTTTTATTTTTCATATGTATTTTCTTTAATTATGGTGTTATTATTTTTCTCTTAATGCTTCATGTCGATAAATATCTATTGGCGTTAATAAATAATCAATGACTCGTCTTTTATCGATAATAATTTCAGCAACTAAAGACATTCCTGCAGTTAATGGGTATTCTTCATTTTCCGTTTTGATAAATTGTTCATCTAATTCAATAAAAGCAGGATAAACTAATCCTAATTGCTCATGTTGGACTGAATCTTTCGCAATATTAATAATTTTTCCATTAATGGTGCCATATCGTGTATAAGGAAAGGCATCAATTTTTACAATTGCTTTTTGATCTTTACGTATGAAACCAATATCTTTATTTAAAATATTAACTTCAGCAATATTCCTTTGGGTTTCAGGTACAATTACCATAAGATTTTGAGAAGGTTGTAAAACTGCACCAAGCGTATGAACTTCTCGTTGCTGAACAGTACCAGAAACAGGCGCTTTGATGATTTTTAATTGCTGTCTTTTTTGTAAATGATTTAAACTTTGTGTATAAGTAACTAATTCATTTTCATATTGTTTGTATTTATCATACCACTCTAACGCTTTCTTCTTTTTGGTTTGAGCAAGGCTATCTTGAAGGTGTTTTTCTTGACTTAATAAAATTGATGACTCTGAAGTTTTTGTTGCTATTTTGCTATTAATATCAATAAGTTCTTTTTCATTCTCTAAATATTCCATTTTGCTGATTATTTTTTTATCATAAAGTGATTTAATAATATTAAAACGATGTTCAATATTATTTTTTAATATAATTAATGAATTAAGATCTTTTTTAATTAATGCTTTGTTTTTATGCAAAATTTCTATTTCTGTATCGATACCTTTTAGAATAGAATCAAACTCTTCTTTTTCTTTTTGATAACTTAAAACGACAGACTGCTGTGTTTTACTATCCAGTAAGTTATAGTGATTAAGTGATTGAGGTATAACATTCTGGTTTAATGCTTGATAGCGAGTTTTTAATAATGAGGTTATTTTTATCTGACTCTGAAGTTTTTTAATTTCTTCGTCAACCCCTAAAACATCAAGTGTTAATAATGGATCACCTTGATTAACAAATTGACCATTTTCAACATGGATCTCCATTAAGCGACTATGTTCATAGACTTGAATGCGCTGAGAATGTCCTGAAACGATTAATTTTCCTATTGCAGGTGCTTGAATATCGAGCTTTCCAATATAAGACCAAAATAGTAATATTACTACACTCAATGAAAGTAACATTGCAATATAATGGCTATAAGGTGTATGTGGTTTTTCAATTAATGCAATATGGTTTGGATAAAAATCATAATTAATTTTTTCTTTTTTTATAAAAAATTTTTTAAAAGAAAAAAGATTAAGTGATTTAAGATTAAATTTCATTATTTATTACCCTGTTGAAATGCTAAAAGTTTTTTATAGTGCCCCTCTTTTTTTATAAGAGTTTCATGACTTCCTTGTTCTACAATATGACCTTTTTCTAAAAATAAAATACGATTACATATTTTTGTTGTTGATAATCTATGAGCAATAATAATAACCGTTTTATTTCTAGCGATATAAGGTAAATGACGTTGTATAATTGCCTGAGATTCATCATCAAGTGCACTTGTTGCTTCATCGAAGATTAATATTTTTGGTTCTGGTAAAAGAGCTCTTGCAATAGCAATGCGTTGACGTTGCCCACCAGATAATGAGGTTCCACCTTCAGTAATTATGGTGTCATAACCAAGAGGAAGTTTAAGTATAAAATCATGCGCACCTGCTAATTTAGCGACGGAGATAACTTGATCTAAAGAGGCATCTGGAACAGATAATCGAATGTTATTAAATACACTTAAATGAAAGAGATAATTATCTTGTAGGATGTAACCTACTTGCTGGCGTAATGATATAGGGTTAATTTGAGAAATAGGGATCCCATCGAGAGTAATTAAACCTGTTTGCGGTGTATAAAGTCCCGCAATCATTTTTGCTAACGTACTTTTTCCTGAACCTGATGTACCAACAATTCCAATGATCTCATTAGGTTTAATATGAATTGAGAGATCATTTAAAATAGGTGCAGTTTTATCTTTATAGTAAAAATTTACCTGATTGAACGTGATTTCACCTTTTAGTTTATTTTTTACCGTTGCCTTTTCTTGTTCTTGGGGAAGGTTAAGAATATCTTGTAAATTATAAATTGCTGCTTTTGTTCTTATATATTTCCCCCAGATATCTATTGATTTTCCTAGTGGCTGTAAACATTGACTAAGTAACATGTTAAATGCAATAAGCTGGCCGATAGTCATTGATAGTGAAATAACTTCATAAGCACCTAACCATAAAATAGTGGCTACGGTTATTTTATGTAGAATTGAAATAATGTAATGGGAGAAATTATCAATGTTCTGTAATTTTAATCCCTTATTGGTTAATTGATGAATTTGTTCGTGCCATTGCTGGGTAAACCTTGGCTCAAGAGAAAGGCTTTTAATGGTTTCTATTCCACCTAAACTTTCGGTCAAAAAAGACACATTACTCGCTGATTTTTCATATAATTCTTGAACATTTTTTTCTATTTTTGGTGATAGCAGTTTTGCAAAAATAAAATAGAGAGGAATAGTGAGAAGAAATATAATTGTCAACTTTAGAGATAATATCGCCATAACACCAATAAAAATAAACATAAACGAAAAATCAACTAAAGCCATTAATAATATATTTGTAATAAAATCTCTAATAATATCTAACTCTTTAACTCTAGAAACAATGGTTCCCGTTGGACGAGATTTAAAATAACTGAGTGGTAATTTAAATAAATGAGATGTCAGTTTTAGACTTAATAATATATCAATCTTATTTGCAGTGTGTTGATATATATATTCTCTTATTCCCTTTAACACACCTTCTGAAATAGCAATGAAAATTAAACCTATAATTAATACGTCTAAAGTAGATAGCGCTTTATGAATAATAACTTTATCCATAATAACTTGGATCACTAGAGGAGAGGATAGTGCTAATAGTTGAAGTGTAAATGCATAGAATAAAATACTATAAAATGTTTTTTTATATTTCATAAAAACAGGGAAAAACCAAGAAATATTAAAGTAACTTTTGTTTTTAAATTCAAGATGATATATTGCACCCGTGCAAACTTTAATAAAATTTTCTTTAGTTAAAATTTCGGTTTCCTTTCTTTCTATGGAAAAAATAAGAAATTCTTGTTGATTGCTCTTTAATAAAATGAATGGCTCGTTTTTTTCATCAAAGAAAATAACAGGCTGTAATAATGGGGTGTTAATTAAGACATCTATTTTTTTTGATTTTAACTTGAAATTATAGTTATCTTCTAATGATTTGATAGTGTTTTGATTGCTTGATGTATTTTTTTCTTTTCCCATTATTTCTAGAATTATATTAATGCTTATTATTATTTTTTCTATATTAGATTTCATTTCTCGTCTAAACTCCTTTATAATTATTTTATATAAAAGAGTTATTAGATATTAATTCAATTAAAAAAAATATAAAAAAACAAAGATGATATAACTACGTATTAATATAAACTTAAATTAAAAGTGCCATACTTTTGTTGGTGTAATAATTTCAGGCAATGGAACATCCCAAGTAGCGGTCGGGAGATATTCAACTTGTTGGCAAGTATGAGCAAGCCCCATTGGGTAAAATGATTTCTGTTGCCAGTTTTCTAATGTTCTATCGTAAAAACCGCCTCCCATACCTAATCGTTGGCCTAGTGCATCAAAAGCCACTAACGGTGTAAAAATAATATCAATATCAGAGATAGGAATAACCATATTCACATTTAAAGGAGGCTCAGAAATATTAAAGCGATTTTTAACTAATACAGTAGAAGGTGTGTAGCGTAAAAAAAGGAGGTGATGACGATGAAATGGATGTAATACAGGTAAGCAAACCTGTTTATTTAATGCCCACAGCTGAGAGATCAAAGGAGATGTATCAATTTCACCATCAAAAGAAAGAAACAGTGCGATAGTTTGTGCATGTTTGATTTTGGGGTGAGAAAGAACTTGCTTACATAATTGTTCAGCTGCCTGTTGTTGTTCGTCTAATGTCAGTAAACGTCGTTTTTGGCGAATAGTTTTGCGGATTTCATCTCTTTGTTGAAAAAGTGAAGTATGCGTCATTCATTAATCCATCAATAAGTGCTTGGTATTAAGCTGAAACCATCATTCTAATCAATTTATCACACTTTAGAGGTAAGAAAGCGAAGAAGTTGAAGATATGAGAATAGAAGCATAAAAAAAGTTCTAAACACTAAGTAGTTATAAAATACCTAATGTTTAGAACTTTAGTAGGGGTCTCCAAGATGCCGCCGCAAGCTGTAACCCTTGAACCCATGGTCCAAGGTGAACATAGTGTTGCTACCATTAGGCTGCCTGAACGAATCGGGTATGCTCACAAGCAACAGATCACCACGTTCTATGTGTTTCGAATATCGGCTCAGGGGACTGGCCCGCTGGCAAACATCTCAGAGAAATTTGGTGGGTGCGTTAAGCACCTTATCTATGAACTATTGTATTATTTTAATTGTAGAAAGCAACCTATTATCTGTGAATTTCGTGGTGTACGCATGCTTTCTGAACAAATCTACTTCGCTGTTGAAAAAGTGCGATCATGGTGCTTGCCTTGATCGTGTAAAGCTTGTTCAATGG
Organism: Proteus faecis; assembly: GCF_003144395.1. GTDB lineage: Bacteria > Pseudomonadota > Gammaproteobacteria > Enterobacterales > Enterobacteriaceae > Proteus > Proteus faecis. The sequence goes on along the minus strand of NZ_PENZ01000028.1, from coordinate 91,844 downwards.
ATTGTTGTAGCATTTTTATCTTCTCTTCCATGTTGTAGGCATAGTCTCTGGTTTTTAACTTTTCTTCTGCCAACTCATGACTCATATTTAATGCCACGATAAAAATTAAGTGCTCTGTATTGGAAACACCACTACGTTCTTTGAGATCTTGTAATCGTTGTTCCAGTTCAGCAGCAGAAGCCAGTAAAGCATCTCTTTGTTCTGGTGGGCAATTGACACGTAATGAACGCCCAAAAATTTGAAGATCAACGGGTTGTGCGGACATGATTCCTTCCTGACATAAAATCTGTGCTACGTGTTTAGTAGTGTATACGGTTATAACGCTGTATTAAACGCTATTACTGCAAAAATTCCAATGATTAACATGGCTTAACTGGTACAGCGACTTCTATTGATGGTAGCATATCTTGAACTATTCCCCTAAATGCGACGTTTATTCTTATGTCAAAACAGAACACATTACCGAATTATCAAACTATTGATGCATTATTACAGCAACATACAGTACCTTTAACCGCGGCTGAAATGCATGGTTTGATTACAGGATTTATTTGCGGTGCAGTGCGCGATAGCAGTTGGAAAACCTTATTGCACGATCTGACTAATGAAGGTTTAGCTTTTCCTAAAACGCTATCTGAGCCACTTGAAGAGCTTTATCACATCACCTATGAACAGCTCGATGACAGTGTGTTCAACTTCTTTATGCTAGTGCCTGACGAGTCTGAATCGGTTTTTTCAAGAGCCGATGCACTTGCGGGTTGGGTTAATCATTTTCTTTTAGGGCTGGGAGTTGCTCAACCTAAGTTGTCTGATCATAAAGAATTGACCGAAGTGATTACGGATTTACGTAATATTGGTGCGCTAGGTTACGAAGAAGACGAAAACCAAGAAGAACTTGAAGATGCACTTGAAGAAGTCAGTGAATATGTAAAAGTATCTGTTCAACTTTGTTATATCACTTTTGTCGCACCAAAAGACAAAGAAAATAACGAACAAAATGAGCAACGTGTACTACATTAATTTCATCATTAATTAGATAACCATAAAGATAAATGAAAGACAGGAGTGGGTATGAATAAGCAAGAATTTTTATCCCGTCGTCAGGCTTTATTAGCTCAAATGAAGCCTGCGAGTGCAGCTATCTTTTTTGCCGCACCACCAGCGCAACGTAATGCCGATAGTGAGTATCCTTATCGTCAACATAGTGATTTCCTTTATCTAACCGGTTTCAGTGAGCCTGAAGCTATTCTGGTGCTGATTAAAAGTGATGAAACACATAATCATAGTGTGCTTTTTAATCGTGTTAGAGATTTAACCGCTGAAATTTGGTTTGGTCGTCGCCTTGGGCAAGAAGCTGCACCTGAAAAATTGGGCGTTGATAAGGCGCTACCTTATGAAGATGTTAATGAACAACTTTACCAATTATTAAACGGGCTAGATGTTGTTTATCATGCTCAAGGTGAATACGCGTTTGCTGATGAGATAGTTTTTAATGCATTAGAAACCTTAAGAAAAGGTTCTCGTCGTAATTTAAAAGCACCACAAATTATTATTGATTGGCGTCCAATTGTTCATGAGCAACGCCTATTTAAATCCGATTTTGAACTTGAATTACTGCGTAAAGCTGGAAAAATTACTGCATTAGCACATACACGTGCGATGCAAAAATGTCAGCCAGGTATGTATGAATATCAACTTCAAGGCGAGATTGAACATGAGTTTGTCTCTCATGGTGCGCGTTTCCCTTCCTATAACAGTATTGTCGGCAGCGGTGAAAATGGTTGTATTTTGCACTACACCGAAAACGAAACCAAAATGCGTGATGGGGATTTAGTTCTTATTGATGCAGGATGTGAATATGAAGGTTATGCAGGTGATATCACCCGAACTTTCCCAGTTAATGGTAAATTTAGCCGTCAACAGCGCGAAATTTATGACATCGTCTTAAAATCCATCAATGTTTCTTTGGAATTGTACAAACCTGGCACAAGTATCAAAGAAGTCACAGAGCATGTCGTGTATATCATGGTCGAAGGACTGGTTAAACTGGGCATTATGCACGGTGAAATCGAGCATCTTATTGAGACAAAAGCCTATCAGCGTTTCTTTATGCATAGCTTAAGTCATTGGCTAGGTCTTGATGTTCATGATGTTGGGCATTATGGCACGGAGCGTGACCGTATTTTAGAGCCAGGCATGGTACTGACTATTGAACCGGGACTTTATATTGCGCCAGATGCAGATGTACCACAAGAGTATCGTGGTATAGGTATTCGCATTGAAGATGACATTGTTATTACGGAAACCGGCAATGAGAATTTAACGGCATCTGTCGTTAAAGATCCTGATGAAATTGAAGCTCTGATGGCAGGAAAAATTTAAGGCTAAAATCAGCATGAATGTGATTATTGTGGGTGGTGGAATGGCCGGTGCGACATTAGCACTTGCACTCTCTGCATTAAATAAAGGTAAGATTTCAATTTCGTTAATTGAAGCAAAAGAGCCTGAAAATGGGCACCCAGGGTTTGATGCAAGAGCGATCGCATTGGCTCATGGAACAGCGAAGAGGTTAGAGCAAATCGGGCTTTGGTCAACATTAAAACCTTTTGTTACTCCCATTAATCATGTTCATGTTTCTGATAAAGGTTATTGTGGTTTTGTTAATATTCATGCACAAGATTATGATATCTCAGCTCTGGGTTATGTTATTGAATTACATGATGCAGGGCGTCAACTTTTTACTAAGTTAAAAAAACAATCTAATATCACGCTCTATTGCCCAGCCAAAGTTGAACAGGTTCAACGTAATATCGATTTTGTTGAGGTAACACTTGATAATGGTACACGATTATCTGGTGATTTACTGATTGCCGCAGATGGCACTAATTCACCTATTGGTCGCCAGTGCCATATTCAATGGCAACGAGAGCCTTATCATCAAGTTGCAGTGATCGCTAATGTCAAAACGCAAATCGACCCTCAAGGTAAAGCTTTTGAGCGTTTTACCGAGTTTGGGCCATTAGCCATGTTACCGATGAGTGAAGGGCGTAGCTCATTAGTATGGTGTCATCCTATTGAAAAATTGGATGAAATTTTACAGTGGGATGATAAAACAACGATTGCGCATTTACAGCGTGATTTTGGCTGGCGTTTAGGAAAAATAGAGCATATTGGCAAGCGCAATTGCTACCCTTTAGCACTACAAAAAGCCAATCAAATTATTGGTCATCGTTTAGCGTTAGTTGGCAATGCCTCGCAAACGCTTCATCCTATTGCAGGGCAAGGTTTTAACCTCGGTTTACGTGATGTTATGGCTCTTGCCAATACGCTCACCCAAGCGATTAATGCCAATACTGATATTGGTAGTTATCGAGTGCTCTCTCAATATCAACAACTTCGCCAACAAGATAGAGAAAAAACTATCTCTATTACTGATGGGTTGGTGAAAGTGTTTGCAAATCGTTGTGTGCCATTGATTGTTTCTCGCAACTTAGGGCTAATGACGATGGAGTTGCTTCCAATGATGAGAGATAAATTGGCACACCAAACACTTGGCTGGATAGACGAAATATAGTCGCTTTTTAGGATACTTTTATTATGAAATCATTTGATGTTGTTATTGCTGGTGGTGGAATGGTTGGGCTTGCATTAGCCAGTGGATTACACGGGTGTGGATTACGTATAGCGATAATAGAAAATCACCCTGTAACGAAACTTTCTCACCCACAAGATGATTTTTCATTACGGGTATCTGCTATTAATACAGCCAGTGAAATGTTACTGAAAAAGTTAGGTGTTTGGGAAAGTCTACAAGCATTACGAACTGCACCTTATCAAGGCATGGAAGTTTGGGATCAAGATAGTTTTGGTCGTATTGCGTTTTCAGCACAAAAAGAAGGGTTCAGTCACTTAGGGTCTATTATCGAAAATAACCTTATTCGTGAAGTGCTTTGGCAAAAATGTGAAAGCCATAGTGATATTACTTTCTATTCATCAACGCAGATTGAGCGCGTGGTGTGGGGGGAAAATGATGCATTTATTACCCTTAATGATGGTGATATGTTGACAGCAAGATTAGTTGTCGGAGCTGATGGTGCTAATTCATGGCTACGTAAACATGCAGATATTCCCCTGACTTTTTGGGATTATGAACATCATGCTTTAGTTGCGACTATTCGTACTGAACAACCTCATGAGAATGTTGCGCGCCAAGTCTTTCATGGAGAAGGTATTTTGGCATTCCTGCCTCTTTCTGATCCTCATACTTGTTCTATTGTTTGGTCTTTACCAAACAATCTCGCTGAAAGTTATAAAAACGCAGAAAAAAAACTATTTGAGCGCACATTAGGTGTGACCTTTGATATGCGTTTAGGCCAATGTGAATTAATAAGTGATCGCATGACCATACCATTAACAGGTCGTTACGCCCGTCAATTTGCAGCTCCTCGCTTAGCGCTATTAGGCGATGCTGCTCATACTATTCATCCTTTAGCAGGACAGGGTGTTAACCTTGGTTTTATGGATGTTGCTGAGTTAATTGGTGAGATCCGTCGCTTAAAAGCGGAAGGTAAAGATTTTGGTGAATATCTCTATTTGAGACGATTTGAGCGTCGTCGTAAACATGCTGCAGCTGTCATGTTGGCAAGCATGCAAGGATTTCGTGAACTTTTTGCCGGCAACAACCCGGTTAAAAAACTGGTTAGAGATATCGGTCTTTCGTTAGCAGATAGTTTACCGGGGGTAAAACCTAAGTTACTTGAGCAAGCAATGGGACTTTCTGATTTACCTGAATGGTTAAGTGATAAAAATTTCACTTCAGTTGAAAAAATCTAATTCCTCTATAATTTCACATTACTTTTATTTATATCTGACTGAAGAAATAGAACTAAAAAAATCTATTTTTTCAGTCTATTCTTTGCACTAATTCCTTTTTTTTAGTCATTCTTCGCTAAAAATGAGCGCTGATACGCATAATTGCAATCATTAGTTCTGCATACCCATATGTCTACATTATGATTAAGAGACACAATACCCTATTTTAACTTATGGTTTATTTTTTCTCACAATGCTAAGTTCAAGGGGATGGTATCGTTTGCGTTGTACGTTAATTGCTCGTATTTGTTAAATCAATGTTTAAAAATAAACTTAGTCTTGAGATTAACACTATGATTTCAAATCAAGTTTAATTTTATATTTAACAAATTGCGTTCTCTGAATAATCTAAAGTAAAAGTAGAAAGAGGGAAGAATGGCAAAACAGACTCCGTTGTATGATGAGCACGTAGCCTGCGGTGCTCGTATGGTCGATTTTCATGGTTGGATGATGCCACTGCATTATGGCTCTCAAATAGATGAACATCACAATGTACGCCGTGATGCAGGTATGTTTGATGTTTCTCATATGACCATTGTTGACTTACATGGCTCGCAAGTTAAAGATTTTCTACGTTATTTATTAGCGAATGATGTCGCTAAACTCACCGAAAAAGGTAAGGCGCTTTATACTGGTATGCTTAATGCATCAGGTGGTGTAATTGATGATCTTATCGTCTATTACTTTGATGATTCTTTCTATCGCCTTGTGGTGAACTCCGCTACTCGTGAAAAAGATCTGGCATGGATTGAACAACATGCTTCAGATTATGTTGTTGATATCACTGTTCGTGACGACTTAGCATTAATTGCTGTTCAAGGCCCTCATGCACAAGAGAAAGTACAAAGCCTATTAAGCGAAGCGCAACGTCAAGTTGTTTCTGCCATGAAGCCTTTCTATGGTGTAGAGCTAGGCGACTTGTTTATTGCAACAACGGGCTATACCGGTGAAGCCGGCTATGAAATCGCAATGCCAAAAGAGCAAGCTGTCGATTTTTGGAAAAAATTATTAGCTGTGGGAGTCAAACCCGCAGGATTAGGTGCAAGAGACACATTACGTTTAGAAGCGGGAATGAACTTATATAGCCAAGAGATGGATGAAACTATTAATCCACTTGAAGCGAATATGGGATGGACGATTGCATGGGCACCGGAAGATCGTCAATTTATTGGTCGTGAAGCATTAGAAAAATTACGCGCAACAGGCACAGATAAACTTGTCGGCCTTGTTATGCGAGAGAAAGGTGTGTTGCGTGCAGGCACTGGCGTACACTTCACTGATGATTTAGGCGAATTAAGAGAAGGTATTATTACTAGTGGTACTTTTTCACCTACATTAGGCTTTAGTATTGCATTAGCAAGAGTTCCTGCAGGTATAAAAGATAGCGCAATTGTATTAATGCGTAATCGTGAGATGCCAGTAGAAGTGGTAAAGCCTGGCTTTGTTCGTTCAGGTAAAGCATTGGTATAACACGCATAATTATTTTAAATGGAGAGTAAGGTCAATGAGTCAAATACCTAGTGAATTAAAATACGCACAATCTCATGAGTGGGTCCGTTCAGAAGGCAATGGTGAATACACTATCGGTATTACTGAACATGCACAGGAATTATTAGGTGACATGGTGTTTGTTGATCTACCAGAAGTGGGTAGAGAAGTTACCGTCGGTGATGATTGTGCGGTAGCGGAATCAGTAAAAGCTGCATCAGATATTTATGCACCATTATCAGGTGAAATTATCGCCGTAAATGAAGAATTAGATGGTTCTCCAGAACTTGTGAACAGTGCACCTTACGAAGAAGGTTGGTTATTTCGCATTAAAGCAAATAATGAAAGCGAATTAGATGACTTACTTGATGCTGCTGGTTATCAAGAACTGGTAGATAGCGAAGAGTAAAACGAAGCGCCCCGTCAAAATCAATGTCGGGGCGTTTTTATTTGTTAGCTGGTTATCGTAATGCTATCTCAACGTGCTTTAAGCCGAGTGCTATTTACCTATCCATTCATAGTGAATTCAGGAAATTACTTGCAATGACACAGACTTTAAATCAGTTAGAGTATCGCGATGAGTTTATTCGTCGCCATATTGGTTCATCACCAGAACAGATTAAAGAGATGCTCAGTGCTGTTGGCGTCTCCTCATTAAATGAATTAACTCAAAAAATTGTTCCAGATAATATTCAATTAGAAACACCTCCGAATGTGGGTGCAGGGGCAACAGAGCAAGAAGCCTTAGCTGAATTGAAAGCGATCGCCAGCCAAAATAAACGCTTTACTTCTTATATTGGAATGGGGTACGCGCCTTCTGTATTACCTCCGGTGATTTTGCGTAATTTATTAGAAAATCCGGGTTGGTATACTGCTTATACACCTTATCAGCCAGAAGTATCTCAAGGTCGTCTAGAATCATTACTAAATTTCCAACAGGTGACAATTGATTACACCGGAATGGATCTCGCCTCTGCATCGTTGCTAGATGAAGCAACGGCCGCAGCCGAAGCAATGGCAATGGCGAAACGTGTAAGCAAATTAAAAAATGCGGATCGTTTCTTTGTCGCTGATGATATTCACCCACAAACCTTAGATGTTGTCAGAACTCGCGCAGATACCTTCGGTTTTGATGTTGTTGTTGATAAAGCTGAAAAAGTATTAGAGCTTGAAGGTGTCTTTGGTGTGCTATTACAACAAGTCGGCACAACGGGTGAAGTTCATGACTACAGTAAGTTATTAGCAACACTAAAAGAGCGTAAAATTATTACTAGTGTTGCCGCTGATTTAATGGCGCTAGTGGTGCTCACAGCTCCGGGTCACCAAGGTGCCGATATCGTATTAGGTTCTGCACAACGTTTTGGTGTTCCTATGGGGTATGGTGGCCCTCATGCAGCATTCTTTGCTTGTCGTGATGAATATAAACGTGCGATGCCAGGACGGATTATTGGTGTGTCTCGAGATGCAGCAGGTAATCGTGCATTACGTATGGCGATGCAAACACGTGAACAACATATTCGTCGCGAAAAAGCGAACTCTAATATTTGTACATCCCAAGTGTTACTTGCCAATATCGCGGCGATGTATGCGGTTTATCATGGGCCAGAAGGGTTAAGAACCATCGCTCAACGTATTCATCGTTTAACGGATATTTTAGCAGCAGGTTTACAACAAAATGGTATGGCATTACGCCACAAAACTTGGTTTGATACATTAACAGTCGAAACAGCAGATAAAGCGGCTGTATTACAACGTGCAAAAGACGCTGAAATTAACTTGCGCACTGATATTGTGGGTGCCGTAGGGGTAACGCTAAGCGAAATTACAACGCGTGAAGATGTGTTAAAGCTTGTTGAAATTATCAGCGGTAAAGCATTCGCTGGTGATATTGATGTACTTGATAAACAAGTTGCCTCCTCGTCAGTATCAATACCTGCATCTATGCAACGTAAAGACACTGTGCTGACACATGAAAACTTTCATCAGTATCACAGTGAAACAGAAATGATGCGCTATATGCATCGTTTGGAAAATAAAGACTTGGCATTGAATCAAGCGATGATCCCATTAGGATCATGTACGATGAAACTTAATGCTGCTGCTGAAATGATCCCGATTACATGGCCTGAGTTTACAGAGTTACATCCATTCTGCCCAGCCTATCAAGCGAAAGGCTATCAAGTGATGATTGGGCAGCTATCGAATTGGCTTGCTGCATTAACGGGTTATGATGCGATGTGTATGCAACCAAATTCGGGTGCTCAAGGTGAATATGCAGGCTTATTAGCTATTCGTCGTTATCATCAAAGCCGTGGTGAAGGAGCGCGACATATCTGTTTGATCCCTAGTTCAGCACATGGTACTAACCCAGCTTCTGCTCATATGGCCGGTATGACAGTAGTGGTTGTCGGTTGTGATGATAATGGCAATATTGATATTGCAGACTTAAAAGCCAAAGCAGAAAAGCATAAAGCAGAACTCTCTTGTGTAATGGTGACATATCCATCAACACATGGCGTTTATGAAGAAGGTATTCGTGAAGTTTGCGAAATCATTCATCAATACGGCGGACAAGTTTATCTTGATGGTGCCAATATGAATGCGCAAGTGGGGATCACGACACCGGGCTTTATTGGTTCGGATGTTTCTCACTTAAACTTACATAAAACTTTCTGTATTCCTCATGGCGGTGGTGGTCCAGGAATGGGGCCTATTGGTGTGAAATCACACTTAGCACCATTTGTACCGGGGCATTCTGTTGTTGAAATGGAAAATGTCACGACACAAGGCGCTGTTTCTGCCGCTCAATTTGGTAGCGCTTCAATACTCCCTATTAGTTGGATGTATATTCGTATGATGGGCGCACAAGGGCTTAAACAAGCAAGCCAAGTGGCAATCCTAAATGCGAACTATATTGCACAACGTCTGAAAAATGATTATGACATTCTTTATGCTGGCGCTGATGGTTATGTCGCACATGAATGTATTATCGATATCCGTCCATTAAAAGCGAATTACGGTATCAGTGAAATGGATGTGGCGAAGCGTTTAATTGATTATGGATTTCACGCTCCAACCATGTCATTCCCTGTTGCGGGTACATTAATGATTGAGCCAACAGAGTCTGAAAGTAAAGTTGAAATTGATCGCTTTATTGAAGCGCTACTTTCTATTCGTGCTGAAATTGCACAGGTAGATAAAGGTATATGGCCAATTGATGATAATCCATTAGTTAATGCACCTCATACACAATATGAATTAGTGCAAGAGTGGACACATGGTTATAGCCGTGAATGTGCGGTATTCCCAAGTGAAGCAACGAAACAAAATAAATATTGGCCAGCGGTTAAACGTTTGGATGATGTATATGGCGACCGTCATTTACATTGTTCATGCGCGCCAATTAGTGATTATGAATAAGTTTTAATATAACCATATTATTCTTAAATTTAATACCGATGGTTAAGTTAGCCATCGGTATTTTTTATTTAAAAAATTCTGAATGTATTACTTCAGCCAGCCTTTTTTCTGTGCCTCTAATAATTGAGGGTAGAGATATTGCCAAAATTCAGGCCACTGTTTTTCAATAAACAGATTACGTGCTAATACTTGCTCTAAGCGGATATTATTTTCAACCCAGCTTTGACCTTCATTATGTAAATTCATCAGCATTGGCATAGTGCGATCAAGAATATTGGCAAACTGAGACTCTGGTGTTTCAGCTGCATCATATTCCAGCCATAAATTGAGGAAATATTCACTTTGTGGGGAAGGTAATAAAGAGAAAATGCGTTTTGCAGCTTTTTGCTCGTGCTCTTTAATTGCTTCGCGAGCCGCAACATCATAAACCATCACATCGCCAGCATCTATTTCAACGATATCGTGAACAAGGGCTAACTGAATAGCTCGTCCCATATCAATGTCACCTGCATAGGGCTGAAAACTCATTGCTGCAACGGCAAAATGCCAGCTATGTTCTGCGGTATTTTCGGAACGGCTATTGTCTAATACATTATTTTTACGATAAACACGTTTTAGTTTATCTAACTCCATAATAAAGTTAATCGTATCAGAGAAGGGGCCAAATGCGCCTTTAGGTAATTGTGTCATAAAAGTCCGTATTGGTTATGATAAATAAGAATTACTCTTCTTCTAAAGAATAAGGCAGTGGTTTAATGGATAAACGACTGGTGTTATCGCCTTGAACTCGAAATACACTATCGAATTCCATATCGTTATTCATAACAACTTCAGCCAAAATAGTATTATCAGCCATACGTACAGCGCTTAATACTGTTCCTGTTTTACGCCATTTATCTTCACCTAATTGCCATTCAATGCTACCTCCGATCTCAGGTAATTCAGTACCACCACCTGATAACAGATACATTGCACGTTTATTGGCGCCTCTAAATTTCGCACGAGATACCATCTCTTGTCCGGTATAACAGCCTTTCTTAAAGCAGATACTTAGTGGCAATGCTTGCAGATTTGTTGCTTGAGGTAAGAATTGCTCAATATTTGGAGTATCAATAATAGGGTATCCCGCTTCAATATCTAAAGCTAACCATTGCTCACTATTACTGATTTCTGCTTTTAATGTTGCTACAAGATTTTTTGCTGTTTCTTCATCTGTTACGATTAAAAAGCGTTCAGTAGGTAAAGGCAGTTGAAGAATATAAGTATTCTCGTGATTAACGACTTCGTTCGCTTTACGAGGGATATTTGGAAAGTAATCAGCTAATGCAAGCGCTGCACCTTGCCCAGCTAATCCTAATAAAACGCTATCTGTATTTTCAGCTAGGGTTACTTTTGAAAATACGGCATATTTTTTTAATTCGGCAAGTTGTTTTTGTGCGACATTTTTACGCAGAATATAAGCAAAACCTTCTTGCTGGTGGAATAAGCGAAGTGTACTCCACATTTTACCTTTTGCTTCACAGTGTGCAGCCAATGTATGTGTCGTTGTTGGAAGTGCTGCAATATCCGTTGTTAGTTGACCTTGTAGATACTTTTCACTGTCAGCACCTGTTGCTGTTATCAGTGACCATTCATCTAAAGAAACCAGTGTTAATGGCAAATTGATTGCTGCATGAGGGCGTTTAGCCTGAGTAGAATTTTGAGTCATGATGTCACCAGCTATTAAATTAATCAGATACATCAGTTATGGTAAAAGAGTGACAAGACAATGCAAGTCATTATTATTTTTAACGCACAGAAAATGAACTTGATAAATAACAAATGAAAGCGTGTTCAATAAGTTGTCTATGAGACTAAACCAGCAAACTGTGATCATTTTGATGTTAAAATTTTTGTGATAAGACTATCATCAATGCTAGGAAGAAATAGTGGTATTTCTTGATTTGAACAATGTAAAGAGCAGAGTATGACTATCGATATAGAGAATAAAGCACGAATTAACTGGGCATGTCGTCGTGGAATGCGTGAGCTAGATATTTCTATCATGCCTTTTTTCGAGAATGAGTACGATACGCTATCTGATAACGATAAAGCACTTTTTGTTCGTTTACTAGAGTGTGCAGATCCTGATTTATTTAACTGGTTAATGAATCATGGACGCCCTGATGATGATGAGCTCTATTATATGGTGAAATTAATTCAAGATCGCAATAAAGCGAGAATGGCGGAGATCGTTGATAAATATTAATAAAATAGATTATCAAATCAGCGATAGATTAAATAATAATTAAGATTGATTAAAAATGACGCTTTTATTTTCTCACTAAATAAAGGCGTTTTTATTTTTTATATAAAAAATTAATAATATTAATGGTACTCTAAAATTTACTGAAATAAAAAATATAGTTGCGTTAATTTTGAGCGCTACCTCTAAAAATGCTTGCTTAAATCGCCTTTTTTCGATCTATTTCACTTTATACTTAATAAATCAGGTATGCTGACTTTATTAAAACAACGATTAAGCAATAATAGAAATTGCTTATTTGCTATTAAATTATGTTTTTTAACATATATTAAATAGAAAAATTAACAATAAATAATCAAGCTAAAATATAAGATAAACTATTTGCAAGATTAAGGAAGAAGTTACATTATAAATAGGTTCATTTTTATTATCTTTAACTTATTACTATCTATATAGAATTATAGCAGGAGTTAATATAACTCGTGATTTTATGGAAATCGCATCTCACCGTATCATGGTTCACTCAACTCTTCTCAACGGTTGCTTATGTTGCCTTTGTGATAGCTTTACTGTTGTATCCATGGCCACCTGATTTTATTTATGTTTGGGTTCCATTGTTACTTTTCCTGATAAGTAGTTGGTATTTTACACAAAAGAGTATTAGCCGTATCAAAGGGGATTTTATTTTACTCAATGGCAATCGAATTCAATGGAAACTACATGAATGGCAAATAACAAAACGTCCTTGGATCAGCCGTTTTGGTACTCGAATAACATTGACTTCTATTCTAAATAAAAAGCAAATCACGTTATGGGTTGCATTTGATAGTATGACTGAAAATGAGTGGCGCAACTTCTCTCAGTTATTAATGCAATATCCAGATATTTAATATCTGGATATTAAATTTATAAGTTTTCTTCTATTTCACGTAGAATTTGCATACACCATTGTGATAAACGTTCATCAGTTTCTTCAAACTGGTTAACGTCATCTAATGCAAGACCAACAAAATGTTTACCATCATCTGATAAAGGTTTTGGGCTGATAAATTCATATCCATCAATAGGCCAGAAGCCAATAAATTTAACACCACTTGGTAATAAGTGATGATAGAGCATACCTAGCGCATCAAGAAACCATTCGCTGTAATCAATTTGATCACCCATTCCATACATTGCAATAAGTTTATTTTTTAAATTTAATGTCGGCAATGTATCCCAAATATTGAGCCAATCTTCTTGGATCTCACCAAAATCCCAAGTTGGAATACCTAAAATAAGGATGTCATATTGCTCCATAAGCGTGATATCACACTCTTGAACATTATGAAGATCAACGAACTCTTCACCGAGAATATCACGAATTTTTTCTGCTGCCATTTCGGTGTAACAGGTGCTGGAACCGTAAAATAGACCAATTTTCATAAATGTTTTTAGGATATTTTTGCCAATAAAGGTCACTATTGTACCAGAAAAATTTTTTTATAAGGCATAATGTAAAGGCGATAAGCTAAAGAGAGGGAGAGTCAGACTGTGTCACAAACCAAATTATCGACAAAAAAGACAACTCATATCAATGAAGGTACTGATATTATCATTGAACAATTTCTCGACAATATTTGGTTAGAGCAAGGCTTATCCGCAAATACGCTTAGCTCTTATCGCCTAGACTTACAAGCATTGGGGCAATGGCTTGCTCATCATCAGTTAGATTGGTTATCAGTCACTACTTTGGATTTGCAATCTTTTCTCGCGACGCGTTTAGATGAAGGTTATAAAGCCAGCAGTGCAGCCCGATTACTCAGTACAATGCGTCGTTTATTCCAATATTTATATCGCGAAAAATTACGTTTAGATGATCCTAGCGCATTACTTTCAACGCCTAAGCTTCCTAAACGTTTACCAAAAGATTTAAGTGAGCAGCAAGTTGATGATTTACTCAATGCCCCTTGTATTGATGAGCCGCTTGAATTACGTGATAAAGCAATGCTTGAAGTTCTTTATGCATGTGGACTTCGTGTTTCTGAATTAGTGGGATTATCTCTTTCTGATATTAGCTTACGGCAAGGTGTGTTACGTATTATTGGTAAGGGCGATAAAGAACGGTTAGTTCCTTTAGGTGAAGAAGCTATTTACTGGCTAGAGCAATATCTGCAATATGGAAGACCTACTTTAATGCAAGGTAAAACGGATGATATTGTTTTTCCTAGCTTAAGAGGACAAAAAATGACACGACAAACGTTTTGGCATCGGATAAAGCATTATGCCGTGATAGCAGGGATCGATACTGAAAAACTATCCCCCCACGTGTTGCGTCACGCATTTGCGACACATCTCTTAAATCATGGAGCAGACTTGCGTGTTGTACAGATGTTATTGGGGCACAGTGACCTCTCTACAACACAGATTTATACCCATGTTGCAACAGAACGCTTGAAAGCGCTTCATCAGCAACATCATCCAAGGGGATAGTCGCTAAAAAGCCGGCGTTAAATAGGAATTCAAATGAAAAAGAAATTATTTTGGTTGCCAATATTATTAAGTATGGTGTCAATGCCAGTGCTGGCTGACAATGCTTCTATTGAAGCGCAATTGGCTAAAATGCAGATTAAAGCAGAAAGCATTCAACCAACACCGATTGTTGGATTAAATGCGGTATTATCAGATAAGGGCATTTTTTATATTACAGATGATGGTAAATATCTGACCGCAGGGCCTATTTATAATATCAGTAGCGGTGAGCCTGTTAGTATTGCTAATCAAGTCATTATGAAAAAAGTTGATTCACTTAAAAATGAAATGATTGTCTATAAGGCACGTAATGAACGCCATGTGATCACTATCTTTACAGATATTAGTTGTCCTTATTGCCAAAAACTTCATCAAGAAGTCCCAGAGCTGAATAAACAAGGGGTAACGGTACGTTATTTAGCGTTCCCTCGTAACGGTGTTAGCAATAATATTGTGAGTAAAGAAATGAATGCGGTGTGGTGTAGTGGTTTCCCTAATAAATCATTAGATAGTGCATTTAAAGGTGACAAAATTATTGCGATTGATGATTGCAAAAAAATCAATATAAATGAACATTTTAAATTAGGCACAATGATGGGCATTCAAGGAACTCCCGCTATCGTGTTGCCTAACGCTAGTATTTATGGTGGATATATATCAGCCCAAAACCTTATTGAACTATTAAATAAAAAAGAGAAGTAATTACGTTTTATGGTCACTATTGAACCGACATTGCGTCGCCGAAAGGCTCAGGAAACTCAACTACCGGATAACTTAGATCCTTTATTAAGACAGATTTATGCTAATCGTGGGATAACATCTGAAGTTCAACTAGAACGCTCGTTAAAAGGCTTACTTCATTATCACGCATTAACTGGAATAGAAACGGCAATCTCATTATTGATTGAGGCGTTAAAAGAGCAGTCTCGTATTGTTATTGTCGGTGATTTTGATGCTGATGGTGCAACGAGTACAGCACTTGCAATTAAAGCATTACGTCAAATGGGCTTTAAGCAGGTTAGCTATCATATTCCTAATCGCTTTGATGATGGTTATGGTTTAAGTCCCCAAGTTGTTCATGATGTTGCTAAAAAAGGGGTTGATCTCATTATCACTGTTGATAATGGAATTTCTTCTTTTGAAGGTGTGGACACCGCTCATGAATATGGTATTCGAGTCCTAGTGACAGATCACCATTTACCTGGTCAGACATTACCTGCTGCTGATGCGATTATTAACCCTAATCTTTCGGATTGTCCTTTTTTATCTAAAGCATTAGCGGGAGTTGGGGTTACTTTTTATTTAATGACGGCATTAAGAGCTGAATTAGAAAAACAAGGTTGGTTTGAGCAACAAAACTTGACTCGCCCCAATATGGCCGATTTTCTTGATTTAGTTGCGCTAGGTACTGTAGCCGATGTTGTTCCTCTGGATGAAAATAACCGTATTTTTGTTTATGAAGGATTACGTCGAATTAGAGCAGGTCGTTGTTGTGTCGGGATTAAAGCACTTACAGAAGTTTCTCGTAAAGAGCTATCTCAATTGGTTAGTAGTGACTTAGGTTTCTCTTTAGGGCCTCGCTTAAATGCCGCTGGTCGTCTTGATGATATGTCTGTGGGCGTCGCTTTACTTTTAACTGATAATATTGGCTCTGCACGTGAAATTGCTAATGAACTTGACGGATTAAATCAAACTCGGCGTGAAATTGAAGCGGGTATGCAAGAAGAAGCTTCAACTATTTTCCGTCAATTTATGGGAACCCAACATGATTTACCTAATGGTTTAGCGATTTATCATCCTGAGTGGCACCAAGGTGTTGTAGGTATTTTAGCTTCTCGCATTAAAGAAAAATTACATCGTCCTGTTATTGCTTTTGCTCCTAGTGGTGATGGCCTGTTAAAAGGCTCTGGTCGTTCAATTAGTGGCGTTCATCTTCGTGATGCTTTAGAACGATTAAATACATTAAACCCAGGATTGATGGTGAAATTTGGTGGACACGCAATGGCGGCGGGTCTTTCACTTGAAGAAGATAAATTTCCGTTATTTCAACGTCATTTTTCATCTTTAATGTCAGAATTGGTTTCTGATGAACAGTTGCAAGGTGTTATTTTATCGGATGGTGAACTAACCGATAATCAACTTTCATTGCCTATCGCAGAAATGTTAAGAGAAGCGGGTCCTTGGGGACAAGCTTTTCCTGAACCTTTATTTGACGGTAAGTTTACGCTGTTACAACAACGCATTGTGGGCAGTAAGCATTTAAAAATGATGCTTCAGCCAGTAAATAGTCACCTTATGATTGATGCTATTGCATTTAATGTTGATATCAATATGTGGCCTGATAACAGTATTAAAACGGTTGAGTTAGCTTATCGATTAGATGTAAATGAGTTTAGGGGGCAACGTAATGCGCAACTGCTTGTTGAACATATTTGGCCTTGTTAACTCGAATAATTAGATAATTTTTGTGATCTAAAGAGTAACGTTGTTATGGTAACAATTATCTGATGGGCAATTGTATATAAATGCTATAAACCCGCTGATATATCCGTTACAATATGCGGTTCAAAATTTATTCCAATTGTTTTTTGAAAACAACATAAAGATGAAAAAGTATGTTTGAAATCAACCCAGTAAAACACCAAATAGAAGAAGTCTCTGAAAGAACGAATGTTCTCAGGGGGTATCTTTGACTATGATGCCAAGAAAGAGCGTTTAGAAGAAGTTAACGCTGAATTAGAGCAACCTGATGTCTGGAATGAGCCAGAAAGGGCACAAGCATTAGGCAAAGAGCGTTCATCTCTTGAGGCTATCGTAGAAACAATCGATCAGTTAGAGCAAGGACTAGAAGACGTTTCTGGTTTACTTGAATTAGCAGTTGAAGCTGATGACGAAGAAACATTTAACGAAGCTATTGCTGAATTAGATGGTTTAAATAAAAAACTTGAGCAATTAGAATTCCGTCGTATGTTCTCTGGTGAATATGACAGTGCGGATTGCTATCTTGATTTACAAGCCGGTTCCGGTGGTACAGAAGCTCAAGATTGGGCAAGTATGCTGATGCGTATGTATTTACGTTGGGCTGAATCAAGAGGCTTTAAAACAGAAATTATTGAAGAATCTGACGGTGATGTTGCCGGATTAAAATCAGCGACTATCAAAATTATTGGTGAGTACGCTTATGGTTGGTTACGAACAGAAACAGGCGTACATCGCCTAGTTCGTAAAAGTCCATTTGACTCAGGTGGCCGTCGCCATACCTCATTTAGCTCTGCCTTTATTTATCCTGAAGTTGATGACAATATCGATATTGAAATCAACCCAGCTGATTTACGTATTGACGTTTATCGTGCTTCAGGTGCGGGTGGACAGCACGTTAACAAAACAGAATCTGCGGTTCGTATTACTCACGTTCCAACAGGTCTTGTCACTCAATGCCAAAACGATCGCTCTCAGCATAAGAACAAAGATCAGGCAATGAAGCAGATGAAAGCGAAGTTATACGAGCTAGAAATGCAGAAAAAAAATGCAGACAAGCAAGTAATGGAAGATAACAAGTCCGATATTGGCTGGGGTAGTCAAATTCGTTCTTATGTTCTTGATGATTCACGTATTAAAGATTTACGTACTGGTGTGGAAACGCGTAATACACAAGCAGTATTAGACGGTGATCTTGATAAATTTATTGAAGCTAGCTTAAAAGCGGGCCTGTGAGGAAAAACATGTCGCAACAGCAACAAGGTGCGGAGCAGGCACCTGATTTAAATAACGAACTGCAAACACGCCGCGAAAAATTATCCGCTTTACGTGATAATGGTAACGCATTCCCAAATGATTTCCGCAGAGATTCTCTGTCTAACGAATTACATCAAAAGTATGATGCAATGAGTGCAGAAGAGTTAGAAGCAGCGAATGTGGAAGTTTCTATTGCAGGTCGTATGATGACTCGCCGTATTATGGGCAAGGCATCTTTCGCTACATTGCAAGACATGGGTGGCCGTATTCAGCTTTATGTTTCTCGTGATGATTTACCAGAAGGTATCTATAACGAGCAATTTAAGAAATGGGATCTGGGCGATATCTTAGGTGCTCGTGGTCGTGTTTTTAAAACGAAAACGGGTGAACTAAGTGTTCACTGTACAGAAGTGCGCTTATTGACTAAAGCATTGCGCCCGTTACCAGATAAATTTCACGGTTTAGCTGACCAAGAAATGCGTTATCGTCAGCGTTATTTAGATCTGATCTCTAATGAAGAATCGCGTAAAACTTTCCAAATTCGTTCGCAAGTTATGGCGGGTATCCGTCAATTTATGGTGGACAAAGGCTTTATGGAAGTTGAAACGCCGATGATGCAAACCATTCCAGGTGGTGCGAGTGCGCGTCCGTTTATTACTCATCATAATGCGTTAGATATCGATATGTATCTGCGTATTGCACCTGAGTTATATTTAAAACGTTTAGTTGTGGGAGGGTTTGATCGCGTATTCGAAATCAACCGTAACTTCCGTAACGAAGGTGTATCACCACGTCATAATCCTGAGTTCACCATGATGGAACTCTATATGGCGTATGCGGATTATCGTGACCTGATTGAATTAACTGAAGAATTATTCCGTACATTAACAGAAAAAGTACTTGGTTCTTCATTAGTGAAATATGGTGATCAAGAGTTTGATTTTGGTAAACCATTTGCCAAATTAACTATGAAAGAGGCTATCTGCAAATATCGTCCAGAAACTGTAATGGCTGATCTTGATGATATGGATAAAGCGGTTGCTATTGCTCAATCTATTGGTATTAAGATTGAAAAAAGCTGGGGTTTAGGCCGTGTTCAGTGTGAAATTTTTGAGGAGGTTGCAGAAAGCCACTTAATTCAACCAACTTTCATCATTGAATATCCTGCTGAAGTTTCTCCATTAGCCCGCCGTAACGATGATAATCCATTTATCACTGATCGCTTCGAATTCTTTATTGGTGGTCGTGAAATTGGTAATGGCTTCTCAGAACTCAATGATGCACAAGACCAAGCTGAGCGTTTTGAAGAGCAAGTTCGCCAAAAAGAAGCCGGTGATGCAGAAGCAATGTTCTTCGACCATGACTATATTACGGCATTAGAGCATGGCTTGCCGCCAACCGCAGGTTTAGGTATTGGTATTGACCGTATGGTGATGTTATTTACTGACAGCCATACTATTCGCGATGTTATTTTATTCCCTGCAATGCGTCCAAATAAATAATTGTTATTCTAAACTAATTCTTAATTAACGAATGACAATGAATGACAATATAGTAATAAAGCCACCAAAAGGTGGCTTTATTATTTTTAAAAACAAATGGTTATATTTTTATTGATGATTAAATAGTCATTTGAATAAGAAGAGGGATTGTCGTTCAATCAAGGAGGCGTATAATCAAGAAAATCCAATGCGGGCGTAGTTCAATGGTAGAACGAGAGCTTCCCAAGCTCTATACGAGGGTTCGATTCCCTTCGCCCGCTCCAAATAATCTGCAAACTCACTCCTCAACTTTTTATAGTTCAACCCGTTTGTTAATACACCATTTCCCCAAATTATGACTATATTAGAAATTTATTCAATCTATGTAATAGATTGAATTAAATCGATTTATTTTTATTAATGGGATAGAAAGTAGAATAAGATGATATGATTTAGTGTATTTTTATAAGTATAAGGTTAGAGTATTGCTGTTCTTTACTTAATATATTATATAACTTAGGAAATCATATGCATTTAGAGTTCAAAAAACTCTCCCAGATAGATCCCTCACATATTGTAGAACTCAATAATCATCCTGCGGTTTTACGACAAATGCCTTTGGGGAGCCCTGATTTTGATATTGAAAAAAGTATTCTATGGGCAAAAGATAAAGACTCTCAATGGCATGATAATGGGTATGGTCCTTGGGCATTTGTTATTGATGGGGTGTTTGCCGGATGGGGCGGGCTTCAAAAAGAAAATGATGATGCAGATCTTGCATTAGTGCTTCATCCCAATTTTTGGGGTGTCGGTAAAATAATTTATGCTGAAATTATTCGTAGAGCATTTGATGAAATGAATATTGAAAGTATCACTATTTTACTTCCGCATTCAAGAAAGGTAGCAAAAACAGTTTCTCGTTATGGATTTAAACCTGATGGGGAGATTTGTTTAGAGGGTATCAGTTTTCAGCGTTTCAGATTATTTTCATATAAAATATAGCATTGCTTAACTCTATTCATATGCAGAGCTTGATTTTGTATCAACCTCGACATCAATGCAATTTGGTGGTGGATTTAAAATAAAACAACCCAGTGACGAATTACAATCAAGGTATTGCTATAAAAAGATGACGCTGCAAGAGAGCCGAATGTTGCTATTGGCAATGATCTTTTGGGTATAGAAATAAATGGTTGGGGATCATTAAGTCCCCTGTTACGTGTATAAATAGTTTGCTTTAAAAGACTAATAGCCCCTTAAAATTTATTTTCTCTTCAAATATTTTTTCTTTAACTATTCTTATTTGTTCTTATCGCAATCATTATATCAACATTATGATTTTAAATGATTTTTTGTTTTTCATATAGAATTATAAAAAATGATATATAAGTAACATTTTTGCTTCCCATACCTAACTCTTTTTATGTATATAAAATAAAAAAACCAATTTATAAAAAACTTTAGTAAAAAATTAAAATAAATTGAAAAAGTGTCGATAAGAGTACATTACGCCCTATTGGGATTACTTTATCTTGTTAGTTGAGAAATTCGATGCAGAAACTTCGTAACATTACTATTCGTCTGATGATGATAATCATACTGGGGACTTTATGTGTGTTATTTGGCAGTGTTAGTTTTTATAGCGCTTGGTCACTATCACAAATATCTGAAGGTAATCAATCTGATAATCAAATAATTAAGCAAATGGCTGCGCTCAGCCTGGGAAATGATCAGTATTTTCGGTTTACTTCTCGATTAAACCGCCTCGTTGAGGAAAAAGCAAAAGGCAAAGACGTCGATTTTACGCAAGCACAGCTGGCGATGGAAAATATGGAAAAACAGATTGCATATATGAAATCTGTTTCTCCTGGTCCGATGGATGCAAAAGTATCAAAAGAGTTAATGGATGTATGGCAAGCGCTTTTTGAGCAAGGTGTAAAAAAGCAGATGGAATTAGCTCTCAATGGCACCATAGAGCAATATGAACATCATGCAAAAAATGTAACGCCGGTATTGAGTCGTGAATTAGGTAACGTGAGTGAAAACTTTAATAATGTCGCAAATATAAAAATTGATAATACGATTAAAGAGGTGGATGGACTTATTGAAGTGACACAAATTGTTATTATTATTAGCGCTATTTTAGGGGGCGGGATCCTTATTCTCACTGATCGTTATTTAGTGTTAATGCTACAAAAACCACTCGAAAGCATTCGTCAACATTTTGTGAAAATTACAGAAGGTGATCTGAGTCAACCACTAGAGCCTTTTGGTAATAACTGTGCAGGGCGATTAATACCGTTATTAAATGATATGCAAAATAGTTTACATGACGCGGTAAGTACGATCAGAGTGGGAAGTGATAATATTTATCGTGGTGCATCTGAAATTGCAAGAGGGAATAACGATTTAGCTTCTCGTACTGAAGAGCAAGCAACGGCATTAGAGCAAACAGCAGCAAGTATGGAAGAGATAACAGCTGCTGTTAACCAGAATATGGAACATGCTTATCAAGCGAGAGAATTGGCTGAAGTTGCATCAGTGACTGTTGAAAAAGGTAATGAATTAGCTGAATCTGTTGTAACAACAATGGATGGGATCTCTAATAGTTCAAGTAAGATTGCTGATATCATCAATGTTATTAATAACATTGCCTTTCAAACGAATATATTAGCTTTAAATGCGTCAGTAGAAGCGGCAAGAGCGGGAGCTCATGGTCGAGGATTTATGGTTGTCGCCAATGAAGTGCGTAATTTAGCAGGAGATAGTGCTAAAGCAGCGAAAGAGATTGAAGCCCTTATTGCTGATTCTACAACACGGGTAACAAAAGGTGCAAGATTAGTGAGTGATATGGAAAAAATGATGGAAGACATTTTGACGGGAGTTAAACAGGTAACGTCAATAATGAAAGAAATCACGAATGCATCTGAAGAGCAAAGTAAAGGTATTGGTCAAGTGAGCGTGGCTATTACCCAAATGGATGGTGTAACGCAACAGAATGCCTCTTTAGTTGAACAAGTTTCCGCAGCGGCCATTTCATTAGAAAGGCAAACTGAAGAATTACAGTTATCGGTACAAAAATTCAATCTTGCTCATCGTTGATATAAAAAATGTATAAGTATGTGTCTAAGGTGGTAAGTTTTTACTCGTTAGACGCATAACATAATAAATATAAAGTTTAATTTAATCATTGATTGAGTGTTAAAACAGCATAGTTTATGATTTCTTTTATGAGAAACAGAAAATTATGCCAAAATTAAGTGAGTTATAAATAATAGTGTTATTTTATTTATACTCAATTAATAAAAAAGTACTTTCTATTTTAATTCTTATAATCAATCAGTGATTATGTTATAGCTTGAGGCGATTTAATTTTTTAAATATTCAGATCAAATCCTCTCTATTATAAATAATAAGATAGGTTGTTAAAGAACACAGAATCAATGTTTAGAGCATTTTTTTTATATATTGTTCTGTCTTGCTTATAACATCTTGATATTGAGGATGTTCGAGATAAGCATCATTGACGGTCTTATTTATATCATGGATTACTAATTCTTTTTGTTTATCTGTCAAAGTCAATAACAAGGCTTTTAAAATTACTTTCATTGCCGCAATTTCATACGCGATATTGACAACTTTTTTTTCCATAAGAACCTCAAAAGAACGACAATTTATTGCTGTTTGATAAATTATTTCTCATATTAATTAATTAGTTAATAAAATCCAAGAAAAAAATAAATTGATAAAAAAATATATATTTTTATCGCATTTTATATTAGAACAGTAAATGTGAGGATATTTGGAATTTGAAAAATAGATGTTCAGTAAATTTAACTTAGTATTGTATTGATAGGGGAAAATCACGGAATATCCTATATAAAATAATCAATAGGATGCTATTAATACCCTACAAAATTAGGGGGTAAATTTTATAGCTATAGTAAATATCATTTTCATTAGGGCTGAGTAAGTTTCTTCACGTATTGTTCAGTTAAGTTAATAACTTCATTGAACTGAGG
This sequence comes from Proteus faecis, assembly GCF_003144395.1. Taxonomy (GTDB): domain Bacteria; phylum Pseudomonadota; class Gammaproteobacteria; order Enterobacterales; family Enterobacteriaceae; genus Proteus; species Proteus faecis. The sequence goes on along the minus strand of NZ_PENZ01000028.1, from coordinate 68,070 downwards.
GTATTTGTTCGATGTGTCCTCAAGCACTACAGATATATTGCCCAACATATCTCTTCGTTGTTTATCACTTAGCGTGGAAAGTAAAGATTTGATAACAATTTTTAGAGCGGCAATTTCGCATTCAATTTCTTTTAAATTTTTATCCATGATTTACCTGCCAGTATTTAATGGGTGAGTAATATAGGTAATTTTTTTGTTTATCACAATTATAGAAACGTATTATTTAGAGATATATCGCACATTATGGCTAATATTTTAACCTAATATAAAATATTAAAAATAATTATTAAATTGTAAATTTTATATGTAGCTGTAGATTGAAGCTTTATTGATATTCTCTAACGTTATAATGAATCAGATAAATGATTAAATTTGATCTCAAATCCAGTTCTCTTTAAATGGCTTTATTGTTGGCTGTATAGTAAACAATTCTTAGTTGTAATAATAAGAATATATCTTTTAAAGATAATCTATTTTTGTCTTATGTTATTTTATATTGAAGTGAACAAAGGGAATAGTTACTTGTTGCCAATGAAGGATGAGATTTTTTATTTGTCAGTAGGGATATTATAATCCAATAAATTACATTAGCTCTGGTGATAAAAAAGAAAAGAGCTTATATTTTTATATAAAGCTCTTTTGGGGGGGATTATTGATTATTTTGTTTCACAAAAACAACATAGGCATCAACCCAGTTTTGTATAAAACTTGCTGTTTTCTCTGAAAACTTCCCATTCTCAACCATTCCGTCATACCATTTTAGATAACATTCTGGCTGATTTAGTGTTGGCATATTCAAGAAGGCTAACGAATTACGTAAATGCTGTTGAGCTATTGCGGTACCAATATTACCCGTTGAAACACCAATAACACCAGCTGGAATTTTATTCCAAGCATTTGTTCCATAAGGGCGAGAGGCTTGGTCAATCGCATTTTTAAGCGCACCAGGTATCGAGCGGTTATATTCCGGTGTGATAAATATGATACCTTGGCACGCTTTTATTTGCTGTTTGAAATCAATAACAGAGGAGGGGGTATTGCTGTCATCATCTTGGTTATAGAGAGGAAGAGTACTAATATCAATAAACTGACAGGTAAATTCTTGAGGAAATAATTTAATTAAGGCATGTGCTGTTTGTTTATTAAACGAATCGTTTCTTAAACTACCGACAACGATACCAATTTTAAAATGGCTCATCTTAGTTCTCCTATTTGGAAGGATAAAATGAATATCAATTCTTATATTAGATATTCATTTTTTGATTCTATCTTTGTATCAAAAAACGGCAACAGAATATAAGTGTATTTTTACACGTAAATTGTGTAACTAAATGATAAAATTCGTATTATTATTTTTATAATTATCTGGTATTATCTTATTAATATAAAAACGAACAGTTTATATGACAACGTTTTTGCTAAATAAATCCGATATTCAAAAATTGATGCATTTAGTGTGATGTAAGTAGTATTTTAAGAAAAAAAATGAAATGAAAGGAGCACTCATTGAAAACAAGGGTGCTAGTTTTTTTATTTAGTATGCAGTTATGCAGTAGGTAATAGAAAATTATAATAAAATGGCTTAAAATGCGACAACTCATATGCTCTTATTTAAGTCTGATCGGAATTAAGGAAAAATGATGTCCTTATTACAAAATAAAAAGAATGTCCTCGCTGTCTTTATGGCAACCAGCGTCTTCGCATTATCTGGGTGTGCGTGGACTGATAATTCTCGTCCAGTTGAAACGCCTGCTCCAGCACAAACTACACAGCCAGTAGCACAAACTACACAGCCAGTAGCACAAACTCAACCAGTAGCAATAAATCAACCAGTGGCAGTTGCACAACCACTTTCTATGGCACCAACATCAGAGTCTGTAGATAGTGGTGTAGATACAGGGAAATTGGGGTTAGCACCACAAAGTGCTTGTATCAAACAACTTGATTCTTTGAAAACTTTTTCTCCATCTGACTATAAATCTATGATGAGCTCATTTAAAGAAATTAGCGAAATCAATGCGATGTACCGTAGTGTTCAAGGTACAGCAAGTAAAGACAGCTTAGATTTATTAAAAATGAGTATTGAATCAAAAACAGAAGTTTTATGTGCAAAAGTTCGCTATTTGTCGATTATGTCAGTTAATTCGACATTAAAAAAATTAGGTGAATAATTACTATGAAATTAAAGCAGAGTGTTTGTCTCGCTTTTATGCTGTTTCCAACACTATCGTTTGCCAATAATGAGTTTAATTCTGTTATTGAAGATTTTGACCGTTATTTTGAAACGCAAGAGCCAATTAAAATTGAGCCAAAAACATCTGCTACAATTTCATCTTCAACGAGAACTGGTCAGGCTAATCGTGGCGTGAACCGCACTACAACAGTGGCTCAACAAACAAAACCAGAGCAACGAGTCAAACCTTCTACGCCAGCTAAAAATGATAATCAGGCAATTGAGTCTGTTAAGACCCCTGATATCACGCTGGCAGAAGATTGCCCTGTGTTACCTGTTAATTATTCCGAATTAAAGAGTGATTACACTCGTTATTTAACACCGTTACTTTCATTTGTTCCGATAAAACCACAATTTACACCAGAGGATCTTAATCGTTATAGCTACCGAAATAATGTAACGGTTTATAATCCGTTAGCTCTTTATTTAAAAGAGAGTTATACAAAGCCTCAGCGTAATGACAATTTCTTGTTAGATATTATTCCAGGAACATTTTATTCTGTAACGGCCATTCCTTTTCACTTTGCATATCAGTTCAATCGTTCTGTACTCGACCATAAACAGCCTCTTTTTAATAAAGAGCTATTAAATCGTTTAGCAGATACGAGAAATAAATACCAATCGCTGTATCAAAAATACACAGAGCAGGCATCTATAACAAAAGAGCATTTAGAAAAGCTTCAAAATGCAAATAACCAAATTAAACAACTTGAATTGGCGCTGGCTGAAACAGAAGAAAAGTTAGCTACAGCGAACAACTTACTTACTGATGACACGTTAAAACAGGCGGTTGCCAAGCTACAAAGTGATTTAGAAACAATACAAAAAGAGCGAGACTTATTAGTTAAACAATTAGCTGAAAAAGAGAACGTATTACAGACAACAACAGTAAAAAATACAGAGTTAGCAAAACAGCAACAAGATTTTGAAAAACAAGCGGGAATACTTAAAGCCTTAGAGGAAAAATATACTCAGCTTGAGCAAGAAAAAGAGCAATTACAATCTCAGTATCAGCAGGCTCAGGCTCTGTTAAAAGATGACAGCGCCAAAAAAGAGATTGATAAATTACAAAGTTCACTTGAAAGCATAAAAGTAGATCAAGAGAAGTTAATTAGCCAATTAAATGACAAGCAGGCATTACTCGCTAAAATTAAACAAGAAAAAGAAACAATACAGGCTCAGTATGTCGAATCTCAGCAATTGCTAAACAGTAACAATAAGCAAAAAGAACAAGAATTAGCTAATTTAGAAACAGAAAAAAATAAAGAGATAGCAACATTAGAAAATTCGTTGTCAACAATCACGACAGAGCAAGAGAAATTAACTAACCAACTCACCGATGTACAAAATCAATTAGCAACAATAAAGAAAGAAAAAGAAGATGTGCAGACTCAACTTACACAGGCTCAACTATTGTTGAAAGATGACTCTGCGAAAAAAGAGATAGATAGATTACAAAGTACATTATTGAAAATTACATCAGAGCGTGAAGATTTATCTAAAGAACTTGCATTAAAAGTAGCAGATGCAGAAAAGCAGCAAGACGCTCATAGCAAACTTGTTGAAGAACAACGAAAAGAAATAGCACAACTAAAAACACAAGTTGAAAAAAGTAATCAGGAGCAAATTCAACTTAATAAATCGCTTTTAGCTGTTCAACAGCAAAAAGAGCAAGTGGATGAGAAATTAAAAGCGATCCCAGAATTAAAATCACAGTTAGATAATAAAGTCACTGAATTAGCGGACTTGAAGAAAAGTTTATCTGCTGGTGAAAAAGCATTTGAGAATTTAATTACTGATAAAAATAATTTGATAGCTAAGTTAGAGAAAGCACAAAATGAGTTATCGAATAAATATCAAACATTAGATACACAATTTAAAGAGAATAATATTGTGTTAGCTCAAGTTACCACGAGCAAGACAGAGAGCGAGAAAGCTTTAGTATTGCTAGAAAAACAACTTACTGAAAAGCAAAATACAACGGAGAAATTGATTGCTCAATTAGCTGAAGCGAAAACACAATTAGAAAAACAAAACACAGAAAACACCCAACAAATTAGTAAATTAAAGCAACAGCAAACAGAATCTATTACTAAATTAAATGAGCAAATTAAAGCAAAAGATGCTGAGTTAGCGAAAGTTAACACAGATACTAGTAATATTTTAAAAGAGAATAAAACGCTAAAAGAGCAACTGGGAAAAATGGCGGGCGAAGGGCAGATGATTGCAGGGCAACTTGCTTATGCTTATTCGATTATTGGAAAAGATAATGCTCAACGCAATAAATCCATTTTATCTGAGATCCAAAAACAAAATTACGTACAATATGATGATAATACCTATTTTAAAATATTAAAACAGGGTAAGCCTGTGGCTTCAATTGCAGGTAAAGCCGTTGTATTTACAATGCATGAAGAGTTGACAGACGGTACTGTAACTATTAATTATGATAAAGCTAAGCCGCTTATCTTACCTTACCGTCAACTGCCATTACCACTGAATACCTTTATTGCAAAAGCGGGTATCAATGGTAAAGCCAAAATTTATATAAAACCAAGTGGCGGTTATGGGAAAAATGGTGTACCAGGACAGGTACCACCAGAATCCATGTCTATCGTGACAATTGAGGTTTTAGATATTAAATAGAATAATAAAAACTAACATTAGCTCTTCTTTTTTATGTAGAAAGGAGTAGTGTTTTTATTATTGCCATAAATATTCATCGTTCTTTAAGCAAAGTTCTCTTTCTAGTAGCCAATCCTTTAATTTTTTGCAGTTTTCAGGATGTTCCGGAATACTATTTAAAATATTCCATAGCGGTTTTATTAATTCAGAATTTGGTGTCGTTTTTCTGATGTAGTCTAAAGTATTATTGATTTCAACGTTAAAGATAGGTTCATTTTTCCAGTGTTCGATCAATAGCTGACCTTCTTTTTGTAATAACTCATTGATAGCTAAGAGTTTAGATTTGTCAGATTCTAACTTTGCGTCTATTTGTTCTAAAGATAAAAAAGAATCATCACTATATGATGGTTGTTTTTTCTCAAATAACTTAATATTATTAAATTGTTTAATTTGTAATTCTAAGATCCTTTTTGTTTCATAAAGAGGAAATATCTGAGGTGTCACCTGTTTAACCCACCAAATAAATAATGGTTTTATGACAACCTGAATTAGGCGAAAATGTAAGGAAAGTATTACCTTTGCCTTTAATTTTTCATCCCAGTCGTTTACGCTAAAAATAGCATTTGGTGTTTCTAAATTAGAAATATGCTTTAACGTAATAATATGACGTATATCTTCTTTGCTGATAGGGACAAAACAATGCTTTTTACGTAAAAACCAAGTCGAGCGTAATAAATTATCTAAGCTCTCACGATAGATAAAGCGTGAAAGAATTTTTATTTGATGATTGTTAGTTTCTTGATACTTACTAACAATATCTTTATTAAAAAATAAAGAAAACTGTAAATTGAATAAGTTATCTACAGTTTCTTTATCTTGAGTAGCTAACATCTTTCTTAATAAATCCAAATAATCGTAGTAATGGATTTGAGGATTAAAGTTATTTTCAATTATCACGATATACAACTCACTCTTAAAAATACATTTCGAGTATTCTATATGTGAATTGGGCTTTTATATTGTGATATTCGGTTGGATTTTTTATAATTTTGATCTGATATTTCTCGCTTTACTTGGCGTCATATTAAAACGACGGTGATAACTTTGTGTAAAGTATGATTGGCTTGAAAAGCCTGATTCCATTGAGATATCGACAATGCTCATTTCAGTGGTCAGTAGCAGTTGATGTGCGTAAATAATTCGTCTTTCACAGATCCATGTTCTTGGTGAAGTACCATAAACATGATTAAAAAGTTCTTTGAACGTTGTTAATCCCATCCCAAACTCTCGGGCAAATTGTTTGAGCTTCCAATTTTTTAAATGATTTTTTTCCATAAAAATCTTTAAGCGGTCGACTTGACGATGGCTAAGTTGACGCAATAATGCCATTAAGTCAGAGCCATTTTCAGTTGAAAGCAATAGAATTAAAAGTTCTTCAATACGTAATTGAGTGAAAGCTTTAGGGCAAGATTGAGCAGTCAGGTATTCAAAGCCATTACTACAAAACTGAATAAGAGGGGAGTTTTGAAAGCAAATAAAAGCACTAGAAAATTCGTCATCTCTTTCTATTTGGCACAAGATATCGTTGTGCTTAGACATGAAGTCTCTTAAGAAGTCATCAGAAAGAGGGATATAAATAATATCGGTAGGTTCTGCACCTTGTGTTTTTATTGTATAGCTACCTTGCTGTAGAAAAAGAACTTGGTTTTCGTTAATTGTCACTGTGTCAGTACAGTTTTGCAATGTAAGTGCATTCTTTTGGATAAGAAAGAGCGCTTTTTGTTCATTTTCGAGTATTTGGTATTGCGGATAAAAATAAGATCTTTTTTGAATATTACAATCATATAGATCGGTTTTGTCACACTGTATTGTATTCATTTTTCGCCCAAAATTACTATATAAGTATCACTGTATTTTTATAAAGGTAAATATCTGAATATTTATAAAAACACTTCTTTATTATTGAGTGTTATTAAAAATAAAAAAGAGACTATTTTCTTTAATTTGATGCGGTTTTTTTTTAGATATTAGGCATTGTTCTTTGTTTTGATAATTTAAGATAAGTAATTTTGTTAATTTAATGACATTCTTTATAAATTGCAAAAAGAAATTAAATATGGATAAATTTTTTCTGTAAGGTGTTCAGTAATAATATGAGTGTTAATGTAATTAATAATTTACGTTTTATGTTGGGGAGGATAAAACTCATATATAACAATCAGTTGATTTTATTTTTTTCTTTACAGTGTAAAAAAACAATAAATGCATTTAAAATACAAATTTTATTATAAATGCCATTTTGTAATAAACTTGATAATAAGATGTTATGGATAATTTAAAGAAATTAAGTGTTATATATAAATATAAAGAAGATTAAAATTGAAAAAGAAAATTTAGTTGCCATTAATTATATTAACCATTGTTACTATATACCATTTATATATGACATGATATAAGTTTTAAATCATAAAATAGTGCATGAAAAATTTATTACTTACCTATTTATCTCGTTTTTGCCTTTAATTTTCATTGTTATTGTGACAATGTTCTCATATTTCTTTTTGCTAAAATTTAGATGAATTCAATTCTATATGCTGAATTTTTTTGAGTAAGTTTTTGTAAGTATATTGAGATAAGCAAAAAAATGTTAATTTTTAATGAAAAATATTTATCTAAATAAACTGATAATTATCACGATTTATTCACATTAAATGCAGATTATTTAAATAATGAGTTTTTTCTTTAATCAAATTAAATTAAATTTTATTTTGATCAAAGAACAATGCAAAAAACTAAAAGGTAATAATAGGCTTATTGCTGGCATTATGCTTACCGTTTGTTTATTAGAATGGTGAATGTGTAAGTATATTTATTGTCAGGGATGGGAGGTAAGGATATAGCTAATTATGGATAATAAGCGAACACTGCGAAATATTATATTGAGCGGGATATGGATAATTTGGACTCTTGCCTTAATTGCTTTTTGGCGTTATGAGGTAGCTGGCGAATTTTTGATTATTCTAATCCTAATTTTTAGCATTATTATTTATTCTATGACGTTGAGGTTAAAAAAAGCCACTATGTTTAGTCGTAAAACAGAAACACCAAAAGCAGCAGAGCCTGTTGCACCAGTAATAACAGAAGAGAAAAAACCGATGCCAGAGCAAAAATTATACACAATTATTGCAAAAGGAACGGTATTCCAAGGTGATATTAATGTTGAAGGCGATATCCAAATTTGGGGTAAAGTAACCGGTAATATTAATGTTAAAGATGGCGTTATTCGTGTTATGCATGCGGGACAAGTTGAAGGTGAATTAACAGCACCTGATATTATTATCGATGGTTTTGTAAAAGGTATCTGCGCTGCAAATAATTTAGATATTTTAGAGCATGGTGAATTACGAGGTACTAGCCGTTGTGGCAGTATGTCCATTAAACGTGGTGGTATTTTTACTGGGCAATCAGAGCAAGTTGAACATCAAGCAAAATCAGTTGCTCAACAACGGGTTGTTTCAATAAAAGAAAGCTCTAATGCAAATAAAGATAAAGTTGTTGCTTCAGTAGAAAATCAACTAAAAGAAAACAAAAAATAAAGTACCATTTTTCTTTCCATTGTTCGTTGCTTATCCTATTTTATCGCTATTGTCTTAATTTTATATAAACAGAGAATAACGATGAATTTAGAGACTCCCAGACTACATCTAAGAGAATGGCGTGAAAGCGATAAAGCGCCATTTTTTTCTGAAATCAACTCTTCATCTGAAGTGATGCGCTATTTCCCTTGCACTTTATCTCAATTAGAAAGTGATAATATGGTTGAGACTATTCGTGAAAAATTTATTCAACAAAATGGATGGGGAATGTGGGCGGTTGAGTTAAAAGAGACTCAAGAGTTTATTGGTTTTGTTGGGTTAAATATACCATCAGCATCTTTACCATTTTATCCCTGTGTAGAAATTGGTTGGCGGATAGCAAAAAAGTTTTGGCGAAAAGGTTATACCTATGAAGCGGCTTTAGCTGTATTTAAATTTGCTTTTGAGACGTTAGGATTAGAAGAGGTTGTTGCTTTTACTGCAGTTTCAAACCTTCCATCTCAAGGTGTAATGAAGAAACTCAGTATGCATCAATCTGATAATTTCTTTCATCCATCATTAGATAAAACACATCCTCTAGCTGAGCATGTTTTATACCGTTTGAAGAAATCTGATTTTATTTTTCAGTTGAACGAATAGTACGCTTTTTTTCAGGAAGTGGAGGTACTGGTTTTTTATCGTCAATAAGGTGACGTATTGCTAAAATTGGATGATAAATTAACATTCGTGGACCAGCCCAGCGCATGATTTGTTTCATTGTTTCTCGCTTAGCGGGTTGATAGCAATGAATAGGGCATTGTTTACAGGCCGGTTTATCTTCACCATAACGACATTTATCTAATCGGTTATAGGAATAATTGATTAATTGTTGATAATAATCTGCGTTAGCTTCAGGATGGGAATGAGCATAGAGGTGAATCATTTTTTGAATGGTTTTTTTCTCACGATTTATTCTTTTTCCTGACATGCCTTTCTCTCTTGGTAATATATTGTATTTATTATGCATCTTATAATTAAGCCGATAGAGACGCTAAAATATTATGTAATGCATAATGATAAAAAATTTTATCAAAAAGACTTTTCTTTTTTCTTAGAATATACTACTGTGTTTATATACAGTTTATTTGCCTTTAAATGGTGAAACCAATGCGTGTGGAAATTTTATTTAATAAACAATCTAAGGTAACTGACTCATTATTTCCGCTCTTAGAACACGAACTGAGAAAAAAGATCATTCCAGAATATCCAGATATGCAGTTTCGTATTGCCTTTAGTAGCATGAACTCGATTCAAGTTACGGGCATAAAAGATGAAACTAAGCATAAACACATAATGGAACTTATTCAAAGCGTTTGGGAAGATGATAGTTGGTTACAAACAGACGATGAATAAATGAAGTAAAGCAGTAAAACAATTACGATTGTCAGAACGAGTTGGCTTTTTATTTGTTTATATAAAAAGCCAATGATATAGAAAAGGAAATCACTGGCAATCGAGCTTTAACACGATATATCCATTAATGATGACAAATCTTATTTTCACTTGTTGTAAATCCACCCTCAGCTGGAATAAATTTACCTTTCCTTTCTAAGAAATCAACTAATTCAGCTGCTGTCATATTTTCAGCTGAACAAGTATGAAAACGTGAGTCATTACCGAATTGTTTATGGATAGCATCAATGAGTGTTGTTTTAGTAAATGCATTTTCTGATGAAAGGATCATTTGCAAAACTTTATGACCATGTATTGATGACATATTAAGCCCTTTAAAAAAACAAAAGATATATTAATTATGCATCTTTATGGTGTGGTATCTTTGTTTTTAATCATAAAAAGCGATGATAATAAATCATCGCTTAAAAAGAGCCTTATTTTTCACTTCGTTGAAGTATTTTTTGCATTTCATCTTTGAGATGAAGCTTTTCTTTTTTTAGTTTGGCAACTTCATCATTATAGCCAGCTCCGTTAGGGCCTTCTAATTTAGCAATTTCTTGGTCGAGTCGATGATGTTTATCGTAGAGAGCTTCAAAGCGGGGATCACTATTTCTTAATTGAGAAACAAGGGATTGCTGATCTGAGAACATATAACCTCCTATGAAAAGAAATTGGGTCTCTATTTCAGTATAATCATAGATAGCTTATCTGCACGGCGATGTATCACAAATTTACATTTCATGAAAAAACGTGATTTTTCTTTTTAAAACATTCAGAATTATCCGCTCATAGTACTATTTACTAAGATGTTAGCATTCAAGCACTAAAAATATTAGTATTCAGATAACGAGCAATAAAAACATCTGACTAATTTTATTAACGGCGAAGAGTTCGCTGTAAAAATGGAGAGAGTGATGAACAAAGTAATATTATCTTTAGTAGCAGCAATGTCTTTATCTGCGTGTGCACAAGCTACTGACAGTTTAGATAAAGTTGCGCCTTATCCTAAGGCTCAAGAAAATCAAGTTCGTCATGTCATTGAGTTAGAGAAAAAAGATAATGAAAGCAATTATCAGGTTGAATTAATTATCGGTAAAGAACTTAAAGTAGATTGCAATCATCAGTGGTTTGGTGCGGATTTAGATGAAAAGAATTTAGAAGGTTGGGGTTATAGCTATTATGTTGTTGGTGATTTAAATGGCCCAATGTCTACAATGATGGGATGCGCTGACAATACGAAAAAAGATGCCTTTGTACAGGCAAATATAGGATCAGATGCTTTCATCCGTTATAACAGCAAATTACCTATTGTTGTTTATGCGCCAAAAGATGTTGATGTAAAATATCGTATTTGGTCAGCAGCTGAGACTACTCAAGATTCAGTTAAAAAATAACAGTCAACCCTATTTAGGATAGATGATAGTTTACTAAAAAGCCCTTTGTTGGTGAGACAAAGGGCTTTGTTACGATTTAAACGCGAAATATTAACGTATAACTAAAACTGACATTTTGGCATGGCGTACAATTGATGATGCTGTTGAGCCTAATAGATAAGAGGAAACATTAGGTCTATGTGAGGCAATCGCAATTAAATCAGCATCAATGTGGCGAGCATATTCTAAAATTTCATCTTTTGCATTACCAACACCAACATTACATATAATCTGCTCATCAGGGATTTTTGCATCTTTGATCATTTCTTGTAGTGCAACAAAAGCAAGACGAGTACGTTCTGACGAATCTTTGAATTTTTCAGGAATAGCGGCAAATTCGATACCAAAGAAAAGTTCAGCATTAGGTATAACGGTGAGGAAGTGGATCTCAGGTTTACCCACCTTTGCTATTTGTTCAATGTGAGTGATTAGTTCCTGAGAAAGTTCATCTTCTAAAATATCAATGGGAACTAGGATTTTCTTATACATTACAAACCTCACTTAGCGTTAGTTTAAAATAATTACTATTATCTCCTAATAGTAAAAAATAGCTGTGATCTGTGTTTTAAATAAGAGTGAGAATGATTATTTACTACTTTATATTATTAAGCATTAAAAAATTAAAAACAGTCTAAAATAATATTAGAAATATAATGGAAATAAGTTATACACCTTAACTTGTTGACAGGGAAGCAATAAATAATGTTGTATTAAAAACTAAATTTTCTTTTTTTCATTAAAAATAGAAAATGCATAAAAGAATGATTATCAATTATATTATTGTTTTGTATCTATAAGATTTTATTGATAAAAATAAGAGACAGAAAGATTTAAATATGGCATATTAATAGGTAATGACATCTCAATATGATGTCTGGACAGCAATCTTAGTCCCTAAACTGGATTGTTATTCAGAGTCGTCCTTTATTCTCACCAATGAGTTATGGAACCTGAAATAACCTGTGGAACTCTATTTATCTATGGCAATAGAGTAGGCTATTTAAAACCAAATAAGATTATTATTATGACACATAATCACATTGATGATATTGAGTTGGATCGGGCTGATAATAAGCAGTCTGAAAAATTTAAGGCAGCTAAAAAAAGCACCTTAGTGAGTGTTTTTGTCAATATCATTTTATCCATTTGGCAAATTACAGTGGGCTTTTTCTCACATTCTCAAGGTTTAATTGCTGATGGTATTCACTCACTTTCTGATCTTATTGCTGACTTTGTTGTTTTAATTGCCAATAAAGGGAGTCAGAAAAAACCTGATGCAGACCACCCTTATGGGCATTTTCGTTATGAAAATGTGGCGTCACTTATTCTTGGGGTTATTTTATTAGTTGTGGGTTTAGGGATGGTGTTTTCAGCCATTCATAAAATTTTAGATCCATCTACTATTCCTGAAGTTCATAGTGTTGCTTTATATGTGGCTTTACTAGCATTAGCGGCTAAAGAAGGTTTATTCCGCTATATGCTTGCTGTCGCAAAAAAAGTCGACTCAAATATGTTAGTCGCAAATGCTTGGCATGCACGCTCTGATGCCGCTTCTTCATTAGTTGTTGCAATTGGTATTATCGGAAGTTTGGCTGGATTTAAATTTTTTGACCCATTAGCCGCATTAATTGTCGGATTATTTGTTGGGCGAATGGGATGGCGTTTTACTTATCAAGCTCTACAAGATTTAATGGACAGAGGTGCTGATGAAGAAACGCTGGAAGAGATCAAACAGGTACTGGTTTCAACACCGGGTGTACAAGGTGTTCATGATTTAAAGACGCGTCGTTCTGGTGATTATTTACTTGTAGATGTACATCTTGAAATCAAAGGTGATCTCACCGTCAATGAAAGTCACGAGATTGTTGTTAATGCACGTAATAATGTTTTGCAAAATAAACAGATCTTGAGTGTCATGGCTCACGTTGATCCTGCTTAAATTTAATTGAACAGCTAATAAAAAAGGTAATGATAGATTTTCATTACCTTTTTTATATTTTAAATTAGGGCTTTAGAAATTGACGCAGTTTTCTTTTACGTGATTACTTAGCGCCGCAATCAGATTATCTACAGCACATTCCGCCATTGCATAGCGAGTCTCTTTTGTTGCAGAGCCGATATGTGGAACAGCAACGACATTCTTCATCGTTAATAAAGGTGAAGATGAAGATAGAGGTTCTTTTTCAAAAACATCCAGTCCAGCGCCCGCGATCTCTTTTTGTTCTAATGCTCTGATTAATGCTAATTCGTCCACTACAGCTCCGCGTCCTGCATTAATTAAATAAGCATCAGGTTTCATCATTAAAAATTGTTTTTTCCCCATTAAATGATATGTTTCTGGTGTTAATGGCAACGTGATACAGACGAAATCAGATTGCTGTAATAAGGTATCTAAAGAGCAATGCTTTGCTGCAAATTTATTGTTTACTTCTGTATATTCTGTTCGTGAGTGATAAAGAATATTCATATTAAAACCAAAGTGTGCGCGCTGTGCTAAGGCTTTACCTATTCTCCCCATGCCAATAATACCCATGGTTTTATGATGAACATCAGTACCGTACCAATCAGCTGTGATACCTTTAACCCATAAACCTTGTTTAACATTATCAGCAAGTTCAGGGATACGTCTTGCTACGGCAAGGACTAATCCCATCATGGTATCGGCGACAGTATCTGTTAATACCGTTGGAGTATGCATTAGTTTAATATTACGTTTGGTGAGTGCATTAACGTCAATATTGTCATAGCCTACAGATACCGTTGAAACGGCTTTTAAATGAGGTGCTTGGTTAATAAAGTTTTCATCGATATTGCCACCAGCACCTAGTAATCCAGAGGCATTAGCAAGCGCTAAACGGAAGTCATTAGAGTCTAAAGAGAGTGTTTTAAATTGTTTGATATCAGCAAAGTCAGATAGTTTGTTGTACAGTTTTTCGGGAAGATCTTGATATAGCACGACAATCGGTTTCATTACATTTTCCTTATATATTCAACGTGCTTATTGGGTACTTATTGGTGGTGCTTATTGTATATAGTTGTTGATTGTTTTTTCCTCGAATTATTTAGAGGGGAGTGTTCTTACTCCGCTTAAACATATTAGCGGGGAAGTTAATAAGGTATGATAAAACGTATTGAATGTCAGTTTTATCATGTAATTAACGGATTAATTCAGATGTAACCGTTTACTTTAAATGGGTGTCATTTTTTATAGATAAAGAGGTGGATGTGTTACGTATTGCATTAACTTACTGTAATACAATTTTAAACTCATACTTTTATTAAATGTTATATGTGCGAAAAGTGTGTAAACGTTTACACTAAATGTCGGTTTGATCACGAAATGATTTTGTTGATCTTGTTAAACTCTGTGTCAGTGAACAGAAACCGTCTTGCGCTTTTCCTTTGAATTGAATCAAAAGAGGTGAATGTGGAAATATTAGTAACAGGTGGTATGGGATATATCGGTAGTCATACTTGCGTACAAATGATCGAAGCGGGAATGACACCGATTATTTTAGATAACCTTAGCAATGCGAATGAAGAAGTACTTAATCGTGTTGAAGCTTTAACAGGTAAACGCCCTCTGTTTTATAACGGTGATATTCGTGATGACCAGCTATTAGCATCAATTTTTGCTAAGCATTCTATTCAGTCTGTTATTCATTTCGCAGGATTGAAAGCGGTCGGTGAATCTGTTCAGAAGCCAATTGAGTATTACGATAACAATGTTAATGGCACATTGGTGCTAGTGCGTTGTATGCGTGATGCGGGTGTAAAAAGCATTATTTTTAGCTCATCTGCAACTGTTTATGGTGATCCTCAAACGGTTCCTATTACTGAAGATTCGCCAGTAGGGGGGACAACTAACCCTTATGGCACCAGTAAATATATGGTTGAGCGTATTTTATCTGACTTATTTATTGCTGATGAAAGTTGGTCTATTAGTTTGTTACGTTATTTTAATCCAGTAGGGGCGCATCCATCAGGTACGATGGGCGAAGATCCTAAAGGTATTCCAAATAACTTAACTCCTTATATTTCTCAAGTGGCAATTGGTCGTCGTGAACAAGTAGCTGTTTTTGGTAATGATTATCCAACAAAAGACGGTACAGGTGTTCGTGATTATATTCACGTTATGGATCTGGCTGATGGTCATATCGCAGCATTAAATGTACTAGGTAAAAAAGCGGGCTTACATATTTATAATTTGGGAACAGGTAATGGTACTAGCGTGATTGAAATGATTGAAGCATTTCGTAAAGCTAGCGGTAAGCCTATTCCTTATCAATTACAAGCTCGCCGACCTGGTGATATTGCAGAATGTTGGTCAAGCCCTGCAAAAGCAGAGAAAGATTTACACTGGAAAGCCATTCGTTCAATTGATGATATGGCTGCGGATGCTTGGCGTTGGCAGTTACAAAACCCAAATGGTTATCTGAAATAAGATTTAAAGTTTTTAGATAATCTTAAATAAATAAGAGAGAAGGTTATGTCGAAACTGATTTTTGATCCTGTTGAACATCCTCATCGTCGTTACAATCCGTTAACTGGTCAGTGGATTTTAGTTTCACCACATAGAGCGAAACGACCTTGGAATGGCAAAGATGAAAAGCCTCAGATTGCGACACTTCCCTCTTATGATCCCCACTGCTATTTGTGTCCCAATAATACCCGTGTTTCCGGCGATAAAAACCCCGATTACACAGGAACGTATGTCTTTAATAATGATCATTCTGCATTGTTGCAAGATGAATATCATGTTGAGCCTTCATCAAACCCGTTATTTCAGACTCAAACAGTAAGAGGAATTAGTCGAGTTGTCTGTTTCTCGCCTGATCATGGAAAAACGATCCCAGAATTGCCCGTCAGTAGCTTACGTAAAATTGTTGATACTTGGGATAACCAAATAGAATCACTCAGCAAAGAATATCTTTGGGTTCAAGTCTTCGAGAATAAAGGCGAAACGATGGGATGCTCTCAACCTCATCCTCATGGGCAAATTTGGGCAAGTGATTTCTTGCCTAATGAATTAGCGCGAAAAGATACGCAATTAAAAGCTTACTTTGAAAAATACGGGCGCAATCTATTAATCGATTATGTTGATGCTGAATGTAAAGATGCAACTCGTACTGTAGTTGAAACAGAACATTGGCTGGCAGTAGTTCCTTATTGGGCTTCTTGGCCTTATGAAACGATGTTGTTACCTAAAGTGCATATTCGAAGAATGAGTGAATTAAATAGTGCTCAGCGAGATGATCTCGCTATTGCAATGAAAAAATTAACAAGCCGTTATGATAATTTATTCCATTGTTCTTTCCCTTATTCAATGGGATGGCATTTTGCACCTTCTTTTAAAGATGAGAGAAATATCGATCACTGGCAATTACATGCACTTTACTATCCGCCATTATTACGTTCAGCCACTGTGCGTAAATTTATGGTGGGATATGAAATGTTGGCAGAATCGCAAAGAGATCTAACGCCAGAACAAGCCGCGAATAATTTACGTCAAGTAAGTGATATTCATTATAAAGAGCAACGTTAACGACCTGCGATATGGCTAGGTATTTTAATTAATCTGCTTTTTATTGAGCACGAAATAAATTAAATCAAACATCTCATTATTTACATAATGATGTGATGGGGTTTCTGTTACTTAATTTTAAGCTAAGGATTTATTATGCAGGCACTTATTAATAATGTGACTCGTTCATTTTCAACTATATTTGGTTACGCACCTACACATTTTATTCAAGCGCCAGGTAGGGTAAACCTTATTGGTGAACATACTGATTATAATGATGGTTTTGTTTTACCTTGTGCAATTAATTATCAAATGGTCGTTGCAGCAGCAAAACGAGATGATAATACTATTCGTGTCATTGCGGTTGATTACCAAAATGATGTTGATGAATTTAGCCTCGATAATACCATTGAATTTTTACCTAATAAAATGTGGGCTAATTACGTTCGTGGTGTTATTCATTTTCTACAAAAAGATAACTACTCTTTTCATGGTATGGATATTGCGATATCCGGAAATGTTCCTCAAGGTGCAGGGTTAAGTTCTTCTGCTGCGTTAGAAGTTGCCATTGGTCAAACGCTTAAAACACTTTATCAATTACCTATTAGCCAAAAAGAGATTGCATTAAATGGCCAAAAAGCAGAAAACCAATTTGTCGGTTGTAATTGTGGCATTATGGATCAACTTATTTCGGCTTGTGGTGAAGAAAATCATGCACTATTAATCGATTGTCGTTCATTAGAAACGTCGGCGGTAACCATGCCCGAAAATATGATCGTGATGATTATCAATACCAATAAAAAGCGTGGTTTAGTGGATAGTGAGTACAATACCCGTCGTCAACAGTGTGAAGAAGCTGCTCGTATTCTAAATGTGACTGCATTAAGAGATGCCACATTAGAGGATTTAGTGGCAAAAAAAGCATTAATGAGCGAAGTGGTTTATCGTCGGGCACGTCATGTTATCACTGAAAATGGTCGTACATTAGATGCAGCAGAAGCTTTACGCCATGGTGATTTAACCACATTGAGCCAGTTAATGATGCAATCACATCACTCAATGCGCGATGATTTTGAAATCACAGTCAAAGAGGTTGATTCATTGGTTGAAATCGTGAAATCGGTGATTGGTGATCGTGGTGGTGTAAGAATGACTGGTGGTGGATTTGGCGGTTGTGTCGTAGCATTAGTGACACCAGATTTAGTTGATAAAGTCGTTGACTCTGTTAAGGCGCAATACGAAGCTAAAACGGGATTAAAAGAAACTATCTATGTCTGCTCTGCAAGCCAAGGAGCGGGCTATTCGGAGGCAAAATAATGGCGACTAATGAGCTTCGCTTTCTTGAACCTGAACAAATGACAGCACAACCTGCATCAGATGGAAAACCTGCGCAAATAGTGGTGCTTAAAAATCGTTTTGGTATGTCCATTTCTTTAATGGATATTGGTGCAACTTGGTTAACCTGTATTGTACCCGTTAATGGATATCGTCGAGATGTGTTATTAGGCTCTGCGGATATGAATGCCCATAAACAACAAACAGCGTATTTAGGTGCAACGGTTGGTCGTTTTGCTAATCGTATTGCTGGGGCTAAGTTTGTATTAGCCGGGCAAGAATATAAAATTAGTGCGAATGAAGGTAAAAATACCTTACATGGTGGTAAGCAAAACTTCAGTCATCTTCGCTGGGAGATCACCGCACAATCTTCTCAATCTGTTACTTTTTCACTGATATCAAAAGATGGTGATCAAGGTTTTCCTGGTACTGTGAAAGTTAATGTGACCTATACTCTGACAGATAATAATGAAGTATGTATTGATTATCAGGCGATAAGTGATAAAGCCACACCACTAAGTTTAACTAATCATGCTTATTTCAATCTTGCAGGTGAACATACTGAGCGTACTGCACTTGAGCATGATTTAAAAATTTGTGCGTCTCATTATTTAAAAAATGGTCAAGGTAATATTCCTACGGGTGAATTTGTAAGTGTAATAGGAACGGGGTTTGATTTTCGTAAATTAAAACGTGTTGGTCTCGATTTTATGGTAGATGAATGCCAAAAAGCCGCGAATGGTTATGATCATGCGTTTATTTTAGATAAGAAAGCAAACGAGGATAAAACGCCCGTTGCGACTGTTGTTGCCCCCGAAGGTGAACTTAAAATGGATGTTTTTACAACCATGCCTTCTGTCCAGTTCTATACAGGTAACTTTCTGGCAGGAACAAAAGGAAAGAGCCGTCATTACGGCAATTACTCAGGATTGGCATTAGAAACACAATATTTTCCAGATGGCCCTAATCATCCTGAATGGCATGAAAATCAAGGTATTTTACCTGCAAATACAGCGTGGAATAGCCAAACAATCTATAAGTTTTACTCGTAATAATAAAAGGAAAGTGTAAACGCTTTCCTTTTCACTATTTATTTGATCTTTTTACTTTTTAAATTTCACTTCTTCGCTGATAATCAAGCCACTTAAATTCTATTACTCTCTTTTTTCTTTGTTTGTAGATTAACGGTTCGTTATTTCTTAACCATGAATAAAGGTGATCCATAAGGAGTGGATATGGCGACTATCAAAGATGTAGCGAAAGAAGCGGGTGTTTCTGTCGCGACTGTATCTAGAGTCATAAATAACTCGCCGAAAGCAAGTCAAACATCTATCGAAACCGTTAATGCAGCGATGCAAAAGCTGGGCTATCGACCTAATGCGGCAGCAAGGGCTTTGGTTAGTCAAAGTACGCAAACTTTGGGGGTTTTAGTGCATGATGTTTCTGATCCCTTTTTTGGCACACTCGTTAAAGCGGTTGATAACGTTGCAAGACAATCAGGGAAACACATCTTGGTCTGTAATGGTTATCATGATGCTCAAGATGAGCGACAATCTATTGAGTTATTGATTAATAGCCGCTGTGATGGCCTTGTGATCCATTCAAAAGCACTTTCTGATGAAGAGTTGCTGGCTTATGCGCATGAAGTTAAAAGCATGGTATTGATTAACCGTTTTATTCCTGAAATTGCTGAACGTTGTGTTGCTTTAGATAATTATAAAGGGGCATGGATGGCAACAGAGCATCTTATCCGCCAAGGCCATACTAAAATTGCGTATATTTCATCAACTCATCATATTGAAGATACAACTCAGCGCCTTGCTGGTTATAAAGCTGCATTAGAAGCTAATAATATCTCATTGTCCGAAAGCTATATTGAATATGGTGAGCCGGAAGGTGAAGGCGGGGAAAAAGCCATGATGCATTTGCTAACAAAATCAATTGATTTTACAGCCGTAGTGACTTACAACGACTTTATGGCCGCAGGGGCTTTATCTGTTCTTGATGAAAATGAAATCCCTGTACCTGAAAAAATCTCAGTTATTGGTTTTGATGATGTCTTAATTGCACGTTATATTCACCCTCGTTTAACTACGGTACGTTATCCTGTACAAATGATGGCAGAGCAAGCTGCAACACTTGCTATCAAGCTTTCTAAAGGTGAAATACTTGAACAGAAACAACGTATTTTCTCGCCAACATTAGTTCAACGTAATTCCGTTTTTAATCTTAGCCACCTCGCTTAATTACCTTATTTACTTTTTATTTAGCTGATCCTCTTAATGGTTTTCAACATTAAGAGGTCATATTTAATCAGTTAGTGTAATCGTTATCATTTTTAGATCTTTTTTCAACGGTTATTTAACTATCTGAGATTTTTTAAATAAAATTATTATCGTATTTTAAGCTTAGATCTTACTTTACTCATCATGCTAATCGTTTGTTTTCCTATTTTATGATCCATTTACGTAACATGAGCGATAAATTTGTGAACAGAGTAACGGAAAAAGATTGTGAAAACGTTTACATTGAAACCCTATTCTCTCTATGGGTCTGAAAGGAAAATATTATGCATACAGAAGGTGTTGGGTTAAGCACAATAGACTATGCAATTTTTGCCCTCTATGTTGTTATCATTATTAGTCTAGGATTATGGGTTTCTCGTTCAAAGGATGGTGAGAAAAAAGGAACAAAGGACTATTTTTTAGCAGGTAAAACCCTTCCTTGGTGGGCAATTGGTTCTTCGCTTATTGCTGCTAATATTTCAGCAGAACAATTTATTGGTATGTCAGGATCTGGTTTCTCCATTGGTCTTGCTATCGCCTCTTATGAATGGATGGCCGCACTGACATTAATTATTGTTGCTAAATACTTTTTACCTGTCTTTATCGAAAAAGGTATTTATACCATTCCAGAATTTGTTGAGAATCGTTTTAAAAGCCGTAATTTAAAAACCATTCTTGCCGTATTCTGGTTGGCATTATTTATCTTTGTTAACTTAACCTCGGTTCTTTATTTAGGTTCATTGGCACTAGAAACCATACTAGGTGTACCGATGATGTATGCCATCATTGGTTTAGCATTATTTGCTGTTATCTATTCACTTTATGGTGGACTTTCTGCTGTTGCATGGACAGACGTAGTACAAGTGTTCTTCCTTATCCTTGGTGGCTTATTTACCACTGTATTAGCAGTCAGCTATATCGGTGGAGATGGTGGGATCATGGAAGGTTTGAGCAAAATGACACAAGCTGCACCTGATCACTTTAAAATGATCTTAGAGAAAGATAATCCGCAATTTATGAATTTACCTGGTATAGCGGTACTGATTGGTGGTTTATGGGTTGCTAATCTCTATTATTGGGGCTTTAACCAATATATTATTCAGCGCGCTTTAGCCGCTAAATCTATTAACGAAGCACAAAAAGGGCTAGTGTTTGCTGCATTCTTGAAACTTATCGTGCCTGTCCTTGTTGTTGTGCCTGGTATTGCTGCATTTGTTATTACAACTAACCCTGAATTAATGGCGGGGTTAGGGACAATGGCACAAGCGCATATTCCAACGTTGTCACAAGCAGATAAAGCTTATCCTTGGTTAACTCAGTTCTTACCAGTAGGTGCAAAAGGCGTTGTTTTTGCTGCACTTGCCGCTGCAATAGTTTCATCCTTGGCCTCTATGCTTAACTCTATCGCGACTATTTTCACGATGGATATTTATAAAGAATATATTGGACCAAAAGCTTCTGAAACACGTTTAGTGAATGTAGGGCGTATTAGTGCCGTTGTTGCTTTAATTATTGCTTGCTTTATTGCGCCATTATTAGGTGGTATCGATCAGGCATTCCAATATATTCAGGAATATACAGGCTTAGTGAGCCCAGGAATTTTAGCAGTATTCCTATTAGGTTTATTCTGGAAAAAAACGAATGCAAAAGGTGCAATCATTGGTGTGGTTTTATCTATACCGTTTGCGTTGTTCCTAAAATTAATGCCATTAGGTATGCCATTCCTTGATCAAATGATGTACACCTTTATATTTACTACTGTTGTGATTGCTTTAGTTAGTTTAAGTTCGACTAAAACTGATGACAGCATAGGGGCGATAGCATTAACAGATAAAACCTTTAAAACACAAAGTGGATTCAATATTGCTTCTTATACCATTATGATCATCTTATGTGTGCTTTATGCCGTATTCTGGTAATAACAAGATTGTAATTTGCTAATTCTCTAAATCTAAAAATATTCTACAAAACGATACAAAGCAGATGGTTATGCCATCTGCTTTTTTTTGTTGTGTTCAAAAATCCGTTCTTTTTGTACCTAATAGGAAAGGCACTAATTTTCTTTGATATAGATTAAAAAAAAATAATAAATACGAAAAGAAAATCATTCTCATAACCATTTGGTTAAGATAATATCAATCATTCTCATTATTATAATTGTTATATATTCAGGGGATCTCTAATGAACTTTAAAATGGGCGTTTTAACAGCCTGTATTCTATCTGCCTCTTACCCGCTGTATGCACAAGAAAATAAAGAAGAAAAACTTGTTGTATCAGCATCTGGATTTGCTCAACAAATTACAAATGCACCAGCAAGTATTACTGTCATCAGCAAAGAACAACTCGCCAAGAAACCCGTTCATGATTTAGCTGACGCTGTAAAAGGCGTTGAAGGCGTTAGCATTAATGGAAATGCTAATAAACAAGAAATTACGATGCGTGGTTTACCGGGCGAATACACTCTTATTCTTGTTGATGGTCGCCGCCAAAATAGCCGTGAGTCACGTCCTAATGGAAGTGGGGGGTATGAAGGTGGTTTTATTCCACCAGCAGATGCGATTGAACGAATAGAAGTGATCCGTGGACCAATGTCATCTCTGTATGGCTCTGATGCGATGGGGGGGGTTATCAATATCATCACTAAACCAGTAACAAAAGAGTGGCATGGCTCTGTTGCACTTGGTGGTACATTGCAACATAACCGTGATGCTGGTGATTCCATTAATGGTGATTTTTATCTTTCAGGACCTCTAATTGAAGATAAATTAGGCTTACAACTTTACGGCAATACCTATTTACGTGCTGAAGATAAAATTACTTATGGTCAAGGTCGTAATGACAACAAAAATATTACGGCAAAATTGGCATTCACACCAACTGATAACCAAACTATTTTATTAGAAGCGGGTCGCAATACGTTACAGCGTACAACGACACCAGGTAAATCCATGAGTCAGTTTACCAATCGAGGTGGGCGTCTTGATGAAAATAAAATGTTAGAAACCAATAATGACCGTAACCACTGGGCATTAACCTATAAAAATCAGTTTGATATTCTGCATTCAGAATTAAGTGTGTATCAAGAACAAACTAAGCGTATTACCAAAACAGAAATGATTGATAAAACGACGAAGGAGCGTGAAGAGTATTACGAAGATCGTCGCCCTGAAATTACCAATACTGTTTTTGATGCGAAATTTACCGCATTCTTACCGGATAACGTGATGACTTTTGGTGGTCAATATCAATATTCGCGTTTAAAAGATGAATCATCCACGGGTTCTGGTATTCAGCAATCCACGATTACCGCTGATCAAAAAGCGTTATTCCTTGAAGATGAATATAGTGTAACAGACAACTTGGCGTTAACGGGTGGTGTGCGCCTTGATGATCACGAATATTACGGTAATCACTGGAGCCCAAGAGCGTATGCCGTTTATCATTTAACTGATGAATTGACTTTAAAAGGTGGTGTAGCGAAAGCCTTTAAAGCGCCAAGTTTACGTGAAATCAGTCCTCAATACGGTACTTCAACTGAAAAAGGCCGTGCGATTATGTACGGTAATCGTGATTTAAAACCTGAAACATCAGTTAGCCAAGAAATTGGTATTGGCTATGATAATGGGGATGGTATTACCGCAAGTGTGACTTTCTTTAATACTGATTTTAAAGATAAGCTAACAAACTATGATACGGGTGAAAAAGATCCCATTACAGGTTTAAAACTGTATCAATTCGATAATGTGGGTAAAGCAAATATTAAAGGGATCGAAACAGCAGTGGGATTCCCTATTGCTGAAAGTTGGCACGTGAATGCAAACTACACCTATATTGATTCAGAACGTAGAAGTGATGATGAGAAATTAGCATCTGGTGAATCTTTAAAAGGCTATCCACTTGATATGACACCAAAGCATAGCGCTAATGCACGAGTTGATTGGCAGTTTGATGAAGCAACCAGTTTTTATGCCAATACCGCCTATACAGGGAAACAAATCTGGGCTGCACAACGGAATGGTTACACTGGTGCACGTTATCGTAGTGGGTATACAACTTTTGATTTAGGGATGACCTATAACTTTAATAAAAACACAATGTTTAATTTTGCGGTATTAAATATTACAGATGAAACAGGCCCCGCTGTAAATGATAAAGGCGGTAACTGGGTTGTCGATGAAGGTCGTCGTTATTGGGCGAATATTAAATATAGCTTCTAATCTAGCCTAAATTAGAATAAACCCCGTATTAAATATGGGGTTTATTTTTTATGTCCCTTTATTATTTTAAGGTTTCATTTTTAAATTACCGACAGAGTATCTGATTTATGCGAATACTAATGTTATGTGGAATGATTATGTTATCTGCGATTGCTCAAGCTAGACCTAACCAAGAGGTTCCTGATATTGAGTCTCAGGCTCACTCTTTTTATCAAATTACAGATAAAGAAGTGGCATATGAAGGAAAACAATATCGCCTTTTTCTGGCGATCCCTAAAAACACCACAAAGACAGCATTAATTTATAGTGTTGATGGAAATGCTCAGTTCCCGTTGATGATAAACGAAGCTATAAAGCAGAAAAATAAACCGTTACCCGCAATTATCAGTGTAGGCTATGTGGGGGATAAAGCTTATTTTATTACAGAGAGAACGCATGACTATACGCCGAGTGTAAAAGGCGATGCATTTAGTCGAGGCGGAAATGCAGAGAATTTTTATCAATTCTTTTTAACGCAAGTAAGACCTTATGTGTTAGAGCAACTTGCTGAAGAAAAAATATCGATTACTCAGCAATCTCTGTTTGGTCACTCTTTTGGTGGTGTATTTACTCTCTATGTTTTATTCAATCATCCAGAAACATTTCAACATTATATTGCAGCAAGTCCATCATTATGGTGGGGGAAAGGTGAATGGGTAACAAAAGAGCAATGGCAAGCTATTCCTAATGATATTTCTATTACAATAACCTTAGGTGAAAAAGAAGAAAAACCAGACTTAAGCCGATTAAGTGAAGAGCAACAGAAAAATTATCAAGAGCGTAGTAGTTGGTTAACGCAACGTCAGTTATGTGAATATTTGTCAGAAGCAGGAAAAAAGTGTGAATTTTATCTGTTTGAAGGCAAAGGTCATGGTGGTTCAATTCCTGATGCGATTAATATTGCTTTAGAAAAGAGTGTTGAATAAACAACAGTATCTTCTTATTATTTCTATTTAATTGGGTACGTATTTACTTGCCACCATGTATGTAAAAATACTTATCTTTTAATAAAAATAAAGATCAGATTAGCGCTATTTATTTTGGCTAGAAAAGGCGATAATTACGATTGATATAAATAAAATTGTCTTCTGACATTAGATTTTATAATTTTATTTATCATCATTTAAACGTTATATTCGCGTCTCCTAATTTTAGGGACGCCATCCACTGTTTTCACCTTTGTTTCTTTTATCTTTCCTAGATAAAAGAACCGCCTCTATCTGGCATCGAGAAAACAGCGCATCATCAACCGTTTTGATTGTGGAGACGAGGGTAGTGAAACAGCACACTACTTTGGTACGCAAAGGCGACAGTACATTAGTACCTGTGGCTGGGTTAACGGTATTTGCTATTGCATCGGGCTATTTAATGAGTTTAATTCCGCTGTCTATGAGCAGTTTTGGAATGGATACACTCTATGCCAGTTGGTTAGCAAGTATTTATTTTATTGGATTGTTAATAGGTTCCGTCATGATAGAACCTATTATTGCAAGAATAGGGCATCGTCTTTCTTTCGTTGTATTTTTATTATTACTGGCAGTGACTGTCGGTGTGTTGCCTTTCATGCCTTATTTATCAGCATGGATAGTTTTCCGTTTTATTGGTGGTATGGCGGTCGCAGGTATATTTGTTGTTGTCGAGTCATGGCTATTAATTGGTGATAATCCTAAAGAGCGAGCTAAACGCTTAGGTTTTTATATGACCTCGCTTTATGGTGGCACGACATTAGGACAATTGGCAATTGGTGCAATTGGTACACAAGGCGCTATCCCGTTTATGGCGATATTAGTTTTGTTATTAATCGCCGTGTTACCGCCTCTGCTTTTTAAACAAGGGCAACCACAAGGACATGATCATAAAAGTTTGTCACTCAAGCAGATGAGTCGATTAAATAAAGCTGCTTTAGTGGGCTGTATGGTGTCTGGTGTTGTCATGGGCAGTATTTATGGCATGATGCCATTAGCTTTAAATCAAGGGCAATTTACAACAGACCAAATAGGTGTGTTGATGGCAGCAATTATTTTAGGTGGAATGGTGGTTCAGCCTATTATTAGCAAATTGTCTGTGATGATAAGCAAAACACTGTTATTAGCGATGATGTGTTTAGTGGGCGTTTTTGCCATGGGGCTGACTTATCTTTCTAGCGATTATATGGTGCTTATTATTGCACTAGCGCTATTGGGAATGTCTTCTTTTGCACTTTATCCTATCGCTATTACATTGGCGTGTGATCATGTGAATGCGAATTACATTGTCGCTATCACACAAGTGATGCTATTAAGTTATAGCATTGGCTCTGCTATTGGGCCTTTAGGGGCGGGGATGTTTATGGCTCAAGCCAATAATGGCATTATGAATTTTTTCTTTGTGGTGTTATTAGTGACGGCAATTTATATGCTTTTTGCAAGTTTACGCCGTAAAAGTCATATTGTGCTGAACTAAACTACTTTCTTTTACTTGTTCTCTTTCTTATTTTTTCTCTTATTTATCAGCCGAGCTTACCGTAAAGGTGGCTCGGCTTTTTATATCTATTATCAAAACGAATTAAGACTTCCCTTATGTTTTTATGTTGTGCTTTATCAGTATAAACAGATAACGCAACTTCTTTCTTAAATAATGGATTTAATGTTTTCATGGAGAACATACAGTGAAAATTAGCGTATTACTCTTACTCATTATTCCTCTTTCAAGTGCACAAGCGATAACTTCAGAACAAAATAAAAAGCTGGTGGAGTATGCAGCTAACTTACCAAGAGCCGTATTTTATGATTCTGATTATCGTAAAATAGATTACCCAATGGGGGACGTACCTGATTATAAAGGAGTATGTAGTGATGTGATCATTCGTAGTTATCGTGGGATTGATATTGATTTACAAAAACTATTGCATGAAGACATTAAAGCACATTTTTCGGCTTACCCAAGTAAACGAATGTGGGGATTGAATAAGCCTGATACGAACATTGATCATCGTAGAGTTCCCAATTTAGAAGTCTTTTTTACACGAAAAGGAAAAGTAAAGCCGATTACAAAAAATGCAGAAGATTATGTACCAGGCGATATTATTAGTTGGCGCCTAGATAATGTGCGGCCTCATATTGGTATTGTAGTAAATAAGAAAAGCTGGGATAACCAACGCTATCTAGTTATGCATAATATTGGATTTGGGCAAGTTGCCGAGGATGTCTTATTTTCATGGAGAATAACCGGACACTTTACCTACTAAATAGGTAAGCAAGGAAAATTTGAGATGTTTAGTTTTTTATAAAAAATAGAATAAAAATAACAACAGTAAAAACAAATATAAAAATTAAACAATAAGAAAAATAATGCCCATACTAATTTTATGTAAAGTATGGGCATTATTTCTGGGAAAGAATATTCTCATCAGAAATATTCATAATTATTCCTCTAAGCCACCGAGTAACATACTAACGACAGCAGTAGAACAGATAAAAGAAAGGAAAAGGATAAAAAAAGAGCTACTGATCATAATACCCCCCAATTTTGTTACTTTTTTTAAATAAAAAACCTCACTAAATAAGAGTTATTAGTTAATTACCTTATATACTAGGTTATTTAAAAATAAAGTCAAACTAACGTGTTATTTAATAATGCTTTTTTGTTCTATTATTTTATTTTTTATAAAAATGCATATTGGATGGTATTGAATGATCAGGAGGGGATTAACCCCTCTGATGTCTTACGCGGTGTGAGGCAATGTGATATGAGTTAATGGTGGTAAACCATAAGCAGCTCTCGCACGATCGCAAGCTTCATTATGGATGCCATTTACCCAAGATTGTTGGAACTCACGGCAAGGAGAAGGGCGTTGTTCGTAGATAGAACAGCTGACACACTCTCCCACCTCACCAATCAGTTTGTCACAGCGTGGTTTTTTAGAGTTTGTTCCTTTCATGCAAGAGAGAAAAGGTGTTAACGGCTCTGTTAATTCATCAGGAACCACACCTCCACCACTTACCATTTCAGCCCAATAGAATGAAACTCTAAAATAGGCGCAACAAGCACCACAATGCATACAGGGATTATCCTGCATATAAATAAAATCGTTAGAATGTTTGCTCATACCAGATACCATTTTATCTGACGTTAAAGTGACAAAACGCACCTTTTAAGTGTGCGGTAGTTTAAGAGAGGCAAAAAAAGACAGAGAAACGATGCTTCTCTTAGAGCAATCATTATGCGCTGAATGAAAAATATTTTTCAAGAGAAATGTTTCTATATATAGAAGATATTTATTACAAAACAGACTATTGTTTTGGAAAAACCATCTAAATAGACTATATAACTTAATGGTAAGTGATGGTGTTATTTTATCCTCCATAAAAGCCACACTATAAATAGTATTAAAAGTAATCAAAAAGTTAAGTTTCGAATAAAAAAGCCTTATCAGTTTTTGATAAGGCGATAATAAAATAAGCGTAGAAAATGTGCTGAAAAAATGAGCTAACAATATCTATTACTCGGTTTTTCTAAAAAGGTCCTTTAAAGATAAATAAAGCGCCTGCACCAATTAAAAGAAAACCAATAAAGTGATTTAATGTAAAATTTTCTCCTAAATAAGTGACAGAAAAAATAGCGAAAATAGTTAAAGTAATCACTTCTTGTATGGTTTTTAATTCTGCCGCACTGTAGTAATTATGACCAATGCGATTTGCAGGTACAGCAAAACAGTATTCAACAAAGGCAATCAACCAGCTTAAAACAATGACAACAATAAGGGGTTTATTGCCATATTTTAGGTGTCCATACCAAGCAAATGTCATAAAAACGTTGGAAATTATGAGAAGAATAATGGGGGTGAATTTATAAAGCATATTGGTGATACCACTGGTCGTTTTTAGGTAAAAATTGCCAATAAGAGTGGTATGAGATTACTGCAAAAAAAGTGGATTTTCTATTGCTATACTAAGAAAAAAATAGTGAAAATTGAAATAGCAGATTTTTTCAGTATAAGAAAATTTGTTATTTTTTCAGTGAAAAGCAAAGTTAAAGCAGTAAATGGCTATTTTTTAAATTATTGATTGGTTTTTAATCTATCAATTGTATGTTAAATAATATTTATTTAATAAAGAATAAAAAACAGGTTTAAATTTAAAAGACATTAATAATGTTTTTTTATTATTACTTGATTGGCGTTTAAAGTTATCGGGTAATATGCGATATATCTTAAAATCAAGCTGTTCGCACGAATAGATGTGATACTGGCTATTTTATACATTATGTTGAGCATAAATTTTATTATAAATATCTATAAGGAGTTCGTGTGAAGATAAGTTTATTTATGATCTTTTGTAGCTTACTGACAGTTAGTTTTTTTTCTTCGGCACAAAACAAATACGATCCTTTAGCAAAATGTTATGAAGTGACTGCGAACGAGCCGAGAACAGCAGTGCAAGCTTGTTTATTGGATGAGTTAAAACTGGCAGAACAGCAAATGAATGTCATTTATGACAAAAGTAAGAGTGATCTTGAAGATAGTGATTCTGTTGCAGCGAAAAGTGCTATCGATGCATTAGCGAGTTCTCAACAGCATTTTATTCAATTTAGAAGCGCTGAGTGCCAACGACAATCCGCATTATTAATGGGGGGAACGGGGGCAGGAGATGTTTTACTCGCATGTGAAATAAAATTGAATCAATGGAGAGCAAAAACTTTATTGAATAATTAATTGGTAAATTATAGAGAAAACCCAAAAGCCATTAACTTATCTTTTGGGTTTGATTTAGGAGTCAATGATTGACTCAGACTGTTAGTTATTTTGTTATCGTTTTAACGTTATTTTATCTTGAATTAGCAATCTTCAATAATTAAATAAGCCGCATGAACAGGGCCATGAACCCCCCACACTTTAATCAACTCAATATCAGCAGTAGAACTTGCACCACCAATTAAATTGATACAAGACGGCATTCTCACACCTTCTTGAGCCATTTTATGCAAACGCTCAGCAATTTGAGCCACACGAGGCAAAATATCGCTTTTACGTAGGATAACAATTGAGGTTTCGGGTAGTAAGCTAACGGCACGTCCTTTTTCTGGAGACGAAAATAAAACAATCCCACCAGATTCAGTTAAGCCCGCTTCAGCAAAAACAATCCCGATTTGAGAGCGTTCAGCATAAACGATATTTTCACGTCCAAGTGCAGGATCCCAAATATAAGTTTCGTATTTTTCGCTAACCGCTTTTGTGATACCAAGTGCATCTAAACGCTCATCACCACTTATTACCACTGAGCCTTTACAATCATAACTTTCACAGAGCTCAATTAGGCTATTAATAACTTCATCAGGTTTGCTAACAACACATTTCACCATTTGAGTCTGTGCAAAGTCAGTAAACTCTTTGCACAGTTCATCTTGAGTCAAATTAGTTAACCGTGTTTTCGCTAAATCGTTTACCGGTGTAGGTTGTGGCTGTGGTTTATGAGCGATAGGACGCCCTAATTTTTCAGCAATAGTTTGCAGAAATTCATTACGGTTTTGTTCGTTTAACATATTATTTTTTTCCTTCTGCTTTATGGCGTTTAAACCAACTACGGAAGCTATAACCATCCGGTTTAGGGAGATCACGCGATTCCATCCAATCGTTAAGAACACTGATTTTGATTGGTGTAGAACCATTTTTGATCATTAACCCTGCCATTTTCGCACCAACATTCATACCCACTTTCCAAAGAGCAGGGTGTGAATTGAGGTAGTTAAACATACCGGTGACTCGACGTTCAGCTTTTGGTGTAAGGCCTGTTTCTGCCATCACACGGCGATGTTTTAAAATGAGTTGTGCTAAAGGAATTTTAACTGGGCAAACCACATTACAAGCGTTACATAATGAACATGCATAAGGGAGATCGTGGAAATCTTTATAACCCCCTAATAGCGGGGAAATTACAGCACCAATTGGACCCGGATAAATTGAGCCATAGGCATGACCACCAATATTACGATAGGCTGGACATGTATTGAGACAAGCACCACAACGAATACAACGTAAAATATCTTTAAATTGTGAGCCTAAAATTTCAGAACGACCATTGTCCACAATCACTAAATGGAATTCTTCAGGACCATCAACATTGCCTGCTTCACGAGGACCTGTTACCCAAGTGTTATAACTGGTTAAACGTGAGCCAACAGCACTACGACATAACATGGTTATCAACGGATCAACTTCTTCAAAGGTGGGAGCCACACGTTCCATACCCATAACTGCTATATGGGTTTTAGGTAATGTAGTGGTCATCCTTGCATTACCTTCATTGGTGACTAAACAGACAGTACCTGTTTCAGCCACGGCAAAGTTACAGCCGGTGACACCAATATCAGCAGAAAGGAAATCTTGTCTTATACGTTGTCTAATGAAAAGCGTCATATCTTCTGGCGTTTCACTGCCTTCATAATTGAGTTTTTCATTTAAGACTTTGCGAATTTGATAGCGATCTTTGTGGATCGCTGGAACCACGATATGAGACGGTGGATCGTTATCTAATTGAAGAATATATTCACCAAGGTCAGTTTCGATGATCTCAATGCCTTCATTTTGTAAGGCTTTATTCATCCCAATTTCTTCGGTGACCATTGATTTAGATTTTACAATCTTCTTCGCGTTTTTCTTTTTGGCAACTTCACAAATATAACGAGAGGCATCTTCTGCTGTTTTAGCAAAATAAACATGGCCTCCGTTTTCAGTCACTTTTTCGGATAATTGATAGAGATAAGCATCTAAATTTTCAAGCACATGGTTACGGATTTGTTCTGCGCGATCACGCCACTCTTCCCAATTACCGAGCTCCTTCACCATGATTTGACGGTTAGCCCCAATACGTTCTTGCGCCATAACAACCGCATTACGCATGATTGTGTCTTTCATTTCATGTTCGAGGCGAGGTCTGAAATCTATATCACTGGTTTTGATAGACATAAGCAAGCTCCCTTATTGACTCATTAAAACTTGTGCAATATGCAACACTTTTACCGGACGTTTTTCACGACTTAAACGACCTTGAATGTTGATTAAGCAACTTGTATCGGCACCAATGACATAATCAGGGCTCACATCCATGATATGTTTTACTTTTTCGGTCACCATCTCACCTGAAATTTCAGACATCTTCACGGAGAATGTTCCACCAAAGCCACAGCAGGTTTCTGAGTTTGCAAATGGCAACATTTCAAGACCTTCAACATGTTTTAACAACGTTAAAGGCTCACTTACGACACCTAATTTTCGAGTTAAACTGCAAGATGGGTGATAAACCGCTTTACCTGGCAGACGAGCGCCAACATCAACAACACCAAGCGTATTAACAATAAAGCTGGTTAAATCAATCAGGCGATCGGCAACACCTTGCGCCCGTAATGCCCATTGAGGCTCATCAGCAAGATAAGTTGGATAGCCTTTAATGGCATAAGTACAGGAGCCTGCGGGTGAAATAATGGGATAGTCGTTCACTTCCAATGTTTCAATTAACGATTTCATGGCAGGTTTTGCGTTATTTACATAACCGCTATTAAGCGCTGGCTGACCACAGCAACCTTGGCGTTCTTGAAATAAGACTTCGCAGCCTAATTTTTCAAGTAACAGGACGGTGTCTCGAGCTGAATCTGCTTTCAGCACATCACCAAGACAGGTCGCATAAAAATTAACTTTCATTAATCGAACTCCAAAAACATCGCTCAGATGTTGTCATTTTTACTAAAGATAAAATTCTTTTATTGCTTCGTTATAAGAGGAGAAGGGAGCGGGGTGAACACACTCCCTTTTCCTTATTAATTAGTTCATTAGATGATAAATAATGCCGATCTTCGCCCCAAGAATAATGATATAGGCGATACAGTATTTTAAGGTTTCACGCATGATGGCACTGCTTTGACCATCCATTTTGGTCGCTGAAACAGCAATGGCGATACTTTGTGGTGAAATCATTTTACCGCCCGTTGCACCAGAGGTATTGGCTGCTGCCAGAATAAATGGATCGATATTGAGTTTGGCTGCTGCACTGGTTTGTAACTTACCAAACAGTACGTTAGAGTTGGTGTCACTACCGGTTACGAAGGTTCCCAACGCACCGATTACTGGCGCAATAAAGATAAATCCTGCACCTGTGAAATCGACTAAGGTTTCGGCGATACTGCCAATCATGCCACTGAAATCCATGACCGTTGCCATCGCTACAATTGCTGTGATGGCAATAATCGAGTTTTTCAGTTGGATCGTTGTCTTAACCAGAACAGAGATAAGTGTTGAAACACTTGCACCTTGAATGGTGCCCCCTACAAAGCTGGCGAGAATAATTAATACACCCGGAGTACTTAACCAAGCAATGGTTTGATATTCCGTTTGTGTTTCACTTAATACAAATGGGATCTTTGTGGATATTGAACCTGCCATGCTTTGAAGCGTAGGGAATAAAGGTGAGCACGCTAAAATAAAAATAAAGGTAAACAGATAAATAGAACTTGCTACTAACAACTCTTTACCCGTGTGCTTTTTGATATTTTTTTGTTTATCACCGCCGTTTTTCATGCGTTTAGCAAGGAAAATAACCACAATTAAGCTGACTAAGCTACCTGCAAACGCCGGTAATTCAGCACCTAAATTAGCAGCAACGATATATTGAGGGATCAGTGTACTGATACCACACATTAAGGTAATAAATCCGACACCTTTAATCGCTTTAATTCCGCCACCAGCAATAGCAACGATGACAAAAGGCAAGACGATATTAAATAATCCCAACTGAATAATAATTGTTTTACTCAGCACTAATACATCAAGCCCAGTGTTTTGTGCCAAAATTGAAACTGGGATACCGACCGCACCAAAAGCTGTAGGAACAGTATTAGCAACTAAAGAGGCAACAGCTGCTTTAAAAGGATCAAATCCAAGTGCAATTAAAATACCGATAGGAATGGCAACCGCAGTACCATAACCCGCAACTGCTTCAAGGAAGCCACCAAAACACCATGAGATAAGCAGAACTTGAACGCGTTTATCATCACTTATACCCGCAAGTACATCCTTAAGTACATCCATGCCACCTGTTTTTAGCATTAAGTTATAACTATAAATAGCCGCAAGAATGACTATGATAATTGGCCATAATCCTTTCACTGCACCATAAAGGACAGAGACTGACGCAAATTGAATGGTGTTGTTCCAATGGAAAATAGCCAGCGCAACAGTTATCACTAAAGACACGAGCACGGCATGGTGAACGGCTGATTTCATTTTTAAGATCATAAAAATCAAAACCGCTAAAGGCACAATGCCTAATAAGAATGATAGATAGTCGGACATGATTATTTTTATCCTTAAGTTTGCAATTTTTATCGTTTATAACTGCGTTGGCAAACCTATAAATTGGTCATCATATAATTGTGTAGGGTACTAGGTTTTATTAATGCTCTACTTTGCTGAAACGATAAATCATAAATAAAAAAAGATAGTTACTAACCTAAACAATGAAAAACATTATCACTTAGGAAATTGTTAGGTTAGATTGGTTGGCTATTGTAGGGAATATTTATTGAGATGTAATAGAATAAAATCAATTGTGTGACAAATATAAAAAAATTCCTTTTTTCTCATTATTTGCTTGTTAGTTGTCTTGTTTTTTGATGTTCATCAATGTAATTGGATTGCTAATGTTGTTATCAAATTGGTTTTTGATGAAAAAAAGAACGATATTGATGGTTTTAGCTATGTAATAAAAAGATGAATTTAAGTCTAAAATGCTCTTTTTTAGGATAGGAATGGCTATCTATGTTGCAAATAATCATAAATTAAATTAATGTATTGTTTGTGAGGACTATTTTATTAACAAATAGCTTTAATGTTATATATTTTAATTTTTTATTATTATAAGTTTTTATTTTTTTATTATTTAAATTTTCGTTAATTTTATTTTTCAATGGTTGCTTTTATTGTTGTATTTATTTTTTTTTGGGGGGGGGCTTATTTTTTTTATTTTTATTTTTATTTTTATTTTGTTTTTTTATATTGATTATTTTCTTTACATTGTTTTTATTTCTTTTTTGTTGTTTTTTGTTTTTAAATTACGATGTTTTTTTATTCTAATTATAGAAATTTTTGTTTTATTGTAAGAATATAATTTATTATGGTTTGTTTTTTCTTTTTTTTAAATTTAACAATGTTAATTATACAAAAATAATATTTTTATATTAACTGTTTAAGTCGATGTTAATATGATTTCCTCATCAATGATTGACTTCTTTTTGTCTCTTAACGCGCACAACCACTGGTTTTGATGTTGGGTTTAATTGTAATACAAATCATGAAGATAATGGAGGGTTGAAGAGTGAAATAAATATAAAATGAGAATGGTTCTTCCTAATTGTTTTCAGTTAAAGATATGTTTAAAGTGATCTTGATCGTATTGGCAAAAGTAAAAAGTTTATTTTTCTTATTTTTTATGACTGAAAAAGCATAAAAAAAATCCTATATAATAAGAGAAAAATATTTATTTAATCGTTTTTCTATACATTATTTGAAGTGTTTAAGTTAACTGTTATAGAGCAAAGATAAGATATGAAATATTTTTGATGTAATATCTCATTTTTAGATGAGATATTCATTTTACCCAGAAAATTGTCATACAAATATTGAAAGTAAAAAAATGATTGAAAAGTAAGTTTGCAGATAATTATTCTTGTTTTAACTACGTAATAATTTCTCGCGAAATGTTTTCTTTAGCGTGAGAGAGGGGGGAAAGGATATTTTTTAGCGCTATAAGCTTCTCTTACAATAAGTGACATTATCTTGAGATTATTATGGAAGTATTAATAGTGAAAAGATTATTCTCATCATTAAATAGCCCTATTTTGATAACAGAGACCAGTGATTATGTTAGCGATGTTTTAGGATTTAACATTTGACGCTATCCATCACCGTCAAAATAACTTTGCAAATACAAACAGTTTGTCTGATATTGGTAAAATTGTTTACATTTCATTGGCGATGTTGTTACACATAAAAAAAAAGAACAAAAGTGTGAACTAGGTTGTTTTTTTCATTGGGGTGAATGCGCATTAATGTATAAATCGAATGCCATTATAGAAGCTATGGCAATCACACCCGTGACAGAGTAGGGATTATTTGTTTACCACTTTGATTGAAAAATTTTACTTAGAGATAACGGTTAATCACCATTTCCTTGAGGCAAATCCAGTTGCTCCACTGCAAAATACTTTTGCTTAAATGTGAAGAATTGGAATGAAGAATGAGATAAGAATTGTGTTAGAGTAATTTGAGTTTATGAAGCAATGTACTTAACAATCTCATAGCCGAGCGATAGGATTTTTATATGAACAATATCAGATTAATAGCCACTATTGTGGCAAAAGAAAATCATGAGAGTGATGTATTGTCTGCTTGTCGGGCGATGATAAAGCCAAGTCATCAAGACGAAGGTTGTATCCAGTATGAACTTCATAAGGATACGACTCAACCAAGAACCTTTATTTTCTTTGAAATATGGGAAAACCAAAGTGCCATTGATAAACATAATGAAACGGCACATATGAAAGCATTTATCGAAAATTTAAAGGATAAAACTGATTCACTAGAGATTAAATTTATTGAGAAATTAGCTTAATGCTATTTTTTCCACAGTGAGTTAAGCAGGTATCTCATTAAGGGTTATCTGCTTATTTTTTGGGATATATACATTGCTTATAGTGGGTTATGGCTAATAACTTATTATACCTCTCTATTATTAACTTAATTGCAATAATAAAAAGATACTCGTATTCTTAAATTTCAGTACGTTACTTAATACTACCGAGGTTTATGATATGAAAGCAACATCAGAAGAAGCGAGAGTATTTGTTGAAGTTGTTGAGCATAAAAGTTTTACAAAAGCTGCAGATAAACTGAATCTCGCTAATTCAGCGGTAAGTCGTACTGTAAAAAAATTAGAAGATAAATTAGGCGTTAATTTGCTGAATAGAACAACTCGCCAAATTGATCTTACTGCAGAAGGTGAACTTTATTTTCAGCGGATGAAAGTGATATTGCAAGAGATGCAAGCTGCTGAAAATGAGTTATATGGTACACAACGTTCCCCTAAAGGCTTATTGCGTATTGACGCTGCTACACCTGTGGTATTGCATCTTTTGATCCCTTTTATTTCTGTTTTTCGCCAACAATATCCTGATATTACTTTGTCATTAGTCTCTTCTGAAACCTTTGTTAATTTAATTGAGCGTAAAGTGGATGTGGCTATACGAGTCGGTCATTTAACCGATTCAAGTTTACGTGCTCGTCCTTTATTTAATAGCCATCGTAAAATTATTGCTTCGCCAAAATATATTGAGCGAAAAGGATTTCCGACAACAGCGCAAATGTTGAGTGAGCATACTTGTTTAACATTTACTGAGCCAGTTTCATTAAATACATGGCCTTTAGAAATCGAAAAAAATGTATTCATTACGGTAACGGAAGGGATATCTGCAAACAGTGGCGAAACATTAAGGCAGCTATGTATGAGTGGTGAAGGAATTGCTTGTTTATCTGATTTTATGGTGAATAAAGATATTCAAGAAGGCAAACTAGTTGAGCTATTTAGCGATAAAATACAATCTATACCATTACCTTTTCATGCTGTTTATTATAGTGATCGCGTAGTGAGCCAGCGCATTCGCGTTTTTATTGATAGTTTAACTCAATATCTATCAGACACATTAAAGCTGTAACTTTTAGCACATTGATGTGCTTAATTTCTTACAACTTATCTTAAGGTAATAAATAGTAATACAATCCTATCTGGCTAGAAGGTCGTCCTATTAATGTTATAACAGCCAGTCATTTAAAAAAATAGTCTGAGAAACAATAGACTTTTGCCTAAAAAGCAATAATCGTTATAATTAATACACCTAATCGTAAAAGTGATTATTTGTGGTTTTTTATATTTTATATAGCTTATTTTGAGTTTAAATAAAGATTATAACTCTGCTTTTTATTTGTTTTTGGTTTTTATTGTCGTGTGCGAACTTATTTGTTTCCTGTTAGATTAACTCCATTAGACGTATCGCAAGAAAAAATTTAGGAGTTAACATGAACATTTTACTGATTAATGGTGGTCAAAACTTTGGTCATTCTGCCGGTCAATTAAACCGCACATTGCATGATGTTGCTACTGAACATTTAGTCACATTAGGTCATCGTGTTAAAGAGACTCAAATAGAAGAAGGCTATGATATTGATGATGAAATAGATAAATTTCTATGGGCTGACACTATTATTTATCAAATGCCTGGCTGGTGGATGATGATGCCATGGAAAGTAAAAAAATATATGGATGATGTGTATACATTTGGTCATGGCAAGTTATATGAGAATGATGGTCGTACTCGTCGTGATCCTAAAAAGCAATACGGCACAGGTGGGCTATTACAAGGTAAAAAATACATGCTCTCCGTAACGTGGAACGCTCCTGTTGAAGCCTTTAATGAATTTGGCAATTTCTTTGATGGTAGAGGTGTTGATGGTGTTTATTTTGCTTTTCACAAATCACAACAATTTTTAGGGTTATCTCAATTACCAACTTTTATGGTTAATGACGTTATTAAAGAGCCAAAAGTTGATAATGATATTGCTGAATATAAAGCACATTTAACTCACGTTTTTGGTTGATATAAGCGGTTATTCTTTCATCTAAATATGTTTTCAAGGTCACGACAATTTTCACTGAGTG
Source organism: Proteus faecis (assembly GCF_003144395.1). GTDB lineage: Bacteria > Pseudomonadota > Gammaproteobacteria > Enterobacterales > Enterobacteriaceae > Proteus > Proteus faecis. The sequence continues at coordinate 28,609 of NZ_PENZ01000028.1, read as the reverse complement.
ACCTTGAACAACACTATCAAATACAATAACGAATTAGATGCACTTAATCTGAAAGTAATTAACAAGTTTAGTTAGATTTAAGGCTTGGTCGTTAAGAGAATTTGCGGCAGCGACAGATTCTTCAACTAATCCTGCATTCTGTTGCGTTGTCGAATCAAGCTGACTTATAGCATTATTGATTTGTGATATACCATCGCTTTGCTCGTTACTTGCCTGCCCAATTTCTCGTAATAATGCGCTGATTTCTTCAACATCGGTGATCATTTTTTGGATTTGTGAGTCGGCTTGCTCAACTAATTCCATTCCTTCTTGTGTTTGAGTTGATGAGTTATCAATAAGAGCACGTATATCATTAGCGGAATCTGCGCTCTTTTGTGCCAGTAGTCTGACCTCTCCAGCAACAACTGCAAAACCCTTACCATGTTCACCTGCTCTAGCAGCTTCAACAGCAGCATTTAGTGCAAGAATATTAGTTTGGAATGCAATGGCATCAATTAAGTTAATAATATCGGTCATTTGAGATGATGAGCTATTAATTGCTCTCATTTTTTCAGTTAGCTGAAGCATCATTTTGCCATTATGGTGTACAGCGACTTCAGTTTTTTCAGCAACATTAATTGCATTATGAGTATGATCTGTTGTGTTTTTAACGGTTGACGTCATTTGCTCCATTGAGCTTGCGGTTTCTTCTACTGATGTTGCTTGTTCTTCTGTCCTTGCCGCTAAATTTTGGCTACCCGCAGTAATTTGCTCTGCTGCCGAGGAAATATTTTCAGCACCGTTTTGTACATTTTGCACAACCTCTAATAGGCGCATTTTCATTTCAGCAAGGGCTTGTAATAGTATCCCTACTTCATCATGATAATCAGTATTCACTTCTTGTGTTAAATCACCATTTGCGATGGCTTTTGCAAAATTTATTGCCTTTTCTAATGGGAGAGTAATGCCTCTAGTAATAAACCATCCTAAAATGCTACCCACAATAATACTGACAAGAGTTAATAATATTAAAAATATTCTTTTCTCAATAAAATCACGTTCAACAGCGTCACCTGCCTCCTCCATTTTTTGATTTTGTAATTCGATAAACTCTAATATTTTATCGCGATATTTTAATTGGATAGCAGAGGTTTTTGTGATCAGTTCATTGACTGCAGCGTGTCTGTTATTTTCATTAAATGCCTTTACTACAAAGTTTTGAGAAGTTATATATTGCTGACGAATGTCATAAACCTCAGCTAAGATTTTTTTTGACTCAGCATCGTGTGTGGATTCGTCTAACTCTTTCAGCAATTGCGCAACTTTAGCGGTGATCTCTGCTTTCTTGCTCTCTTGTTCACTCGCTAAACTTCCTTGCTCATCAAGCATAGTGAGTTGCTGAAATATAATAAACTCATTGAAATTATTAATCAGTAAATTGGCTTTGACTGTGGTTGGATAGATATCATCAACGACATCATGAATATCTTGATTCGCACTATTTAAACCCATTAGTGCGAAACTGGAACCCAACATAATTAACATCACAAAAATTGTAAATGCGATGGTTAATTTTGTACGAATTTTAAAGTTTTTAAAGAACATGCTTAACCCTGGATAAATAATAATTAATAAGTATTGATAACTTATTGAAGAACAAACAGTATCGGTAACTAGTGGCAGAACTTTAGCCATTAAACTAAGTAAAGGGAGATAAAGAGGTTTGCATTGATTTTTAACACATTATTTTTATTGAAAAAAAGAGATTTCCTCTCTTTTTTTATCTAAGAGTGCTGAGTATTTAACTTTAATCCAACTTTATAAATCTGGACGTAACGTAATAAAAAATCAAAGATATTCTTTATTTTCCGTTAACAATTGTTTGTTCGATTTTAATATTTGTTAATTAATCTTGGGGTATTTGGAAAGTAAAATAAAGGCCAATAAATTATAAGAGTGGCTAAATGTACATTATCTAAGATGCACTCACCGCTAAAATACTTTGGTCTATGATAGACTGAGTGACACCAAACAGGCGAGTTTATGGTTAATATTAGATGTGTTTTAATTTTTATATATTTCTTATACTTAATTGACTTAAAGGCAACGCTGTATGCGCAGTGTATTTATATTTTTGGGCATATTTATTTTAGGATTCAGTCATATGGCGTATTCCAATCAAACACTTGTCTTTATAAGACATGGTGAAAAACCTGATAATGATAGTGGGCAATTGACCTGTAAGGGATTAAATAGAGCATTAGCCCTACCAGATGTACTTATAAATCAATTTGGCAAACCTGATGCATTATTTGCCGCTGCGCCCAAACAGAGTAAGTTAGGCAATTCATTGCGTTCACTCCAAACAATTTCTCCTATCGCGATTAAAACCTCATTACCTATTCATCTTCAATACCATGCTAAAGAGGTAAAAGAATTGCGAGAAGCCCTGTTAAGTAAGAAATATGAAAATGCAGTTATTTTTATTGCATGGGAGCATGACAATTTAGTTAAAGTGGCACGAGATATTATGAAGCAAGAGGGGGGAGATCCTAAATTAATCCCTAAATGGAAAAGTAGTGATTTTGATAGTATTTATATCTTAAAAATTATCCGAGATGGCGATAATAAAAGTGTCACATTTGAACAAAGACAGCAAGGATTAGATAGCGTGTCGGAAGTTTGCCCTAATTAGTGAGTATTTTATCTACTACTTAAAAAGAAGATATTTAAAGTAGAGCAATATAAGATAGATCGAGAAAACTCTATTTTTATACACAGACTTAATGCGTTTGAAGTAATGCGGAAAATATATGCAAAATGAAGCTATACACTCAGTAGAGCACGAGATCAAAGTATATCTTGTAAACTCATTTACTCGAAATAATACAGGGGGGAATCCTGCTGGTGTAGTACTAAATCCTCCTCAATTAAGTGATGAACAGAAAATAGCTATCGCTAAAGAAGTCGGCTTTTCTGAAACTGCTTTTGTTTATCAAGGTGAAGAGACTGATTTTGAAGTTGATTTTTTCACGCCTGAAGGAGAAGTCGATTTTTGTGGTCATGCTACATTAGCGGTATTTTTCACTTTATCTTCACTCAATTTATTGGCTTCTGGTCATTACACACAAAAAACCAAAGCAGGCGTTTTAAGCGTTGCTATTGATACTGAAAATGTCGTTATGGAGCAAACACTGCCTATTTCACGACAAGCTCCAAAAATAGATGCTGTGGCCGCTGCATTAGGAGTAAATTGCGAAGTTATTTCAGAAACAGGCTTACCTATTGAGATATTTTCAACAGGATTACCTGATATTTTGATCCCCGTACAATTTGGGCAATTAGATACGCTAAAACCGAATTTTGATGCGATTGCAGAGTTAAGTCGCGAATTTAATACTATTGGCTTTCATGTTTTTGAGCTTAGCCAAGATAAAGAGATTACTGCTCATTGCCGTAACTTTGCACCTTTATATGGCATCAATGAAGAGTCTGCTACAGGGAGTTCTAGTGGCGCTTTAGGCTGTTATCTTGTTAAGCATGTTTTCCCTCATAAAACGCATTTTCTATTAGAGCAGGGGCGTGCCATGCAATGTTCTTCTCTTATTCACGTTATTATTGATTCAACGGAAAATACAATTAGTCGAGTGAGAGTGGGAGGAAAAGCAACCATGATAGGCTCGAAGATTATTACTTTCTATACAACCTTTTAAATGGGTTTCTTCCTTATCTTATGATAATGCGGATAAAAAATATGGTGCAGGGATATTTATGACTTATTCAACACGAAAAGAAGGTAATCAAGCAATACGGAATGGTTGTGAATAGCCATATCTTATTGATTCTTAAACTGTATTTAATACGACAGCTTACTATAATGTAAATAAAAATATTGTATTGCGTGCTGGGGTTTTTAATTTATTTAATAGAAAATATAGTACTTGGGATGCATTAAGAAGTTTGCCAGAATTTGGTACAACAAATCAAATAGATCGTGTTCGTCTTGGTTTACAACGTTTTACTGCTCCTAGGCGTAATTTTTCTATGGATATATCATTGTATTTCTAATGCTGAATTGATAGGCAACTATTTAGTTTATTACAATTTGTTAAAGCCTCTTAAATGAGGCTTTAATAATATCATTTATATAATATTATAATTAAATTGGTGGAGAGGTTATTTTATATATTAGTTGATTTATTTTTTTTCTGTTGCCAAAATCGAAAAAGGTATGTTAATCCAATAATAATTAGATAAATAATAGGCTCTGGTGTTGGCGATTTTAATGATAAAAAATAATGAATACAGACTAATAATAAGAGTGGATAAAATAGGCTATGTATTCTTTTCCATTCTTGATTAAATTTATTTTTTAACCAATCAAATGAACTTATAGCCATCAATAATAAAATTATCCAACATAAAGCGCCTATAATAAGATAAATACGGGAAAAAACTTCGCTAAAAAAGAAAGTAATATTTTCCCAACCTATTTCAAGTAGAAGATAACTTGCTAAATGTAAGTTAGCCCAAAAAAAACACCATAATCCTAATGGTTTTCTTACTTGAAATAGTGTGTTTAATTTTAAGTAAAATGCAACCATAGGGATCAGAGCTAATATAATTAATAAACGTAAAGTTGTAATTCCAGTAAAATGCTGAATATCTTTTGAAGGATCTGAGCTGAATTTTTGCGTATAAATTGCATAAATAAGCCAAATGAAAGCCAATAAACCAATAAGATGGAATATGGTTTTTAATAACTTAACTTTTATTCCATATATCGATTGCATTAAAAATTTCTCCGTAAATCTAAATTTTTATATAAATGTGCTACTTGCTCACCATAGCCATTGAACAATAATGTTGGTTGTCTTGTTATTTGGCCTAAGCCACCCGCACCAATAAAACGTTCGGTTGCTTGTGACCAACGAGGATGGCTGACATCTGGGTTAACATTTGCATAAAAACCATATTCATGTGGTGCGGATAAATTCCATGTTGTTGGCGGAATTGACTCAGTTAAACGAATTCTTACAATGGATTTGATCCCTTTAAAGCCATATTTCCATGGAACAACAAGGCGAATTGGTGCCCCATTCTGATTAGGCAACGATTTTCCATATACCCCAGTTGCTAATAATGTGAGTGGATTTATTGCTTCATCTAGTCTTAACCCTTCGACATATGGGTATTGCAAACCTCCCCCAATAAAGCGACTATCTTGTCCGCGCATTTCCTGTGGCGAGTAAAGCGTTTCGAAGGCAACATATTTTGCACGGCTATTGGGTTCAACCAAAGAAAGTAAGCTCGCTAATGGAAAACCGACCCAAGGAATGACCATCGACCATGCTTCAACACAACGCATACGATAGATACGTTCTTCTAATTGAAATTTACGGTTAATATCGTCTAGGTTTAAGATGAGTGGACGATTAACTTCACCATCAATAGTTAATGTCCACTCATCTGTTTTCATGGAGTGTGCATATTTAGCTGGATCAGATTTATTAAGACCAAATTCATAAAAATTATTATAGCCCGTTACCTTATCTTCAGGCGTTAATTTTAATGAAGATTGGTATTCTTCAGGTTGAATAAATTGTAATTTTTTATAGGGTGATTTGGGTATTGTCGGTTTGTCATCTTCACTAAACCATGAAAATAAATCTGCTTTTACAGCAGATGAGGTGGCTATCCCAGCCGCACCAACTCCCAGTAATTTTAGTAAATTACGTCGTTTCATCATAAAAACAGATTCAGGTGTAATGTCTGATAGGCTATTTTTCCTATTTTTTTTCATGATGTTACCTCTACATAATTAAGAAACTTATAGGCTATTAATAAGTTAATTATGCCGAGATATTTTATAAAAAAGCTGACAAGATGATGACAATTTTGTCATATAGCGTAATTAGCATGGAAAGGTTAAACAAAATACATTGCGTTTTCCAATACGCTCGTAACTTACTTTACCCTCATGTAATGTCATAATAGCTTGTACAATTGATAAACCTAAACCATTTCCATCTGTTGTTCTTGCATTATCACCACGCCAAAAACGAGTAAATATTTTTTCATGTTGATCCAATTCTTCTCCAATATTACTGATACAAATCACTAACTGATTTTTTTCTTTTTTACATTGAGTGATGACTTGCGTATTAGCGGGAGAATATTTAATTGCATTTGATATGAGGTTCATTAATATGCGCGTAAAAAGTAAGTGATCTGCACTAACTGTTAATGCTGTAGGCTTTTTTAATAAGGTAATCTGTTTTTCTTCTGCATAAAATGAAAATAGATTATAAACTTCATCAATTAAATCTGATAAATTCAAGGTTTCTCTATTTAAAATAATATTTTTATTTTCAGCACGAGCGATAAATAAAACATTTTCAATTATTTTTGCAAGTTTATCCAATTCTTCAATATTACTAATAATAATTGATTCATATTCTTCTACGCTACGAGAGCGTTGTAACATAATTTCATTTTGAACTTTTACGGCGTTAATTGGTGTTCTGAGTTCATGAGCCAAGTCATCTGCTAATTGAGTTAGTTTTACAAAATCATTCTTTAATCTTTTTCTCATTATGTTTAATGAGTCACCTAAACTTTTAAGTTCACTGGGAAGTTGTGAAATATTTATTGTTTGGTTGAGAGTGTGTATGTCTGTTTTAGCAGTCATTTGGCTAAGAAAACGGATATCTCTTAGCCCATGTTTAATTAGCCAAAAGCTTAATATTCCCATAAATAAAATAGAAGCTAATGAGATAATTAGTATTTTACTTAAATATTCACTTAACATACTGATACGCACAAAAGACGCTTTGGCGATTACCACATTTAACATGCCTATTGGTGATTCAATTGTAAAGTTAATTGCCGAAACGGGTACACCCGATCTTGTTTCCCAAGAGGTTATAGTGTTTAAATCTATATTATTTGCATTAACAGTTTTTAGATGATCTGCAAATAAAATATCTGAATTAGTATCAACTAGAATTTTATTATTAATATCAGTAATATAAATAATATCTTGTTGCATATCCATCATGCGCTGGAAATAGATTGGCAATGTTTTGATATCAATTCCGCTATTAATTAACTTAGCTAATTGGTCTGCCCGGTTTACAAGTAAGGTGTTATCGCGGGATATTAATTCATTTTTAAGTGATTGATAAAGCGTTAAAGACATAAATCCTGCATTTGCAATCATCAATACGATAAATAAAGAAATAAGTTTAAATCTTAATGATTTTGTTTTCATTATTGACTCCATTTAGCCTATATCCCATTCCTCTAACCGTTTCTATTAATTTGATTTCATATCCATCATCAATTTTTTTTCGTAAACGACGGATAGCGACATCTACGATATTAGTATCACTATCAAAATTAATTCCCCATACCTCACTTGCAATCAATGCTCTAGGTAATATTTCATTAATATGCAAAGCAAAAAAGAGCAATAATGAATATTCTTGGCGTGTCATTGGGAACTGTATACCGTTACGTTCAACTTCATGACGGGATAAGTTAATTTTTAAATCAGCAATTTCAATAACGGTTGAAATATTTTGTTGAACTCTTAATTGATTTTTAACCCTTGCCAACAATTCTGAAAATGAGAAAGGTTTTACTAAATAATCATTTGCTCCTAATTCTAGTCCTTTAACGCGATCATCTACGGCATCCCTTGCTGTCAAACAAATCACAGGAACTGATTTCGATGTACGCAATATTTTTAAAACATTCCAGCCATCCATTCCAGGAAGCATAATGTCAAGAATAATTAATTTGTAGTTATTCTCTAATGCTAAATAGAGACCATCACGACCATCACCTGTAATATCAATAGTATAGCCAGCTTCCTCTAGCCCTTTTTTAACCCAATTGGCTGTTTTTTTGTGATCTTCAATTAAGAGTATTTTCATTATGATTACCTTAAACTCTTTAGATTAGAATAGGTATTTAGCGTTATTTAGACCAGTCATTTGTAGGATAAACAGAGTTAATTTAACATGACAATTTCTACTAAAATTGGTCTTGTAACAACAAGTTTTAGAGGTTTTCTATGTTGTTATTAAATAGCTTTTATGTAAAACAATAATTTATTGTTAGGATTTTTTATGATGACGTATTTGTCAGTTTTTTGTATTTTTACTTTTGAGATAAGATTGTAAGGCTATATGGATTTTTCATATGGAATATGACTAGAGTCTAGCAATGAGCAGTAGTGAACATGCTATGACATATTGGAATGGCTGAATATATTTTATTTTAATAAAAAAGGCTCACCGAAGTGAGCCTTTCTAAACTTTAAATGATCCGCGTGTCATTTGCGTGTCATTTATAGTTCTTTTGTTGTCAGTGTGTAGTCTTGCCGATTTCGCTAACTTCTTGATTTTGAAACCGTTATCCTATCACTGACCCACCAAATTTGGTGGAGCTGGCGGGAGTTGAACCCGCGTCCGAAATTTCTACATCCGCGGCACTACATGCTTAGTCTAGTCTTTGATTTCACTTACCCACTGCGGACAGACACGCCATGAATAAGCTAGCTTGATTAAATTTAACGCTTCAACCCCAAGCTAGGCATCCACGCGATCTCTTTTGGGTTTGACCTCTCTTGATCCCCGTCTTAAGAGCGGAAGCTAGGGAGAGAGGGCTCTGAGCAGGTTATTAAGCTGCTAGTGCTAGTTTGTTTTCGTCGTTTGCGACTATTTTTTTGCGGCTTTTTACGAGGCCAACCGCCCCTCGGCATGCACCTTGGGTTTCGCAAATCCCGTCGAATCCAGAATCAGCCCCAAGTTGTTAAAAGCGAGTATATCAGAAAAATACTTGTAATTGCTAGTACTTAACGCAATTTAGCGGTTAGCATTTTTCATAATACGTGCTTTGTCTAATTTCCACTCACGATCTTTAATCGTTTCACGTTTATCGTGATCTTTCTTACCCTTTGCAACGCCAATTTTAATTTTACACCAAGCGTTTTTCCAATAAAGAGAAAGAGCAACAACGGTATAACCATCGCGGTTGATTTGACCATAAAGGTTATCAAGTTCACGCTGTTTTAATAATAATTTACGGGTACGTGTCGGATCACAAACCACATGAGTTGATGCAACATTTAAAGGTGTAATGGTTGCACCAAAAAGATAAGCTTCACCGTCACGCATGACAACGTAGCTATCACTGATGTTGGCTTTTCCTGCACGCAGTGATTTAACTTCCCAGCCTTGGAGCGCCAAGCCCGCTTCTATCTCATCTTCAATGAAATATTCATGGCGAGCACGTTTGTTTAACGCAATGGTCGCAGAACCAGGTTTGTGTGATTTTTTCTTTGTCATAATTTCCACATTATACTGTATGAGCAATAGAAAGAAATCATTTAACCGACTGTTTTCTTTTCAATTGCATAAAACTTAAGCTATATTCCATTAGATTTTTAATTAGTCACTGTTCAATGATATGATCACACACAGTGTTGTCGTACAGGAATAACTATGCCTCAGATTAGTCGATCTGCTCTCGTCCCTTTTAGCACAGAGCAAATGTTTAAACTGGTTAATGATGTTCTTACTTATCCTGATTTTCTACCAGGATGCGTTGGAAGTAAACTGATCAAAAGCACTCCAGAAGAAATGATTGCATCAATAAATGTCTCTAAAGCGGGAATTAGTAAAACATTTACTACTCATAACTTTTTAAAGACTAATGAACGTGTTGATATGCGTCTTGTTGATGGTCCCTTTCGTAAATTAACTGGAGGGTGGGTGTTTACCGCACTTGATGATAATGCGTGTAAGATAGAATTTCAGCTAGACTTTGAGTTCACTAATAAATTAATTGAGTTGGCTTTTGGGCGTATTTTTAAGGATTTAACGAACAATATGGTTCAGGCATTTACTCACAGAGCGAAAGAGATCTATCGTGACTAAAATATGGGTAGAGGTAACCTATGCGTTGCCCGACAAACAGTACCTTATCCCTGTTGAACTAACATTAGGGGATACTGTTGAGCAAGCCATTATTGCTTCAAATATCTTAACGATTTGTAATGATATTGATTTAACTAAGAATAAAGTGGGTATTTATAGTCGACCAGCAAAGTTAAGCGATAATGTGCGAGACGGTGATAGAGTTGAAATTTATCGACCTTTAATTGCCGATCCTAAAGAAATGCGCCGTAAGCGTGCTGAAAAAGCACGACAAAAAGCGGATTAATATTATGCTAGCCCAATAAAAAAAGGGAGCATCATATTCTGCGTTGATAGGCCGTTTGGTTACAGTCAGATACAATAAAAAGACAACACTGTTATAAAGCAATTCCTCTTTATAAAAACACACCCCAACGTCAAATTTAACGTATGGGGTGCAATTCGTTTTTGCCAATCTTATATAAAACTAAGCTTTCTTAGTATAGCAATCGCATTACGATTTTGTTTCAGGTGATGCGAAGTTAGGCATATTGCCTTGCTTATCAATCTTAGTCAGTATGCCATTGCTATCAAAAGTCAGGGTGAGGGTCTCTTGACGTACTTTCTGATGACCAGGTTCTTCACGGAAAACATAATACCAAGTTTGGCTTCCGAAAGGATCTTTAAGCATTGGCGTACCAAGGGCAAATTGAACTTGCTGCTGTGTCATTCCTTGCTGAACTTTTGCGACTTCGGCAGGCGTTAAATAATTTCCCTGATTGATATCTGGGTGGTAAACCAGTCTCTCGAACATAGAGCAACCTGAAGTCATTACGACTAAAGATAAGGCGGCAACTTTTAACAGTTTAAAACGCATGGTTATTACATTCCTTTTAGGGTCATAGTGACGATGATAATCGACAACGCAGCAATTGAAAACCTTTCACACTCTGCCTATGACCTTAAATATCAATAAAAGTTTGTTAATCGTTATGCTGCCAACAAATCTTTCGCATTTGCTAAGGTATTTTTGGTGACTTCACTACCAGCTAATAAACGTGCGAGCTCTTGTAGGCGTTCTTTTTTCGATAACAGTTTCATGGTTGTTTCAGTTTCTTCACCATTTGTCTCTTTATTAACGAAATAGTGTTGATGACCACAACCTGCAACTTGAGGTAAGTGAGTAACACACATAACTTGAGTTGATTCGCCTAACTCTCGTAGTAATTTACCAACAATAGCCGCTGTTGAGCCACTGATACCTACATCGACTTCATCAAAAATAAGTGCTGGTGTATCCATTTTTTTGGCTGTGATCACTTGGATTGCGAGTGCAATACGTGATAATTCACCTCCTGAAGCTACTTTAGAAAGTGCTTGATGAGGTTGCCCTGGGTTTGTGGTGACATTAAATTCAACTTTTGTGGCACCATCAATTTGCAGTGAACTGTCATCAAAATAGGTATCAACAGTAAAATAACCATGTGGCATTGATAACTGATGCATACTATTAGTTATAAGTTGACTTAATTCATTTGCATATTGTTGACGAACTTGATGCAGTTGTTTTGCGACATCTAATGCAATTAAATGGTCAGCTTTGACTTGTTCTATTAAAGCGTCACAATCGTCATTTTGGCGAAGTAAGGCATTCTTCTCTTCAATTAATTGCTGATGAAGATCATAGAGTTCTTCAGGGGCAACGCGATGTTTTCGTGACAAACTAATGTACTTAGACATGCGTTTCTCTACTTCAAATAAGCGATTAGGATCCATCTCTAAGCGATCGCTATAATGACGAAGTTCATCACTCACTTCACTAATTTGAATAGTCGCTTCTTCTAGCATCTCTAATAGTGAATTGAACTGACCTTCCATAGAGGCTAGTTCAGTAATTTCATGTTTAGCCACATTGAGCATACTTAAAATATTTTGCTCTTCGTTGTCGCTTAAAATTTGTAAACTATTTTGACTTAGCGTTAAAAACTGACCGCAGTTAGAAAGACGTTTATATTCTTGATCTAATTCAGGGTATTCGCCTTGTACTGGCTGAAATTCATTGAGCTCTTTTAAGTGGTAATCAACCAGTTGTTGCCTTGCTTCTCGTTCTAATGAGAGTTGTTGAAATGCGGCTAAAGTTTGGCAACTTTGATGCCATGTTTGATAAGCCGACTTCATGCTTTTTAATAAAGCAGGTTCATGGGCATAGATATCAAGCAGTTGTTTTTGATAGCGAGGCTCTAAAAGTTGTTGGTGAGCATGTTGTCCATGAATTTGGATAAGTAAGGAACCCAGTTCTCTTAATTGTGAAAGTGGTACGGAAGTGCCATTGATAAAACCACGAGAACGCCCATCAGCAGAAACAGTTCTTCTTAATAGGCATTCGTTATGATCATCAAGATGATGTTCTTCAAGCCAACGTTGTGCTGATGGCGTATCAGAGAGTGAGAATCGTGCACATAAATCGGCTCTAGTTGCACCTGGGCGCACCATATTGGCATCACCACGGTTACCCAAGCATAAACCCAGAGCATCAATTGCAATAGATTTACCTGCGCCAGTTTCGCCTGTAATGGTGGTCATGCCACCTGAAAAATCGATTTCAAGTTCACGGACTATGGCAAAATGACTAATGGTTAATTGAGTCAGCATAGTGCCTCTCCTGTGTATAAAAACATATCTGTAATTACATACAGTATAAACTGGTTTTTTATACAGTAAAGTAGTGAGGCACAAAAATTAGAACATTTTTTTCGACCAACCCAATTTTGAGCTGAGTGTATTAAAATAATTATAATCAGTCGGGTGAACTAAATTGAGCTTTTGACGACTTCTCTTAATAATAACTTCATCACCTTCTTTAATTGGTAACACTAATTGGCTGTCGCAACTGACTTCATAATCGATATTTGTTTGTGAGAATTTTAAGCAAATTTGGCTATCACTGCTGATAACCAAAGGTCGTGCTGATAGGGTATGTGGAAACATTGGTACAAGTGCAATAGCATCAAGATTTGGGGTTAAGATAGGTCCTCCAGCAGAAAGTGAATAGGCCGTTGATCCTGTTGGTGTTGCAATAATTAAGCCATCAGAACGTTGAGAGAAAGCAAAACGATCATCAATGTAAACTTCAAACTCAATCATATGAGCAACCTTACCGGGATGAAGCACGACTTCATTGATTGCTGTACCAATGCGATTTCTTTGACCTTCTGCATAGACGCGTGCTTCAAGTAAAAAACGTTTTTCTTCACGATAGTGCCCAGCCAACACATTGGTTAATTGCTGTAAGGCATTATCAGGATCAAGGTCAGTAAGAAAGCCTAGATTCCCCCGGTTAACACCAATCACTTTGATGTTATAACGAGATAACACTCGTGCAGCCCCAAGCATATTGCCATCGCCACCAACAACAATGACTAGATCGGCAGCTTTACCAACTTGTGTTAGATCACCTGTTTGTGCATTTTCTAGCTTTAGTTCTTGAGCAACTTGTGTATCAATAATAACGTCATAGCCTTGAGCCAATAGCCAATGATAGAGCATTTCATGAGTTGAAATTGCTTCGGGGTGGCGTGGATGACCAACAATGCCAATACATTTAAAGTGTTTTTCTTCCGTTACGGTATTATCTGGCATTTTTTTACCCTCGTTTTGCGCCAATTCCTTGAAACCCGTTTATTGATCCCCATAATAAACTAAATATGAAGATGAATACTAAAACTACGCGGAGATGTTCATGAGTAGTAAAGAACAAAATGTACATGAAGAGCAAGTCTCAAAAGAAAAAGAAGGAATGGGATCTGTAATGGATGAGTCTCAAGAGCAAGTAACAACTGAAGAAGCACAAGCGGACTTTAATGCTCAAGCTGAGTTAGTGGAAGCACTAGCGCGTATTGATTCTCTTGAAAAACAACTGGAACAATCACAAAAAACAGAGCGTGAAGCTATGGCTCGTGCTTTGGCCGAAGTTGAAAATGTGCGTCGCCGTACTCAACAAGATATTGAGAAAGCACATAAATTTGCACTTGAAAAATTTTCTAATGAGTTATTGCCTGTACTTGATAATTTAGAGCGTGCTTTATCTGCGGCTGATCATGAAAATGAATCATTAAAGCCAATGATTGAAGGTTTAGAATTAACACTGAAATCATTTTTAGATGCTGTTCGTAAATTTGGTATCGAAGTGGTTGAAGAAAAAAATGTAGTATTTAACCCTGACGTTCACCAAGCGATGACTTTAATTGATAGCCCAGAGCATGAATCTAACCATGTGGTCGATGTTATGCAAAAAGGATACACCTTAAATGGTCGCTTATTGCGCCCAGCTATGGTTATTGTTTCTAAATAATATCGATAAAATATTCGTTATCACATGAGTTATTACATGTAGATAAAGTAAACCGCACAATACGCAGATTATTTAATATTCATGTTATTGTGCGGTTTTATGTTTTATAGGGTGATTTTATTCAATAGGATCAAGATGCCAATTGATTGGTGTGCGGCCTTGTTGCTGTAAAATATTATTGGCTTGTTTGAAATGACCACAACCTAAAAAGCCTCTATGAGCAGAAAGTGGTGAAGGATGAGGTGCTTTTAAAATAACATGTCTATTTGTATCAATAAAACGTCCTTTTTTCTGAGCATGAGCGCCCCAAAGTAAGAAAATAACCCCATCTCTACGCTGATTGATCTGTTCTATTACTGCGTCAGTAAAGATTTCCCAACCATAGTTAGCGTGAGAATGTGCTTGGCCTTTCTCTACTGTTAATACGGTATTAAGTAATAGAACACCTTGTTTTGCCCAACTTTCTAAATAGCCGTGGTTAGGGCGTTTAAAATCAGGATATTCTTTTTCTAGTTCTTTATACATATTGACTAATGAAGGTGGTGCTGGTACGCCTGGCCGGACTGAAAAAGAGAGACCATGAGCTTGATTAGGTCCGTGATAAGGATCTTGTCCTAAAATAACGACATTCACATTATCAAAAGGCGTAAAACGAAAAGCATTAAAAATATCTTCTTGAGGAGGATAAATAATTTTACCTGTGGCTCTTTGTTGTGCGACTTGAGACATAATTTGATGGAAGTAAGGCTTTTCTTTTTCAGCGCCTATCACATCATGCCAAGTTAATGGTGCAGTCATAACCTAAAATCCTTGTTGATATCTTATCGTGTCTAAGCTTACCGATTTCATCAGGGGAATGAAAATATTACGGACTAAAAATAAAAAATTAATTGATTTCTCAACTTTTATTTGAAAATTTACAAAAAAAATTGCAAGTTGGTATTCGATAATAATTGATTTAAAACAACACTTTGCACCCTGATGGGTAAAACGCTTATGAATTTTATTGATATTTATCAAAGAATGACGCCATTTATACTGGTATATAAGTAGATAGAAACATTGGTTAGACCAAATACCCAAGTTCTGATATGAGATTGGAATTTGATTTTGCGCCCAAATTGGAGGTCGAAATGATTACTGGTATCCAAATTACTAAAGCTGATAACGACGATTTATTACACTCTTTCTGGTTATTAGATGATGAAAACGGGGAAGCTCGTTGCATCTGTGCTAAAAAAGGCTTTGAAGAAGGTCAAGTGGTTAACCGTAAAGAGTTAGGTAATATCGAATACCGTGAAGTGCCTGTAGAATCTAAACCGGTTGTTCGTGTAGAAGGTGGTCAACACCTTAACGTTAACGTATTAAGCCGCGAAACACTGGAAGATGCTGTTAACAATCCTGAGAAATATCCTCAGTTAACTATTCGTGTTTCTGGTTATGCAGTGCGTTTTAACTCACTGACTCCAGAACAACAACGTGATGTTATTACTCGTACTTTCACTGAAAGCCTGTAATTTTCACTAAAGTAATAAATTAATAAAAAGCTCGATATGAAAATATCGGGCTTTTTTCTATATAAACTAAGATAAAATAACAGAAAACCGTAACTATCTTATATAGCTACGGTTTTTTTATAACATTATAAAGAATACAGATTATTCGTTATCAGTATTTCTTTTTTTTGTTGGTGTAGTAGGCGCCACATTTTTTTCTGTATGCTCAGCAACTGCTTTGCGACGTTTACCAATATTTTTACGATCACGTGTCCGCACTTTTTCTTTAACTGCTTTTTTCTCTTCTTCTTTTTTCGCTTTGCGTTTAGCAAGCACTTTTTTAGAAGGTTTGAATGTTGATTTCATGCTTGGAGCTTTGGTTTCTGGACGTAGTTCAGCAACAACACGATATTTAATTGGCTCTTGAACGTAACGGCCAATCTTTCCTAATAATGGGTGATCGTGAGCTTCAACTAATGAGATTGCGATACCTTTGCGGCCCGCGCGTCCTGTCCGACCAATACGATGTAAGTAAACATCTGCAGTACGAGGTAAGTCAAAGTTGAAAACGTGTGTGATGTCATCGAGATCAAGACCTCGAGAAGCAACGTCTGTAGCAACAAGCACATTCATTTTGCCTGATTCTAAACGTTTGATCGCATCGTTACGTTGTGTTTGTGCCATTTCACCTTCAAGGTAACTACACTTAATACCTTGTTTTTCTAATGCAGTGACAAGTTCTCTTACCCGTTCTCTTTTACGAACAAATACAATCGACTTTTTAACATCATCTTGCTTCAGTAATGCAGCAAGTAATGCTGTTTTATGTTCGAGATTATCAGCATGATAATAGAACTGTTGAATTTTTTTACGCTCACGGCGAGATGGATCCGCATTAAGCTCAACGGGTTCGTTGAGGATACGCTGTGCAAAATCAATAACCGCATTACCTTCTAATGTTGCAGAGAACAGTAATGTCTGTTTGCGCCAGCGAGTTTCGCCTGCAATAGTTTCGATATCATTAGCAAAACCCATATCTAACATACGGTCTGCTTCATCTAAAATCAGCATTTCCACTGCACGGCAGTCAAAGTTTTCTTCTTTGATGTACTGTAATAAACGACCTGTTGTTGCAACAACGATATCTTGGTTCTCACTGAAGACTTCAGCATGATTCATATAAGCGACACCGCCTGTGATTGTGGCGATATCTAAATGTGTGTGCGCACATAATTCTTTTGCCTGCTCAGCAACTTGCATAGCAAGTTCTCGTGTTGGCGTCAGGATAAGAATACGTGGCGGGCCTGATTTTTTACGTGGATAATCAAGCAAGTGTTGAATTGCTGGAAGCAAAAAGGCCGCCGTTTTCCCTGTGCCTGTTGGCGCAGAGCCTAAAATATCGCGTCCATCCATTGCGGCAGGAATTGCATCTGCTTGAATAGCAGTAGGACGTTGATATCCTTTTTCTTCTAATGCGGTCAATAAACTTTCATCAAGTTCAAGACTGGAAAATGTCGTGGCTGTCATTATATACCTCTGTTTAGGGCGCGGATTTTGACATTATCCCCCGCTAAAAGCCAGAGGATTTACCGCTATCACATTATATATTACCGATAGACGAAGGTATTTGTTGTTTTTAGACTTAATCTAAATAAGCGTGCATCGTATACAAATAGTTTAATGTTAAGATAGGGGGTGTAGAAGCGTTATCTTACCATATATCTCTTTTTTCGTGACATGATTGATAAGCAATAAAAAAGAGATTGCTGTACAAATCAATAGAGCCAATAGATGAATCAAAAGAAAGTGAAAAAATCAGGATTACGTAAAGGTGGTTTTACATTTAAACAATTTTTTGTTGCTCATGATAAGTGTGAAATGAAAGTGGGTACTGATGGGGTTTTATTAGGGGCTTGGGCACCTATCGATAATGTAAAAAAAGCGCTTGATATTGGTACAGGGAGTGGATTAATTGCATTAATGCTTGCCCAAAGAGCGAATAAATTAGAGTGTATTGATGGCATTGAACTTGATGAGAAAGCGGCATTACAAGCTACGGAAAATGCCCAAGAGTCACCATGGCATTCAATTATTCATATTCATCATAGTGATATCTATAACTATGCAGAGAATACGCAAACTCAATACGATTTAATTGTCAGTAATCCCCCTTATTTTGAACCATCTATTGCATGTCGAAATGATATGCGCGAGCAAGCGCGTTATACCAAAACCTTAACGCATGAGGGATTGTTGGAAAGTGCACAATCTCTTATTACTGAAAGTGGCTTATTCTGTGTTGTGTTGCCTTATTTAATTGGTGAACAATTTATTGAACTTGCAGAAAAAAAAGAGTGGATACTTGTTAAGCGCGTTAATATTAAAGACAGTGCGGATAAACCTTATCATCGGATTTTATTAGCCTTTCAAAGGCAAAGTAAGGTAAACATTGAATGTAGTATAGATGAGCTTATTATTCGTCATAATGAAGGGTATTACACTGAACAGTTCCGATCATGGGTGACTGATTTTTATTTATATTATTAAATCTATATTTAATAATATCTTGTTTAAGATAATATATATTGTTGTAAGTAATCGTATATATTTAAATAATATCATTGTGTTATCGTTTTTTTATTGGCAAATTGCATTTTGGTTGGGTGATCACCATGATGATTTTTTGTGATTCATCTCTTAAAATAATGATTGAATTGAACTTCATACTATTTTTGCGCTCTAAGTCTTGTAGCTCATAAAAACGAGAAGGAATAACGAGAGTAAATATGACGGAGTCATTTAAAAATAGTGCGAAGCTTGACTTCGGGAGAGTCCATCTCTAATGAGCGAGCAGTTAACTGACCAAATGTTGGTTGAAAAGGTACAAAATGGTGACCAGAAAGCCTTTAATTTGCTGGTTATCCGTTATCAACACAAGGTAGCAAGCCTGATTTCCCGTTATGTACCACAGGGCGATGTGCCAGATGTTTCGCAAGAAGCCTTTATTAAAGCTTATCGTGCTATTGGGTCTTTCCGGGGAGATAGTGCTTTTTATACGTGGCTTTATCGCATTGCTGTGAATACAGCAAAAAATTATTTGGTCGCACAGGGGCGACGTCCGCCTTCGAATGATTTAGATGCGAGTGATGTTGAAAATTTCGAATCACCAAATGCACTAAAAGAAATTTCGAACCCTGAGAATTTAATGTTGTCTGAAGAGTTACGGAGAGTGGTTTTTCACACCATAGAGTCATTACCTGAAGATTTAAGGGTTGCTATTACACTTCGGGAACTTGACGGACTAAGCTATGAAGAGATAGCAGTCATTATGGATTGCCCTGTCGGAACAGTTCGTTCACGTATTTTTAGGGCGCGAGAAGCTATTGATAATAAGGTTCAACCATTAATACAAGAGTTTTAATTGTGGGTGAACCATCATTGACTGAAGGGTACTTTTACATGCAAAAAGAAAAACTTTCTGCATTTATGGATGGCGAAGTTCTTGATAAAGAATTAATGGGTGCAATTGCTCGTGATGACTCCATGAAAGAGACATGGCAACGCTACCATTTAATTCGTGACACAATGCGTGGTGATGTAGGTGAAGTAGTCCACTTCGATATCGCAAGTCGCGTTGCGCTCGCTTTAGAGAATGAACCTGTTCGCATAAGTCCTGAACAACAACAAGAGCAGCAACCTGCGCCATCACAATGGCGTCAGCACTCTTTCTTACAAACGTTACGTCCTTGGGCAAGTCAGTTAACTCAAATCGGTGTTGCGGCTTGTGTTTCATTAGCTGTTATTGTTGGTGTTCAACAATATAATGGAAAAAGTGGTTCTGAAGATTTCCAAGTAGATACGCCTGTATTTAATACACAACCTATTATGGGGGCAGGTTCACCAGTAAGCCTAAATCTTCAAAACGATACTTTAGGTAAAGACCAACAAACACGTTTACAAGAGCGTAATCAGCGCCTTGGATTAATGTTGCAACAGTATGAGTTAGATCGTCGTATCTATAATGCACCACAAAATGAAGCACCAATTAGTGCTCAAGGTGAAACTCAATCCGTAGTAACACAGTAATAATAGATGTGAATGTATAAATAACGTGTGGGAATGAAACAGTCGTAATGAAAAAGTTATGGTTATCCGCCTTATTGCTGGTGGGCAGCCTGTCAATGCCGATACAAGCCTTGGCACAACCTCAAATAGGTAGTGTCAAGGCTTTGTTGCAAAAGATGGGACAGACAAGTCAAAGCTCTACCTATGAATTATCTTTTATCAATATCAATTCTCAAGGTATTGTTCCTATTCGCTATCGTCACACGCTTATTGATGGCAAACCGCTTGCACAATTAATGCAAATGGATAGTACTCGCCGTGAAATCGTTCAACGTGGTGATGAAATTAGTTATTTTGAGCCTGGCTTAGATGCTTTTAGCTTAAGAAATGATCATATCGTTGATTATATCCCTTCTATTATTTACCAAGATTTCAATCAATTATCAGTTTATTATAATTTTATTGATGCAGGTAGAACGCATATTGGTGATATTCCAAGCCGCGTTGTTCGTGTGCTATCAAAAAATAATGACCGTTATGATTATGTCTTATTTATTGATGAAGAAAGATATCTGCCGTTAAGAGTCGATCTATTAGATAAGAATAATGACATCATTGAACAATTTCGAGTGATCACCGTTAATGAAGGGAGTGAAGTCGAAACTGAACTTAATTCGTTACGTACCGTCAATATGCCACCTTTATTACTTGTACCAAAAGCTAAACCCCTAGTTTATAACTGGTCGGTTAGTCAATTACCTGAGGGTTTTAAAGAGGTAAAACGCAGTAACCATCAGATTTCTGAAACCGAGTTTAGTCAGTCTATTTTATTTAGCGACGGTTTATTTGACTTCTCTATTTATGTTAATAAAAGTGGTCAACAAGTGAATTCGCCCGAACGCGATAAAATGTTGAGGTATGGTCGTAATACAATTTATACCTATCACAAAGAGGGTAATGAAATTACCTTTATTGGTCAGTTACCATTTTCTACGGCACAAACAATAGTTAATAGTGTTGTATTTACGAAAAAGTAAAAGGGTATAAGTTATGGTTAAAGAGTGGGCAACAGTGATACATTGGCATGAAGGACGAGCGTTATTACGCTACGGATCGTCTTCTGGCTGTGGTAGTTGCCAAGCTCGGGCTGCATGTGGCTCTTATTTATTAAATAAAATAGGGCCCGAGACAGTTCATCAACTTGAACTCCCCGTTGCGCAACCTTTAGTCGAAGGGCAAAAAGTGGAAGTGGGGATTCCTGAAAATAATCTACTTCTCTCCGCAATGTTAGTGTATTTAACGCCACTTATTGGCTTATTTATTGTTGCAGGCATTGCGAGTCTTTGGTTGTCGAGTGAATTTGCTATTTTTTGCAGTGGACTTATGGGCGGTGCCCTTGGTTTCTTATTGGCTAAAAAAGTGGCGACTTGGTGGAGTAAAGATGAAGGCTTTGAACCTATTGTATTGCAAATAGGGCTTCCACCGAATGAACTTAATGTTCAATTTCAAGAATAATGAATTGATTAAAAAGATGGGGCATTTGCCCCATTATTTTTGTCATGCTGCTTTTGTAATAATATCTATCTTAAATTAACGCGTTTCTATATCTGGAAATTACCCGCAAAAAATTACAAATAAATGCAAGTCTTAGCATAAATGTTTGTGTTTGATGAACGTTTCTTTGAGTATAATGTCTCTAGTGTGTAGAATGCGTCATCAATAATAACTCCTGCAATATAGAGTTTTCGCTTTGTGTCCATGAATGACTCCAAAGCCAGATTTATAGAGCAAAGCAATAGAGAAAAATAATTTCAGAATGAAAAACATACGTAACTTTTCCATTATCGCACATATTGACCACGGTAAATCGACGTTATCAGATCGAATTATTCAAATTTGTGGTGGCTTATCAGATCGTGAAATGGCTGCGCAGGTTCTTGATTCTATGGATCTTGAGCGTGAACGTGGTATTACAATCAAAGCGCAAAGCGTAACCTTGAATTACACCGCTGATGACGGTGAAGTTTATCAGCTTAACTTTATCGATACCCCAGGACACGTTGACTTCTCTTATGAAGTATCTCGTTCACTCGCTGCGTGTGAAGGTGCCTTATTGGTCGTAGATGCTGGGCAAGGGGTTGAAGCACAAACATTAGCAAACTGCTATACAGCGATGGATATGGATCTCACCGTCGTTCCAGTTTTAAATAAAATAGATTTACCAGCGGCAGAACCAGAGCGTGTTGCTGAAGAGATTGAAGACATTGTGGGGATTGATGCCACAGATGCAGTGCGTTGCTCTGCAAAAACAGGTATTGGTGTTAAAGAAGTTATCGAACGTCTTGTAAAAGAGATCCCTGCGCCTGAAGGTGATGCAGATGCTCCATTACAAGCACTGATTATTGACTCTTGGTTTGATAACTACCTTGGGGTTGTTTCACTGATCCGTGTTAAAAACGGTAAAGTTAGCAAGGGCGATAAAATTAAGGTAATGAGTACGGGACAAGTTTATAACATTGACCGTATTGGTATTTTTACGCCAAAACAAATTGATACTACATCATTAAATTGTGGTGAAGTCGGCTGGGTTGTTTGCGGTATTAAAGATATTTTAGGTGCGCCGGTCGGGGATACCTTAACTGCGGCACAAAAACCAGCAGATAAACCTTTACCAGGTTTTAAGAAAGTTAAGCCACAGGTTTATGCGGGGTTATTCCCAATTAGCTCTGATGACTATGAATCATTCCGCGATGCATTAGGTAAATTAAGCTTAAACGATGCTTCATTATTCTATGAGCCAGAAAGCTCATCTGCATTAGGTTTCGGTTTCCGTTGTGGTTTCTTGGGTCTTCTTCATATGGAGATTATTCAAGAACGTTTAGAACGTGAATATGACCTTGATCTGATTACAACGGCACCAACCGTAGTTTATGAAGTTGAAATGACTAACGGCGATATTATATCAGTGGATAGTCCATCTAAATTGCCTCCACTAAATAATATTGAAGAAATCAGAGAGCCTATTGCTGAATGTCATATGTTATTACCGCAAGAATATTTAGGTAACGTCATTACTTTATGTATCGAAAAACGCGGTGTTCAAACCAATATGGTCTATCATGGTAATCAGGTTTCATTGACTTATGAAATTCCGATGGCTGAAGTGGTATTAGATTTCTTTGACCGCTTAAAATCAACATCACGCGGTTATGCTTCTTTAGACTATAACTTTATTCGTTTCCAAGGCTCTAACATGGTACGTGTAGATGTCTTGATTAATGGTGATCGCGTTGATGCTTTAGCATTGATTACACATAACGATAATGCACCTTATCGTGGGCGTGAGCTGGTGGAAAAGATGAAAGAATTTATTCCACGCCAACAGTTTGATATCGCCATCCAAGCGGCAATTGGCAACCATATTATTGCTCGTTCAACTGTTAAACAGTTACGTAAAAACGTATTAGCCAAATGTTATGGTGGTGACGTTAGCCGTAAGAAGAAACTGTTACAGAAACAGAAAGATGGTAAAAAACGTATGAAGCAAATTGGTAACGTAGAGCTACCACAAGAAGCGTTTTTAGCCATCCTTCATGTTGGTAAAGATAAATAATTTAAGGAGAAAACATGGCTAACACGTTTGCCTTGATCCTAACGCTGGCAACGCTAATAACGGGAGTTTTTTGGGGAATTGAACGCTTTAAGCTTAAGCCAGCCCGAAAAGCAAAACTAAAGCGTCTTCAAGAGATGACGCAAGGGTCCGAGGATCAGCAAGAGTTAGCAAAATCAATTAATAAACCAAGCTGGGCAGAGACACTAGGCTCTTTATTCCCAGTTTTGATTATTGTTTTGGTTCTGCGTTCATTTGTGTATGAGCCGTTTCAAATACCTTCTCGCTCCATGATGCCAACCTTGTTGGTTGGCGATTTTATCTTGGTTGAAAAGTTTGCTTATGGATTAAAAGATCCAATTACGCAAACCACATTAATTAATACAGGGAAGCCAAAACGAGGTGATATCGCAGTATTTAAGTATCCTCGAGATCCTTCTACTGACTTTATTAAACGGGTTATTGGATTACCCGGTGATAAAATTGTTTATGATATGATGTCGAAAAAACTTCATATCTATCCAAATTGTGATAAAGCCGTTTGTAATGAAGAAATATCAGTAACTTATGGTACTGCGTACCCAAGTGAATGGACGCTATTATTACAAAATGTGCCAGGTGGTCAGCGTATTAATGGTATGAAATCCATTCCAATTGAGGAGCCTATTTCAACAGCAACTCAATTACGTGAAGAGGAAAGGGTAGAAACTATTGATAAAGTTTCTCATCGTATTATGACAATACCCGGTGATATGACAATGCCCGAGTTTATCCAACCCGGATTGCCTGTCGGTACGTGGATTGTTCCTGAAGGTCATTACTTTATGATGGGGGATAATCGAGACGGTAGTTCAGATAGTCGCTTCTGGGGCTTTGTTCCAGAGAAAAACTTAGTTGGTAAAGCGACAACAATCTGGATGAGCTTTGAAAAAGTAGAGAATGAATGGCCAACAGGCGTTCGTTTTAGCCGTATCGGTAGCATTAAGTAATTATTAACAAAATAGCGACAGCATTCCTCCTTATCTAAGTGTAGAATATGTCGCTTCTTTAAATATGATTGGCTCCTTTTTATTGACAGGAGCCAGTGCAAACGCAACAGTTCTGTTATCCAGCCCGATAAATTCTTGTTGTCTTAAACAGATTTGTTGCGTGTGCTTCAAATTAAGTTATGGAAATTGATCGCACATGAATACTTTATTAGTAAACCAGTTACAAAAAAAACTGGGCTATACTTTTACGCAAAATGAATTATTACTACAGGCTTTAACGCATCGTAGTGCCAGCAGTAAACATAATGAACGTTTAGAATTTTTAGGTGATTCAATTCTAAGCTATGTGATTGCTAACGCACTTTATCATCGCTTTCCTCGTGTTGATGAAGGTGATATGAGTCGAATGAGAGCAACGCTTGTTCGTGGAAATACGCTCGCTGAATTAGCGCGTGAATTTGAATTGGGCGAATGTCTACGTTTAGGCCCTGGGGAATTAAAAAGCGGCGGTTTTCGTCGTGAATCAATTTTAGCGGATACGGTGGAAGCTTTAATTGGTGCAATTTTCCTTGATAGTGATATTCAAAATATCGAAAAAATTATTTTAAACTGGTATGAAAATCGTTTGGCTGAAATCAGCCCAGGCGATAAGCAAAAAGATCCTAAAACTCGTTTGCAAGAATATCTGCAAGGCCGTCACTTACCATTACCTTCTTATAATGTGGTACAGGTTCGTGGTGAAGCCCATGATCAAGAGTTTACGATCCATTGTCAGATAAGCGGTATCGAACAACCTGTCAAAGGGATGGGAACGAGTCGTCGTAAAGCTGAACAGGCCGCTGCTGAACAGGCATTAATACAACTGGAGCTTGAATGAGCGAAGAACAAACCTATTGCGGATTTATTGCGATAGTCGGTCGCCCAAATGTGGGAAAATCAACACTACTGAACCAATTACTGGGGCAGAAAGTTTCTATTACATCACGTAAACCGCAAACTACGCGTCATCGTATCATGGGTATTGATACAGATGGTGCTTACCAAGCGATTTATGTGGATACACCAGGCTTGCATATTGAAGAAAAGCGAGCCATCAACAGGCTGATGAACCGCGCAGCAAGTAGTTCTATTGGTGATGTTGAATTAGTTATTTTCGTTGTTGAAGGTACCAATTGGACGCCTGATGATGAAATGGTGTTAAATAAATTAAAATCATTACGTTGCCCTGTTTTATTAGCAATTAATAAAGTGGATAACGTGACTGATAAAACCAAGTTACTTCCACACATTGGTTTTTTAAGCCAACAAATGGATTTTCTTGATGTCGTACCAATCAGTGCTGAAAAAGACATGAATGTCGATACAATAGCGAAAATCGTACGTAATTGTTTACCAGAAGCTACACATCATTTCCCCGAAGATTATATTACTGATCGCTCTCAGCGTTTTATGGCATCAGAAATTATTCGTGAGAAATTGATGCGCTTTTTAGGTGAAGAATTACCTTATTCTGTCACTGTTGAAATTGAACAATTCGTTACCAATGAACGTGGTGGTTATGATATCCACGGATTAATTCTGGTTGAGCGTGAAGGCCAGAAGAAAATGGTTATTGGTAATAACGGTGCGAAAATCAAGA
This sequence comes from Proteus faecis, assembly GCF_003144395.1. Taxonomy (GTDB): domain Bacteria; phylum Pseudomonadota; class Gammaproteobacteria; order Enterobacterales; family Enterobacteriaceae; genus Proteus; species Proteus faecis. The sequence continues at coordinate 2,554 of NZ_PENZ01000028.1, read as the reverse complement.
AAATTGGTACTGAAGCCCGTATGGATATGGAAGACTTATTTGAAAACAAAGTTCACTTAGAACTTTGGGTGAAAGTCAAAGCAGGCTGGGCTGATGATGAACGTGCTTTACGTAGCCTTGGCTATGTGGACGATTTAAAGTAGGTAACTAAAGTGGATGGCTGGCAACGTGCATTCGTTATCCATGCTCGACCTTACAGTGAAACAAGTTTATTACTCGATTTTTTCACTGAAAATGAAGGGCGAGTTCGCATATTGTCAAAAGGTGCGCGAGGCCGTCGTTCACCCTTAAAAGGGGCACTGCAACCTTTTACTCCTTTGCTCATTCGTTGGAGTGGGCGAGGAGAAATTAAAACACTTCGTGATGCTGAACCTATCTCTTTAGCATTACCACTGACAGGCTCTGTACTATACAGTGGCTTGTATCTTAATGAGTTATTGTCTCGCGTTTTAGAAAATGGTACGTCTTATAGTGTACTTTTTTTTGAATACCTCTCCTGTTTGCAAATTCTTGCTGCTAGCGATACCACACCAGAAGCCGCACTAAGACGCTTTGAACTTGCGTTATTAACCCAACTTGGTTATGGCTTGGATTTTCTTCATTGTGCCGGAAGTGGAGAGCCTGTTTCCGATTCAATGACCTATCGTTATCGGGAAGAAAAAGGTTTTATTGCGAGTTTAGTGGTTGATCATAATAGTTTTACTGGATTTGAATTAAAATCCTTGGCTAGTCGAGAATTTCCTACTGTTGAAACATTAAAAGCGGCAAAAAGGTTTACTCGAATGGCTTTGAAGCCTTATTTAGGCGGAAAACCATTAAAAAGTAGAGAGCTTTTTAGACAATTTGCCATTAAAAAATCTCCAAAGAAAAGAGCATTGATGGCAGAATAGTAATATTGTCTTTTTCTTCTCAATGGAATGTGTAAACTAAGGTAATGCAACGTTATTTTTCAGGAGAAGAGCATGTCTGATATTCTACTTGGTGTTAATATTGACCATATCGCCACCCTTCGTAATGCCCGAGGCACAACGTATCCCGATCCTGTTCAAGCGGCTTTTATTGCAGAGCAAGCTGGTGCTGATGGTATTACTATTCATTTACGTGAAGATAGACGTCATATCACTGATCGTGACTTAATGCTGATAAGCCAAACAGTGCAGACAAGATTAAATCTGGAAATGGCAGTCACTGAAGAGATGATTGAAATAGCTTGTCAAACTCAGCCTGATTTTTGCTGTTTAGTGCCTGAAAAACGCCAAGAAGTGACAACAGAAGGTGGTTTAGATGTTGTTGGCAATGAAGCAAAAGTTGCTGATGCTATTAAACGCTTATCTTTAGCAGGTATCAAAGTTTCTCTGTTTATTGATCCTGACCATGAACAAATTAATGCAGCCGACCGCGTTGGCGCGCCTTTTATTGAGATCCACACTGGCGCTTATGCTGATGCTGAAGATGAAATGGCTCAAGAAAAAGAGTTTATGCGTATACGTGATGCAGTGACTTATGCCGCCTCTAAAGGCTTAAAAGTGAATGCAGGACATGGTTTGCATTATCATAACGTACAACGTATTGCTGCATTACCTGAACTTTATGAACTAAATATTGGCCATGCAATTATTGGTAGAGCTGTATTTAGTGGATTAGCACCCGCGGTTGAAGAAATGAAACGCTTAATGCGAGAAGCGCGTCGTTAATGGCTATTGTCGGCTTAGGTATGGATATCGTCGAGATATCACGTATTGAAGATATTATAGGGCGTTCTGGTGAACGCCTTGCTCGTCGTATCCTTACTGAAATGGAATGGGATATCTATCAAACCCATAAACAGCCAATCCGCTTTTTAGCTAAGCGGTTTGCAGTAAAAGAGGCTGCGGCAAAAGCATTAGGAACAGGCATCCGTTTAGGGTTGGCTTTTAATCATTTTGAAGTGCGTAATGATGAGTTAGGTAAACCGACACTGCATTTCTTAGCAGTTGCAAAAGAGATGGCAGAGAAAGCGGGGATAAACTCTATTCACGTAACACTTGCTGATGAACAGCGTTATGCTTGCGCGACAGTTATTTTAGAAAAATAGCTCTCTTAGATTTATCACCCACAAAATCATCGATTAAGATTTAGATCTTATCTGCGTGGTGGATCAACACAAATTTTTCCCAGAGCTCATCTTGAGATTCAATATGAGTAGGATCAGTGATGATCGTATTAGTAATCGGACAAACAGATTGGCAAGTCGGTTTATCGTAATGTCCTACACATTCAGTGCAAAGATCAGGATTAATTTCATAAATTTCATCCCCCATTGAAATAGCATCATTTGGACACTCTGGTTCACACATATCACAGTTGATGCATTTCTTTGTAATTAGTAAAGCCATATCAGTCACTTAATATATAAATTATTAAATTTCAGTAACTTATATCTTGCACTTATATGTTACTCTTAGTCTATTGCCTGTGTTATCTATATTGTATAGGTGACTGCTCCCCGCCCTGTCGGGCGAGGCTTCCCACTTCTTAGACCGCAACCGTCTGTGTGACGGATTTACGCTGGCCT
>NZ_PENZ01000009.1 GCF_003144395.1 Proteus faecis | reverse complement strand
AGCACCGGAGGGGCAACGATTGAAACGCTCAGAGCCTACGTTCAGAGTCAGTCAACGTCTGATTGATCTTTAAAGCCCTGCAGGCTTTTCGCCTTATATCCCCGCCCGCATTGGGCGAGGGTTTACGGCGTTTTTCGCTAATGTTGAAGTTATTACTGACACTGCTACGAAATTATTAAATGATGCTACTCTTTTAACTAGTAACATACTAAAAGTATTTAATAAATAGGTGCATATAATTTACCTGAATACAGAATGAAATAGGTATTAATTTACGGTAAAGGTGATTGGGTATTAAATTTGATCTTGAGTCTTAATTTTCAACTTTCTATATCTAACAAAAGCCACTTCTAAAATAGGTGGCTTTTCATCAATAAGATAAAATTACTCTTTTACCTTACCCTTATCCTTATTATCTATTTCAATTGGAATATAATAATTAACATCTTTTAATAATGATGCAGGATTAGTAGCGAGAATTGCAACAGGATAATCATCTTGAAATATATACTCTTCAATATCGGGAGCACCATTTTTTCTTGGGATATTAAGTTTTCTAAGTAAAATACCATAGGTATTATAGATAATATCTTTATAATCTAATTTTAATAATGCTTCTGGAATACTAAATTTTAAATACTTTGTATCCTTTATATGAGCATGATCTTTGAATTGAGAATGATAAGCGTCAGGTTTATTTTCCATCATGGTTGCATATTTTATTGTTAATTCATTATTTTTATTAGATAAAATATTATGTAAAGCATAAACCCGTTCATGCTTGGAGAGCTTCTGTTGAAAGAAGACTTTCCAGTATTCTTCTCGCGCTTTTTCTGTATTAAAATTCCAATCAATCATATTAGCTTTATAGGTATGCTCTATACCGATTAATGGAAGCGAGTCTATTGTGACGATTTCGATATCTAAATTAAAACCACTAAATTTTCTTAACGGTAATGTAAAGCCATAAGCTTGCCAATTCTCTTTTCTACGATAATTATAGGGGGTTATATCAAATAACTTTTTAAACGCTCTTGAGAATGTCTGCTGAGAATCAAAACGATATTTTAATGCAATATCCAGCAGTGGTGTTCTTTGCAAGCGTAATTCAACTGCAGCACAAGAGAGTCGTCTTGCTCGAATATAAGACGCTAATGTTAATCCTGTGTGTTCTTTAAATATGCGTTGAAGATGCCATTTGGAATATCCTGATTTTTGCGAAACATTCTCAAGCTTTAGATCTTTCTCTAAATTTTCTTCAATCCAATAGATAATATCTGTAATGACATTTTCACTAAACATATTCTAGCTCTAATTAAAAATTATTATTAGTGGTAGTAAGTAATACATGTATTCGACCAATTTACAGAAGATACTGTAATGAAATTAGGTTTGATTGTAAATTTATAAAAATATTTAATCTAATTTTAGGTTTTTAAAATGGTGCGCTATTTACGATAATTTGAGTATTAATTATAACATACTGATATGAATTGATAAGATTACAATTAGGTGAATAAAATAACGAGCAATTAGATAGTCTTTTTTAGATAAAATCTAAGCTAAAAGTGTTATTTTTGCAAAGTGATAAATATATTTATTTAAGAGAAGAAATATAAATAGTTATTATTCTAATTGAATAGAATATAACTATTATTATTAAGTTAAAATTAGCTAAAAATAGAGAAAATAAGTGCCATAGGGAAGCTAAGAGGCCAAGTTAAGGCGATTAATAATGCACTTAAAAGACGCATGGCTAGGCTAGGATCTTTGGTTAAAAAGAAAGTAATAATAAACGATATAATAGCACCAATAAGGTAGCTTATTCCAATAATAGAGATAGCAGACATAATAGATCATTCAGTAAATAAATTGCCACAATTGTACTCCAAAATTGTTAAAGAAACAGAGGAATAGGGCAAACTTTTCAATAAATGTCATTATTAATGTGCAAATTTTAAACATTTATCTCACTTTTGATCTCTGCTTGCTTTTGGGTTTAATCACACAAGATAATAACAAGGTTAAAGCTAAAAAATAAAAAATAGAAATATAACATATTGATTATAATTGTTATTTATAACAATCTTTATTGTCTAAAATGATGGTTACTAAAAATAGAACAAAACGACATAGATCTTTTTTAGTGGTTTCACTATAAAAAATAAAATTTTTAAATGCTGATTTTTAAGGCAGGATAGTAATGAAGAGATAAATTTGATGTTTGTAAATGCGCAGGTTAGTTATATTACATCATGATATCGACAGAATGTAATAAATGGAGTGAATGCCATTTTATACATACTTGTAGATAATTTGGCTTATGGATGGCGCGACTTAATGGATATAAGCGTTAGCTGGGAAGCATTTAAAAATCCCCTTTAAGATTGAAAAGGGGATTTATTTTTATATTCTTTTCAGATAGAGGTTAATAGCTGTTGCTATATTAAAATGGTAATTTATAAAAGTAGTAACCTGTCAATGACGTTTATTGTAAAGAAAATAAACGCTGTTTTGATTAATAAACAACTAGCGTGGTAGTTTTTATGATCCCTTATCAATCAACTTTGACGTTTTGGTTTGAAGAATGCACACCAGAGCAATGGTTTAAAAAAGATCCTCAGTTTGATAAAGAAATTAGCCGTAGATTTGGTGAATTATGTTTAAGCGCGAGTCGTGGCGAGTTGGCATCATGGAGAGAAACGATAGAAGGGCGTTTAGCTGAGGTGATTATTCTTGATCAATTCTCACGTAATATTTGGCGAGATACGCCAAAAGCTTTTGCCCAAGATAATATGGCATTAATCTTAGCGCAAGAAGCTATCAGGTTACCTGAGTATCTGACATTAACACCGGTTAAACGTAAGTTTATGATCATGCCATTTATGCATTCAGAATCCCCTAAAATTCATCAAGATGCGGTTATCTTGTTTTCTCAGCTTAATGATGACAATACTTATCAATATGAATTAAGACACAAAGAAATTATTGATAAATATGGTCGCTATCCTCACCGTAATGAAATTTTAGGACGAACATCTACACCTGAAGAATTAGACTTTTTGCAGCAACCTGGTTCTTCATTCTAAAAAAATGCATACCTTTTTCGGGTATGCATTTTTGTTTCTTTTTTATAACTGATTAATCAGTCATAACGTCAAGATTACATTGTAATATGCCATAAATTATAGAAGGCGATACGACCTGACAACTCAGCAATAATGACCGCAGCAGCACAAGTTGCTAGCGTCATTTTTGATGCTTGTGCTTTTACAGCAGTAAATCCTACGATAACCACACCTAATGCTAATACTGCTAATTGGAATCCCCAAAATAGAGATTGATCAGCACTGAGTTCTGGGCCTGTAAAGCCAAGGAAGCTAACATAGCCAGAGCGAGTAGCAAAAGTAATAATGGCACCAATAATAAAGGACAATGCACCTAAACGTCGAGCACCTGTTGCCATTGCTAATACACCACCGCCAACTAACAGCGTCATCCAGAATTGCAATGTCGTGTAGTTTGTATTCCAGTTAGCAATTGTAGGAATATGATAAATTTGCGGAATAGACCAAACAAATGCTAGACCAAAAACAACGGTAAATAGGTTACAAATTTCACGTAAGCCTTTCCATTTTTTCATTATAGTGAGTGCGACAGTGGCAAAAGCAAAACCTGTAAACACACCACTTAAAAACGCTTCGTTACTCATTGGAGAACGGCCAACGCCTAAAAGCATATTGAAAAAACGCAGTGGCTGACCAACGTGTAATCCACCAATACCTAAGCCAATTAATGTTAAAACCAAGGCTAAAATATTTGCATTACGTAGTTGGTTTTCATCAATTTGACCTAATTTTTTACTGATATAAGCAATAAGAAACAGACCTGCTGCTGATGAACCTAAAACAGTAAAAAAGACTAGAGGAAGTTCATGCATGGTTTATACCTCCGCCGCATTTTGAACTGAACCGGTTTTATCACCAGAAGGCTTCGCTTCTTTGTGTGCTTTGATCACGATATTTGGATTGGTCAAGCTAGGATCAGGCATTGGTGCGATACCACACTCAGTACCGTGTTTTGCTCTGATCACTTCAATATCATCAAAATCAAGTGCACGTTGAGGACAAGACTCAACACAAACCGGTTTCATGCCTTGTGCTACACGTTCGTAGCAACCATCACACTTAGACATGAGTTTTTTCTTCTCATCGAATTGTGGTGCACCATAAGGGCAACGTAATTCACAATAACGACAACCCACACAAATATCTTGGTTAACAACCACTAAACCATCTTCTTCACGTTTATGCATAGCACCCGTTGGGCAACCTGCAACGCAAGTCGGATTTGAACAATGGTTACAAGAAATGGATAAATAATAACTATAGATATTTTGTGTCCAGATCCCGTCCTGTTTTGCCCAGCTACCACCACCGTATTCATAAACACGACGGAATTTAGGGCCTAAATCTAAATCTTTTTCATCCTTGCAACTGACTTGACAGGTTTTACAGCCAGTGCATTTAGTGGAGTCAAAATAAAAACCATATTGCTTCATGAGTTAACTCCTTATGCACGTTTCACTTCAACAAGGTTTGTATGTTGTGGATTTCCTTTAGCAAACGGCGATGGGTGCCAGCTTGTTAATGTATTAATACATCCACCTGTATCTACACCTGTTGTATCAAGTGAACGCCATGCACCTTGCGGTACTGCAATCACACCAGGTAATACACGATCTGTCACTTTAACGAGAATATTTAAACGACCACGATCATTATAAATCTCAGCAATATCGCCAGATTTTAATCCGCGTTCAGCTGCGTCAATTGGGTTTAACCAGAATTGATGCGGAATAGCTTCACGTAACATAGCGACGTTATAGTAGCTTGAGTGAACGTGGCCTTTGTCGTGGAAACCGGTCATTTGCAGAGGGAATTTCTCTTTAAGCTTAACGTTTTCAACGCCTTCTTCATTCTTACAATATTCTGGAATTGCAGGGATACGGTCGCCTTCAGGTAAAACCCAGCCTTCAGTATCTTGCATCAATTTTTCAGAATAAATTTCAATCTTACCTGACGCTGTTTTTAATGGATTAGCGATAGGATCTTGACGGAATGCTTCAAGTGCAACGTATTGATTACGATTAGGTAATTTACGATCGATAATTCCTACATCGTTAGTTTCTGCAAATGTAGGCAACGCTGGATTTTTCTCACGCATTTGGTTATAGCAATATTCAATCCACTCTTCGTAAGTACGTCCTTCAGTGAATTGTTCTTTGGTGCCCATTTTTTCGGCAATGTCTGTTAAGACATCATAACAAGGGCGGTTTTCCCAAAGTGGCTTAATCGCATTTTGTAAACGGACAACATAGTGGTAAGCGCCACTTGCGTAAGAGTTATTGATAAGATCGTTAGTCTCAACAGTTGTCACATCTGGCAATAAAATATCTGCGTATTTTGCAGAAGGGGTCATGTGGTTATCCCACACTAAAATAAACTCACATTTTGATTCATCTTGCAGTAAATCATGCGTTTTATTCAAGTCAGCGTGTTGGTTACCAATCACGTTGCTGGAATAACACCACATAAATTTAATGCCTGTATCAAGTTTATCTTTATTTCTGACACCCGCATTTTTGCTGGTCAGTTGATCACCGCGAGCAATTGCTTCAGACCACATAAATGTTGGGATCAACGTCTTAACTGGATTAGGCAGAGCAAAGCTTGCAACTGGATAAGCAACGTTACCACCCCAACAACCTGTATTCGTACCAGGGCGGCCAATGTGACCTGACATTAATGGTAGCATCATAATCGCGCGACATGCCTGCTCACCATTTGAGGTACGCTGGATACCCCAACCTTGAGAGATCCACGCAGCTCTTGCACCACCAATTTCACGTGCTAATTGGATAATACGATCAACAGAAATACCCGTTAATTTACTTGCCCACTCAGGTGTTTTTGCAATGCCATCAGGACCATTACCTAAAATATAATCTTTATAAGAGCCATTTTCAGGTGCTGATGCTGGTAATGTTTGTTTATCCCAACCGACACAATATTCGCGTAAGAAGTCTTCATCGGTGATGCCTTCTTGGATCATCACATAACCTAATGCAGCGACTAACGCAGCATCGGTACCTGGATAAATTGGGATCCATTCGGCACCTAATGTTGTCACACTGTCAGTACGACGAGGATCGATGATGATAACTTTACTTTTGCTTTTATCTAACGCATTTAACGTTTCATAGAATTGACCACCACCAGACATACGTGTTTCAGCAAGGTTATGACCAAACATCACGACTAAGTCTGAATTCTCAATTTCTGTTAACAGTGATTCCAACATGTCCCCGTAAACATAAGGCACAATACCGGTTAATTGAGAGTATGAATAAGTACCATAGTCACTTAAAAAGCCACCAACAGTACTTAATAAGCGTTTACATGCTGTTCTACCGTGTAAGTTCGCACCAGTAGAGCCTGTACCATATTGGTAATAAATGGACTCATTACCGTATTTTTCGATGGTATATTTTAATTTTTCCGCGATGATTGAAGTGGCTTCATCCCAAGAAATGCGCTCAAATTTACCTTCACCACGTTTACCAACACGCTTCATTGGGTATTTTAAACGATCTGGGTTATATGTTTTCCAGCGTACAGAACGACCACGCAGACACGGGCGAATTTGGTGAAGACCAAATGTTGAATCGTCATACATCGTTTCATTAGAAATACGACGAATAACGCCATCTTTCACATGCACTTTTAATGGACAACGACTACCACAGTTCACTAAACATGCACTGTATTTGATAGTTTCAGATGTCTCATCAGGGCGGATCCCCTGGGGAGTTTGAGCATTAGCAGCGAATGGTAATGAAACCGTTCCTGCAACAGCAGCTGCACCAGAAATAACAGCTGCAGACTGAATGAATCCACGCCGACTCATTTCAGTAATAGAAGTATTATTTTTAATTTTTGACATTGACATTACCCTAACATTTTTCACAACAAGTAAAGTTGTATATATATGTTAAGTTATAACCCTTCTACCTATAATGATTTATATCAATATAAAAAATGTTAATAACGTTATATAAAAAAATAATTATTAAACAAATGGTTACAATTTCTAGTTAATACCACTTTAGTGGTAAATAAAATATCAAATAAATAGGAATTAACAATCAATCGATATGTAAAAAATAACATATCGTTTTTCATAAATATAGAGAAAAACAAGATTGTTAACATAATAACAAAATAAGAGATTAAAAATATTTGTTAATAAGAAAAGTAAAAAAGAAGAATGACTCTTCTTTTTTACTTAATACGAAAATGATTTATTGAGGATTATTTTCGACAGGAAATCTGAGTGCTCTTACATCATTTCCTGTTGGAGACTGGTGAACCCTTAAGCCGAATTGAGGCAAAATAGCAAAGATATGATCAAATATATCTGATTGAATTGCCTCGTATTGAACCCAAACAGTGGTGTTCGTAAAGGCATAAATTTCAATGGGAAGCCCATCCGAAGTTGGTGCTAATTGTCTTACCATAATTGTCATTTGCTTATGGACATTAGGATGGTTTTTTAAATAGGCTTCAACATACGCACGGAAGGTTCCAATATTGGTCATGCCACGTTGGTTTAATGGTATTTGACATTCATTATCCAAAGTGGAATTGAATTGGTTAATTTCACTTTCTTTATTTTTTATATAAGGCGCTAACAAATGAGCCTTTTCTAGATTATCAATTTGTTTTTTATCTAAAAAATGGATGCTGTTAATATCAAGAGCAAGACTTCTTTTAATACGACGTCCTCCTGATTTTGTCATTGCTTGCCAGTTTTTAAAGGAATCTGAAATGAGAGAATAAGTGGGAATCGTTGTAACCGTATTGTCCCAATTACGCACTTTAACGGTTGTTAAACTAATATCAATGACAGCGCCATCAGCTCCATATTTAGGCATTTCTAGCCAGTCACCAAGACTTATCATATTGTTTGCAGATAATTGAATGCCGGCGACTAATCCCATAATAGGATCTTTAAACACCAACATTAACACCGCCGTCATGGCGCCTAAACCACTGAGTAAAATAAGAGGGGATTTGCCAATAAGTAGGGAAATAATCATTATCCCAATCAGCACCGAGGCGGCGAGTTTTAAGCTTTGAAAAATACCTTTTAATGGTAATCGGCCAAATGAGGATGAATTTCTCATGATCTGCATACAGAGATCCATAATAGAGAAAAGCATCAACAAGCCAAAAATTAAGCACCAGGCTTGGGCACTGGTGGTGAGAATTTCTTGGGTTTTACCCGATCCCATCCACACTAGCGCTTGGATATTAACAACAATACCTTGGATTAAAAAAGCAAAACGACTAAATAGCTTATTTATTTCTAGAGAAAGTTGCCATTTCTGATCGTATTGACTTATTGCCTTGGAAATTTTAGGCAAGACCAGCCTGTGCAAAATAAAATGGAGAATGATTGCGACAAGAAAAATAATGGCTAAAACGAGTAGGAGAGAAGCAATTTGGGCGTACTCTTCATTAAATTGACGTATCCATGTAAGCAGTTGCTGCTGCATAAAATATCCTCATAGTTAATGCGGGTTGTATATTAAGAGTATAGAAAAGAGAGCTTAGTTCAATAAGGTGAATTTTTTGTTACGAAAAATGCGAGGGTAAGTGAAATGGTAAATAAGCGCAGTAGAGTGAATAAAAGCCAGAAATAGTCTTTTGTGCGATGAGGGTGCTATTTCTGGCTTTATGCTGTATTTTATTTATAAATCAAATAATTACAGTAAACGAGTTGAAGATAATTTTACAACAACTTGGTGCAGATTAGTAATAAAAGAAGTCATTGATTTCATATTAAGTATCCTATTAATAAAATGTGATTCGTGTCACAAATATTTTCTAAGATTGATTTTAATCACATTTTCATAACAGTCAATAGCTATATACAAAAATATTTTAAATTTTAAATTATTTTTTATGTTAAAAGTGTTTTTTATCGTTTCCATAGATGAAAGATGCTTGGGGAATTCTTTATCTTATTGTTTATATGGTGTTTTTTTGTTTTTTTCTATTAACAATGCTTAGTTGACTTTTTTCTATTGTAATTTTCACTCGATTTTTTTGCTTTAAGCTAAACATGGAATCGGAAAAGAAAGGAAATCACTCAATGAATATCGAAACAAAAGAAGAACGTTTACAAAAAATTTTACAAGGTGAGAAAGACGCAATAGCACCGACACCACTTGTTTATGATGATGATTCTCAAGTCGTAATTGATCCTAATGTGGAAATTAAATTTAATCAGATAAAATCATCTCCTGATGATCCTGATAACGAAGTTAAAATGAATCGAGTTATCAAATATGAGGTGGTTGTCACGGGGATTAACCTACGTTTAGCCGAATGGCGTACGAGTCCGAAAGGCATTTTAATTTTGCCAAATAACAAAGATGTCTACATTACGATAGTCGATGACAGTAAAACAGAGATCTCTTTAACGGGTAATCGAAATGGTGTGGCATCATTACAATTAATCTTAAAAGATGAAGATGATGAAAATAGGGTTTATTACGCAACGCCGATACAAATTCGTGTTACCCCACCTAAAACCAATCCTAACACCGATTGTTCAGCGTCTAATTGTGAAAAATTTGATGACTTACTGACAATACGTTCAGAATCGATGCAATGGCCAAGTCAGTGGGAAAGTGTGTCTAAAAGTTTTGTGGCACATCTTCAAGATAAAGAAGGTGAAGATGTTCAAAATAAAGAAGTCAAATTAACTTACGATGTAGAGAATAGTACATTAGCAGTCGAGCCAGAAATTTATAATGCTGATGGTGAACTAAGTAATATTGGCAAAACGAACAAATACGGTATTGCAAATTTTAAAGTCAAATTTAAAAAGAGTGAACCTAAACAAATTGCTATCTTTCATGCTGAAACTGAAAATAGCGAAGATCCAACTAAACCAATTAAATCAAGAGATTTTTATGTTGAAATGACAACGGAGAAATTGCCTTCTCCAAAAGTGCCTGCAACATTAAATGGTATTCTTAGCTATCATAGTGAGAATTATTGCGTTAACGCTAATCTTATTTTAGGTCGTGATATTAGTGAAAGCACACAAGTTGGATTTTATTTTAATGATCAACTTAAGATGTTGCCATGTACTGATAAATCAGCAGTCTCTGTTAAATTAGAAAATCAATTATTAACAAATGGTATTCATTATATTTCTTTCTTTACGGTTGATATCTTCGATAATATCTGTTTTTCTCGACGTGAGCGTATTATTGTTGATAACTCTTTAACGGGGGAGTGTAGTAAGCAAATTAAGAATATTGCGCCAAAACCTTGTATTAGTGTCATTATTCCTCAGATTTGCGATCGTTACTTTAATTCTGTCAATATTAGGCTTGTACCTTCTTTATGTTTACAAATTAAAAATCGTGTAGCGAAGATGAATATCCAAAAAATGGTTATCATCTATAATGGTTACTCTAAGATAAATAACAGTGAAAGAACATTGGTCTATCGCTCAACATTAGAAATCTACGCTGATGATCCTCGTTTAGGGAATTTCTTGCACGATACAACACCTAATAATGATCCTATTAATATGGTTGAAATTGTTGAGCCTGCATTAGAGAGTATTTTGGCGGATGCATTGCCTAACATTGAAGTAGGACAACTCGGTATTCAGGTGATGGTCTTTGAAAAAACGGGAAATTGTTACCTGTGTGGAGAGAATATGTATACGGTATCTCTGCGTTTACCTTGTGCTTAATAATAATCTATTCTGTTTTCTACTTAAGAGCCACTTTATGTGGCTCTTAATCTATATTTAATCAATAAGATTATTATTACTAAATAGTCAATTAGTGCGTCATTCTTTTTATTGCACTGGTTATCGATAGTATTGTGATAGAACTTAAAATAAGTTGTATACCAATCAATGCCATAACTAATGCAACAGAGGTTTCAGGACCAAAAGCAATTAAGAAATAGGCGATAACGAAGTCTAAAAAACCCACTAATATATTGAACCAGCCATAAAAATTATCTTTAATTTGTTTGAAACCAACATTTAGGCGCAATATCCCAGCAAAAATAAATAGAAAGCCGATAAAAAAGGCGAGGCTAAGCATACCTTGCAATGGATCAGTAATAAAGATATAGCCTAAAAGAAGGTAAATAAAACCCGCTAATAACGTAATTAGCATTGACCAACCGGAATAGAGCTGACTATTAAAACCCGCAATAATAGTGGATATTGCACAAGCAAAAAAAACAATACCGAGTAATACACTGATAACAATACCTGAAGAGAGAGGATTAATAATACAGATAAAACCAGCGATAAAACCCAGTATAGCGATAACGTTCATTAAAGTGCATTGTTTCTTCACCAATTTCTCTGTTAGCTGAGAGAGATTATTTTTATTAATATCTAACATAGTAACCTCTTTATCCTTATGTTTGGTATATAAGTTAAATTATAGCAATTTTTGCTTATATGGCATGATTTCTTTAAATAAAAATATAATTAAAAGAGGTATGAAGGTAGGTAAACCATCTTTGAAATATAAAATTGATGGAGTAAGGTGGTAAGTTAAATCAAAAATCAATCAAGTTTATAGCGGAGGTAAAATGTCTGATATAGTGTATGTAGACAGTCACTTTGTACCTAGAGAACAGGCTAAAATATCTGTTTTTGACCGTGGTTTTTTATTTGCAGATGCAGTTTATGAAGTTACTGCGGTTATCGATAGTCAATTAATCGACTTTAGCGGGCATTTCCAACGATTACAACGATCATGTAAAGAATTGGGTTTATCGATACCCATTACCAAAGATCAATTAATTCATATTCATCATCAGCTTATTGAAAAAAATAATCTTCATGAAGGGCTTATTTATTTGCAAATAACTCGAGGTACAGATTCCTCTCGTTTTTTTGATTTTCCGCCTTCATCCGTCTCTTCTACAATAGTGGCTTTTGTTCAACATTCAACAGTGGTTAATCACCCTAATGCAAAAGAAGGGATTTCAGTGATCAGTGTTGAAGATATTCGTTGGCAGCGTTGTGATATAAAAACAGTTGCCCTGTTAGCGGCTTGCTTAGCTAAACATCAAGCACATCAACAAGGTGCTGATGATGCCATTTTAATTAAAGAAGGTTATATAACAGAAGGTAGTTCAAGTAATTTCTTTATTGTTAATCATAATAATGAAATCATTACTCGGCCACTGAGTCAGGATATTTTACCCGGTATTACACGCCAAGCGATTATTCAATTAGCGCAAGAAGAAGGGCTTAAAATAATCGAGCGCCGATTTACACTTGATGAGGCGAAAAAAGCCAAAGAAGCTTTTATTAGCTCAGCGACTACATTAATTTGGCCAGTTATTTCAATCGATAATCAAGATATCAATCAAGGTGTAGTTGGGCAGTTATCCCAACGGTTACGAGAGATTTATCTTGATAAAGCACTTAAAAAATAATTGACTAGACAGATGTTTTTATCAAATTTATCGCACTGCTTTCAGATTTTTATTACTATATAGCAGTGCGGTAAATTAATAATTTTACTCTGTTAATTCGTTTCTTTATATTAATTATGATGTTCAATAATCATAACGGCAGTTGTGTCTGGCTCTAAAGCGCGTAATACATGAGTGACATCGCCAGGATAGCAAATATAATCACCGGGTTTTAATTCTTGCTGATTATCTAAAGTTCCCACCATTGCACTACCACTAATAATAATAATATGTTCAGTGACATTCTTACTGTGAGGATCTGATACTCTGTCTTTTCCTGGTTGTGCAATCACGGTGTATATATCGCGTTTTGCACCGACAGGACAGGATGATAGTAAAAAAGCATGGTAATACGCTTTTTCGGCACTAATTTTAAAGCCATCACCTTTGCGAATAACTTTGATTTCAGATTGTGGGGCTGAAATAAGTTGAGAAAAAGGGATATTTAACGCAACACAAATTGCCCAAAGTGTTTCAATACTTGGGTTTCCTTGTCCAGCTTCTAGTTGAGATAATGTTGATTTTGCAACACCAGCTCGTCTTGCTATTTCAGCAAGTGAAAGACCCGCTTTTTTTCTTTCTCTAGTCAGTGCTTGAGAAATAATTTCAATAGGCGCACAAGGCGATGACATCATAGCTTCCTTCAAAAATCATCTTGCAAAAAAACCAATCGTTCAACATAATGAACGAAGTGTTCGATAAAAAATACTATACTTTATGCAAATTAACAGTCGTCTTGATAATAACGTACTTAGAGATATTGTGCTTGTTTCATTAGCTGATGGTATTGTCGGTATCTCTTATGGCGCTTTAGCTCATACCCAAGGCTTTGATTTTTGGGTGCCGTTGGTGTTATCCATTTTTGTTTTAGCGGGAGCTTCTGAATTTCTTTTTATTGGTGTTGTAGCGATGGGAGGAAGTGCAATATATGCAGCTCTTGCCGGATTAATGGTTAACGCACGACATATTCCTTTTAGTCTAGCAGTAAAGGATTTACCCGGAAAGGGACTTAAATCATTATTAGGTTTTCATATATTAAATGATGAGAGTGTTGTATTTGGTTTATCTCAACGTACTGCTGAACAAAATAAATTAGCGTTTTGGGCTTGTGGATTAGGGATTTTATTTGTTTGGCCTTTAGGAACCATGATTGGTGTTTACTTGGGGTCATTTATTGTAGATATAAAGATGCTAGGGTTGGATGCGATGTTTCCGGCGATCATTCTCGCATTAAGTTTACCTGCATTAAAAAATAAGCTAACACGTCATGCTGCAATAATAGGAGGCATTATTGCACTTGCAACCACATTATTCCTCCCTGCTGGGATCCCCGTTTTGTTATCGTTATTAGGCGTATTGTTTGTGATAAGGAAAGTATAATGTCCACCGCTTCAATTATTACAGGAATTATTATTCTTGCTGTTGGTACATACACTATGCGTCTTTCGGGAATATTACTCAATAATAAAGCGGAGGTATCAGAGAGAGTTAAAGAGATCCTCTCATTATCGGCAATTGTTATTCTGTTTTCGGTAGCGATAACATCGACATTTTTTGATGGTGGCCAACTTGCTGATATTTCAAAAATTATTGGTGTTGGTGTAGCGGGTGTACTTACTTGGCAGAAAAAGCCTTTTATTATAATTGTGCTTAGTGCAGCAATAGTAACAGCAGGCCTACGTTGGTTAATTAATCTTTGGGTATGACGTCCGTTAGTGCCTCATCACGGTAATAAAAAGGAGGTATAATGACCTCCTGTACTCTGGAATATTATTAATTTATCTATTAATCACTATCTGATGATTTCACTTCTAAAGGTAGAACAATAATAAAACCAATCCCTTTATTATTTAGCCCTTCAGTAATAATTAATGATGCTTGAATTTTATTAGCGAGATTTTGTGCAATAGATAGACCTAATCCGCTACCTGTTTCGTTAGAGCCAGGAACGCGATAAAAACGTGAAAATAGAGCATTGATATGCTCTTTTGCGACACCTGGGCCATTATCACGCACGATAACATGAATACCTTCTGCGTATTTATTCTCAATAGTAACCTCCACTTGGCTACCTTTAGGGCAATATTTTATGGCATTATCAAGTAGATTATTAAATATAGAGAGTAATGCTTGTTTATCGGTTTTCAGCGTTAAAGCGTGCCCTTCATTAAGTGATAATTCAATATTTTTAGAAATCGCATAAGGAACGCGTTGTGCTATTGCATTTCCAATGACGTTATAGATATCAAGAGATTCTATTTTTAATGGGAAGTTGTCACATTCTAATCGAGCCAAATCAATTAATTGATGAGAAAGAGCCGCAGCTCTATCAAGAGATTGTTTCATATCATCAATAATTTCTTCTCGCTCTTGCTGATCATCGACTAAGGAGAGTAGGTGTAATTGAGCAATAACTGCAGCTATTGGTGTTCTTAACTCATGAGCTGCATCTGCCATAAATTGTTTTTCACGAATATTGGCCGCATCAATTCTGGCCATTAATTGGTTTAGTTCTTTAAAGATAGGGCGAATTTCTTTAAATTGCTGGCTTACATTAATTGGTGTTAAATTACGCGGTTTGCGATTAGAAATAAGTTCAGCAGCTTGTCTTAAAGGGCGTAAACTAAAATAAGCGGTAATTAAGATTGCAAAAATAACAGTTGCGAGAATAAATAAGAAAGGAATAAAGGTGCCTTCAACAGGGTTACCAATAACATGGCCTCTGTCTTCAACGGATTCACCAATAAAGACTTTTATTTTATGTTTTTCTCCCCAACTAAAAGAGAGTATCCACTTTTCACCAGCGACAGACACTTTTTCTGATGCTAATGAGAGTACTCTTGTAGGGATAGGCAACTCAGGACGATTAGTATAAATCAGCGTATTATTTTCATCTAAGGCAATAAACCATGGTAGATATTGTAGTTCATCATCTTCACCATTAAGCATGGCATCGATATACATGCCTTGTAAATTATGAGCGACTTCTTTGATAACTTCAGGTTGGTCAGCCACAATCTCTAAGGTATTAGCAAAACCCTTGGCAATAATTTCTTGCTGTTTGTTATAAACTTTTTCGAACTCGGCAAGATAATCAAATTGTATCCAAGCTAACCAAACGCCCCAAAGCATAACTATGGAGATAATCTGAAGGACTATGGTGTAAATAAAGAAGGAGCGGATCTTCATTTAATTAGTTTCTTTTTTTAATAAATAACCTACGCCACGAACCGTGATAATACGTTCTTTGCCTATTTTTCTCCGTAAATTATGCATATGCACTTCAAGGGAATTGCTTTCAATTTTATCGTCTAAACCAAATAAACGTTGTTCCAACTCTGATTTACGCACCACATTGTCAGTATTACGCATTAATTCATATAATAGTTGATATTCTTTACCAGATAATAAAAGCAATTCGTCATTTAAAGTGACTTGATGGTTTGCTGGATTAAGTTGTAAATTGCCAATAGACCATATTTGTGAAGAAAAACCGGCCATTCTACGACTAACCGCTTTTACGCGAGAAATCAGTTCTGGCATAGCAAAAGGCTTTGGTAAGAAATCATCTGCACCTGAATCTAATGTTTGTACTAAATTATCAATTTGAGTGCGGGCAGTTAAAATGATAATCGGAATTTTTTCGCCATTTTTTCTAAGTGAAATTAGTTCATCTTGCCCTTCACCATCAGGTAGGCCTAAATCTAATAGCATTAAATCAAAAGGACGCTGACTTAATTGAACACGAGCATCTGCAAGCAATCTGACCCAACATGGCTGAAAACCCGCAATTTCAAGCCCGCGACAAAGTGCTTTTCCGAGTTGTAAATCGTCTTCAACCAATAAAATATTCATGATAATACCTATCTAAAATTGTCTTAAGAAAGTATAAGAGCCAAATAAAAATTGAGCAATATAATAAAATACAAAGTAAGGTGTGATTAATGAACTCTTAATGTAAGATAAATTTTTATTTAATATGTTTTACTAAAAATAAATGACTGGAGTTTTTAGGAACAGATTGAGATAAGTATGCTACTTATTTCATGTTTATCGCGTTAAGGCATTTAATGTTAATTTTAAAGATTTATTTTAGATAGAATTTGTGTAATAAACTTAATGTGAATAATAAATATCTCGCTCTATTATGCTAAAGTAACTTAAATACTTTGTTTAAATTACTTTAGATTTAAAAGTGAAGTCTATTATAAATCGATATTCAATAAATAAGGTTTTACTTTTAAAATAATCTAAATATAAAATATTGATTTCATTGAGTAATATAAATATTAAATTGATGTCTTATTCTTTTATTGAAAGTAAATAGATGTTTTAATATATCCCTGTTGTGCAACATTTTTATTAGATTTAAATTATTTACTTTATTCATCTATACTCTTGCAGTAAACCTTAACTACTTGAAAGGAATTTAATTTTTAATAAAAGGAATTTATATGAAATTAGATGGTGTTATTTAGTATAAATTAAATCATTCTGTGTCAGAAATGCTCCCAACCCTCTGGGAGCATTTCACATGATGTTATAACTTACAAAGTGAGTTATCCCACAACATTAAGTTAAATGGTAAATTTAATGGCACCACCAATTCATTTACCGTAGTTTGAAGTTCTGCTTTTGCGTGAGCCAGTCTTTGTTTATCTATATCAGGGATAAAGCCATCTTTTGCTGGTAAATCATCTAATGTGTACTCTTCCACTAACATACCATTAGCCCAATGTTGAAATAACCAATAACTTTCTGGCATTAATGTATATTTTGTGCCGTCAATAATTGTTGTTTTATCTTCCTGATAACGGACGGAAATAAGCTGATTTGCAACATTATCCCAAATCCAACCCTTGTATGTTCCATCCTTTAATCGATTTATCGACCAATGCATATCATCAGGTTGATAAAAATACAGCTCAGTTAATGTAATATCAGATGTATCTTTTGTTGATAATGAAGCTTGGATAAGGCCATTATTAAAATAAGAAATAGAAAGCGTTTTATTATCGATATTCAGATCAATGTTACAATTATCCCAATGCGTGATTGTTAAACCTTCTTTAGTTGGTTTTTCTGGAATGGATATCACGGTATCTGTTGCATTATCTTCTGCTGGTGGGTAGTAATGACCTGTAACATATTCACCGTTATTACCATAGAAATGCCATGTTGCTAAAGGTGAGCTTTCTAAATATTTTAAAATGATCATAAAAGAGAGTAGTGCAATAGTCAAAAAAAGAAAGATAAATCGTATTTTTTTAGTCATTTTAATTCATTGCCTATTTTCTATTTGCTGGGCAGAATTCTATAAATTCATAGAAATAAAAGCGAGACATTTAATTAAGAAACGTAATATACTTTTCTGTAATTAAGATAATAAGTGCACTTTAATGACCTTAAGATAAATACTTAGATAAGGATGTTATTCATGATTAAAAATAAAGTACTCGCCACGCATTCTTTTTTAAAAGAAATGGACAATGATAATTATTACCCCACACACCTTGTAAAGAAAGGGCAAGATTTATTAAAAGCGCTTTGTGTAAAAATAGAAGCCACTTCACCTAAAAATTTGTCAGAACTTTATATTTTAACGCAAGAAACAACAGATCAATTTAATGAATTAGCAGAAGAATTCTATGAAGAAGAGAGCGAAATTGAAACAGTAGCAAGAGAGTGTATTGCTGAAGATTTTGGCTTCATCGCGGATGAATATGGGTTTGAAAATGCTGATATAGAAGAATTAATTGCAACAAGAGATTGGTAGGAAAAGGCGAGAGAACCATATTGTGTTTTCTCATTTTTACTTATTGGTGCAACCTGTCAAATCTAATGATTAATTAACAAAAAGATCAGTAATTGATGCTGATCTTTTTGTTTTTCACAATGTGAAGTAAACCATCGCCTAAATGTATAAGATCCGATAGCCTTAAACTTGTATAGTTAAATGGTATATACAAGTGTGAAGATATTTTTCTTTGCATAAATTCTTATTGGTAGCAGGAGGCTTTAAATGAGCTTGTTGTTCTCTCCTAAAAAATTAGGCCCCCATCAGTTAGACAACCGCATTATCGTTGCACCTATGTGCCAATATTCAGCACAAGAAGGTTACCCGACAGCATGGCACACTATACACTATGGGCAACTAGCACTGTCTGGTGCATCGTTAGTAATTGTTGAAGCGACAGCAGTTGAGCCTAGAGGTCGTATTAGTTATAAAGATTTAGGTATTTGGTCTGATCAACATGGCAGTGAATTAAAAAAACTTGTTGATAATATTAAGCAATATTCACCTGCAAAAATGGGTATACAGATTGCACATGCAGGACGTAAAGCATCGACTGATTTACCTTGGAATGGTGGAGCATCATTAGCGCCAGATTCTCCTAATGGATGGCAAAAAGTTGCACCTTCAGAAATTCCTTTTGGAAATAATCATCAGCCTCATGCCTTGGATATTGATGAAATTGAAGAAATAAAACAAGCTTTTGTTGATGCAGCTAAAAGAGCTGAATCAGCAGGCTTTGATGTTATTGAGATCCACGGTGCACATGGATATTTATTGCATGAATTCTTATCTCCATTATCAAATCACAGAACAGATCAATACGGTGGCGATTTCAATAATCGTAGTCGATTATTAGTGGATGTCTTTATCGCTGTAAAAAATGCAGTTTCTGATAATGTTTGTGTGGGTGTCAGAATTTCTGCAACAGATTGGGTTGAAGGTGGCTGGGATTTAGAAAGTGCTATTGCGTTAACACAACATCTTGAAGAATTAGGTTGCCATTATATTCATGTTTCTTCTGGCGGGTTATCAGAAAAACAAGAAATAAAACTAGGACCTAATTACCAAGTGCCATTTGCTCAAGCAATTTATAATGAAACGCAGCTACCTGTTATTACTGTTGGTTTAATTACCGAGCCAGAACAAGCTGAAGCGATTTTACTTACAGAGCAGGCTGACTTTATCGCTTTAGGCCGAGGTATTCTTTATGATCCTCGTTGGCCTTGGCATGCGGCGGAAAAACTCAAACAAACCATCAACGTTGCTCCTCAATATTTACGTTGTGCACCTCATGGTAGTAAAGACTTTTTTAAATAGTGATATCAAGCCACGGGGGAATAACTAGAGGGATACTATTAAGGCGATCCGTGGCTTTTTCTTTAATAACCTTTATGATGATATGGATAAACTGCAAGCATAGCGTATTGCGTGGTATAAATTGGTCGTAAACAAGATGAAAAAGAAGAACTTATTGCTTCAACCAAGGATTGCTTAAGACGATGTGTTTTGAATGCGAACACATCATCAGAGAATTTAAGCATTCTTTGATGACTCATTAAATTTATTGCGAGTCATATCATGAAAAATAAACATTGGTCGCGCGTAGAATATTTGCACGAAACAGTTAAAAATAAAAACATTATCATTAAAGGGCAACACAGTTATTACAGTGATTGCTGGGATGATGGTTTTGAAACTTCTGTTGTTCGTTATCTTTATGGTGATGAAGTTAGCCTGCAATGGGAGCCATTGTGGGAAATTGATAAATTATATATTGGTGATTATGTCTGTATTGGAGCACAGGCGGTTATATTAATGGGTGGAAATCATACTCACCGTATGGATTGGTTCTCACTTTATCCTTTTATGGATAAGCTTGAGGAAGCCTATATTGGTAAAGGGGATACTCATATTCATGATGGTGTATGGATAGGAATGCGTGCAATGATAATGCCAGGTGTGACGGTTGGAGAAGGGGCTATTATTGCAGCTAATAGTGTTGTTTCCAAAAATGTTGAACCTTATAGCATTGTGGGAGGGATACCTGCACGACACCTTAAATATCGTTTTGAACCCAAGATTATTGAGCAACTTTTATCTTTAAATATTTACCAATGGTCAGAAAAGAAATTTGAAACACTTAGACCTCTTTTATGTCAATCATCAATTGATAAATTATTAATTGCAGAAGCACAATTTATTGAATAATACTACCCCCCTAAGCATAAATAAGTTTAGGGGTTCTACTTAGTATTTCTTTTAATAAATAGCATTGTTATTTATAGATTAGAGATATTCTTTATTTGATCATTGTCTCAAAAATAGAAATATTTTATTTTTTATAAATAATGAATGGGGTTATTTAACTTTCATTTCCTTTTTCTATCAATGTTCTTTAGTTATTGATTATTATTTAAATATAAATTAAGTAATGGTTTTTATTTATAATAAAGTTAATTGTATTTTGATGTTATTATCTTTAATTAATAGAGTTTCAATTCATTATTAGTTTATTTCATAAGTCATATAACGTGTAAAAAATAAAATACATATTACTCTATATATGAGTTTATTAACTATGGAGTGATGTAGATATGATTAAAAATAAAGATTTTAAGATAAAACTATTAGTGGTTTCATTATTATCATCACCTTTATCTTATGCAAATAATACAACCTTATTAGGGGGGAATAGTAAAGCTGATGGTAATGAATCTACGGCAGTTGGATATAATACGTGGGCACATTCTGATCAATCAACAGCAATTGGTGCTAATGCAGGAGCCGAAGGTGAAAATGCAACTGCAATAGGTCATAAAAGTACAGCTATTGGTGATAATGCGATATCGTTGGGAAGTGGTGCTATGGCTATCGGCGAAGGTTCTCTTTCTATTGGAACAGAAGCTTATAGTGAAAATAAAGATTCAATTAGTATAGGGAAAGGGGCAATAAATAATGCTGAAAATGGTGTTATTTTAGGGAGCGGTAGTCGCCTTTCTGATAAAGCAGATAATTCAGTTATTATTGGTAGTAAGTCTTCAGGATCTGCAAGTAATGCAATTATATTAGGCGATAAAAGTAGTAATAATCGCAATAATACATTATCAATTGGCAGTGAAAAAAATCAGCGACAAATTATTAATGTAGCAGCTGGTACAGAAGATACTGATGCGGTTAATGTTTCTCAGTTAAGGAAAGAAAAAGATAATATCCTTATTGAGACAGATGAGCGTATTAATGACAATAATACCTCTATTTACAATAAGATAGAGCAAGAAAAAAATACAGTTATTAAAGTAACAACTCAACAGATAAATGAAAATAATAAAGTAATACAAGGCGATATTATAAAAGCAAATGAAATAGTCTTAAAAGAAAGTGAATTAAAGGCTAAAGAATTTGCTGAAAGTGCAGAAAAAAAATCAAATCAATATACTGATAACAAAGTTAATAATATGAAAGAAGGAATAGAAAAAAATATAAACACTAGAGTTGTTGAATCTGAAAATAAGAGTAAGGAATACACGGACTTTAAAGTGAATGAGCATGATAAAAAAATAGTTAAACATGTTAATAATATTAAAGATGAAATTACTTTTTCAACAACTCGACAGGTTAATGCATCAGAAAAAAATGCTAATAGTTATACAGATATTGAGATCAGAAAAATAACATCCGGTATGGAAAGTTTGATTGGAAAAAATAATGAGAAATTAACCAAAGAGCATCAAAATTATGTTACCCAAAAAGGAAATGAGTATATTTATGTGACTAACTCACTAATAAATGAAAGAGATGAATCGTTGAAGGAATATATCGAAAAATCAAAAAATGACTCTATCTCTATTGCAAATGAATACACCAATAATAAATTTAAGAATATCTTTCTTGATAATGATATTGCGCTTAAGAATATGGATAATAAAATTGATAAGGCAGATAAAAGAGCAAGTGCGGGTATTGCTTCTGTCGCTGCGATGGCTAATATTCCTTACGTAACTAATCACACATTTAGTTTAGGTGTGGGAGTGGGTAATTATCGCGATGCGAATGCATTGGCAACAGGTGCTCAGTATCAAATAACAGAAAGTGCCATTATCCGAGTTTCTGCTTCATGGAATACAGAAGATCGTGGCGTTGTCGGTGGCGGTGTTTCTTATGGTTGGTAAAGCACTTTTGTATTGTGTTCATTAGAATGAAAAAATTGGGATAAGGCTGTTTCTTTTTTATTTATCTACTGGCTTTTATACATTTGATTTGAATAATAAAGATAACAGCCTTTATTTTCTATAATGAGTAAATTATGATCTATCTTCATTCTGGTGGTGGTGTTTTTGAAAAACAAGTAAGAGTTAATCAAGTTGCAACGGAAAAAGCGCAAGAAATTGCTAAAAATAAGATAAAACAAGTGGCACAGCTTAGCACTTTTGCCGATTTTCCTGTTGATATTGAAGATGTCGGGGTGATATTACTGATTGAACCCACTATTGAATTAGCGTTGGAAGTGGGACGATTGTATTCACAATCAACGGATATTGTTATTGCTGAAAGTGCAATAGTAGGACGGAAACTGACTCTGTGTCAGATTGAATTTGTAGTAACAAAAATCTGTGTTCTTTGATTTTTGGATTTATTCAGTTATCCACATTAACTGTGGATAACTCTTGCCTTACATGTTAGTAATCTTATTATCTATTGATTTTATTGGTTATTTTGTTTTGATTGAAAAATATCCATCTAAATTAATGTTCTTAATACTTTGTTATTATTAAAAAATAATAACAAACTTAATAAAATAGTGCAGTTTTGAATTAAGAAAGATAAAAAGTATAATAAATCTCTCTATAAGATATTATTTATCGAATAATGGTGTTGGTTTTCCGTCATGATCAACCGCAACAAAATTAAACTGACCATGGATCACTTCTTCACGACCTTCTGCATACATATCCTCAAGAAAAATAGAAACATTTACCGTCAAACTTGTACGTCCAACACGAATAACTTCACCTACTAATTCAATAATCGTTCCCGATGGAATAGGGTGATTAAAATTTATTTTTTCAGTTGAAACCGTCACTAGGCGTTTCCGGCTAAAACGGGTGGCGGTAATAAATGAAACCTCATCCATCCAAGCTAATGCTGTGCCACCAAAGAGTGTTGAGTGGTGATTTGTTGTAGTAGGGAATATGACTTTAGATACGCGTGTGATTGAATTTTTAATTTTATCTTGTAATTCAGGAGATAAGTCAGAGATGGACATAACAATAAAGCCTTCTTTTTATACTGTAGGGAGAAATTGCCCACAGTATAAAATAGAGTAAATTGAAAGCAAAGTAGATGAATGGCTGATTATCCCGCTCATAATTAAAAGGTTATTTCACCAGTTAAAAAGAGTACCGCCTCTCCTGCCAGTAAAACACGATTATTTTTTAGTGCACAGTCGATATTTCCACCTCGTTTTGAAACTTGCCTTGCTTGTAACTGTTTTTTATTGAGTTTATTACTCCAAATGGGTGCTAATACACAATGTGATGTGCCTGTAACAGGATCTTCATTTACGCCTTTTACGGGGGCAAAGAAGCGAGAGATAAAGTCAAAAGGAGAGTGGCCTTTAGCTGTGATAATTACGCCGGGTAAAGGCAATTGTGCAATTTGAGAGAAATCAGGTTGGTAGTTAATGACAGTTTCAGGATCAGATAAAAAGCAAACATAACGATCATGCGCTTGCCAAATTTCATCTATTTGTAATGCTAATTTTTCTTCAATCACTGATTTTATATCGTTATTTAATGTTGCGGGTATAGCTGGGAAATTTAGTGTAAAGAGAGAACCTTGACTAGAAACTGTGAGCTCACCTGAAAGAGATTGGAATTTAAAGAGATCATCAGGGGACTGTTTTATCGTTTTTAGTACAAAAGCAGTAGCTAATGTTGCGTGTCCACAAAGAGGAACTTCAATTTTTGGTGTAAACCACCGAATATGGTCGCCAACTAAAAAAGCGGTTTCAGGTAAGTTTATTTCGCTCGCGAGTGTAATTAAGGTGTCATCAGGTAACCATTCTTCTAACAAAACAACAGCTGCAGGGTTTCCTGAAAAAGGTTGAGAGGAAAAAGCATTAACATAATAAATAGGAAGAACAGTCATCGCATTACCTTAGTGATAAACTATCAATAAATAGAAGGTAATGAGATTAAGTGTTTTAAATATCGGGTGCAATACTTAAACACAGCGTTCAAATTGTAGGATGTAAAAGCAAAAAGCCATGCCTAAGTAAAATTAGACATGGCTTTAATAATTGACACATTAATTAAGCTTGTGCTTTCTCTTTGCTATCTGCGCTTTGTAAAAGCTTACGAACTGGAATAATAAGTGCAGCAAGAACAACTGCACAAATAACCAGCGCAATAGAAACATGAGAGAAGAAGTCAGGCATTACATCAAGTTTGTCTGGACGGATATTTCCCCCCATTAAACCTGCAGCCAAATTACCTAATGCGCTTGCACAGAACCATAATCCCATAACCTGACCACGCATTTTAGCTGGTGCCAAAATAGTCATTGTGGCAAGACCTATAGGACTTAAGCATAATTCACCTAATGTCAGTAATAAGATACTGCCAATTAACCAAAGTGGTGAAACGCCTTGTCCTGTTGCAATAACACTTTCAGATGCAAACATCATGACGGTAAAGCCACCAGCTGCAAATAAAATACCAATCACAAACTTAGTCATGCTGCTTAAATTCATATTCTTACGAGCCATCATTGGCCATAACCAGCTAAATACAGGGGCAAGAAGAATAATAAACAGGGCATTAACAGACTGGAACCAAACTGCTGGGATCTCAAAACCCATAAAGTTTAAGTCAGTATAGTCATTGGCAAATAAGTTAAATGATGTCGGTTTTTGTTCGAATGCAGACCAGAAAAGAGCTGCTGAAACCAATAAAAGGAAACAAACAAATAAGCGAGAACGGTCACTACTACTTAATCCAGCAAATAGGAATAAATAGATAAAATAGGCGATAACACTACCAGAAATCACATAGACCATAAAGTTAGCCACAACAACTGGGTTGAAAGGAATAACACCAGAAATAATAAGGCCAACAATTGCTATAAGAACAACAGACAATGCTAAGATCCATTGACCGACATTACGACGAACAACGGTTGGACGATCCCAACTTGAATCCAAACCAACTTCACTATCAAAGCGACGCATGGTCGGTACTGCATAAAAGCGGAAAATCAGTAACGCGACAAGCATACCAATTCCGCCGATACCAAAGCCCCAATGCCAGCCATAATCACGCACTAAGAAACCTGTGATGAGTGGGGCAATAAATGACCCCATATTAATACCCATATAAAATAAGGAGAATCCACCGTCACGGCGAGTATCATCCTTTTTATATAAGGTTCCTACCATCACAGTTACACAGGTTTTAAATAGCCCCGTACCCAATACAATCAGTAATAAACCGATAAAGAACAGATCTTGTGACCAAAACGCTGAAAGTGCGATGGATAAGTGCCCTAACGCGATAAAGATAGAGCCATACCATACCGCTAGTCGCTGACCTAACCAGTTATCAGCCAACCAACCTCCAGGTAGCGACGTTAAATAAACACCGCCTGCGAAAATACCCACAATAGCAGATGCCTGCTCTCTGGGGATTTCCATGCCACCCTCATAAACGGTTGCCGCCATAAATAGAATTAATAATGGGCGAATACCATAGAAAGAAAAGCGTTCCCACATTTCGGTGAAGAAAAGAGAGCTTAATGGATATGGGTGGCCAAAGAAAGTTCGGCTAGATTTTGAGTGAGTAGATTGCATCTTAAATTCCCAAAAAAAACCTCTACAGGTCGTTTGCAAGTAAAAAGAACAAAATATTAGCTAGTGGTTAAACAAAATTATTTCATTTTGTTATCAATACACACTGCATTTAATTAATATATTTTTAACATACTTTTGTCATAATTTAGCGACTAAAAGTATATTTAATACTTTATAAACCATTTTTTGGTGCAAAAGTCGATAAAAATCTCATTTTACAATAGTTAACCTTGCAATTTTTTGAAAAAAGAGGACAAGAAAATTTTAGAGGCCTTAACAAATAGGAGGTAAAAATATTATTAATAAACAAATAATTATAAAAAATAGAATAAAAAAAATAACAATTGAGCCTTTAAATGTAAAAGTGTAATTTTTTGAAGAAAAAAAACTATTAACTGATCTGATTTGTAGATTTTTTGACTACTTTTTTTGTGGTGTTTTAAAGCTTAACCAAGAATAAATTAGATTAAAAAAGACAACGGCGGCGGTGAAATAAAAAACAGCTCTAAATCCATAACTTGCAGCAACAAAAGCACCCATTAACGGGCCTGTAACATTTCCAACATCTCTTAATGCTTGGTTATAGCTGAAAATCCGACCTGCAATGGTAGGGGTAATGTTATAGAGAATAAGCGTTTGTACCGCAGGTAACATGGCTGCATTGACTGCACCAAGTAAAAAACGTAGTGCGCCAAGTTCCCAATAGCTACTAACTAGAGCCATTGGAATAAGCATAAAAATAGAGAGCCCTAAGGTAAAAAGAAGGACTTTATCCGGGCCAATTCTGTCACCTAATTTACCAAAACGAGGTGCGCTGATCAGAGCCGCAATGCCAGGTACGGAGGCGACAACACCACTGATAAAGGCAAGATTGCTGACTGAACCTGTTAATTCACGAATATAAAGTGTCAAAATAGGCGTAACAGAGCCTGTTGCGATTTGAATGATCATTGTGGTGAAAAACAGGCATACAACGAGTCTTTTGTTTTTAAGTGATGAAAAGACCTGTTTTGTGGTTAGTGCGTCTTTTTTAGAAACGGGTGTGAAGTTTTCACTTACGAAAAAGAGGGTGACTAAAAAGCAAATAAATAAGACAGCGGAAGTAATAAAGAACACAGGTCGTAAACCGTAGAGATCGGCAAGCATACCACCAATTAAAGGGCCTATTAATGCGCCACTTACCGCACCTGTTGAAAGTGTACCTAATGCCCAGCCGCTTTTTTTAACCGGAACTTGGGTTGCAATTAACGCATTTGCATTCGGAACAAAGCCACCTAATATACCAAGCAAGGCTCGTAGTACCAATAATTGCCATATATTTTGAGCAAATCCAATTAATACCATCACAATCGCCATACCCAGGGCTGAACGTAACAGCATTAATTTGCGACCTTTTCTATCCGATAATTTCCCCCAAAAAGGTGCTGCAATGGCAGAAAAAAGGAAGGTAATACTAAATGCAACACCCGTCCAAAGATTAAGCTCTTCGTGATCAGTGATACCGAGTTCTTCTACATAGAGTGGAAGAAAAGGCATGATCAGGCTAAAACCGGCACCCGTTAGAAAACAGCCAAACCAGACAATATAGAGATTACGTTTCCAAGAATTATTTCGGGGCTTGAGATCCATGTTACTCCTTTAGCCGAGAACGAGAGAGTAAACCAAGAAAATAGACTGAAAATAACCATAGCGATGTTGAGCATGGCAACAACGAATTGGTTTTTTCTTATTTTATAGTGAATAAGAATATAGCCATGATACAGAATAAGTGCGATAGGTCTTGCTCTTATAATGTGTTTTGCAGGAGTTTACAGCTTGTGCTGTTATTTCTTTTATTATTGTTATTTCAGTGTATTGCAATACGATAAAGTGGCTGTTTGTGAATAAAACAGCCACCTTATCATTAGTGTACTTTCTTTATTTCGTTATATAAAGAAGCATCACCTTCTGGGCGAGTTTTAAAGCGACGATGTAACCACATATATTGATCAGGTGCTCGTAAGATTTCTTGCTCTATTACTTTATTCATTGCATTCGCGGCATTTTCTTCGCTATCAAGTGGGAAGTCTGCTACTGCCGGTGAAATAATTAACTCATACCCTTTGGCTTCTGGTAATCGCTTAGGAGTAAATGGAATCAAAGCCGGGTTTCCCGTTTTTGCTAGAATATAGGTGCCTGTTGTTGTAGCTGCTTTATCAACAGCAAATAATGGAACAAAAACACTCTTACGTGGGCCATAGTCGTGATCTGGGGCATACCAAAGGATCTCACCGGCTTTGAGGTTGCGGATCATTCCTTTTAGATCTTTTCTATCAAGCATAAATTTATTGGAGCGTAACCGACCCCAAGTCTGTAGCCAATCCATAACTGGATTGTCATTTGGACGATAAACACCAATACCGGGGTTTAACATACCAAAAATGCGAGCGCCTAATTCTAAAGTTAGAAAGTGGATCCCAACAACAATAATTCCTTGACCTGTTTCTTGTACTTTTTGAATATTCTCTCTGCCACTGACTTTAAACCAGCGTTTTACACGCCAATCAGGCCAAAACCAAGCCATACCTGTTTCAAATAATCCCATACCAACAGATTCGAAGTTTTTATTCACTAAGGCTTCGCGTTCACTTTTAGGCATTTGTGGAAAACAGAGTTCGAGATTACGTTCTGCTATTTGGACTCGTTTTTTTAAAAAAACTTTTGAAAAACGCCCTAAACGCGTGCCTAACCAATAAATAACAGGATAAGGGAGCAGAACCAGAATATAAAGTAATCCGATCCCAAACCAAGTCAGCCAATATTTAGGCTGTAAAAATGATTTTTTAAATGGAGGTGACTTTATCATAAGCCTATCTATTTACTCTTTTTCCAATGAATATTTTATATTGTGACATTTTTTAGCGCAGATAAGAAATTTTGTCATAAATTAGGTGAAACTATTTCGATACCTTGTAGCGCTGTAACTAGCTCAGCAATATTTTTAGCTGCCATTTTATCCATCACTTTTGCACGATGTACTTCGACTGTTCTGATGGAAACACAAGCCACTTCTGCAATTTCACGATTCATTAATCCTTGAATGACATAATAGGCAATGTCTTTTTCTCTTGGTGTTAATGAAGCATAACGACGACGAATATCATGAGCAGTAAAACGTATTTTGGTGTCAGCAAAAGCTGAGTCTAAAGCAGTGAGTAGAGCATTGCTATCAACAGGTTTTTGTAGAAAATCAATCGCACCCTTTTTAATTTCTTCAACCGCCATGGGAATATCACCATGACCCGTTAAAAAAATGACAGAAAGTGTACTGTGTTTATCAATTAAATGCTGGTGAACTTGTCTGCCATCGAGTTTTGGCATTCTCATATCTAATAACACAACACCTTGTTGATAAAGATTGACGTTGTTGATAAAGAACTCGCTATCATTCCAGACATGGGCAGAATAACCTAAGCTTTCTAATAAAAACTGACAAGCATCAGTGACAGCAAGATCATCATCAACAAGATGAATAGTTGGCATTTTTTCTCCGTTATTTATTTTTGTTAGGGAAAATAAGGGTAATTTTTAATCCAATTTTATTTTGTTCATTCTTTTGATTTTCAATATGAATATCAGCGCCTTGAGAAAGTAATAAACGTTGACAAATTACTAAACCTAGTCCGAGACCTTCCATTTTTGTTGTTTGGAATGGGGCAAAGGGCTGTTCAAGTTGGCTGTAGCTCATTCCACCTGCATCATCTTCAATGACGATAAGCAACCGATCAGGCGCTTTGTGGGTGCTAATTTTTAGTACTTTAGCGCCAGCTTGGAGACTATTAGTGATTAGATTCGATAAAATTTGCTCTAATAATGTTTCAGGTAAATACAGGGTGTCATGTTCATCGATATGGGTGATCAGTGAAACCTGTGGGTATTTCTCTTCTACGCGTAAAAGTTTCCAGATATGTTGGATACATTGCGCAATATTTTGATGAGAAAGCGAAATTGTATCGGTGTTAGGTGTTTGTTTTCCAACCCATAAACGTAGATTTCTAATGATATCAGCACCGCGTTGTGCTTGTTTATCTATTTGTTGCAATGCAGGTAGCAATGGGTGCGATTCATTCTCTTTTTTAAGGCGAATAACGCTTCCTTGTGCATAGCTTTTTATAGCAGAAAGTGGCTGATTAAGCTCATGAGCAAACCCTGATGCCATTTCTCCCAATATATTTAAGCGTTGAGCGTGTTCTAATTCTTCTTTTTGCTGTCTTAATCGATTGTGCGCATGCTCTAATTGGCGACTACGGCGTCTCACTAAATAACTGACCCAGACTTGATTTAGGATGAGAAAAAGGATCGCAGCTAATGACAGACCAATAATAAATTGGTGTTGAATTGCCCAACTCTGTGCATCTTGCCAAAGCTGTCTTTGTCGAGGATGTTGATTTACTTCTCTTAATAGTGTTTCAACTTGGGTATGTGATGCAGGAGCCCCCCATTTCATCGGTTTACTATCATCTGTGAGTAAAATTCGTGTGACTTTATCAACTAACTCATCAGGAACGGTATCTAGTGCCGCAAATGACCAATTAGGGTAGAGCGGTGTACTGGTTAAACAAGGAGTGTTGGTTTGATAGGTGAGCACGGGCCGGTAATCACTTTTTTTTATTAATCCCTCACTATCCATATTTTCTAACAAACAGACGGGGATAATTGCGGCATTAATATCTTCATCTCGTAAAAGGTAAAGCAAAGCATCAGCAGGAAAACCGGTGAAACGTAATGTGAAATCTTTATCAGGATCAATCCCTTGCTCTTGTAGCGCTTTATAACCTAAAAGGTATCCACCAAACGCATCTGGTGCGATAGCTCCAACACGTTTTCCTATTAGCTCGTTAACAGAAGTAATTGGGCTATCGTTACGAACCAAAATTAGGCTACCAATAACATTTCTTGTTGTGTTATCTGGCTCATAGCCGGAGTGTAATGAGAGTAACCAACGTAATGGAAACGCATTATCTAATTGAATAAATTGCGCAGGATTTGTTAGTAAGAAATCAACGTTTTTTTTCGCGACCGCTAATTTCATTTCTTCAAGATTTAAAGGAACTAATACAAAGTTTTCTGTTGAGAGATGTTTATTCAATGTATCGACAAGTGGGTGCCAATGTCTCTGGGTTGATGCATCTCCTCGTAGTGCTAAAACACCGATCGTCCACTCTTTTGCTGTGGCTTGTAAAGGAAGTATAAAAAAGAGCAGTAATAACCCGATGGTTACCGCATGTTTTATCCCAATTGTCTGTTTTATCGTCATAAATATCTAATGTTAAATATTGTTTTGGATCAAGTTCGCACGGGGTATGTGGTAAACCACAATAGGTGCCGTCTTCAGTAATTTTTACAATGCTCTTATAACAAAACACATACTTTTTACTTTCTATTTCCTTCACTCATTGTGAGCTTGTGTTATTGAGTGATACTGGAGACAAATATGGATCTTGGAAAACGAAAATTTTTACAACAATTAGGGGTCCTTACTGCTGGTGCTTCAATCGTTCCTTTAGCTGAAGCCGGCATTAAATTATCACCTGAGCGTCGTGAGGGCTCGGAAGATAAACGTTACGGAATGCTGATTGATTTACGCCGTTGTGTAGGATGCCAGTCCTGTACAGTAAGCTGTAATATTGAAAATCGGACTCCTCAAGGACAATTTAGGACGACAGTAAACCAATATCAGGTTGCTATCAAGGGGCAAGAAGGGATCACCAATGTCTTACTGCCTAGGTTGTGTAACCATTGTGATGAACCGCCTTGTGTACCTGTTTGCCCGGTTCAAGCCACTTTCCAACGTAAAGACGGCATTGTCGTTGTCGATAATGAACGTTGTGTTGGTTGTGCTTATTGTGTTCAAGCATGTCCTTATGACGCACGTTTTATTAATCATTCAACACAAACAGCAGATAAATGCACTTTCTGCGCACACCGCCTTGAAGTTGGATTACTGCCTGCGTGCGTTGAATCTTGTGTCGGTGGTGCTCGTATTATTGGCGACATGAAAGATCCTAATAGCACTATCAGCAAAATGCTACGTACACATGAAAAAGAGCTGAAAGTATTAAAACCAGAAAGTGGCACATTACCACAAGTTTTTTATCTCGGCCTCGATGATGCATTTGTACAACCGTTAGCAGGTCAAGGACAACCCGCATTATGGCAGCAGGAGGTTCACTCATGATCCCGCAAGTTTCTCAAATTCAAGAAGTCATCGCGATCCCTCAAGAATATTTTTGGTTACCTTGGGCTGTGCAATATTTCTTTTTTATTGGTATTGCATGTAGTGCAACGCTTTATGCGTGCTGGCAGTGTTGGAAAGGTCATGCAGGTAATCAACGTTTAGAAGCTGTTGCTGTGTTTATTGCTGTAACAGCTGGTATTACGGCACCTCTGGCTTTAACAGCAGATTTACATCAAACAGCACGTGTATGGCATTTCTATGCTTACCCAACACCATGGTCGTGGATGGCATGGGGCTCTCTGTTACTGCCATTATTTTCAGCATTTAGCATACTTTACTTTGTGGCAATGATTGTGCGCTTAGTTTGGAAGCGTGAATACAAATTAACTCGTTGGGTAGCATTGGCTTGCTCATTAACTGCGATTGGTTTGCTGTTATATACAGGTCGTGAAGCATCTATCTTAAAAGCAAGACCTGTGCTGTATACCTACTGGTTACCAATCCTGCTGTTTTTTAGTGCAATGCAAGTATTACCGACACTACTAGCATTAGGAACACGTCGCGAGCCAGAACATCAGCGTGAATTAGCAATGTGGTTTGTGAGTTCACTGATGTTATTAGCCGTATGTACGGGTTTTTGGGTTGCCGGCGATACGATTTCAGGTCTGGCAATTAGAGAACAATTAGCAATGGGAAGCCTTGGCTGGTGGAGTGCCATTGGTGTTATCGCACTATGGGGTATCTCGGTCGTGATGGGACTTTTGATGGCAAAACAAGCACGTTCAGTTGCGTTTATTACCATCATGGCATTTGTATCAATGGGACTGGCGTGGGTATTACGCTGGTTGATGTTGATGGGCGCTCAATATATTCCCAAATATAACATTATTACAAACCCTTATGAGTTCACGCTAGGTAATGATGGACTGATGGCAATTGTCGGTA
The DNA here is from genome assembly GCF_003144395.1 of Proteus faecis. Lineage (GTDB taxonomy): Bacteria > Pseudomonadota > Gammaproteobacteria > Enterobacterales > Enterobacteriaceae > Proteus > Proteus faecis. Next base: position 7,220 of record NZ_PENZ01000009.1, on the reverse strand, counting down.
CATTTGGATTGTGGATAGCGTTAACCATTTTATTTAGAGAAAGTATTCGTTGGGTTGTCAGGAGAGTGCAGCATGGCTAAGTTTACAAGACGTCAATGGCTTAAAGGTGGGTTAGTTATCGGTGGTATTGCCGCATTTGCTGCCAGTTACCGTGATGTTGCTAAACGTGCCATAGATGGTTTAGTTGATGGTACATCAGGCAAAGTGACACTTGATAGGATCAACGGGAACTCTTTATTGCCCGAAGGTAAAGTTGTAAAAGACGCAAAATGGCAAGCGAATACAGATCAATCTGTTTGTATGACGCAATGTTTTGGATGCTGGACACAATGCGGTGTGCGTGCCCGTGTTGATAGAGCAAATAATAAAATTTTACGTATTGCTGGTAATCCTTATCACCCACTTTCTCATGATCATCATTTTGGCTATAACATGCCAATTAAAGAAGCATTTGAAAAAATGGGTGGGGAAAGTGGTTTAGAAAACCGCTCGACGGCTTGTGCTCGTGGCGCAACCATGATGGAAAGCCTTGATAGCCCAACACGTATTCTTGAGCCGATGAAACGTGTGGGTAAACGTGGTGAAGGTAAATGGAAACGTATCAGTTTTGAACAGTTGATCCAAGAAGTTGTTGAAGGTGGCGATCTCTTTGGTGAAGGGCATGTTGATGGTTTACGTGCTATTCGTGATTTAGATACTTTAATCGATCCAAAGCAACCGGCTTTAGGCCCTAAAGCGAACCAATTATTGATGACAAATGCGGGTGATGATGGCCGCGATACGTTTATTCGTCGCTTTGCTCAAAACTCATTTGGTAGTAAAAACTTTGGTGCCCACGGCTCTTATTGTGGATTAGCGTACCGTGCCGGCTCTGGCGCGTTAATGAACGATTTAAATAAAAACGCTCACGTTAAGCCTGATTGGGATTACGTTGAATTTGCTCTGTTTTTAGGAACATCACCGGCACAATCAGGTAATCCATTTAAGCGTCAAGGCCGTCAGTTAGCTAACGCTCGAATTCGTGATTCGTTCAATTATGTGGTTGTGGCACCAGCTTTACCCCTAACAACAACATTAGCTAACGATCATGGTCATTGGGTTCCTGTTCAACCCGGAACGGATGCGGCTTTAGTGATGGGAATGATCCGCTGGATCATTGAAAACAATCGCTACAATGCAGAGTATCTGTCAGTGCCAAGCGAAGTTTCAATGAAAAATGTGGGTGAGAAGAGCTGGACAAATGCGACTCACCTTGTGATCAGTGATGAAAAACATCCGTTATCAGGACAAATGCTGACAACTGCACATTTTAATGATGTTGCAGAAGGGGAAGAGCAAAACTTAGTTTTATCTCTTGAGGGGGAATTAGTTCCATCAACCCAAGTCAATAAAGCACAACTGTTTGCTACGCATACAGTGACATTAAAAACAGGGGCTACCGTTACGGTTAAATCAAGTTTCCAATTACTTGATGAAGCGTCTAAACGTATGACACTGGCGGAATATAGTGAACGTTGTAAAGTCCCAGAAACAACAATTGTTGCATTAGGTCGCGAATTTACTGCTTATGGACGAAAAGCGGCAGTTATCTCTCATGGCGGTATGATGGGCGGTAATGGTTTCTATACAGCGTGGAGCGTGATCATGCTTAATGCGCTAATAGGTAACTTAAACCTTAAAGGTGGAGTATCTGTTGGTGGTGGTAAGTTTAATGGCGCGACTGATGGCCCATGTTACAAAATGGACAGCTTTAAAGGCAAAGTGAAACCAAAAGGTATGGTGTTATCACGCAGTAAAGTAGCTTATGAAAAATCTGATGAGTACCGTGAGCGAGTAGAAAAAGGCGAATCTCCATATCCAGCAAAAGCACCTTGGTATCCGTTTGCAGCTGGACAATTAACTGAACAGCTAGGCTCTGCATTAGCAGGTTATCCTTATTCATTAAAAGCATGGATAACGAATATGACCAACCCCATTTATGGGATCGCGGGTATTCGCCAAGTGATGGAAGAGCGTTTAAAAGATCCGAAGCATCTGCCTTTGATTATTGGTATTGATGCATTTATGAATGAAACAACAGCGCTGGCTGATTATATTGTTCCTGATACACATAACTTTGAGAGCTGGGGATTTAGTGCGCCTTGGTCTGGTGTTCAAACTAAAGCAAGTACAGCGCGTTGGCCGATTATCGAACCTCGTGTTGCAAAAACTGCAGATGGCCAGCCAATTTCAATGGAAACATTCTGTATCGCTGTGGCAAAAGCCTTAGATTTGCCCGGTTTTGGTGATAAAGCAATTGAAGATATGGAGGGTAACTTCTATCCAATCAATAGTGCAGAAGACTACTATTTACGCGTTGCTGCTAATATGGCATTTATGGGTGAGAAACCTGTCGCACCAGCAACCAATGAAGATATTTTATTGAGTGGTGTAGACCGCATTTTACCAGCGATAACCTCAACGTTAAAAAATGAAGAAGTTCTTCAAGTTGCGTATATCTATACACGAGGCGGTCGTTTTGCACCTTATGAAAAAGCATGGAATGGTGATGAAACAGGGCCACAGTGGAAACAACCATTACAGATTTGGAATGAAGAAGTTGCGAAAAATCATCATGCAATAACCGGTGAACGTTATAGTGGCTGCCCGACTTATTATCCACCACGTTTATCGGATGGTAGTGATATTCATCAGCATTATCCTGAAGAGCAGTGGCCATTAAAATTAATGTCCTTTAAATCTCATGTGGTGAGCAGTTCAACAGGCATGATCCAACGTTTAAGAATGGTGAAGCCGAGTAACTTGGTCGCAATTAATCCTCAAGATGGTAAAAAATGGGGGGTTAATCATGGTGATAAAGTTCGTATTGTAACACCTGGTGGACAAGTAGAAGCTGAGATTAGCTTACTCGATGGTGTAATGCCGGGAGTTTTAGCAATTGAACATGGATATGGACATCACGAATTGGGTTCTCGTCAGCATTACTTAGATGAACAACCATTGCCAATGGATAAAGACATTGGGAGTGGTATTAACCTTAATGATTTAGGATTTGCCGATCCAACACGTCAAATCACGAATACATGGTTAGATTGGGTATCTGGTGCATCTGTTCGTCAAGGTTTACCTGCTAAGATTGAACGTATAGCTTAATTTTTACTCTGGTATTGTAAATAATCACTTCACTCTTTATTAAAAGCAGAGTGAAGTGATTGCAAAATAAATCATTTTTACTTTATCTTTTATAAGATAAAACTATATTAGTTTAATTATTTTAATATCATATGTACCCTACATACATAATAGTATAATAATTTTAAGCTGGCTAACACGCATATTAGCCAGCTTAATTACAGTGAGTAATAATAGGAAACGGACTCCTTTTTTTCTTTTATTCGTTTTTTTTATTGAATTTCAATAGGATTATTTCTCATATATGTATTTTAAAATATTATATATGAAAAACAATTCAATTCTGTTTTTTACATTAATCTTTTCTGTAATATGTCTTTTGTGTGAATATACTGTGCTACTACTAATAGATAGTTTTTTAGCAATTTGATAATTAGGTATTTCACTCATCCAATAATTAATTATTTTTTGTTCTTGTAAACTAAAAATAGAACAGAATGAATGTTTATAAGTTGGAAAGAAAACTTGGCATCGAGAAGTGAACAACGATGTCTTTTCAAGTACCCATGGAAGTATCTTTTTGGGAAGGATAAAACAGTTGTTTGTCAATGAGATAGGCCTTTCTTTATCTGGATAGTTTGCATCAAGATAAAGATAAAGCCGACAGTTTTTTGTTGAAAGGAAAAAAAGTTGCAAATGAGGGCAATGTGCTACTTCCCGACAATATCTTGTAAGATCAATAAATATAATATCTGGCATTGAGCGATTAATATAATTATTGGCTTCCTGTATAGATGATATATCAATTATTTCATGTCTTACATTTCTTTTCGCAAAATAGTGTTTTATGCCATTACGAGTAAAAAAACATTCATCAATAATTAATACTTTCACAAATAACTTCCTTGTTTGTAACTATTTTAATTTATTAAAATAAAGATAACCTTAATTTATGTCAATTCGGCTTATATGTTCTTTTCTTGAAGATATATCGAATAAAAAGGTTATGATTATTTTTCTATTAAATAGAAATCGATTTATTAATATAACTAATTATTTGTATACGGTAAGAGCTGGCTTATATAGATATAAACAATATGTGGTAGTGGATTGTTGAGAGATAAAAGAGAACAGGAGTACCAAGTACCCCTGCTTTGCGTTCGCTATCTTTTCTAGATCTTTTTATTAATGCTTGGTGTTGACTGAAACAGAATCTTCAGATGATTCAATTTTATCAATACCTGCTTGAAGAATATGAATCAACTGTTTAGCTATGTCTGTTGTGAGCCAAAGTGTCTTATCTACAACTGCATTTTCTGGATGATGTTCGTTTTCAGGAAGATAATGTAAACGCAACATCATGGCATCGTAGATGTCAACGGTACTGATGTCCCAGCCTACAACAGGATGTGTCTGAATAACTTCATTTTTTCTACTCATAGTACCTCCTAATCATACAACCGGTTTTGACTAAGAGAGAAGCGCCCACATAGAGTGGTTACTTTTCAGTATACGAGATTTATCGCGATTAAAAAGATAAATTTTTGTTATAACAAAAAAACGTGTGCTGGCTCAGATAAAAGAGTAATGCACCATTAACAATCGAACAAATGTTATATGGTGCATTTTAGACAAATATCAAGGGCGAGGATTAATCGACAGTGATATCCCAATGAATATTTTCATTTGCTAAGAAAGGAATAAGTGCTTCATTACCACAAAGGATTTGTGCTGGAGCCTCAACAGTTTTTTCAGTTAATGTGATTGTTCCTTCATTAACAGGTAAACCATAGAAACGAGGGCCATTTAGAGAACAGAAAGCTTCAAAATGTTGTAATGCATTGAGTTCTTTAAATACGGTTGCGTAGGCTGCCAGCGCAGTTGGTGCATTAAATACCCCTGCACAACCACAAGATGATTCTTTACGATGTTGTAAGTGAGGTGCAGAATCTGTGCCTAAGAAGAAGCGAGAATTTCCAGATGCAACAGCCTCTCTTAGTGCTTCTTGGTGAACGTTGCGTTTAAGAATAGGTAAGCAATATAGGTGAGGTTTAACACCACCTACCAACATATGATTGCGGTTAAACATCAGATGTTGCGGGGTAATAGTGGCACCGAGAAATTGATTGCCTTCTAAGACATACTGAGCTGCTTCTTTAGTTGTAATGTGTTCAAAAACAATTTTTAGCTCAGGAAATTGCTTGCGTACAGGAGACATAACGCTATCAATGAAACGTGCTTCTCTATCAAAAATGTCAATGCTTGAAGCGGTTACTTCGCCGTGGATCAGCAATGGCATACCGATTTTTTCCATCACACTTAAGATAGGATAAATCTTTGTGATATCAGATACACCATGACTTGAGTTAGTTGTTGCATTCGCAGGATAAAGTTTACAAGCAGTAAAAACACCTTGTAAGAAACCTTGTTCGACTTCTGAAGGCAGTGTGCTATCTGTTAAATAGCAAGTCATTAACGGTTCGAAGTTATCACCGGCAGGAATAGCCGCTTTGATGCGATCACGGTAAGAACGAGCAGCTTCAATCGTTGTAACTGGTGGAACAAGGTTTGGCATAACAATAGCTCTGCCAAAATAGCGACTGGTATAAGGAACAACAGTTTTCAGCATGTCATCATCACGAAAGTGAACATGCCAATCATCTGGACGGTGAATAGTGAGGGTGATAGGTTGTGCAGTGGTCATATACCGGCTCCGTGTGTCTTAGGAAAATCGAAAGATCAAGGATTGGATTGGACTAGGTAGTCAAGCCGGAAATGAATGCTAATACGAAAACGATTAAATAGCTACCATTTAATCGTATTTTTTATTATATTTTTTGGAATTGTGTAAGGTAAAACAGAGAATAAAATCAAAAGGTTACGAGGGTGACACAAAGAGAAATGGCTCCTCCAACTGGACTCGAACCAGTGACATACGGATTAACAGTCCGCCGTTCTACCGACTGAACTATGGAGGAACATCATTAAGTGGCGTGTATCATATAGTGGGTGGTTTGATATGTCAAAGGACAATCGATGATATTTGTTTAAGTGCATAGATAAACAACATATTGCTTGTTTCTAAAACAGATAATCGAATTATGAGATAATAAACGTTTTTAACGGGCTGTTTTTTCACGTCAAATACTGAAAATAAAGAGATGAAAAAAGAAGAAAGGTAGTGATAAAAGGTGAAAAGCAAAAAGCCCGCACTGTGATAGCGCGGGCTTTTCTAAATTTGGCTCCTCCAACTGGACTTGAACCAGTGACATACGGATTAACAGTCCGCCGTTCTACCGACTGAACTATGGAGGAAACGAGTTCTCGTGAGAACGAGATGGATAATAGCGAGGGTAATGAACATTGTAAAGTAAAAAAAGTGAAATAACAGTTTAAGTGGTTAAAAAATAACTAATTTATGATTTTTAAATCAAATAAGGTGGTTTTGAGTTTAAAAGATAGTCAGTAGAACAATGTTGATTGAAATAAGCTTATAAAAACGCATTCTTTTATTAATGATTTTGCGTTAACGTGGAATTGAGGATGGATATGTAAAAATAAATAAGAAAATAGAGAAATAAAAATAGTTGATGAGCAGAAAGCAAAAAGCCCGCACTATGATAGCGCGGGCTTTTCTAAATTTGGCTCCTCCAACTGGACTTGAACCAGTGACATACGGATTAACAGTCCGCCGTTCTACCGACTGAACTATGGAGGAAGCGAGTTCTCGTGAGAACGAGGCGAATAATAGCTATCCTAGTTCACCTTGTAAAGTAAAAAATGAAAAAAAATCATCGTTTGCTTAAGAGTGCATCAGATTGTTTCTTTTTTGATAAAAATGTATAAAAAATAGATGGTTATAAGTTGGAATAATATCTGAAATGATATTTATACCGGATGAAACGTGCCTTGCATTGGAAAGAATGGAAAGAAAAAATTGGATATGATGTCGTAGCAATATCAAAAATAGTTACGACTGAATGAGGTGAGAAGGATTATGGTGACTACTCCCAGCCCTGTCGGGCGAGGCTTCCCACTTCTTAGACCGCAACCGTCTGTGTGACGGATTTACGCTGGCCTCCATGGGC
>NZ_PENZ01000025.1 GCF_003144395.1 Proteus faecis | reverse complement strand
GAGAAACAGCAAGTCAGTGCATTGAGTCAGTTGGCCTCTGGTCTTGCAGGAGGACTGACTACCGGTGATATGGCTGGTGCAATTACTGGCTCGCAAGCTGGGAAAAATGCGGTTGAGAATAACTTTTTACATTCTGAACAAATTATGAGTTTTGTTGATGCTCAAGCGAAAACTAAGACCCCAGAAGAGAGAAAGCAGTTACAAAAAGATATTGATACACTAGATAAGCAACTTCAATCACAAGCGGAAAGATGGGGAATATCAACCAATGATATGAAGAGCGCTTTAGATAGCTTGAAAACATTGGAAGGTTTGCCAGATTGTAATGCACAATGCCAAGACATGGTGAAAGATTCAATATCTAAACTGGAGCCTGCATTAGAAAATAGAATTGCTAAGCATTCATCACAAACAGAGAACCTCAAAGAGCTAACAGGTATTTTAGCGACGGTGATTGTACTGAATGAAAGCGGATTGATTGATGGAAATTCGAAAGGAAATAATACATCATCAGTAGTTACTAAGCCTAATGTGACGACAACAAAACCAAATGAACAAGTACCACCGAAAACTGTACCTAATCAGACAGGTGGTGATAAATTAGGTAATTATCAAGTTCACGACTTGAAACAGGTGACTGACCCTGCTTTAAATTTAGATTCTATTAGGAATGCGACTCAACAATATTTGAAAAAACCGTTACAGCAAGATGGTGCAGCAGTTAGCTATGCTACTGCTTCAGTTACAGTAAATGGTAAAACTGAATATTATCTTTCGGTGAGTGGCAAATCTTGGTCAGGGAAATCTCCTGATACGGTAAATATTGATGGGGTTACTTATAAAGTTATTCGTGATGATAAGAATAGTTTTACTAGTGTAGGAAACATTGAGTCGAAGAGAACAAATTTTAATCATGCAGAACAAAAGTTATTTAATCATATTCAAGATGCTTATAAAGGACAAAAAGCAGATGTAAATATGGCAATACAAAATACATCGAATCGAGATCCGGGTATGTGCGTAAGTTGTGGCTATACAAGTAAAAATTTTGCAGAAAATAATAAAGATCTTAATGTGAAAATTTATCAAGGCTCTACGGGGGAAAATAAGTAATGAACAATGAACTGATAGAGTATCTACATTCGATATATCCTGAGTTACCGATTGATACTAGCTATATGCGGGGTTACTCGAATGAAGAAATTGGGAAAATTGAACGTTTATATGACATCAAAGTCGAAGGTCAATTGTATGATTTTTTAGCTAATATTGGTCGTTGTAGCGGTGGCCTTTTTGGCGATGAACCGCTTGTTTTTTATCGATATGGTCAGACGGTTAGAGGTAACATCTTATATCAAGATTCAATGAGAGATGAAGTCCCACATGTTCAGCCATATAATCTTCGAAAACAGAAAGCATTATTTATATCAGTAGAAAGCTATACTCAGTATTTCTTTTTACTTACAGAGTCTGATGATCCTAACCGAGTTTATCAATATGATGAAAATGAAGAGACTGTAGAAGCGACTGACTGGGATCTAAACAGTTATTTAAGACATATAGTTAATGTCTATACGCGAAACTACAAAATAAAAGCTCCATTTGACGAATGCGGCGAGCTTATTGTTATTTAAATTATAAAGATCCCAATTTAATATTGGGATCATCTTTAATAATCTTATTCACTCCTCAGTCGACCGGATAATCAGAGACTGTAATTTAAATTGTGTATTTGCCTACTTTTGATATGTTAACCCAAACTAAAAAGTAGGCAAATTATGGACGATAAAAAACTGAAAGCACTTGTGGCTGAGTTCGCAAAAGGAATTAAAACCGAAGCTGACCTCAATCAGTTCACTCGGATGCTCACTAAATTAACCGTTGAAACTGCATTAAATGCCGAGCTAACCGAACTATTTAGGGCATGAGAAAAATGCCGTTAAATCAGGCTCCAATTCTCGAAACGGCTACTCCTCGAAAACATTGTTAACCGATGATGGTGAGTTTGAGCTAAGCACGCCACGTGACCGCGAAGGTAGCTTTGAGCCTCAGTTAATTAAGAAAAATCAAACGCGTATTATTCAAATGGATAGCCAAATCCTCTCTCTTTACGCAAAAGGCATGACAACGCGTGAAATCGTCGCGACATTCAAAGAAATGTACGATGCAGACGTCTCTCCAACGTTAATTTCTAAAGTCACTGATGCGGTAAAAGAGCAAGTTCAAGAGTGGCAAAACCGTGCATTAGAATCACTCTATCCCATTGTTTATCTTGACTGTATTGTGGTTAAAGTGCGCCATGATGGTAGCGTGATTAACAAATCGGTTTTCCTTGCTTTAGCCATCAATACCGAAGGGCACAAAGAGCTTTTAGGGATGTGGATGGCTGAAAATGAGGGGGCAAAATTTTAGTTATCAGTTTTAACGGAGCTGAAAAATCGAGGTGTGCAAGACATTCTAATCGCTTGTGTTGATGGACTAAAAGGTTTCCCTGAAGCCATCAATAGTGTTTATCCGCAAACCAAAATCCAGTTATGTATCATATACATGGTGCGAAATAGCCTGAAATATGTGTCATGGAAGGATTACAAGGCAGTCACCTCTGGGCTAAAAATGGTGTATCGTGCCGCCACAGAGGCTTCCGCCCTGATAGCACTGGAAAAGTTTGCCCTTGTTTGGGATGAAAAATACCCACAAATCAGTAAAAGCTGGTATGCGCATTGGGAGAATTTAAATACGTTTTTTGCTTATCCCGATGATATCCGCAAAGCGATTTACACGACAAATGCGATAGAATCACTCAATAGTGTAATTCGTCATGCCATTAAGAAGCGAAAAGTCTTCCCAACTGATGATTCAGTCAGAAAAGTGATTTATCTCGCCATCGAATCAGCCTCTAAAAAATGGAGTATGCCAATTCAAAACTGGAAACAAGCGATGAGTCGTTTTATTATTGAGTTTGGTGACCGCCTAGACGGTCACATTTAATGAAAGGCAAATACACAGAATTATTTACAGGGTCGATAATCAACTGTCCAGCTTGGCGGATAAAGGTATAATGTTCATCACAAAAAAATTCCTGTTTATTCATGCGCTTACAGCTAGTTATCAGTTGGGGCTGTAGTTGGATTTTCCGCGTTTCGGCAAGTGACCCACTGTATATTGTCTGGTTTTCCTCCTTCTTCTTTAGCTGTCTAGCTTTTTGCCTTACAACTGAGCACTAATGCCAATCGTCGAAAAGCGAAACCCACACCGACAGCCGCCAATCTCAAGGTAGCACCTTAAATGCCGGACAAAATCTGTCGATTACCGCAACAGGTAAAAATAAAGACAGATTCAAGTAGTTACAGGATTACTGCAAGGCTTAGCAGGAGCATTGGCAAATGCCTCTTCTCCTTACTTAGCAACGTTGATAAAACAACAGGTTGGCGAAGATAATAAAGCCGTAAATGCCATGGCACATGCGGTGTTAGGCGCTGTGGTCGCTGAGCTAAATAACCAATCTGCCACCGCAGGAGGATTAGGTGCTGGTGGTGGTGAGTTATCGGCTCAGTTTATCCTGAATACGCTCTTTGAGGGTAAGAAGGTTTCTGATTTAAGTGAGAAGGAGAAACAGCAAGTCAGTGCATTGAGTCAGTTGGCCTCTGGTCTTGCAGGAGGACTGACTACCGGTGATATGGCTGGTGTAGTCACTGCCGCGCAGGCAGGGAAGAATGCGGTTGAGAATAATGCAGTAGCATTTGTTATGACCCCAGCAGGCTCTGTTCCTATGCCAATCAGTTTTCCGGGTATAAATGATGCCGATGCAAACAAAGAAATGGCTTTAGCACTGGATAACGCATTAAAAAATATTGGTAGATCTATCAATGATTTTATTAATGGCGAAGGTGAAGTAAATATTGTTGAGGTAAAAGCGGCTTTATCACCGGAACAGCAAAAACAATTTGATATTCTCTGGGAAAGAAACGCCCTGACTGTAAACCAGCCGCCTGTTACGATGGAATCTCTGGCTAAACAAGCGGGATTTGGTCAGGCATTTGTCCTGGGAGCAAGGGAAGCTAAGGATCAAAATGGTAATACAGTCTATATTATGGATAACGGTGGTGCGGGGAGCCAGATCCTCCGAGGTGATATTGTCCAATTTGTTGATGAATTTATTTTTGTTTATTCTAAAGAGGGGGTTTTCCAGGCTGCCCTTAATGCAGATGGTACAAAAAACATTACTGCATCGAATAATTCTCAAGGACGGGAATTAAATGTAAGTGGTATTTTGGCTGATAGCCATTCATCAGGTAATAATGATTCTTCAAAACCTAATATTGGTAAAGGATTAGCAACCGAACAAAAAAGTGAGTTAGGTGGCAGCAGTTCTGGTGCACCTGGTGGTTGGGAGCCAGATGATGAAGAAAATGGTCGTAATCAACAAAACCAAACTCAAAATTTTGATAATAAATTCAGAAAAGAAGATTTAACATCTTCGGCTAATAAACCTATTAATAATCAAGGGTTATCTGCAGCAGCCCGTGCATGGGAAAAGCACGCAGGTAGGCCTGGAGGAGTATTTGAACCATTGAAAGGAAATACTGCTCAGAAAAATGAAGCGGCAAGTAACTTTGTCAATGAAGTATTGAATAATAAAGGAACAGTTAGAACAGATCTCTCGCGTGGTGGTGTCGAATATCGATTACCTAATGGTAAAGGTATCCGTTATAACTCAGATGGTTCATTCTCAGGTTTCTTAGATCCAAAAAGGTAGTATGTATGAAAAGTGATTTCAGTGTTGATTTTTTTAGTGATTCTCGATATGAAGAACTAACAGCAGAAATATCGTATAAAGGACAGATACTCTGCCAAATTAATGTGGATAAAGGTCCTAATCTAGTTGAAGTGGAATTTTTTCCCGATAGTAGGTTATTGCAAGAATCTGTAGAAATGAAGTTTCCATTAGATGTATTTATATCGGTGTTAAATGAAACTAAATTAGAATTGCTGTCATAAAAACTTATAGCTACTTAAATATCATCTAATGGCAGGCTAATCAGCTATCCTGTTCGGCTGGTGAAAAGTTTCATCACCAAAGGGGGTAAGAGATAATACCAATTGTTCGTGGTCGTTATTTTCAGACTACGCATAATTTCAGAGTATTATTTTGAATTTTGTAAAAAATACCTTTTGCGTTGCTTTTATTGATTTGATGCGTTTTTCGCATTCTTGTGGGTGCTCAAGTGAATTAGCTCGGAGAGGTAGTATGCACGACGGAAAAAGGTACGTCGGGGCAAAAAGTTGACAGCATCAGGAAACACCAGTCAAAACCACTTATAAATGCAGGAAAGCACAGGGAAAAACTGGATATAACAATGGAAGTTGTGTCGGAAAGTGTTGTTGTTGAGAATAACTTTTTGGGGGGGATATCACGAGGCGAACTGGAACAGGACCGAGAGGCTCTGGCTCAGGATCAATATACAAAAGAGAATGCTCAACGCCTTGTTAACTATGAAATAAGAGATTAGGTAAGTGATGAGCTTCTGGCTCAGTATCGTAAAGATCCATCCTCTCTCACTCCGGAACAGCAAAGTCAGTTCCAAGCTGAACTTTTGATGTATACCTATGAAAATACAAAATTATATGGTGAAGATACTGCTAATAAACTGCTTATTTCCATATTAAAAGACGGAGATACCACGTTGCTTCAGGGAAAAGGCTTTCCTTATGCCGGAAATACGGATGCTAAAAACGCCTGAGCAGACCGGGAACGCGGAAAAGCCTGGGACAATGAAGGGCCTCTGGCTGCACTGCTATGGACAAGATCCCAATCAGAAGAAGAGAAGTTATTCAAACAAGCTCAGAGAGTTTTAAATACTTATGGTTATCATAAGAGCAATAATGATATAGCAGAGCCTGCACTGATATTTATGCCCGGTGCTCCGGGTAAATCTGCTCAGTATATTATGGAACTGGCTGGAGCTTACCATATAGGTAAAGGTGTCCGACAAATTGAAGATGGTCATATTTTGGATGGAGTAGGTACTGCTGTTCAGGGCGCACTGATGTCATCAGGGGGTATTTGGGCTTCGAAATTCACTACTAAACCAAGGATTGTGCTGCTCAGACCAAATGAAGCTGTTACACCATCGCTTAAGTTGTTGCCTGAATGGGATAAAGGAACGGGGCAATATAGTATTAAAGATACAGGGAAAGTTACAGATCTTAAGCATCCAAATAATCAGTTTGATGGGAAAAATACATATGATGCTAAAGGCGCTGCATCCAAGAATACCAATGTTCCAGCAGAGACAGGCTCAACATTAATCTTCCATGAAAATCTAGGGGGCATGCAATCAGGAGGCATGTTGGTAAAACAGACGCTCAATTGTTAGCACGCTTTAAAACTGAGCCAAGAGTTCTTGCTTCGTCAACATTTACGGATATGAAAACAGCCGATTGGGCAATAGCAAACGGTATAGCAGCTAATCAAAATAAAATATCTGCTTTCATGTCCGGTAGTGATACCCGAATAATCTTGAATTATGAATCTTCTGCAAATATAGGCTGGGTTATGCATAAGGGACAAATAAAGTCTGTTGATTCAAATAAAATAGTGATTGTGATAGATAAAGATCCATTGATGCCAAATGGTTATCGTATCCAAACTGCTTATCCTAAATAATGTAGAGAATATTATGAATATGGAAAAATTAATTATTTATTAGGATGTTACTTCCATCAGGACTGGTGCTGTGAAGCGTCGAGTGACATAGAGGTTTTAAATAACTTTATAAAAAAAGAAACGCCTGAATCCATCCTTAGCTTAAAAAAAGAACTGTCAGATATAGTGGAGTTAGGTCAAGAGTTACCAGAAAGTTTTTTTATATGAACATAATGGATATTACAGCCCCTCAGAAGATTGGCTAACAGTCTTGCAATGGTTTAAGAAACTTAATGATGCTTTATGAAATAAGGAAAATCTCGATAAAGGGTTCTCCTTAAAAATTTTATTTACTCTCAGCCAGCTGGATGATCAACTGTCCGGCTTGGCGAGTCAGGGTAAATTGACTCCCCGCTGTAAACCCTAATTTACTCAACCAATTACCGCTGAATGTTAGTTGTGGGCTAGGGTTAGGTTTCCCCCTGTTCGGCAAGTAACCCACTGTATATTGTCTGGTTTTACCCCCTTCTTCTTTAGCTGTCTAGCTTTTTGTCTTACAACTGAGCACTAATGCCAATCGTCGAAAAGCGAAACTCATACCGACAGCTACCAGTCGCAAGGCAGTACCTTAAATGCCGGACAAAATCTATCGATTACCGCAACCGGTAAAAACAAAACAGCAACCCAGACAGCGGCAATATCACGGTCGCCGGCAGTGAACTCAAAGCCGGAAAAGACTTGTCACTGTCTGCCACGCAAGATATCAACCTGGTTTCTGCCCAAAATTCCGAGCAAACTACCAGCCAAAACAGTAGCAAAGGCAGCAGTGTCGGCGTTGGTGTGGGCATGGGTGAAGGTGGCTATGGAGTCAGTATCTCAGCCTCCGTCAACCAAGGCAAAGGCCATGAAAAAGGCAATGGCCATACCCACACCGAAACCACGCTGGATGCCGGCCATAAACTCACCTTAAACAGCGGACAGGACACCACCCTCAAAGGCGCACAGGTCAGCGGTGAGCAAGTCACCGTCAATGTCGGTCGTGACCTCACCTTACAAAGTGAGCAAGACAGTGACCGCTATGATGCCAAACAGCAAGAAGTCAGCGTCGGTGGCGGTTACACGCTAGGTGGTACACCAAACATCAATATCAGTGCCAGTAAAGACAAGATACACAGCAACTACGACAGTGTGAAAGAGCAAACCGGTATTTTTGCCGGCAAAGGTGGCTTTGATGTCAGCGTCAAAGAGCACACTCAACTTGATGGTGCGGTGATTGCTTCCACTGCGGACAAAGATAAAAACCGTCTTGATACGGGGACGCTGGGTTGGAAAGATATTGACAACAAAGCCGATTTTACTGCTGAGCATACAGGCGGTTCAATGGGTACAGGAGGACCG
>NZ_PENZ01000023.1:0-5000 GCF_003144395.1 Proteus faecis | reverse complement strand
AGGTGGTTAGAGCGCACCCCTGATAAGGGTGAGGTCGGTGGTTCAAGTCCACTCAGGCCTACCACTTTTCCTTTATGCTGTGTTGTGAAGCAACTCGTTTACTTTAAGTAAACTTCGTTACTCCACGCCTTGCCTAAAGAAAAAGCTTCTTTTTATAAAGAAGAAAAGGAGTGGTTACACTGGTATTAAGAANGGTATAGGCTTGTAGCTCAGGTGGTTAGAGCGCACCCCTGATAAGGGTGAGGTCGGTGGTTCAAGTCCACTCAGGCCTACCAAATCGCCTTGAATACTGCGTTGTGAAAGAACTCGTTTACTTTAAGTAAACTTCGTTATTTCACGCCTTGTCTCAAGTCGATTTATCTTGAAAAAGATAATGGTTGAAACACTGGTTATTTCGACNACTGGGGTGAAGTCGTAACAAGGTAACCGTAGGGGAACCTGCGGTTGGATCACCTCCTTACCTAAGAGATACGTGTTATGTGCAGTGCTCACACAGATTGTCTGATGAAGAACGAGCAAAAGCGCGTCTGCGAAGCTGACTGAAGTCCCCTTCGTCTAGAGGCCTAGGACACCGCCCTTTCACGGCGGTAACAGGGGTTCGAATCCCCTAGGGGACGCCAATTGCGCGGTATGAGTGAAAGGCGTACCACACTATAACTGATGAGAATCAGGGAATAGTTAAGATAATTCGAGTGAGTTATTTTACCTATTATGCTCTTTAACAATCTGGANTGCATTATGGGGCTATAGCTCAGCTGGGAGAGCGCCTGCCTTGCACGCAGGAGGTCAGCGGTTCGATCCCGCTTAGCTCCACCATAATCTCTTGAATATAAAATAATAATTCAGAGTATATTAGCAATAGTATACTGCGAATTATTTTGCTCTTTAACAATCTGGAACAAGCTGAAAAATTGAAAACAAATCAATATATCACCGAGGTATATTGATGAGTCTCTCAAAATCTCAAATCTGAAAAGTACTCTTCAGAAAGGATATGCGAGCAAAATGATTTCAAGGCGGACAGCGCGCAGTAAGCGGAGCATACTTAAAGTATGTGAGCATTACGAGCACTGCCCAACACAGAAATCATGAAGCGTAGCAATCCGTTTTAAANTTTAACAATCTGGAACAAGCTGAAAAATTGAAAACAAATCAATATATCACCGAGGTATATTGATGAGTCTCTCAAAATCTCAGACCTTGAATTTGTGATACTCCAAGGCGAGTGTCATGAGCGAGCAACAGCAATTCTAGGCGGACAGCGCGCAGTAAGCGGAGCATACTTAAAGTATGTGAGCATTACGAGCACTGCCCAACAACGAATTGATGCTTGTGCAGCCATGACCTTTAAAGTCGTCTTCGGAAGAAACATCTTCGGGTTGTGAGGTTAAGCGAATAAGCGTACNTGCTCTTTAACAATCTGGAACAAGCTGAAAAATTGAAAACAAATCAATATATCACCGAGGTATATTGATGAGTCTCTCAAAATCTCAAACTTTGAATGTGTTTTGACATCAAAGTGGGATGAGCGAGCAATTTACAGTTCGAGGCGGACAGTGCGCAGTAAGCGCAGCATACATAAGTATGTGAGCATTACGAGCACTGCCCAACGAAGAAATGTAATCTGCGTAGCCATCACCACCCAGATAGTCCTTGAAAGAGACACTTTCGGGTTGTGAGGTTAAGCGAATAAGCGTACACGGTGGATGCCTAGGCAATCAGAGGCGATGAAGGACGTGCTAATCTGCGATAAGCGTCGGTAAGGTGATATGAACCGTTATACCCGACGATTTCCGAATGGGGAAACCCAATATCCAATGGATATTATCATGACGTGAATACATAGCGTCATGAAGCGAACCGGGAGAACTGAAACATCTCAGTACCCCGAGGAAAAGAAATCAACCGAGATTCCCCTAGTAGCGGCGAGCGAACGGGGAACAGCCCAGAGTCTTAATCAATGGCAGCATCAGGAGAACGGTCTGGAAAGTCCGGCAGTAAAGGGTGATAGCCCCGTATCCGAAGATGCTGTTATTGTGAACTCGACGAGTAGGGCGGGACACGTGTTATCCTGTCTGAATATGGGGGGACCATCCTCCAAGGCTAAATACTCCTGATTGACCGATAGTGAACCAGTACCGTGAGGGAAAGGCGAAAAGAACCCCGGCGAGGGGAGTGAAAAAGAACCTGAAACCGTGTACGTACAAGCAGTAGGAGCCCCATCACTCAAGTGCCTCGCACTGAGTGATTGGCAAAACCACTCGAAAACAGCGCCGCGTTTACCTACAAAATGGGTTGATTTTTTCAAGCCGTCGCGCAGTGTACATAGAAGTACACGAGCAACGGAAGTTAAAAAATCGAGCCAGTTTGGCAGTAAAAGCAAGCGGGACATTTGAGGATGGGGTGACTGCGTACCTTTTGTATAATGGGTCAGCGACTTATATTCTGTAGCAAGGTTAACCGTATAGGGGAGCCGTAGGGAAACCGAGTCTTAACTGGGCGAATGAGTTGCAGGGTATAGACCCGAAACCCGGTGATCTATCCATGGGCAGGTTGAAGGTTGGGTAACACTAACTGGAGGACCGAACCGACTAATGTTGAAAAATTAGCGGATGACTTGTGGATGGGGGTGAAAGGCCAATCAAACCGGGAGATAGCTGGTTCTCCCCGAAAGCTATTTAGGTAGCGCCTCGTGAACTCATCTTCGGGGGTAGAGCACTGTTTCGACTAGGGGGTCATCCCGACTTACCAACTCGATGCAAACTGCGAATACCGAAGAATGTTATCACGGGAGACACACGGCGGGTGCTAACGTCCGTCGTGAAGAGGGAAACAACCCAGACCGCCAGCTAAGGTCCCAAAGTCATGGTTAAGTGGGAAACGAAGTGGGAAGGCTCAGACAGCCAGGATGTTGGCTTAGAAGCAGCCATCATTTAAAGAAAGCGTAATAGCTCACTGGTCGAGTCGGCCCGCGCGGAAGATGTAACGGGGCTAAACCATGCACCGAAGCTGCGGCAGCGACACTAAGTGTTGTTGGGTAGGGGAGCGTTCTGTAAGCCTGCGAAGGTGTACTGTGAGGTATGCTGGAGGTATCAGAAGTGCGAATGCTGACATAAGTAACGATAATGCGGGTGAAAAACCCGCACGCCGGAAGACCAAGGGTTCCTGTCCAACGTTAATCGGGGCAGGGTGAGTCGACCCCTAAGGCGAGGCTGAAAAGCGTAGTCGATGGGAAACGGGTTAATATTCCCGTACTGGTGGTAACTGCGATGGGGGAACGGAGAAGGCTAGGTTGTCCGGGCGACGGTCGTCCCGGTTCAAGCATGTAGGCAGAGTGATTAGGCAAATCCGGTCACTTAATGCTGAGGTGTGATGACGAACCACTAAGGTGGTGAAGCAATTGATGCCCTGCTTCCAGGAAAAGCCTCTAAGCTTCAGGTTACCAACAATCGTACCCCAAACCGACACAGGTGGTCAGGTAGAGAATACTCAGGCGCTTGAGAGAACTCGGGTGAAGGAACTAGGCAAAATGGTGCCGTAACTTCGGGAGAAGGCACGCTGGCGGTAAGTGAAGTCCCTCGCGGACGGAGCCGAAGCCAGTCGAAGATACCAGCTGGCTGCAACTGTTTATTAAAAACACAGCACTGTGCAAACACGAAAGTGGACGTATACGGTGTGACGCCTGCCCGGTGCTGGAAGGTTAATTGATGGGGTTATCCTTAGGGAGAAGCTCTTGATCGAAGCCCCAGTAAACGGCGGCCGTAACTATAACGGTCCTAAGGTAGCGAAATTCCTTGTCGGGTAAGTTCCGACCTGCACGAATGGCGTAATGATGGCCAGGCTGTCTCCACCCGAGACTCAGTGAAATTGAACTCGCTGTGAAGATGCAGTGTACCCGCGGCAAGACGGAAAGACCCCGTGAACCTTTACTATAGCTTGACACTGAACATTGAGCCTTGATGTGTAGGATAGGTGGGAGACTAAGAAGTGTGGACGCCAGTCTGCATGGAGTCAACCTTGAAATACCACCCTTTAACGTTTGATGTTCTAACCTAGGTCCATAATCTGGATCGGGGACCGTGTCTGGTGGGTAGTTTGACTGGGGCGGTCTCCTCCTAAANTCGGGGACCGTGTCTGGTGGGTAGTTTGACTGGGGCGGTCTCCTCCTAAAGAGTAACGGAGGAGCACGAAGGTTGGCTAAGCATGGTCGGACATCATGCGGTTAGTGCAAAGGCATAAGCCAGCTTGACTGTGAGAGTGACGGCTCGAGCAGGTACGAAAGTAGGTCTTAGTGATCCGGTGGTTCTGAATGGAAGGGCCATCGCTCAACGGATAAAAGGTACTCCGGGGATAACAGGCTGATACCGCCCAAGAGTTCATATCGACGGCGGTGTTTGGCACCTCGATGTCGGCTCATCACATCCTGGGGCTGAAGTAGGTCCCAAGGGTATGGCTGTTCGCCATTTAAAGTGGTACGCGAGCTGGGTTTAGAACGTCGTGAGACAGTTCGGTCCCTATCTGCCGTGGGCGTTGGAAGATTGAGAGGGGTTGCTCCTAGTACGAGAGGACCGGAGTGAACGCACCACTGGTGTTCGGGTTGTCATGCCAATGGCATTGCCCGGTAGCTAAGTGCGGAAGAGATAACCGCTGAAAGCATCTAAGCGGGAAACTTGCCTCGAGATGAGTCTTCCCTGTCACCTAGAGTGACCTAAAGGAACGTTTAAGACTAAGACGTTGATAGGCTGGGTGTGTAAGCGTAGCGATACGTTGAGCTAACCAGTACTAATGAACCGTGAGGCTTAACCTGACAACACCGAAGGTGTTTTGTCTGAGAGACGAAGTGAGATGAAGTAAGCTTGTTTAAGATTGAAAATTACTGGTTACGAACGGATAAAGAAGTGAGTAACGGGTAATAAACCGAATTTGCTTGGCGGCCATAGCGCAGCGGTCCCACCTGATCCCATGCCGAACTCAGAAGTGAAACGTTGTAGCGCCGATGG
>NZ_PENZ01000006.1 GCF_003144395.1 Proteus faecis | reverse complement strand
GGTGGGTATAAACGAACTAGGACAGAGACATTTTCTTTAATAGCTTTAGGTTTTCGTTTTAGTTGCTCATAGACAGAGGCGGTCGTGTTAATTCGAAACTTACGCCCTTTTTCACTAATCAGCGTTCTCCCCTTAATGTTTCGCCAATACGAGTTAACACTAGGTGGAAATGGCAATGTGAGCATGAGTTCAGGCATAAGTCCCCCATAAGCCAATTAGCAATGTCACTACAAACCAAAAACCAACGAACAAAATGTATTTAGTTAGCATTAGTGATTACCTCTTACTGAACTTACTAATGAATCGTAGGGCTCGGTTGGTAATTTCCCCATGAGTGCAAAATTAGAAGTGGCGTGTTTTACCCATCTGATAGTTGGCAAAGCGCATTTTTTAGCCTTCTGAATATTCAACTTTTCAATGTAGACTGACTCACCTGATTTACGTGATTCTGTTATTGCTGAATAAACTCTTTCTGCCTCTTTAGTTACTCTGTAGCGTAATGGACGTTCTTCGCTAATTCTGACTAATGCACCTAAAGTCCAAAGGTGTGCCAACGCTCTTGATGCGCCAGCTAAATTAGTGTCTAAATCACGAATAACAATATCGCGATTAACTTCTTCACCCACTTTGTACAACGCTAAGATTTGCTCTGTGATTTTCATGCAACACCTCTCGATACAAGCCATTTCGCTTGTTCAATAAATGTTTTGCCGATTTGCTCTAACTCACTGCGTTGAATGTAATCAATGGCTTTACCATTCCACGTTTTATCAAACACCACGATAGCACCAGCAAAAAATGCCCCTGTTGGTACTTGGTTTTCATCTGAAGGAACAAACCACTGTGGAACATCAAAACCAACACGACCGCGAATAAAACAAATATGATCCGCTTCTTCACACCACCATGTTTCGCTTGTGGCCACTTTCAACAAGAAAACATAATGTCCACCTTTTTCACGCATAGCCAACGCATGATTCATAATGTGGCGAACACCTGTGACAGCCTGTTTTTCATGATATGAACTACGTGAATAAGGAGGGTTGGCAAATGCTGAACCGCCAATTTCTTTGAGTTTTTCCGACCAATCTTGGGTAAGCGCATTATCCTCAACGGTGTAGAAATAAGGGCATTTGCTGTTTTGCGCATCAGTAAATAGATCTAGCGTGAACGGCCCATAGAGTGAATTGATACCCCAATACAGATTTTCAGGTGTTCGCCATTGATCACCAATTTCTTTTAATTTGTGAGCAGATTGGCTTTTTAATGCCTGTAATTTCAGTGCGTAATCAATCATTGCTGAACCTCCTGTGACATTTCAGTCGCTTGCTTCCAAATACTGTTCCATGCTTGACGACCAGAAAACTCACTCATACGACGAATGCCTGTCTTACCTGCTAATTCAAGTGCGATCTCTTCAATACGGTTTTGAGGTTTAGAGCGAGAACCAATCAGGCGTGAGAATGCGCTGTCACGTTCAACGGTATCAACTTGAACCTTTGGCTCATCCTTTGGCTTTTGGCTACGAACGATCAGCTCATCAAAGTGTTTACGTAATTTACGAGGGCTTAAAATGTTTTGGTGCCAGAATGAATCTTTGTTGGCCCAATCGAACAAGGCACAAATTTGCTCATGGGTACGTCCATCGATTTGACGCATCAAACGAATATCGTTCGCCCAATCATACCAAGTAGGCTCTAGCGCGGATGGATTCAGTTTTTTAACACGGCCAAACATCCATTTTGCCGTTTTCAAATCACCTTCATCACCCCATTTCTGGAAATTAGTGCTGTAAATCACGGCTTCTGGATAGCGAGTTAAAAAATCATTTTTCGGCTGGTCGCTGGATTCGCCAGAATTCTGCGACGAATGATCTGTTTCTGTTGTACTCTCTGAAGTAATCTCTGTTGTATTCTCTGTAAGAACAGGCCATTTTGACCCGTTCAGAACAGCGCATTTTGAACTGTTTGAAGGTTTCAATTTGCGCTTATCGATAAGGTCATTTTGAACTATTCGATTAGATGAATTATCATCGTTCGACTGGGTCATATTGACCTCATCGGTCAGCAAATGGTGATCGTAGTTAATCGCATAATAATTAGTACGGTCATGGTTCGATTTATTGATTTGCTCTATGCGTAAAACGCCCTGCTTTTTCAAATTGGTAAAAGCACGTTTAATCGTTGATTCAGAGAAAAAAGGAAATTGATTCTTCCACTCTTCGACGGTGTTATAAATCCAGCGTGATCCGTCATATTCAACACCTGAAGTAGTTTCAGTTAGCCAATATTGAATTTGCTGTAACAGCATCGCCTCATTTAAAACAAGACGTACCGCTAATTCAGGAATAACGACTAAAGGGCGACTTTTTAGTAATAATAAACTCATCTTGCCACCTCATTACTTAATACGTGTGTACATCTCTTTAAAACGCTGTACAGGTTCACACTGTGGGTCGTCACAACCATCAAGCATAAAAATGACACGCTGTTTTTCTCTGTCATAACGAACAACATGAACAACGATACCCCTGTGATTTTTGTAGTAGCGATCAAGTTGGTTTTGGTTCTCATTGTTCATTGCCCGCCCTTAAACCATGTTTTGAATTGAAATCATCTACAAGCCAACGCATAAATTGGTAGTTTGTTTCTTCATAGCCTTCTGGTACTTTAATTTCATAGACAAAACGACCATCACGCATTGAAGCCCGTACTTGCGTACGGCATGCTAAGTTTGATAATCTACTCATGCTAATTTCTCTTCACACAATTGAAATTTGCAAACCGAAGCCAGCGACCGTACATCGTTGGCTTCANCCTGCATTTCGTCAACACCACTACGCAGTACAAACAATTCCGTTTCATCCAGTTCCGCAGGACTAATTCTGTCAACGAGTAAACGATTTGATTCACGAGCGACAAATTCAGCAAATAAAACGGTCTTAGAAATATCTTGCATCGCTAACAACTCATTTAAATCAAATGAGCGACAACCGTTTTTCTCATAAAGCTTGTTATTGAATGACGTTAAAGACAGACCCAGTGCTCCAGCCATTGCCTCACGCCCACCAGCTGTTGCCTCACACATTTCTTTCACTACCTGTTTTATTGATTGGTTACTCATTTCCTACCACCATTGATAAATTCTTGTAGTTAACTGCTTTAAACGGTTTTGTTATTTTGTGGTTATAGCTATTGAGCTAGTAACTCACCTAATTCAGGAGAAATGTCTTGTGCACGAACTTGGTGACTTGTCGCTTTTACAATTTTCACGACATATTTAGAATCCATTCCACCTCCATGAAGCCAACGCCATACTGTTGGCTGAGACACTCCACATAAAGCAGCTAGCTTTTGTTGACTTCCAACAATGCTTATCGCTTTTTCAATAGCCTTGTTTTTCATAAATAACCTCAAACGTATAAAAGATGGATAAATAATAGCAATGAGTATTAAAACATTCAATAGCGATTGCAATTTGATTTTCAATACTCAAACTTATAAATTCCGAGACATGAAAACGACAATTGCAGAACGCTTGAAATTAGCGATGAAAACAAGAGGAAATATGACGCAAGCTGCTTTAGCAGAAGCGTCTGGTGTTGCACAACCAACAATTTGGAGATTGGTTAATGGCAATGCGAAAGGTTCTTCTAAATTAGTGGATATTGCTAATGCATTAGCTGTCAATATTGACTGGCTGGCTAATGGTGTGGGTGATATGGAATCCCCAAACTCGACACCTCAGTTTAGGGCTGATAGATCGCTAGAAATACCGGTATGGGATGAGAATGGTTATACAGGAGATACAATCTTATCACCTGTAGGAAAACCTCTAAAAACATATAAAGCTTATATACTTAAGAAAAATAGTGGGTGTTCAGAAGCCCCTGCTGGCAGTATTGCTATAGTTGATACTCATCTGCAACCAGGCACTGATGATCTAGTTATCGCTCAAATTGGTAACTCTTTTTCTGTTTATAAATTCCTTGAAGGTGGTACTCAAGGTTTCCTTGCTGTTGATGATTCACGAGTCCCTTTAATTGATATTTCATCTAGTGTTTTACTTGGGGTTGTTGTTTTTCTTGTTCGCGATTTTAGAAGATAGTCCTCACATTTTGCTCTACTAATGACTATCTTCCTATACGAACCTACTCCTACCCTTTCTAAAATTTCCACCATTCCATGATCCTTTAAGATACCATCACCACTGTTTATATATACAGTGGTTAACTATAATGCAAATATTCTTTATCGAAATCAAGCGATATTACCTCAATCAAAAAATAATACTTTAGAGTATTTTTTATTTTTTTATACTTATATTCCATTTAAAATCAATGCAATAAGTAAACACATAACCAATAAGATAAAATAGCATTTGCTATTATTAATACCCATTGCTATATTTTAAACATATAGCAAACTGAGTTCTAATTTCGAGTTTTGGTGAACGTAAATGATTTTTATGTGTGAAGAGAACGTGTGAAGAGAAACAATTGTGTGGAGGGAAATTGGCGTGAGTAATGGAAACGTAGTTGAACTTAAAGTGAATGGCGCCAC
>NZ_PENZ01000039.1 GCF_003144395.1 Proteus faecis | reverse complement strand
GGTGGGTATAAACGAACTAGGACAGAGACATTTTCTTTAATAGCTTTAGGTTTTCGTTTTAGTTGCTCATAGACAGAGGCGATCGTGTTAATTCGAAACTTACGCCCTTTTTCACTAATCAGCGTTCTCCCCTTAATGTTTCGCCAATACGAGTTAACGCTAGGTGGAAATGGCAACGTAAGCATGAGTTCAGGCATAAGTCCCCCATAAGCCGATCAGTAATGTCACTACAAACCAAAACCCAACAAACAAAATGTATTTAGTTAGCATTACTGAACCTCCTGCGACATTTCAGTCGCTTGTTTCCAAATGCTGTTCCATGCTTGGCGACCAGAAAACTCACTCATACGACGAATGCCTGTCTTACCTGCTAATTCAAGTGCGATCTCTTCAATACGGTTTTGAGGTTTAGAACGAGAACCAATCAAGCGTGAGAATGCGCTGTCACGTTCAACGGTATCAACTTGAACCTTTGGCTCATCCTTTGGTTTTTGACTACGAACGATCAGCTCATCAAAGTGTTTACGTAATTTACGAGGGCTTAAAATGTTTTGGTGCCAGAATGAATCTTTGTTGGCCCAGTCGAACAATCCACAAATTTGCTCATGGGTACGTCCATCGATTTGACGCATCAAACGAATATCGTTCGCCCAGTCATACCAAGTAGGTTCTAACGCAGATGGATTTAGTTTTTTAACACGACCAAACATCCATTTCGCCGTTTTTAAATCACCTTCATCACCCCATTTTTGGAAGTTAGGGCTGTAAATTACCGCTTCGGGATAACGAGTTAAAAAATCATTTTTTGGCTGGTCGCTGGATTCGCCAGAATTCTGCGACGAATGATCTGTTTCTGTTGTACTCTCTGAAGTAATCTCTGTTGTATTCTCTGTAAGAACAGGCCATTTTGACCCGTTCAGAACAGCGCATTTTGAACTGTTTGAAGGCTTCAATTTGCGCTTATCGATAAGGTCATTTTGAACTATTCGATTAGATGAATTATCATCGTTCGATTGGGTCATATTGACCTCATCGGTCAGCAAGTGGTGATCGTAGTTAATCGCATAATAATTAGTACGGTCATGGTTCGATTTATTGATTTGCTCGATGCGTAAAACACCCTGCTTTTTCAAATTAGTAAAAGCACGTTTAATCGTTGATTCAGAGAAAAAAGGAAATTGATTCTTCCACTCTTCAACTGTGTTATAAATCCAGCGTGAGCCGTCATATTCAACACCTGAAGTAGTTTCAGTTAGCCAATATTGAATTTGCTGTAACAGCATCGCCTCATTTAAACCAAGACGTACCGCTAATTCAGGAATAACGACTAAAGGGCGACTTTTTAGTAATAATAAACTCATCTTGCCACCTCATTACTTAATACGTGTGTACTTCTCTTTAAAACGCTGTACAGGTTCACACTGTGGGTCGTCACAACCATCAAGCATAAAAATAACGCGCTGTTTTTCTCTGTCATAACGAACAACATGAACAACGATACCTCGGTGATTTTTATAGTAGCGATCAAGTTGGTTTGGGTTCTCATTGCTCATAGCCTCGTCCTCAGCCCATTCTTTGAATTAAAATCATCTACCAGCCAACGCATAAATTGGTAGTTGGTTTCTTGGTAGCCATTTGGTACTTTAATTTCATAGACAAAACGGCCATCACGTATTGAAGCTCGCACTTGCGTGCGACATGCTAAGTTTGATAATCTACTCATGCTAATTTCTCTTCACACAATTGAAATTTGCAAACCGAAGCCAGCGACCGTACATCGTTGGCTTCGNTTCGTCAACACCACTACGCAGTACAAACAATTCCGTTTCATCCAGTTCCGCAGGACTAATTCTGTCAACGAGTAAACGATTTGATTCACGAGCGACAAATTCAGCAAATAAAACGGTCTTAGAAATATCTTGCATCGCTAACAACTCGTTTAAATCAAATGAGCGACAACCATTTTTCTCATAAAGCTTGTTGTTGAATGATGTTAAAGACAGACCTAGTGCTCCAGCCATTGCCTCGCGTCCACCAGCTGTCGCTTCACACATTTCTTTCACTACCTGTTTTATTGATTGGTTACTCATTTCCTACCACCATTGATAAATTCTTGTAGTTAACTGCTTTAAACGGTTTTGTTATTGTTTAAATAAAGATCGGGGTTGTATTTAAGGACTCCCTTAGTTAACCGTTCTATTTTTAAAGCTTGTTTTTCAGGAACAATAATCGACCACTGGCAAACAGCACTATGAGATACACCAAGCGCAATAGCCGTTTTTACTGTTCCCCCAAAATGTTCTAAAACTAAATTTTTAAGCATTACACTCTCCATAAAGTAAGCATACTTACAATTTAATGTAGCAGGATACTAATGTCAATAAAATGTAAGATTACTTACGTGTGATACGTGAATTTGAGGCTATTTATGGAAACAGTAGGAGAGAGAATAAAGCAACGTAGACGACAGTTAAAAATGACCCAAAAAGATATAGCTGAACGCGTTGGAATCTCAGCATCAGCGGTTACTCAATGGGAAAGTGACAGCACTGGTTTATCTGCAGAAAGCTTATTAAAGCTATCATCTGTTTTGAGCTGCAATCCAAAATGGTTAATGTTTGGAGTAGGGCTTCCTGAGGATGATGTTGAAATAAAAACGTCTATTTACAAGCCCATACCAATCATTAGTTGGGTGCAGGCTGGAGAATGGACTGAGACGTACTGCGAGTCAGATCCTGGTAACTACAAGTACATTGATACTAATTTAAAACTGTCAGATAAAGCATTTGCTTTAATAGTTAAGGGGCAGTCTATGACTACCTACAATGGAGAGTTAAGCATCCCTGAAGGTGCTGTGGTTATAGTTGAGCCTGATTATGGATATCTCGATGATATAAATGGGAAAATAGTCATAGCACAACAAAAAGGTAGCGATGAAGCCACTATCAAAAAACTTATTATTGATGGGCCAAACAAATACTTAGCTCCTTTAAATCCTCAATTTAACCCTATTCAGATAAATGGTGACTGCGTTATAGCAGGTAAAGTTAAGCAAGTTATTATAAATCTAGACTAATTCCCTCCCCCTTCACAAAAAAAGAAAGAAATGTAAGGTAACTTATATTTTTTTCTTGACTTAAAATGTAAGTTTACTAATATCTATACTAAATAGTTATTGAGAATACTTATGACAACTGAACCAGTAATTATACCGCCAGCTAATTTCACTGAGGCAGATATTGTTGATTGGATGGAAAAGAAACTATCGTCTATCAGAACCCTCAGTGAGTTAAATGCAGAACGTGAAGAGCTGGTGGATAAACTAGCAAAACTGGATGCTGAAATAGACGAGTACAAAATCAAAAGCGCTATTCAGATACAAAATGAATAATTTTTATGTGTGAAGAGAGCGTGTGAAGAGAAACAATTGTGTGGAGGGAAATTGGCGTGAGTAATGGAAACGTAGTTGAACTTAAAGTGAATGGCGCCAC
>NZ_PENZ01000050.1 GCF_003144395.1 Proteus faecis | reverse complement strand
AGACGATGAGTTAGCCATTTTGTGCCTCCATAGCCGAATGTTGAACCAGCTAATGCGCCTCCCATGGAGACCCAAGGTGATACTACCCAATCACATATATTCAGTATTATGTCTTGCGCCTTTTAGTGATAATAATTACAGACTGATGTCTGGCTGGACACTACAAATTAATATCTATTTAATGATTGAATTAGCCATTCAATGTTTATTTTCCCAATAATTCACAAATAGATGAATACCACTAAAACTCAAACCAAACGCTCCCCCAAAAACAATCGGTTTTTTTAAAAAAAAATATATCAATATAAAAAACACCTAATTTCATATAATAAATAAATTCAACAATAAAACCAAGCAATAAGAATGTAATAAAAACCAGTGTAAAGTAACAAAAAAATAACATTAAAAAATAATTAATTACTTTCATTTTCGTTCTCTATTGTGATTTCCTTCAATACTCCGCTAGTCTCTTTATTTAAATACTCTGAACCAGTGGATCCAAGGAGGTTACCTATAATTCCAGGCATTGGCGATACCTGCGTTATTATCGCTAATTAAACCGCCGGCAATGCCGGAAGCTAACGTTGCCCATGCGCTTATATTCTGCTTTTCAGACTCAGTCAGTTCTTCGGGGGTTTTGCCATAAAGTGAGTGCGATAAAATACCCACCGTTTCACCGCTCATCGCACCAGCGGCTTGTGCTGCCGCATTTTCACCTTTTGCTAATGCAAGCCCTGCATTCACCAAACCGTGGGCAAGGGTGCGCTGAATATCACTTTCAACACTGTTACCATGAATTTGATTTTTCACTTCATTGGCAAGATAAGGCGCTGAGCCATTGGCAATCGCAGTGACAATGCTATTGCCCATCATACCTTGCGTAAAGGCCGTAACGGCTTGAATAGCTCGGGTATATTTACCGCCCGTGCCAAAGTCAGACTGGTTGGTATAGTCCTGTAAGCCTTGTTGGAAAAGGTAATTTTGAACATCACGTTCAGTGACGTTATCTTTGGTTTTTGAAAGGGCTTGGTAGAGATTGGTCGTAATTTAGATTTGAAAAAATATGCTAATAAAATGATGCCAAAGGATTAGTACTAAATCACGAGCCCAAAACTGACTATTGAGAGAGGAGATGGCTAAATGAGTTTGATATTCCCCCCTCATCCACCAAATCAAACTGTTAATAATCCAGTTGGCTGAGGAGTGAAATAATCATACAAAACTTAGTGTAGTGCTAATTTTTTCTTTATAAGAATATTAATGTCTTTTATGTTCAAGATAACTGACTAAACAAGCAACTATGCTAAAGAAAAAACCAAATCCTATTCCCAAACATATATAATCTATAACATTCTCTTTAGTAATAGAGAAAAAACTACCTTCTATTAAGAAATAGAATATTAATTCTATTAGAGCTTTTATTATTAATAAAATAAGGAAAACCATAAAAGAGAATGCAACCCAAAATAGAAGAAAATATTTAAGCAATCTCATTTTTATTCCTCGTCATTCAATTTTTTTATTTTATCTGTAACTATTTTATTCGCACCTTCGGAACCCAGAGCACCAGCACCACTTCCAACAATATTTGGTACTACTGATACACTCGGCGGAGCTGTAATTGATGGCATTACAACTAATGGGCGCTCTTTCAGTCCGCTAGACCAAGGATTAAATTTATTATCCAGACGATGAGTTAGCCATTTTGTGCCTCCATAGCCGAATGTTGAACCAGCTAATGCGCCTCCCATGGAGACCCAAGGTGATTGCCCATCAATTAAACTTGAAATACCTGCACCAGTTGTATTGGTTGTGAGCGTTCCCCAATACCTCATTCCTGGTGCTATTCCTCCTGTTAATAAAGAAGAACCGAAGATAGTGAGTTATTCTCAACCGCATTCTTCCCTACCTGCGCGGCAGTGACTGCACCCGCCATATCCCCCGTAGTAAGGCCACCCGCTAAACCTGCTGCCAACTGACTCAATGCACTGACTTGCTGTTTCTCCTTCTTACTTAAATCAGAAACCTTCTTGCCTGGGAAGAGGGTGTTTAAGATAACATGAGTGGACAGCTCTCCGCCACCGGCACCCAATCCACCTGCGACAGCAGATTGGTTATTCAGCTCTGCAACTACCGCACCCAGTACAGCATGCGCCATCGCATTTGCCACTGTTGACTTTCTTCGTTTCAGGATCTGTTGTCCATTTCTTAATTTCAGTTGCCAGATACGGCGATGAAGCACTTGCTAACGCTCCTGCTAAATTATCACCGGCCAGTCCTTGCAACAAACCGGTAACCGCCTGAGCCGCTTTTTGGACGTCACTGCCAGTGCCATATTGTGCCATGGCGTTGTCGTAAGCCTGCTCTTTAATTGCCTGCTCAGTAGGTATTTTACCCGCCACTTCCAGTTGCTGTGTTGCAATGGCTAATGCATCCGGGTCTTTTTGCGCTTTGTAGCCCGCGATTTCCCCTTCAGCACGGATGATATCCATCGTCTGATTGCCGATTTCACCAATCAACTGCGACTGTTTTAAGCGGTTTTGTTCTTTCTCTTTATCAAATATCGGGTTAATACTGCCGTCATTGGCGTGGTCCGTATCGCGATTAAGCGTATTAACATCCTGTTTTTGCTTATCATCATGACGAACGATGATTGTCCCGTCACTAACGGCCGATTTTGTCGTGCCTTCTGACTGACCACTGTTATTGGTATTAGATAATAACCCACCCGCTGCATTGGTCAGTAACTGACTGCCAATCGGTCCTCCTGTACCCATTGAACCGCCTGTATGCTCAGCAGTAAAATCGGCTTTGTTGTCAATATCTTTCCAACCCAGCGTGCCCGTATCAAGACGGTTTTTATCTTTGTCCGCAGTGGAAGCCATCACCGCACCATCAAGTTGAGTGTGCTCTTTGACGCTGACATCAAATCCACCTTTACCGGCAAAAATACCGGTTTGTTCTTTCACACTGTCGTAGTTGCTGTGTATCTTGTCTTTGCTTGCACTGATGTTGATGTTTGGTGTACCACCTAGCGTGTAACCGCCACCGACGCTGACTTCTTGCTGTTTGGCATCATAGCGGTCACTGTCCTGCTCACTTTGTAAGATGAGGTCGCGACCGACCTTGACGGTGACTTGTTCACCGCTGACCTGTGCGCCTTTGAGGGTGGTGTCCTGTCCGCTGTTTAAGGTGAGTTTATGGCCGGCATCCAGCGTGGTTTCGGTGTGGGTAAGGCCATTGCCTTTTTCATGCCCCTTACCAGCATTAACCCCCGCAGAAACGGTAATGCCATACCCTCCAGAACCAACGCCAATACCGATACCCACGTTACTACCCTGACTGCTGTTTTTACCGGTGATCTGTTCGGTATTTTGCGCGGAAACCAGATTGATATCTTATGCGGCAGACAGTGACAAGTCTTTACCGGCTTTGAGCTCACTGCCGGCGACAGTGATGTTAGTTACAACCCGATTTTCCCAGAGTATTTTACTCGTCGAACACAAGTGCCTAGACGTGCGTTTTTGAGCTCAGAAAGAGATAAAGCAGAATTAAAACCAGACACTATACAGAGGACTACGTTCCCAATCGAGGTAAATTCAACTCCAACCCAAAACTCACCTTAAGTGGTAAGCAGTTGAAGGAGATTAACATATAAAAATGTAAGAAGATCTTAGTATTACGCTAAAATCTCCTTAATTATATTATTACTAGCGGTACATTTTTGGGAAGTATTCGTTGATTTTATCGTTATCCAACACTCTATCGATAGTAAAATCTACTGTATCCGAAACAGCTATCCCATGACGTAATTCTTCAGGAAAATCATTGATTGAAGCGTATATTGTTGGTACTAAATACCTAAAATAATCTCCCATTTTAGTTTTTCCAGTAAAACCAACAGGATAGTCTTCTCCTTCCTTACTACCTTCTAAGCTATGATATATAAAAAAGCCTTTTCTAGATGGCATATTAATTTCATTAAGTTCTTCATTTTGATGTTTATCTACCCATTCTTCAATACTTGCTCTATGTTCAGCATTTTTATGCCAAAGAGGAGAATACAAATCAAGGATAGTTTTACCATTCTTATTTTCAGGATAAACTTTATATTTTTCAGACTCTTCCCATTTAAATTCATTAAGTTCATCTAACAAGCTTTCAAAATTATTAATGGACAAAAGAGAGTTGGGTAGCCACCCCCAACAATTATTTACCATTAAAGCTATTTTTCCTCGTTTATCCATTGCAAACCAAGTATAGATAGCTCCAAAACCTGGTTCCCAACCATTATTAGATATATTCATTATTTTGTCCCTTTTGGCCATGTGACTTTACAATTATCACATGTTTCAA
The DNA here is from genome assembly GCF_003144395.1 of Proteus faecis. Classification (GTDB taxonomy): domain Bacteria; phylum Pseudomonadota; class Gammaproteobacteria; order Enterobacterales; family Enterobacteriaceae; genus Proteus; species Proteus faecis. Next base: position 1,728 of record NZ_PENZ01000050.1, on the reverse strand, counting down.
CAGTTACTTTTTCTGAATTTAAATTTCCATTTTCTTGCCTAAAAGCTTTAGGCCGTAAAGCATCTGTAAACTTAATATTTTCAGGTTTGGCTCCTTGACGAACCAAAGAGTCTGCCGCTGACACCTCAGCACATGCCCCAGCTTTATTTTTACAAAAACTAGTGAACTCCCCTATTTTAACGCCTAGTTGTTTCTCAATATAGTTTACTGTTGTTGGATGTAATAAATCAGCATCAATTGCTTTATTACTGTATCCAACTGCTATTTTGCCTGTTTTAGAATCATAAGCACCGATCATTGTTGCAACTTTTTCAGCTTGAGTATTAGATTTGAATTTACCAATTTCACTTACAAGTTCTTGTTGTGCTTTATTAGCAAATACTTGTTCTTCTTTAGTCAAGTAATCCCCAAACTTCGAAGATTCATTTCCTTTCTGACTTGCTTCTAAATTCTTTCTAATCGCATCTTCTACTAAATTAAGTGAAGGCTTACCTGTCAATGAGCTTTCATTTGGTTTAACATTTGGTTTCGCAACATCTTTCCCAAACTGCTTAACAAGAGCCCCAGAATTCACAATAGCAGACATTCCACCAAATACATAAATAGAACCGACATAGACTCCTGCACGAGTACGTGCCTCTTCATCGGTATAACCGAAGTTTTTAAAGGCTTCAGTATAGGATTCCAATAGATTGTACGCCTGCTGTGCTTCGGGTGAAGTCGAGTTCAATAACCGTTCGATTTCTTGATAGCCAGCCTGCGCTGTTTTTGGATTTTGATACGTTAGACTGACGTAGGTATCTATCGTTTCGAATACGTCTTTTCTAGCAGCGGTACATTCAGATGAAACACCGCCTGCACAGGCATCAAGTAATCTTTGTGTTGTTTCTGTATCTTTAATTCGCAGTTCAACGAGTTTCTGTTGCTCGGCTTCAGTGATCTTACCTTGCTTCTCTTTTAGCTCCAGTGACGTCTTCTGGCGGTGCTCTGAGTCGCTCAGGTAGTTATTCTCAACCACCACTTTCCCGGCTTGGGCGGCATTGGTAACGCCTGCGCTATTATCGCTGATTAACCCACCGGCAATGCCGGAAGCTAACGTTGCCCATGCACTTATATTCTGCTTTTCAGGCTCGGTAAGTTCTTCGGGGTTTTGCCATAAAGTGAATGCGATAAAATACCCATGGTTTCGCCGGTCATCGCGCCCGTGGCTTGTGCTGCCGCATTTTCACCTTTTGCCAGTGCAAGACTGGCATTCACCAAACCGTGCGCTATTGTGCGCTGAATATCACTTTCAACACTGTTACCTTGAATTTGATTTTTTACTTCATTGGCAAGATAAGGCGCTGAGCCATTAGCAATCGCAGTAACAATGTTGTTACCCATTATGCCTTGTGTAAAGGCCGTAACGGCTTGAATAGCTCGGGTATATTTACCGCCCGTGCCAAAGTCAGGCTGGTTGGTGTGACCTTGTAATACTTGCTGAAAATGACAAAATTTTTGGCTGGGTAGCTGGTGCAGGTCTGTGCATTGACTACAGGCAATTAATTATCCGGATTATTGAAGCAGAGTGGTAGCTAAAAGGAAAACCCCAGCACTTAGACTAGGATCTTAACATCATCTACGTAACTTATATTCTTCAAACCAAGCCCCTATTCCAACGACTAACCCAGCCCATAGACTTGCTTTAATAATTTTCTTTAAAAACTCGATCGAAAAAAGAAAATCTCC
>NZ_PENZ01000037.1 GCF_003144395.1 Proteus faecis | reverse complement strand
GAGCGGTAGTTCAGTTGGTTAGAATACCTGCCTGTCACGCAGGGGGTCGCGGGTTCGAGTCCCGTCCGTTCCGCCAACATTAAGAAACCTAAGTCTAACGACTTAGGTTTTTTTTTGCTTAAAATTTAGAGCTAAGCATCAATTAATCAGATGATTTTAAGTAAACATGACTATTATGTATAAAAATAATTACTTTTGTTGATAATGATGTCCTTTTAAAGGATGAGAGTGAAGCTTGCCTTTGGTATACTTCAGTTATAGCAAGAGATCTTGCTGTTTACCTGAGGTTGCTAATGGCGAAAAAACCGACTTATTCAGTGCGTTTTGTGGCAGGTCAACCTGTTGAGCGAATTGAGCCTAGCCCGCCTTTAAGTGAAAGAAAGGATACTCTACCTATTGGAATGCCTCTTTACACCGAAGGCATTCTAAAAATTGCGGTTTGGAATATCTATAAACAGCAACGCCCTAATTGGCGCAATATGTTGGAAATACTTTCAACAGATACGCATTTGCTTTTATTACAAGAAGCTCAAACCACACCTGAGCTTGTACGTTTTGCTGGGGCTCATCATTTGATTGCAGATCAAGTTCCTGCTTTAGCTTTTCAACAACACCCCGCGGGCGTAATGACATTATCAAGTTCTCACCCTATCTATTGCTGTCCTCTCAGAGAAAAAGAGCCCTTTTTACGACTGTCCAAATCAGCATTAATTACGGTATACCCATTAATTACGGGTGATCATTTAATGGTCATTAATGTACATGCGATTAATTTTAGTTTTGGAGTTGATGTTTATCAGCGTCAATTGAGCAATTTATCTGTTCATATCATGCATCATAAAGGACCGGTTATTTTAGCAGGGGATTTTAATGCGTGGAGTCGTCCAAGAATCAATGTATTAAAACGTTTTGCGAGAAGACTAGGACTTAAAGAAGTTATTTTTGATAATGATTGGCGTACTAAAGCCTTTGGCAAACCGTTAGATTATATTTTTTATCGAGGACTATCGTTAAATAATGCTGAAGTGTTGATCACTGATGCATCCGATCATAATCCTTTAATTGCAACATTCTATTAATTGATTATGATAACATTAATAAATATTAAACATATAATATTTAAATGTCATATAACTATATTTATTAGTATAACTATATTGCACTTAACTAATCTATCTATTTAATCTATTTGTTATATTAACGCCCTTTACTATACTTTTTTTGTCTATCTAATATCTCTAGATATAGGAAATAAAATGCCGACAAAAAATATAGTTATTATTGGTGGTGGTACCGGTGGAACTATTCTTGCTAATATCCTAGCTAAAAAATTAAATGACGAAATCTTTTCAAATAAAATTAAAATTACTCTTATTTCAGATAATCCCAATCATTATTACAAACCTGCATTTATGTATATTGCATTTAATCTTTTTTTAAAAGAAGAGCTAATGCGTTCAGAAAGAAGTTTATTAAGACCTGAAATTGAATTTGTTATTGATAAAGCTGAGCGCTTTGATTTTAATAATAAAATTATTTATTGTGAATCAAAGAAAAAATACAATTATGATTTTCTTGTATTAGCAACAGGTTGTGTTCCAAGCCCTCATCGTATTGAAGGTTTAAAAGAAGCAGGAAGCCACTTTTATCAATATGAAGCGGCCAGAAACCTCGCTGATAAACTCGCTAAAATTGAAAAAGGGCGTGTCTTTATTACAGTGAGTTTCCCTGAAACGCCCAATGTACCTCATCAGTGTGGTATCGCACCAATGGAAACGACATTGATGTTGGATGAATTCTTACGTCAACGTCGTGTTAGAAAAAATATTGAAATTGTTTATACCTATCCTACGGTTTCTCAGCTTTTAAGAAATTGCCTCTTTATGCAAAAAGAGGTATGTGAAGTCCTTCCTGCGGTATTTTCAGAACGCGATATAAAAGCTAAGCGTGGTTTTACATTGAGTCATGTTGATCCTGATAAGAAGATTGCTTACTCAAAAGAGGGTGAAGCAGAACCTTTTGATATCTTAATGAGTACACCCCCTATTACTGCGGTTGAAGCGATTCGTAATACAGGGTTAAGTGAATATAACAATGGTGAAGGTTGGTTACCTACTGATCCTGAAACATTACAAGTTTATGGGCTTAATCAAGTGTATGTCATTGGAGATACCGTTGATTTACCGATCAGTAAAGCCGGTGGTAGTTGTCATAACCAAGCTGGTGTGATTGCTAATAACATTTGTGGTGAACTTCGCTATGGCTACCCTGCGGCGATTTATGATGGTCGAGTACAAGCGGTTGCTCAAATGGGGTTATCAGCAGGTATGCCACTACAGTATGACTATAAACATGATGTAATACCTACGCCTCCTACTAAATTAGGTGGATTATTACGTAATAGTTATAACCGTGGATTATATTGGGCGACCGTTAGAGGACTATTATAGGGGAATAATAATGAGCGAAAATAATATAAGCGCGGCAGAAAAACTACTGTTTTCCGACGAGGATAAAGTACATCTTCAGCATCTATTAGAAAAAGCTAGACCATTATTAGCATTAAAACGCTTTGACAATATCGTGGATTTATTATCTTTAATATCAGACTCAATAGATATTATAGATAATGCAACGATAGAAAAACTTTCAGTTGCTTTTGAAGAAACATTAATTCCAGTATGGGAATTGAGTGCTGCTTATAATATGGCAAAGAAAGAATCTATTTATCAAGATAAAAAATATACATTAGGTTCAACTTTTTCATTATTAAAAAATCCCGATACCCTTAAAGGAATTTCAATTATTCTAAGAACTGTTCAAATTATCGGGGAAAATAACCAACGAATAGAGGATTAATTAATAACTAGGAGATATAATGACGCAAAGTAATAAACACTTTAATACTCAAGCAATACATTATGGCTATTCTCCGTTAGATTCTCAGGGCGCATTAGTGCCTCCTGTTTTTCAAACATCCACTTTTGTTTTTCCAACAGCACAATACGGTGCAGATTGTTTTGCGGGTAAAGAAAAAGGGCATTTTTATTCTCGGATCTCAAACCCTACTTTAGCGTTATTAGAAAATCGTTTAGCGCAATTAGAAAATGGTGAAGGTGCTATTGTTTTTTCTTCAGGAATGGGGGCTATTACCTCAACATGTTGGTCGTTACTTCAGCCGGGTGATGAACTTATTGCTGATATGACGCTTTATGGCTGCACTTTTACGTTTTTCAATCATGGACTTGTTAAATTTGGTGTTAAAATAAAGCACGTTGATTTAACTAACCTTGAAAAACTAAAAGAAGCGATTACTGAGAAAACAAAATTAATTTTCTTTGAAACCCCTGCTAATCCTAATATGCGTGTTAGCGACATAGCAAAAATATCTGAAATTGCTCATCAACATAATATTTTAGTGATGGTTGATAGCACCTATTGCTCACCTTATTTACAACAGCCATTAACTTTAGGTGCTGATATCGTTGTGCACTCTATGACCAAATATTTATCAGGTCATGGAGATGTCACGGCTGGTGCTATTATTACCACTCATGACTTGGCAAACAAAATACGAGTTGAAGGTTTAAAGGATATGACGGGTGCTTGTTTGTCTCCTCATGATGCTTCATTAATATTACGAGGAATAAAAACGCTAGGCATAAGGATGGAGCAAATCTGTAAAAATGCACAACGTATCGCAGAATATCTTGCAGATAATCCTAAGGTTGAAACTATCCATTATCCGGGATTAGCTTCTTTTCCTCAGCATGAACTCGCCAAACGTCAAATGCATTTAGCCGGAGGCATGATAGCTATTGAGCTAAAAGGAGGCATAAAAGCCGGTAGAGTGTTTCTCAATCGTTTAAATCTCTTTAGTCGAGCAGTGAGTTTAGGAGACTGCGAATCTTTAGCTCAACATCCTGCCACAATGACCCATGCCACTTATAGTGCCGAAGAGCGGCAACGACATGGTATTAGTGATGGTTTGATTCGATTATCAATTGGTCTGGAAGATGTGGATGATTTAATTGCTGATCTAGAACAAGCACTGGCTTAAGTGGTTGAGTTAATACATTGTGATTGTGATAAAGAAAAAGGCTGTGAAATTATCTACAGCCTTTATTGTTTAATACAGAAATGTGACTTACTTCTGGTTTATTCTCGGTTTGATACCGACATAGTAGCCAATTGTTAAAATCGCTACCCATACCATACCGACAACCAATGCCATTCTAGTTGACTCAAAATAGCCTAAGATTGCGATAACAAACGCCATAAAGACAATTGTCAGAGCGGGGGCAACAGGCCAAAATGGTACTGGAAATTTCAGTGTTTTTACCTCATCCGCACTCATCTTACGACGCATAGCGACTTGAGAAAGTAAAATCATTAACCAAACCCAAACTGTTGCAAATGTTGCAATAGAGGCGATTAACACGAAAATTTGCTCAGGGATAAGGTAGTTAAGTACCACGCCAAGTAATAGCACGACAGACATCACTAATACTGTCATCCAAGGCACACCATTACGAGTCAGTTTCATAAAGGATTTTGGTGCTTGTCCTTCTTGCGCCATGCCATACATCATACGACCGGCACCAAAGATATCACTGTTGATCGCAGAAATTGCAGCGGTGATAACGACAAGGTTTAAGATATTGGCTGCTGAATTGATCCCTAGATTTGAGAAAATCTGTACAAATGGGCTACCATTATGGCCGATTTGTTGCCAAGGGAAAATGCACATTAGAATGAAAATCGTCAGTACATAGAATAATAAGATACGAAACGGTACGGCATTGATTGCTTTGGGAATGGTTTTTTCGGGATCTTTAGCTTCACTGGCAGTAATACCAATCACTTCAATCCCACCAAACGCAAACATCACAATGGCAAGTGAGGCGATAACCCCTTCAATACCATTTGGCATAAAACCGCCAAACTCCCATAAGTTAGAGATACCAATAGGATGCTCAGTTTGTTGGCCAAAGCCATACATCATAATGACAACGCCACCAATTATCATGGCAATAATTGCAGTGACTTTAACGATAGAAAGCCAAAATTCCATTTCGCCAAATATTTTTACGTGGCAAAGGTTTAAGGCGCCAATAAAGCAAACTATCCCTAATACCCATATCCATTGATCAACATCGGGAAACCAGAGTTTCATATAGAAACCAAATGCTGTAACGTCGGCTAAACAGACAATCAGCATTTCAAAAACGTAGTTCCAGCCCGTTAAGAAGCCTGCTAAAGGCCCCATATAATGGCTTGCATATTGTGAGAAAGAGCCTGCAACTGGATGATGAACTGCCATTTCACCTAATGCACGCATAACCATAAATACTGCTGCTCCACCAATAAGGTAAGCAAGCAATACTGCAGGACCCGCTTTCTCAATAGCGGCCGCAGAGCCATAAAATAAACCCGTACCGATTGCAGAGCCTAGCGCCATAAAACGAATGTGCCGCCCTGATAATCCTCGTGAAAGTTGATTCTCTTTTTGCATCTAAAGTATTCCCATCTCTGTCCAACGGAGGAACTCTATCCTCTTTTTCAGTGTCTTCTCGCACGTTAGCTATTCAAAACAAACCATGTACCTTATCATAAAGCCTCTTACGGTGAGATAGTTATCTGTAATAATCATCAGCATTCATTGGATATCAGAGTTTCTTATGCAATACCCTATTAATGAAGTGTTTCAAACCTTACAGGGTGAAGGTGTTTTTACTGGCGTTCCTGCGCTTTTTGTTCGATTACAGGGGTGCCCTGTAGGTTGTAGTTGGTGTGATACCAAACATACTTGGGAAAAAGAAGACGAAAAAAAAGTTCCTCTTGGCGATATTCCTATTAAAACGCAAGAAAGCGATGCTTGGGGAGAAGCCAATGTTACTCAGATTTTATCACTTTTCCAACAGCAAGGTTATAGTGCAAAGCATGTAGTTATTACAGGTGGAGAGCCTTGCTTATATGATTTACGTCCTTTAACTGAAGGATTGGAGCAAGCAGGTTTTGACTGTCAGATAGAAACCAGTGGTACTCACGATATTTTATGTAGTGAGAAAACATGGGTGACACTTTCCCCAAAAGTAGGCATGAAAGGGGGATTTGCGGTATTGCCTAGTGCAATCAATCGAGCTAATGAGATAAAACATCCCGTTGGGCGTGAAAAAGATATTGAAGCGTTAGATGCCTTACTGGTATTACGCACAGAACACCCTGCACCTGTTGTTGCCTTACAGCCCATTAGTTGTAAAGAGAGTGCGACGGCATTATGTATTAAAACCTGTATTGAACGTAATTGGCGTTTCTCGATGCAAACGCATAAATATTTAAATATTGCGTGATGATGTTTTTAATATAAAAAATCAGCCAATAACAGGCTGATTTTCTTTTAGGTGATAGCGGTTTAATGTTAAACCTGATTTACTCACCGCGATAAATACATCCTGCTGTACACGTCTCTTTCACCATCACCGCAGATAATAATGGCAATGACGGTTTTACTTGTTGCCAAATCCATTTTGCCAGCACTTCGCTGGTCGGATTTTCTAGGCCTTCAATTTCATTAAGATAGTAGTGATCTAGGCGCTCAAGAGTAGGTTTAAATGCGGCTTTCACATCAGCAAAATCAATAAGCCAACCTGAATGTGGATCAACTTCACCTGTTAGTTCTAATCTAACAAGAAAAGAGTGCCCATGAAGACGCCCACATTTATGGCCTTCAGGAACATGTGGTAAATGGTGGGCAGCTTCAAACTGAAAATCTTTAAAGATGGTGGTTGTCATCAAAACTCTCTTGACTTAATTAGTAAAAAAAAGACACAAATAGAACGAAGGTTACCAGTGTAGCCGATTTAGCGTATCACGCCTAATCTCCCTTAATCTTAATGGCTTCTTATGTTCCTTTTTGCTTATTCATTATATTGATAAAGGAAACCAATAAATAAATTTAGCATTTAAGGTTATTAGATAGAGCCAACAGGTCTTTAATTCACTATCTAGTCGTGGGATACCCTCTCAATATTAGAAATATTATCAAAGAACAATAAAGCACAGATAAGTGCTTTGCTTTTTAAGGCAGGATAAATGAGCAATCAACCTCCATTATTATCAATGCTTCCATTAACATCGGAGCAATTGAGTAAATTACAGGATGCAACAAAAGATCTTTCAACAGCGCAAATTGCGTGGTTATCTGGCTATTTGTGGGGACAGCTTAATCCTTCGGTCGTACCGACATCGACAACGGTTACCTCTGCACTAGTGCCAGAGCAGGAAACTATTACATTGATCTCTGCTTCTCAAACAGGTAATGCACGTCACCTTGCAGAACAGTTACGAGATAATTTGGTTGCTCATAAATTGAATGTGGAACTATATTCCGCAGGTGAATATAAGTTTAAACAGCTTCATAAAACTACAACCTTGATCATCATTGTATCGACTCAAGGCGAGGGCGATCCTCCTGAAGAAGCGATAGCTTTTTATAAATATCTGAACACTAAAAAAGCTGCTGAAATGAAAGAAACGGCTTATGCAATATTGAGCTTAGGTGATTCTTCATATGAGCATTTTTGTAAGGCTGGAAAAGATTTTGATGAGCGAATTGCACAACTGGGCGCAACACGTTTATTACCAAGAGTTGATGCGGATGTTGAATATCAAGCTGTTGCGGATGAATGGATAGAGCAGCTTACAACGCTCTTAAAAGCAAGAGTGCCCGCACAACGTACGCAAGTCTTACAACAAACACAGTCAGGTACGACGGATACGATTGAGGCCTCGCTTTATCATCGAGATGCGCCTTTTACTGCTACCTTACTGACTAATCAAAAAATCACAGGCAGAAATTCAGATAGAGATATTCGCCATATTGAAATCAGTCTTGAAGGCTCTGATTTGCAATATCAACCGGGTGATGCGCTAGGCGTTTGGTTTAATAATTCCCCTGAAAAAGTGGATGAACTTATTACCTTGTTATGGCTGAAGGGGGATGAACCTGTTACGTTAAAATCTCAAACATTTACCTTAAAAGAAGCGTTACTGTACCATTGTGAACTCACTCAAAATAGCGCACCTATCGTAAAAGCCTATGCCCAATTGACGCGCCATGAAGATCTATTGTCATTGGTGTCTGATAAAACCAAGCTTCAGCAATATGCAGATAAATACCCTATTAATGAGATGGTACGCCAATATTGTGCTCAACCCACTGCACAAGACTTTGTTGATATTTTACGTCCACTTACGCCTCGTCTTTACTCTATTGCATCGTCACAACAAGAAGTCGAGGACGAAGTGCACCTTACTTTAGGGGTTGTACGTTACGACGTTAATTCCCGTACTTATACCGGCGGAGCCTCAGGTTTTTTAGCGGATAGATTAAAAGAAGGCGATAGCGTCAATGTTTTTATCGAAAAAAATGCACATTTTCGTCTACCTGAAGATAACACGGCACCTGTCATTATGATTGGTCCAGGTACAGGTATTGCTCCTTTTAGAAGTTTTATGCAGCAACGTGAAAATGACGCAGCAACAGGTAAAAACTGGTTATTTTTTGGTAATCCTCATTTTGTAGAAGATTTTCTCTATCAAGTGGAATGGCAACGTTATGTTAAAAACGGTCTGTTAACTCATATCGATTTAGCATGGTCACGAGATCAAGCACATAAAATTTATGTACAGGATAAATTGCGTGAGCGTGGTAATGAGATTTGGCAATGGTTACAGCAAGGTGCTTATCTTTATGTCTGTGGTGATGCTTCACGAATGGCAAAAGATGTTGAACAGGCGTTGTTAGATATTGTGATGGAGTATGGCAATAAAAATATTGAAGAAGCAGATGAATACTTAAGTGAGCTACGCCTAGAACGGCGTTATCAGAGGGATGTCTATTAATGAAATCACATACTCAAGCGCCCTTAGTGGTTGAAGGTAAACTAGCTGATAGTGAACGCATGAAAAAAGAGAGTCACTTTTTACGCGGTACTATTACAGAAGACTTACAAAATGGTTTAACGGGTGGTTTTGAAGGCGATAACTTTCTATTAATTCGTTTTCATGGCATGTATCAACAAGATGACAGAGATATTCGCGCTGAACGAGCAGAGCAAATGTTAGAACCTCGTCATGCGATGATGCTACGTTGCCGTTTACCTGGTGGCATTATTTCGCCTAAACAGTGGCTTAGTATTGATAAGTTTGCAACTGAAAATACGCTTTATGGCAGCATTCGTATTACTAATCGTCAAACATTTCAATTTCATGGCATTTTAAAAGGCAATGTAAAACCCGCACATCAGATGCTGGCTGCAACAGGGCTTGATGCTCTAGCAACAGCAAATGATGTTAACCGTAATGTGTTATGTACTTCAAATCCAGTGCAGTCTTCATTACACCAAGAAGCGTATGAGTGGGCAAAAAAAATATCAGAGCACTTATTACCGCGCACCCGTGCTTATGCGGAAATTTGGTTAGATAAAGAGAAAGTTACAACAACAGATGAAGAGCCTATTTTGGGAGAAACCTATTTACCGCGGAAGTTTAAAACCTCGGTAGTGATCCCGCCTTATAATGATGTTGATCTTCACGCTAATGATATGAACTTTATTGCGATTGCTGAAAACGGGCACCTAGTTGGTTTTAACGTGCTTGTGGGGGGCGGTCTTGCAATGACGCATGGCGATAATAATACCTTTCCTCGTTTAGCCAGTGAATTTGGTTATATTCCTATTGAGAATACCTTGGCTATTGCCGAAGCGATAGTGACAACTCAACGTGACTGGGGAAATCGAACCGAACGAAAAAATGCAAAAACAAAATACACATTGGAACGTGTTGGCGTAGAGACGTTTAAACAAGAGGTTGAGCGCCGTTCTGGAGTGACTTTTGATACTATTCGACCTTATGAATTTACCCATCGAGGTGATCAAATTGGTTGGTTAAAAGGCGTTGATGATAAATGGCATCTTACTTTATTTATTGAAAGTGGGCGGTTGATTGATACGCCTGATGCTCCATTAAAAACGGGAGTTGCGGAAATTGCCAAAATTCATCAGGGTGATTTTAGACTGACTGCCAATCAAAATTTGATTGTGGCAGGAGTGCCTGAGAATGAAAAAGCCAATATTGAAGCAATCGCTCGTCGATATGGTTTGATTAATAGTCAAGTTACGCCACTGCGTGAACATGCGATGGCATGTGTGTCTTTTCCAACGTGCCCATTGGCGATGGCAGAAGCTGAGCGATTTTTACCTTCATTCACCGATACTCTTGATAGCTTAATGACAAAACATGGTATGAGTGAAGAGCATATTGTGGTTCGTGTAACTGGATGTCCAAATGGTTGTGGTCGAGCTATGTTGGCAGAAGTTGGGCTGGTGGGTAAAGCTCCTGATCGCTACAACTTGCATTTAGGGGGAGATCGCATTGGAACACGCATCCCTAGAATGTATCGTGAAAATATTACCTCGCAAGAAATCATTGCGATATTAGATCCACTGATTGGTGAATGGGCGGTTTCTCGTCATAACAATGAAGGCTTCGGTGATTTTCTTATTCGTACCGATGTTGTTAAACCAGTACTGAATTCGGCAATTGATTTTTATGAAGTGCAGGAGGCGATATGAGCCTAGTTCAGCTTGCTTCATTAAAACAGCTACCTGTTGAAGATCAGACACATGCTTTAAGCCAGATTAATCAACAGTTAGAGCAATTAAGTGCTATTGAACGGGTTACTTGGGCTTTAGAACATTTACCTAAAGCCTATGTATTAAGTTCTAGTTTTGGTATTCAGGCAGCGGTATGTCTGCACTTAATTACTCAACAATATCCTGATATCCCGGTGATTTTGACTGATACAGGTTACTTATTTCCTGAAACCTATCAATTTATTGATAGGTTGACTCAACAGTTACAACTTAATTTGAAGGTCTATCGAGCTGAAATATCTTCATCTTGGCAAGAAGCGCGTTACGGCAAACTTTGGTTAGAAGGTATTGATGGTATAGAGCGTTATAACCAGATAAACAAAGTAGAGCCAATGGAAAGGGCACTAAAAACATTACAGGCTCAAACATGGTTTGCAGGCCTTCGCCGACAACAAGCTAAAAGCCGTGAACATTTACCTGTGCTTTCAATCGCAAAAGGGATCTTTAAGTTTTTACCCATAGTAGATTGGGATAATAAGAAAGTTTATCAATATCTTAAAGAAAACGACTTACCTTATCACCCTTTATGGGAGCAAGGGTATCTCTCTGTGGGAGATACTCACACAACTCGAAAATGGGAAGAGGGTATGAGTGAAGAAGAAACACGATTTTTTGGTTTAAAACGTGAGTGTGGATTACACGAATAACGTCATTATCTACTCATAAATCATTGGGGGAATAGCGCTTGTCTATTGCCCTCTTTGTCATTTTTAAAATTATAACCATTTGAAAATATTTTATTTTTCCTTATTCCTTTCTGTTCCATCACATAGCTTTTTGTCATTTCATAACCCCTAGAGCACCTTTTATAGTCGTTAGTTATAAAGTGAACAACGAAGGTGAAATGCGCGTATGGATTACCTACCCTTATTTGTGGAATTAAAAGAACGCCCAGTGTTATTGATTGGTGGTGGTCATGTTGCTGCGCGTAAAGCTTTACTGTTATTAAGAGCTGGCGCTTACTTAAGAGTGATTGCACCTCAGCTGTGTGACGAATTACACCTTGCTTATCAGCAAGGGAAAATTGAGTGGGTATCAGCTAAATATCAACCAGAACATCTATCTGGAATGATGCTGGTGATTGTAGCAACTGATGACAGTGTGCTTAATCAGCAAGTTTATCTTGATGCACAAGCACGGAATATTTTTGTCAATGTGGTGGATTCACAACCTCAATGCTCATTTATCTTCCCCGCCATTATCGATAGAAACCCTATTTTGATTGCGATTTCATCTGCCGGAAAAGCACCCGTTTTAGTGCGTATGATCCGCGAGAAATTAGAAGCCTTATTACCAAGTTCATTAGGTTCAATGGCAACAATTGCTGGAAAATGGCGCAAAAAAGTGAAACAGCATTTAGAGACTTTCCAGGCTCGTTGTCGTTTTTGGGAGCAAGCCTTTAGTGGTCAATTCGCCTCTTTAGTAGCAAGTGATCAATTAGCACAAGCTGAAGCGTTGCTTGAGCAACAATTGAAACAAAAAGAGATCCAACAAGGCGAGCTTGCATTAGTTGGAGCAGGCCCTGGTGATGCAGGATTATTAACACTGCGCGGTTTACAGGTTATTCAACAAGCCGAAGTTGTACTCTATGACAGTTTAGTGAGTCCAGAGGTTTTAGAGCTTGTTCGTCGTGATGCTGACACCATTTGTGTAGGTAAAAGAGCGGGGCACCATAGTGTTTCTCAAGAGGAAATCAATGCATTGATCGTGAAATATGTGCAACTTGGTAAACGGGTTGTCCGATTAAAAGGTGGTGATCCGTTTATTTTTGGGCGTGGTGGAGAAGAAATTGAAATTGCTATCGCACATGGTATCCCTTTTCAAGTTGTACCGGGGATCACGGCAGCAAGTGGAGCAAGTGCTTATGCGGGGATCCCTTTAACGCATCGACAATATGCTCAAAGTGTCACTTTTATGACTGGGCATTGTAAAGCAGATGGAATTGAGCCGGATTGGGCATCATTAGCGCAAGCTAATCACACTCTCGCTATTTATATGGGGACAGCAAAAGCCGAGTTTATTAGTCAGCGTTTAATCCAACTTGGGCGTTCTCCATTAACACCTATCGCGGTAATTAGTTGTGGTACTCGTCGTGATCAGCAAGTTTTCACAGGAAATCTAACACAATTAGCACAGTTAGCCGAAAAAGCGCCAACCCCTGCCTTATTAATTGTGGGAGAAGTTGCGGCGCTACATCACCAACTTGCCTGGTTTGGTGACAGGCATGCTTATCAATCCTTGTCGTCACTCCATTCACCTTTAGTTCATTTTGCCTAAATGAGGTTGTTATGAATGAAACACAATTAACGCATCTTCAGCAATTAGAAGCAGAAAGCATTTATATTCTGCGAGAAGTTGTCGCTGAATTTGAAAATCCCGTCATGCTTTATTCAATAGGCAAAGATTCTTCGGTGATGTTGCATTTGGCTCGCAAGGCGTTTTATCCCGCGAAATTACCTTTTCCTTTGTTGCATGTTGATACTGGTTGGAAATTTCGAGAAATGTATGAGTTTCGAGATAAAACGGCTAAAGAATATGGTTTTGATCTTAAAGTTTATCAAAATCCACAAGGCGCAGAACTGGGGATCAATCCATTTATTCATGGTAGTGCAAAACACACGGATATCATGAAGACCGAAGGGCTAAAACAAGCCTTAGACAAATATGGTTTTGATGCGGCATTTGGTGGTGCGCGTCGTGATGAAGAAAAATCACGAGCTAAAGAGCGTATTTATTCGTTTAGAGATAGAAAGCATCGTTGGGATCCGAAAAACCAACGACCTGAATTATGGAAAAATTATAACGGACAGATTAATAAAGGTGAAAGTATTCGTGTATTTCCACTATCTAACTGGACGGAACTCGATATTTGGCAATATATCTATTTAGAGAATATCGACATAGTTCCTCTCTATTTTGCCAAAAATAGACCGGTGATTGAGCGTGATGACACCTTAATTATGGTAGATGATGACAGAATTGATCTAAAACCGGGTGAAGTGATTACACAGCAAAAAGTGAGATTTAGAACATTAGGGTGCTGGCCATTAACGGGTGCTATTCCTTCACAAGCAGAAACGCTACCCGCCATTATTGAAGAAATGCTGATTTCCACCAGCAGTGAACGACAAGGGCGCTTAATTGACAGTGATCAGTCGGCCTCAATGGAACTGAAAAAGCGCCAAGGTTATTTTTAATTGGAGGAAATATGGGACTTTTAGCTGTAAAAACGAATCAACTTGTCGCGGGTGAAATTGCACAACAGGGTGGTGTAGAGCGCTATCTTAAAACTCAACAAAATAAAGGATTACTGCGATTTCTAACCTGTGGAAACGTCGATGATGGAAAAAGTACATTAATAGGACGTTTACTTCATGACACAAGGCAGATCTATGAAGATCAGCTTTCTACATTACAAAATGAAAGTAAGAAGATCGGCACTCAGGGTGAAAAGCTCGATCTGGCTTTGCTGGTGGATGGATTAGCTGCAGAAAGAGAGCAAGGGATCACTATTGATGTTGCCTACCGTTATTTTTCAACTTCAAAGCGTAAGTTTATTATTGCTGATACGCCCGGACATGCGCAATATACTCGCAATATGGCGACAGGAGCATCAACAAGTTCACTTTCTATTCTGTTGATCGATGCTCGAAAAGGTGTACAAGAACAAACACGACGCCACAGTTTTATCAGCACACTCCTTGGGATCCGCCACTTGATTGTTGCAATTAATAAAATGGATCTGGTGGATTATCAACAAGCGACATTTGATTCGATCCAACGAGATTATTTGCATTTTGCTGAGCAGCTTCCAACAGATCTCACCATTGAATTTGTGCCCATTTCTGCTCTTGATGGTGACAATGTGGTTTCCCCTTCATTGAATATGCCTTGGTATCAAGGAAAAACGTTACTTTCATTATTAGAGGATGCACCTGTTAAATTGGGTTCAGATGTTCAGGCACTGCGTTTCCCAGTGCAATATGTGAATCGTCCAGATTTAGATTTTAGAGGATACAGCGGTACGGTGTCTTCAGGAGTGCTTTACCAAGGGCAAAAAATCAAAGTATTACCATCAGAAAAACATACAACGATTAAACGTATTGTTACTTTTGAGGGGGATTTAACGCACGCTAAGGCAGGACAAGCAATCACACTGGTGATGGCTGATGAAATTGATATTAGCCGTGGAGATATCATTGTTGATGATAAAGATACAACTGCCAATATTAGCACTTATGCGTTAATTGACGTAGTGTGGATGTCAGAGCAGCCTTTAGTACAAGGCCATATTCTAGATATCAAAATTGCAGGTAAAAAAAGCCGTGCCAAAATAGAGAATATTCATTATCAAGTGGATGTAAACAAACTCACCCAACAAGTGACAGATAGCTTAAGTTTAAATGCCATTGGTAGCGTTGACGTCTCATTTGAAGAGCCATTGGTGCTGGATAACTATCAAGCCAATGCAGATACTGGAGGATTAATTTTTATTGATCGGCTAAGTAATGTCACTGTAGGCGCTGGGCTTATTCGGGAAACGAGAGATAATTCGATCCAAACTATGACGCAATACGATGCTTTTGAAGTCGAGTTAAATCAGCTTATTCGTCGCCATTTTCCCCATTGGGGAGCGAGAGATCTTCTTGGAGGAAAATAGAGGTGATAAGTAACGATATTGTTTGGCATCCTCATAAAATTGGATTAAATGAACGCGAATCACAACAAGCGCACAAAGGATGTGTGCTTTGGTTTACGGGGTTATCTGGCTCAGGTAAATCTACACTTGCTGATGCGCTAGAACAAGCGCTTTATCAGTATTCACAAAAGCATTCTCCCATTCATAGCTATTTATTAGACGGGGATAATTTACGTCATGGATTATGTTGTGATCTTGGATTTAGCGCAGAAGATAGACACGAAAATATCCGCCGAGTGGGGGAAGTCGCTAAATTGATGGTCGATGCGGGGCTTATTGTCCTAACGGCTTTTATCTCGCCTTACCAAAAAGACAGACAACATGTTAGAGAGCGCTTTGAGCAAGGAAGATTTATTGAGATCTTTGTTGATACCCCACTTTCTATTTGTGAAGCCCGTGATCCGAAAGGGCTTTATCAAAAAGCAAGACGTGGTGAGATAAAGCAATTTTCAGGGATAGATTCTCCTTATGAACCGCCTATTGATCCTGAATTACATTTAGATGGCACGCGTTCTATAAGTGAACTCATCCAACAAATCCTCACCTATCTACAACAAAACCAAATTTACCGTTAATTTTATGGTGATATGAAGTTATCTCTGCACGAGCCTTCCAGAAAAAGGGGAAATGTGTAGAGATAATGTATGCAATTAGAGCGAAAATGCTTTAATTAGGCATATCATTTAAAACACATCTCACGCTTTAATTACGCATTTATTATTTATACATTAATCTCATAACTCTTCATCTGAATAAGAAAAAATCAAACCTTAGTCTGAATTTTATAGAAGTTATCCATGTTTATAGTGAGAAGAATAGGAATAATAATGTAATATATTCCAGCACTTTTGTGGCGTCTGTGGTTGAGTTGTGGGATGATTAGCCCATTAATCTTGGGGGTGGTAATGGGGAAATTAACAGTCTTACTTCTGATTTTACTTGGTTGGCTACAATATTCATTGTGGTTAGGTAAAAATGGTATCCATGATTACAACAAAGTAACTCAAGAAGTTGAATCTGCATTGGCGCAAAATACGCAACTAAAAGAGCGTAATGATCGTCTATTTGCAGAGATTGATGACCTCAATGGCGGGCAAGAAGCGTTAGAAGAACGTGCTCGTAGTGAATTAGGAATGATAAAGCCTAATGAGGCATTTTTCCGTATTGTGAGTGATAAATCTCAACCACGTCGTTAATTTATTGAATTAATAGTGTGTCCTGATACAAATACCATAATGAATATAACAAACTCTACTCTTCCTATTGTTGCCGTTATTCCTGCGGCCGGTATTGGAAGCCGAATGCAGTCAGTCTGCCCAAAACAATATTTGAAGATTGGTGGATTGACTATTCTTGAACATACCATTAATGCCCTATTAAAACACCCACGTATAACGCGAATTATCGTGGCTATCAGCCCAAATGACAGCTATTTTCACACGTTACCTTTAGCGCAAGATGAAAGAATAATTACGGTTAATGGTGGGGGGGAACGTGCTGACTCTGTATTGTCAGGTTTAGAGTATGTCACTCAACATTTTTCTGAAAATACTTGGGCGTTAGTACATGATGCGGCAAGACCTTGTCTGCATTTTGGCGATCTTGATCATCTTATAAAATTAATTGATGAAAACGTTATGGATCCACAATTTTGCGGTGGCATTCTTGCGACGCCTGTTCGCGATACAATGAAACGTAGTCATCAACAAGATAATCATATTGAACAAACTGTAGAAAGAACAACCCTATGGCATGCTTTAACGCCACAATTTTTTCCTGCATTGTTATTAAAACAAAATATAGAGGATGCACTCTCACAAAAAGCAACGATCACTGATGAAGCCTCAGCGATGGAGTTTGCTGGATATGAACCTTTATTAGTTAAAGGTCGTGCAGATAATATCAAAGTTACTCAGCCAGAAGATTTAGCGCTCGCAGAGTTTTTCCTCTCACGCCAAATCACCAGTATAAGGAACACATAATAAGATGAGAATTGGACACGGTTACGACGTACATAAATTTGGCGGTGAAGGTCCTATTGTTATTGGCGGCGTCAGAATTCCTTATGAACAAGGGTTGTTAGCTCACTCTGACGGCGATGTAGTATTACATGCGGTAACAGATGCTATTTTAGGCGCGGTAGCGATGGGTGACATTGGCACATTGTTTCCTGATACAGATCCGGCATATAAAGGTGCAGATAGCCGTGTACTCCTTCGTGAAGCGTTTTCTCGCGTAAGAGCAAAAGGTTATCGAATTGGCAATTTAGATGTCACGATTATTGCTCAAGCACCAAAAATGCTACCTCATACACCGCAAATGCGCGTCAATATTGCTGAAGATCTTGATTGTCATATTGATGATATCAATGTGAAAGCCACCACAACAGAAAAGCTTGGATTTGTTGGTAGAAAAGAAGGCATTGCCTGTGAAGCTGTTGTTTTATTAATGAAAGAGTCATTATCTGAATGAGCGATTTACTCCCCGAACTTCATTGGTTACATGGAAAACCACAAGCAACAGGCTTATTAAAGTCGATTCCTGAAGATTTCATTGTCTGTGAAGATCTTGGTTTCACCCTTGATGGTGAAGGCGAACATGTCATGGTGAAAATCAGAAAAACAGGTTGTAACACGGCTTTTGTTGCTGAAAAATTGGCAAAGTTTGTTGGGATCCATCCTCGTGATGCTAGTTACGCTGGATTAAAAGACAGAAATGCCGTTACTGAACAATGGTTTTGCCTGCGAATGCCGGGTAAAGAGATGCCTGATTTTAGTCAACTGGTTTTAGAGGGTTGCGAAATTCTAGAAACCACTCGCCAACAACGTAAATTACGCATAGGAACCTTAAAAGGTAATCACTTTAGATTGGTGTTACGAGAAATTTCTGATCGTGATTTTGTTGATACTCGATTGACACAAATAAAAGCGAAAGGTATTCCTAACTACTTTGGTACTCAACGATTTGGTCGTAATGGTGATAATTTACGGCAAGCTATGCGTTGGGCAACAGACGAAATCCGCGTAAAAGAACGAGGAAAACGTAGCTTTTATCTCTCCGCTGCTCGTAGTGCAATGTTTAATCATCTTGTCAGCAAAAGATTGGAATGTGATTTATATTCAAAAGTGATACTTGGTGATGCAATGCAACTGCATGGAAGAGGGAGTTGGTTTGTTGTTGATGAAGCTGAACTGGCTCAAACACAAATTCGTTATGAAGAGCATGATGTTCATATTACCGCACCTTTGCCGGGTAAAGGTGATTTAGGTACACAATCACAAGCATTGGATTTTGAAACAGAAAATCTGGCAGAATATGAAGCATTTTGGTCGCTGGCTCGACAAGAACGAGTTGATAATACAAGACGTGCTATCAATGTATTACCAGAAAATATGTCATGGAGTTGGTTAGACGACACAACTGTATCTCTGTCATTCTTTTTACCAGCAGGAAGCTTTGCAACTAGCGTTGTACGTGAATTAATTTTATTAGGGAATGATGATGCTGAAAATATTGGTGAGTAATGACGATGGTGTGATGGCGAAAGGGATACAGACCCTCGCTAAAGCATTGCGTCAGCGTTATGATGTACAAATTGTTGCACCTGATCGCAATCGTAGTGCTGCATCTAATTCTTTAACCATTGACAGACCTTTACGTAAGCAAGAGCTTGATAATGGCGATATTGCGATTGTTGAGGGGACACCAACAGATTGTGTTTATCTTGGTGTAAATCATTTAGTGCGTCCTCGTCCTGATATTGTGGTTTCTGGTATTAATCATGGCCCTAATTTGGGTGATGATGTTATTTATTCAGGTACTGTTGCAGCAGCAACAGAAGGGCGTTTTTTAGGTTTGCCAGCCATTGCTGTTTCACTTGATGGTGAAACGCACTTTGAGACAGCTGCTCAAGTCACTTGTGAAGTCTTAGCCATGTTACAACAAGTACCTTTAAGAGCGGGAAATATTCTCAATATTAACGTACCTGATATTCCTCTTGATGAAGTAAAAGGTTTTCGTATTACACGTTGTGGTAGCCGTCATGCTTCACAACATGTTTATACACATACCGATCCTAGAGGAAATAATCTTTATTGGATTGGGCCTCCAGGTGAAAAAAATGATGTAGGTCCCGATACAGATTTTGCTGCTGTTGACGAAGGTTATGTTTCGATAACCCCATTACATGTCGATTTAACAGCCTATAATGCACTCGATTTACTACAAAATTGGTTAAATAAAGCAGAGGTCAAAAAAACATGTTAAGTCGGTCAATGAAAGACTTACTGACAATGTTAAAACAGCATGGCATCAAGGATGAGAGCCTGTTGGAAGCAATGAGTAAAGTACCAAGAGAGCTTTTTATTGATGAAGCGCTTTCTCATAAGGCTTACGAAAATACGGCTTTGCCTATTGGCAATGGGCAAACTATTTCACAGCCTTATATTGTTGCCAAAATGACAGCGCTACTAGAATTACAAAGTACGGACTCTGTATTAGAAATTGGTACGGGTTCGGGATATCAAACTGCAGTATTAGCAAATTTAGTCCATCATGTTAGTTCCGTTGAGCGTATAAAAATATTGCAATGGCAAGCTAAACGACGTTTTAAACACCTTGATTTACATAATATTTCGACACGTCATGGTGATGGATGGGAGGGCTGGTCATCAAAAGCCCCGTTTAATGCGATAATAGTGACCGCATGTGCAACAGAAGTACCGCAACAGTTATTGATGCAGTTAGCCGATGGTGGCAGGATGATAATACCTGTCGGTGAACAACAACAAATACTGAAGTTTATCCGACGTTTAGGTAATGATTTTCACTATCAATCTATAGAAACCGTTAGATTTGTTCCTTTAATTGCAGGCGAGTTAGCATAACTTCCAGATAAATCTGACCGTTTTTTATTACTGCTTTTTAATAGCTTGTCGTAATCTGCACTAATAAATGAAACATTTTCAAAAAATTGCAGTCTTTTTGTTTAACTCGACAAATTGCTAGATGCTAATGCCTTTTTAAAGGGAGAAGGAAGTATGAATTCAGAAAGCCCAATTAAGCATGTCCGCTGGGCAATCATGTGTTCGGTAATTGGATTTGCATTAACAGGCTGTGCAGATACACCTTATCGTCCTGCGCCAATTACCTCTGTAAATGATAGCTCTTCAAATAATACGGTATCAACCGCACCTGTGATGACTAACAGTAATGCGACACCGATTGAAAGAACTACCCCCTTACAATCGTCACCTCCTCCTTCTATTAAGGTGAACTCTGCTTCGTCTAATGGAGGCATGGAACAACCTCAAAGTCAGTCTCGTTCTCAAACGTCAGTTGTAGCTCAAAATGTAAACACTGATGGCTCTGGACGCATTGTGTATAACCGTAACTATGACAGTATTCCGAAAGGAAACTACAACGGTAACACGTACACAGTAAAACGGGGTGATACTATGTTCTATATCGCTTGGATAACAGATAGTGATGTAAAAGAACTAGCATCAATGAATAACATCCCAGAACCTTATAGCTTAAACGTGGGACAGGTGTTGAATATCGGTAACCGTCAGGTTAATACGGGAACTAATACCAATGTCAATACATCAGTTATTAATCAATCAAGTAGTGCGGGTGTCCAAACGGCACATACCAAGCCAACAAACAATGGTGCTATGGGACCATTGATTACTAAACCTACAACAACACAACCAAAGACCACAACTCCGCCGCCGACAACAAATACAAATACTACAACTTCGGCAACGCCAGCACCAACGGCTGCTTCTGGTAAGTGGATTTGGCCTGCTCAAGGTAAGATCATCGAAAGTTACTCAAGTGCTCCTGGTGGCAATAAAGGTATCGATATCGGTGGTACAAAAGGCTCACCAATTGTTGCAACAGCTGCAGGTAAAGTGGTTTATGCGGGGAGTGCATTACGTGGTTATGGTAACCTTATTATCATTAAACATAATGACGAATACCTCAGTGCATATGCACATAACGACACTATTTTGGTGCGAGAACAGCAGAATGTGAATGCGGGTCAGCAAATTGCCACAATGGGTAGCTCTGGAACCAGTTCTGTCCGACTACACTTTGAGATACGCTATAAAGAAAAATCACTTAATCCAATGAGTTATTTACCTAAGAAATAGATAAGTAATTTTTTATATGTATAGCGAATAATCCTAAAGTTAAGCCCTCTTCTTTACAAAAAGAAGAGGGCTTTTTTTATCTGTAATTAATTAATATATTGAAAAAAAATAATTTTCATCTAGGTAAAACTGCTTATTTGAAGGTTATTAAAAATGAGAGATCAATATAAAATTATTGATAACGTTAAATTAGACAGTTGATTATCAACCAATGAATGCGTATGCTAAAAATTGTTATATAAAAAATGAATAAAGATTCACTGTTATTAAAAGATGGACTATAAAATAACTCATTGTTTAGGTGGGAATTTTCTTTATTTGATTATCTTTTTAATAATAGTATGTAATATTAATTGTTGGATATTATTATGGGTTTTTATTTGTTTTTTTAGATGTAAATAGTCACAAATAGTACATCAAATAGAGTACTTTCACGTATAGATAAATATACGTGAAATATAATAAAAAAACTGTTAATAACCTGCACTCAATAGTTAAGTTATATATTGAATAAATAAAGAGTAAAATTAACAGTAAAATAGATTATGTTATCTTTTATTTTGTAATTCGTTACAAGGGAAAATCAGTAAACCCGTTGTGTCGTGACACAGCGATAAACTGGTAAACAGGCTTTAATTATGGTCGTTTACCTAAATTATCAAGGGTAGGAGCAGCTGATGAGCCAAAGTACGCTAAGAGTAGACGAGTTATATACAGATGAAATTGAAGAGAACATGGAAGAGTTCGATGAAGTTGCTGCAAAAGAGACTGAGAATGAGTCTGATGCTCAAGATGAAATTGAACTTATTGAAGGAGTCAATCAGCGTGCGCTCGATGCAACTCAGCTTTATTTAGGAGAAATTGGTTATTCTCCGTTGCTGACCGCTGAAGAAGAAGTTTTCTTTGCCCGCAGAGCGTTGCGAGGCGATATTCCTTCAAGACAACGAATGATAGAAAGTAACCTACGTTTAGTTGTTAAGATATCTCGTCGTTATACAAACCGAGGTCTGGCCCTGCTTGATTTAATAGAAGAAGGGAATTTAGGACTTATTCGTGCAGTTGAAAAATTCGATCCTGAAAAAGGTTTCCGTTTTTCAACTTATGCGACATGGTGGATACGTCAAACCATTGAACGTGCCATTATGAACCAGACTCGTACTATCCGCCTTCCCATTCATATCGTTAAAGAGCTGAATGTTTATTTAAGAACGGCAAGGGAATTAGCACATAAACTCGATCATGAGCCTAGTGTTGAGGAAATTGCGCAAACATTAGATAAACCAGTCGAAGATGTGAGTAAGATGCTACGTTTAAACGAACGTATTACTTCTGTTGATACCCCAATTGGTGGTGATTCAGATAAAGCATTACTTGATATTATCTCTGACGAAAACGAAGAAGGGCCGGAAGCAACAATTCAAAATAATAACCTCAAGGAAAATATCATAAAGTGGTTATTTGAATTGAATCCAAAACAACGTGAAGTATTGGCTCGTCGTTTTGGATTATTAGGCTATGAAGCAGAAACTTTAGAAGATGTTGGTAGAGAAATTGGTCTGACAAGAGAAAGGGTTCGTCAGATTCAAGTTGAAGGACTACGTCGCTTAAAAGACATTCTACAAAGTCAGGGATTATGTATTGAAGCACTTTTCAAAGCATAGTTAGCCACTGATTTTCGTTTATAGCTTTAATTGACATATTGTTATTACCAAAGCCGATTAGTAGGGTTGCTAATCGGCTTTTCTTTATCTTGTATTATGTGATTCAAAACGCTAAAACAAGAGCGCAATCTTGCACCTCGTTAGCCTGATGAAAGTGATAAAGTAAGATATGAAAGATTATTTTTTAAGCGTCAAACTAGAGCGTTGCGATTTTAACCAAAGTAAAATCTCTCCGAAGGGAATGGTGAGATTAATAGCATCAGGTAAAAACTTCTATTTTAATGAAGAAGATTTTGCTAATTCTCAAGATTTTCTTAAACGATTAAAACAAGGTGATGAGCTTAAAATCTGTGCCGAGTTATTGAAAGATGGCAGTTTCTGGGTGCAATGGATTTATCATGATACAAAAGGAAGGCTTGAGCCTGAAAGAAAATTCACGCTAACAGAAAAACAACAAAAATGGTTATTGCTTGCATTTATTCTGACGTTTGTTGGCAGTTATTGGAGTTATTTTTCGATTCTTCATCTTGACGTGAACTTTTTTATCGTTGTTTCCATGGTTATTGCATTCGGTGCGATGATGATGGGTATTAGTTATATTGGAGAAAAGGCTTATCGTTACTTTCAGCGCACCAGACCTAAACATAGAAAGAGAATAAAGGCGTTAGATAAAGTCATCGCTAAACAAGATATTATTGCATCTGATGGTGAACAACTGATTATTCCTAATATAAAAACAATACCATTACTAAAGTGCATGACTACTCGTAAAAAAACAACTATTCCTATAAAAGACAGCAAAGTACAACGCGTTAGAGGAAAAATAAAACTTCATCATGTTGATAGAATTAAAGTACATTCTCGTAATAGCGAGAGTGTAATAATTCAAATATCCTGTCTAATTGATAAACATCCTTTTGTATTAAGTTATAGAGAGCGATTATTTTATTCTGATCATAATTTGTTTCTTGCTGATGATGATGTTGTTGAATTGTTTTTTTGGCAAGCAGAAGATAAGTGCTCAGGGCCTGTTGTCTTGGGGATTTATAATCATACAGATAATGGCGCTTATTCAATTTCAGGACAAATGTATATTGGGCATCAACGTACTAAGCGATTAGCATTGTTAATTACAGGCTTGATCAGTGCCTTTATTTTTTCTATTTTTGCTATTTTATCTATTTCGGATGTTTACGATAATGGTAATTATTGGGATAAATGGGATTGGTTCTTTATTGGTGATACCTTTTTAGGAATGGGGATCATCTTTAGCTTAATTATCACTGGATTTGCTTTTTTAATTGCCTTGTTTTCGAATCTTTATATTTTATTATCAGAAAAAGGTAATAGCAGTTATCAAACCTATTTTTTGCTTCAACAGCAATGTGTTGAAAATAAAAAAACGGTTTATGTTACGGAGTTAAGTCAATGAATCCTTTTTTCCGTAAGCCTTTTATTATTATCACTAGCTTATTTATTTTAAGCTTAGTGCTTTTTTATGGTGTACTTTTTCATGGTTTTGCCACTAAGTGGCAATGGAAAAATGAAAATGCCTCGGCGTTATCGTCATTTCCCTATTCTCGTTATGATTTACGTAAAACCTTTAATTCATCAAATGGTATCCTAATTAAAACTGAATCTGATAGTGGGCGATATGACGTAGATATTTATGGTCGACTGTACCGCCAAGATAATCAGCGAAAATATACGCTGTACTATTCTGATAAAGAAGGCACGCGATTTGTATTACAAGGGCAAGGTAGCTTTTACAACGCTTATTGTGCTTTTGATAAATGTGTTTTATTTACAGAGCAGGGACGTCAACATATAGATTTAGCAGAGTTTACAGTAGCAGATTTAATTCCTTGGCAAGAAACTCACGATGGTCATTATCGTTTTCCTTTAACATTAATTGGTGGAAAATTACTCTTTTCACAAACAACATCACAATTAGTCTTAGTTGATAATAAGACGATACTGACAAGTTTAGATGAAGGTGAAAGTTGGGAATATTCAGTTAATACAGAAGATCTGGTAAAGCAGTATTACGCTGAAGATTTCGGTGAATTTACACAATTTCATTATGCCCTTTCAGGTGATTCCCTTATTATTTTTTATAATCATCATTACACAACAAACACGTTAGAAATTACGCTCAATTTAGTCAATAAAGAAGTAACACAAACACGCTGGCTTCCTTTGCGTGTGAAAGAAGTTGCTCAAAATGATAAAGGTGAGATTTATTTAATTGCTCAACAAGCATCTCGTGATCTCTATTCTGTTGTTCAACGTCAAGCTGATGGAAATTTAGAAACTTTCTATGAAAGTGGTTATAAATATCTAAATGATTTGATGATAAGTAATGATGATTTGATTTTAAATAAAGGCCATAACGATGATAAAGTTACGCTGGTTTTTTCATTAAAAACAAAAAAATATACTTCTTATGAGAAAATTAATGACGATATGATGTTTAATCCAGCTTTATCTTCGTTTATTCGTTTATTTGACAATTACGGCGATGAAGATACTTTATTGTTATTGGGAGAACGACTTAAATATAGCCATGCTTCAATTAAGTAGAGTTATCTTTATCTTTGATTAAATCGTTATAAAAATGGCGCTATGGAAATAAACATTGCGCCATTTTTCATATTTACCATGATGGCTTATTTTGCCATCTCTTTTAAACGATAAAGTTGTTCTAATGCTTGTCGTGGTGTTAGAGCATCCGGATCGATTTTATCCAATGCTAATTCAATAGCAGAGGGCTCAGCTTCTGTTAATAACATCAGTTGTGATGTTTCAACATGGCCAGCGCCAGTGTGGCCGGATAGCAATTCAAGCTCTTTTAACTTCTGTTTAGCACGGCGGATCACCTCTTTTGGAACCCCCGCTAACGATGCCACAGCTAAACCATAGCTTTTACTTGCTGCGCCTTCTTGAACACTGTGCATAAAGGCAATAGTATCGCCATGTTCAACAGCATCTAAATGAATGTTTGCAGTACCTTCAAGTTTTTCAGGCAGTGTGGTTAATTCAAAATAGTGGGTTGCAAAGAGTGTCATTGCTTTAATACGATTTGCTAAGTTTTCAGCACAAGCCCAAGCTAGCGATAATCCATCATAAGTGGATGTACCTCGACCAATTTCATCCATTAAGACTAAGCTGTTTTCCGTCGCATTATGTAGGATATTGGCCGTTTCTGTCATTTCAACCATAAAAGTAGAACGACCAGAAGCAAGATCATCAGAAGCCCCTACACGCGTAAAAATACGATCGACTGGACCAATTAAGGCTTTTTCAGCAGGTACAAAGCTACCAATATAAGCAAGTAAAGTAATTAATGCGGCTTGGCGCATATAAGTACTTTTCCCTCCCATATTAGGGCCTGTAATGATCAATAAGCGACGTTGAGGTGCTAATTGTAATGGATTAGAAATAAAGGGTTCGCTAAGAACTTGTTCAACAACAGGGTGGCGTCCCCCTGTAATTTGAATACCTGTTTTTTCACTTAATTCTGGGCGAGTGTAATTTAATGATTCTGCACGCTCAGCAAGATCCGCGAGAACGTCCGTTTCTGCTAAAGCTTCAGCACTAATTTGTAATGCCGTAAGGTGAGGTAATAGTTTTTCAAAAATCTCCTCGTAGAGCATTTTTTCGATAGCTAATGCCTTACCTTTAGAAGTTAATACCTTGTCTTCATACTCTTTTAATTCAGGAATGATGTAACGTTCAGCATTTTTCAATGTTTGACGACGAACGTAGTGCATAGGCACTAAATTACTTTGTCCACGACTGACTTGAATGTAATAGCCATGTACACCATTAAAGCCAACTTTAAGTGTATCAATACCCCATTTTTCTCGTTCACGAATTTCAAGTTTATCAAGGTAATCACTTGCGCCATCGGCTAATGCTCGCCATTCATCTAATTCAGCATTATAGCCTGAAGCAATAACACCACCATCACGGACTAATACTGGTGGTGTTTCAACAATGGCATTTTCAAGTAATTCACATAATTCATCAAACTGACTAATACGCTTTTGTAATTCTTTAATGTAAGGCATATCAGTTTGTTCAAGTACTTGATGAATATCGTGATACTGCTGAAAAGCATGACGCATACGAGAAAGATCACGAGGGCGTGCTGAACGTAATGCTAAACGAGCTAATACACGCTCTAAATCACCAACTTGGCGTAAAAAAGGCTGTAATTCAAAATAGAGAGGCTGTAATGCACTAATTGCATCTTGTCGTTTAACGAGTTGTTCACGCTGGCGTAATGGTGTGTGTATCCAACGTTTTAGCATACGGCTTCCCATTGGGGTTACACAAAGGTCGAGGACGGAGGCCAGTGTGTTATCAGTACCTCCAGCAAGATTTTGTGTTAATTCTAGATTACGACGAGTTGCCGCATCTAAAATAATGGAATCTTGAGGGCGTTCCATCGTGATGTTACGAATATGAGGCAATGCTGTGCGTTGTGTATCTTTCACATATTGTAATAAGCACCCAGCAGCGCAGAGTGCTAAATGTGCATTCTCAACACCAAAGCCCGTTAAGTCACGAGTACCAAATTGCAGATTCAGTTGTTGCTTTGCTGTCTCTAGTTCAAATTCCCAAATAGGGCGGCGACGCAAGCCTTGCTGGCGCTCAATCAGTGCCATTGATTCAAAAGTTTCTGGATAGAGTAATTCAGCTGGATGGGTGCGTTGTAATTCGGCAATCATGCTTTCACTATCGGGCATTTCCGTAACACGGAAACGTCCAGATGTGATATCCAATGTTGCATAGCCAAATGCACCATTTTTATCTTGCCAAATAGCGGCTAAAAGGTTGTCTTGGCGCTCTTCAAGTAAGGCCTCATCAGTGACAGTACCAGGTGTAACAATACGGATAACTTTGCGCTCAACAGGGCCTTTACTGGTTGCAGGGTCGCCTATTTGTTCACAAATAGCGACGGATTCCCCTAGTTGAACTAATTTAGCAAGATAGTTTTCAACAGCATGATGTGGAACCCCCGCCATGGGAATAGGTTGTCCTGCGGACTGGCCTCGTTTTGTTAATGAAATATCTAATAAGCGAGAGGCTTTTTTAGCATCATCAAAAAACAGTTCATAAAAGTCACCCATACGATAAAACAGTAAAATTTCAGGATGCTCTGCCTTAAGTTTAAGGTACTGTTGCATCATTGGTGTGTGGGATTCGAAATTTTGGTTGTCAGTCATTGGGTTATCTATATTAACTTATTGAATTAACTTGATTCTATGTTTTTTTATTGTCTCATAAGATCGCATTATATCTTATAAAATATCACAGAATCCCCTATGTCAGTGTAGGTTGCTATTGCTGAAACGAGATAATGGGCATAATAAAACTAACAACCTATATTTTTCACTAAAAACCTTTAATTATCTTATACTAAAGATCGGTAATTTTCCTCAAACTTCATTAAGTGAAGCGAGAGTTAAGTTACAAGAGTTGAAACAGTTACGTCAATTAGGCCGATGCCCTGTCACTGAGCTAAAAGATTTAAAAGACAAGTATGACCTGAACAATAAAAAGTCTTTGCTTAATTTTCTATCCGAATTACATGATAAGCTGGAAAAGTCCTCGAGTGGAGCCGTCGGTATCGAGTCGATATTACGTAAAGGACGTTCAGCAAGTGAAGTTTATGACTTTTTATACGACTTGGCGTATCTGAAACCCAGATACACTCTGATGTTTCAAGATGCTCATATAGAACAGCTTTCCCCGGGACAAAGAGGCTCTTTACTTTTAATTTTCTATCTTCTGGTAGATAATTGTGCGTAACATAAAACACCTCACTCGGAAATTCAACTCGCTTCGCTCCCTGAATTCCGGAGAGCGTGGCATTAATGTCTGCTCTTCGCTCAGAGCAGACGGAAACGAAATAACGTTGTGCTGTAAGATTTTGATTAGAAAGTGATCTATGTTGCCATATAAAACAACGATGATAAAATGCACTATCGTCAGTTTGAAGTGAGACTACTATGAAAAAGAACGAATTAATTCAAGCAACAAGACCAACTCGTACTCAACTTATTCGCTCGGTAGCAACCTCTACAGCTATTGAAACAGGGCAGGAGTCTCGTCGCCTTGAAGAAGAAATGAAAGCGAAGCGTGAGAAGTTTGGACATTTGAAACTTGCGATTTAGTTCGCTTTCAAGGCTTCATTAACCCAATATTTGATGGGTTCATAGTTAAGATTTAACCCTGCGTGGATTGCTGCAATGTACTGTTCGGGCTGTTGAGTCCAACTTTCATAGTCTAACGGCTGGAAACCAGCTTGTACTGCCATCACATCAGCAAGTAAGCGCGATAAGCGCCCATTCCCCTCCCTAAATGGATGTATCAGAATTAACTCAACATGCACTGTGGCAATAGCTTCTATGGTTTGTTCTCGGCTCATATTGGTGCAAGGTGTGTACTTCGCTAGATACTCTTTTTCAAATTGAGCAAGTAACTTTGCAACACGACCCGCAGGGGCAAACATAAAGCCACCCTTGCTAATATTCACCGTACGTAACTGACCTGCCCACTCGTAAACATTTCCTAACCATTGGCGGTGCCAACGCTGAATAAGTGATACGGTAATTTGCTCAGTTGGGAATTGTTCTTCAAAAATGACGTGATACAGTTTTTCTAACAGGACAAGCTCAGCATCATTGATATCATCAACGTTTGAAAGCCCTAGCTTATTAGCTAGCACTTCTTCATCAGAACCGTCGGTAAATTTTCCTTCGCTGCTAAAAACATCAAATAAAAAATAACTACCTATAAATCAAAGGATTAATTAAGTGTAGGTTAAATCGTAGGTTTTGCTGGGAAATCAATAAATAGCGTTATATTCAATGCTAACACACCCATGCATCATTGGTGTAATTAACAAACAAGAAATCGAAGCCTATTAATATTGGAGTTAAAGTTTGTAGGTTTTACTTAATGATGACCTTAATACCAAAATATTAATTTCTATTGTTATCTTATTCTGACTGTTCACTCACTATATTGTTGCTAGTTAATTATTAGGTAAAATATTGAAAAATTTATTTTATCTTGTGAGCAAGGAAGAAATAACCAATATGAAAACTCGAATTCTAAAATTAACGTTATTAGGTGCATTAGCATTACCTTTAGTGGGATGTAGTGATGCAACACCTAACTGTAATAGCACTGAAGCCAAAAATTTAGTGATTGATATTACAAAAGATGAATTGCGCGATCAAAAAATGGCAGCAGTGATCGATCAAATTAAGATCAAAGTAGAAAGCGTACGTACGCGTGAACATGATGAGAAAAGAGATACTTACTCATGTGCTGCAGAACTTTCTTTTGAAGGTAAAGGTGGTAAAAATTCAATTCCGATTACTTATACCATTGAAAGCACAGATGATGGTAAAGAGTTTTACGTTAATGTTTTTGGTTTATAATTGTTCTCGATAAAAAGCCATTATAAAAAGTAATATAGTAGATATATAAGTAGCAAGCCTATATATCTACTTGTAATAAATTACGCTATATCATCTAGAAATTCAGGCGATGGAACAAAGAATAATGTACCTGTTACAGGGGTACTGAATTTAAGTAATTTATCTGTATGACCTTCAGGTGTACCTGCAAACATATTTTCTAACATTCGGTTAGTTGTTGAAAAATAACGTGCATAACCAATAAAGTAAGTGCCATATTCATTTTTTGATGGATTGGAAAAAGGCATGTTGGCTCTGACTATTTTTAAATCTTCACCGTTCTCATCTTGGATATTGGTTACAACATTATGTGAGCCGGGCTCTTTTTCTTCATCAGTTAACTCCACATCATTAAATTTATGTCTACCAATGACTTTCTCTTGTTCGATAACAGGCTGTTTTTCCCATGCTTCCATATCGTGAATATATTTTTGTACAAAGGCATAACTACCACCTGTAAATTCAGGATCTTCATCGCCGATAACGGCATAAGAAGCACGCTCATCTTCATACTCTGGGTTTTCAGTTCCATCGACAAAACCAATAATAGAACGTCCGTCAAAATATCTAAATCCATGAACTTCATCAACCGGCATAACAATATTCTTTAGCTTTTGGCTGATAATAGACGCTAATTCGTAACAGGCTGAAACTTTGAGAGCTCGAATATGGAAAAAAAGATCGCCCGGAGTAGAAACCGCAGTATATGTGTTACCTTTAATTTCTTTAAAAGTATTTAGTTCTTTGGGTTTTGGTTGATTGGGAAATAACGTCGTCCATGCATTTGCACCGAATCCCATAACACAACTTGTTTCCAATTCAGGAAAACGAGTTCTCATACTACGTATTAGTCCAGAAAAATTATTACAAAAATCGATTAGAATATCGCGGTTTTCAGGTGAGTAGTTGAGGTTAAAAACTAAAAAATAAGCATTTTCACAGGGTGATTTCGTAACATCTTGGTATTTCATAGTGATCCCTAAATGACGAATAATAGATGAATGGTAATTAAGTCATATTTACAAAATATTGTTTTTTAGTTTTACACCAAAACCCTATTTATTACAAAGAGAGGGGGCGGGTTTTATCTCTATTTTAGTATGTTAATGAGATGTATTAATTTAATTGTTCATCTGAAATATCATATTTCACAACTACACTGTTTTTATAAAGCAATTCTGATGTAATTAATTGAGGGAAGGCGCCCACATTGTTCTTAGTGTAAATATCTCGCCAAATTTCATTACAACGATATACATGTTCTCCCTTTTTGATAAAAGAGGATGATTTTTCATAAATATGATAACGATATTTTCTTGCTTCACTGCAAAGAAGTTCTCCTTCTAATTGATGTTCAGCGACATGTAATCTAATTTGGTAATTATAAGGTGTTGGATTATATAAGACTAAATCTACGTAGTTATAAAAAATAGCGGCTCCTGAGCCAAAAGGAAGTACTCTACCTTCATCAGGAAAGGGATCAAAACTATGGTTTGCCTTTTCAATTACTTTTAATTCAGAGTGTAGTGCTAACCAATGTATTAAATTACTGGCCTGACAAATTCCACCGCCTACACCTTTTCTTGCTTCACCATATGAGAGTTGCATACCATCAATAAAACCTCGTTTATAGCTAGGTTTACCAACTAAATAACAAAAAGAGAAATACTCTCCAGGTTTTATCACGATACCATCTAACGCTTTTTCAACTAATTTAAGATTCGTTATCTTATTGTATTGTAATTGAATATCACTTTCGCCACGGCGACTAATTAATTTAGAAGTGTGTTTTAGGTAACGATAAGAAAGTCGTTGTTCTGGTTGAACATCTCTGCTGTATTTTCGACCTGAAAATCGCCAACTAAGGGAACGAAATAAACGACGTTGTGCCACTCTCAAGGTATAAAGAATAGGGTGATAAGATGAGAGTGTTCTACGCATAAAATCCTTTTAAACAATAGAGAATAGAAAGAAGTAAACGAGAGTATGATAACGATTTAATGATAATATTGATACGCTGATATCCTTAAAATAATAGGGATAATAATTTGATCAATAAATTTATTTATTGATATTTTTCGTTAAAATTTGAGCTTGAACGTTTATAAGGACATGCAAATTCTTGTTTATCACCAAAAGGTATTAACCAAGTAATGGCGATAAAAGAGAGTATTAAATTGTTATCACCCGTGAGGATTATTACGTCAGATTTAGGTCGAACAGTACAAATAGCAGAAATTGTTGGTCATTCTGAAGCCGTTAAAGAGCCGTTATTACGTGAGTTAAATATGGGAGAATGGATAGGACAGCGAAAACTAGAACTCATTAGGCATCATGCAGATAAATACAAAAATTGGCGAGTAGGAACATATACACAACCTAAAGGTGAAAATTGGTTTGATTTTTGCGATCGCATTGGTGCTACATTACAAGGGTGGGTAAATAAAGAAGACAGTGATTTATTAGCAGTTGTACATAGTGGTGTTATTCGTGCAACTTGCAAAGTATTTTTAAATCTGTCACCTGAATTTTTATTACCCGCAACACCAAGCACAATAACGATATTTAATTTTGAACTTAATTCTGAAAAATCACCGAAATTAGAAGTTTATAATATTGGCTTTTATAGGCCAGATACGAATGTCGCAGATTAAGATTAATAAGAAATGATTCTTAAAAAATATTAATATTCTATAAAGATATCTAAAAAACGCCGATACTAAATCATAGCAAGGGAAACCTTGTTCTTTTTTATATATAAAAATGAAAAACAAAATCATATATTTTATATGCAATATTTCCTATCCTTTTTATGCTTGTTTTTCAATTAATAATTTAAATGAACATTCATAAAAAATACATATTAACTCTTTAAAGTGATAAATTGATGTAAAGGAGTGAAAATAGAGATTGATTGTTTATTTGGTTTACACGATATGAGTTATAAAATGAGATAAAAAATCTATTTACTATTAAAAGTAGCATTTTAATTTTATTTTGATTTAACAACATTGTGTCTAAATATGAATAATGCAATTAATTAAAAATAAGCTTTAATTATTAACTAATAAAGTGTTTGTCTAGATTTAAATCCTGTTTTATTTTTTATTCTTATATATTATACCGCTATAACCAAAACTTGTTTATTCTAAAAAATAATATAATAATACTCATATATTGAGTTAATTGCTGATTTTCACTTGATAAATGCATCAATCAAAAAATTAATCAATATATTAAAATAATATTAATAAATATATTAATAAATATATTTATAATGACTCTTTGGAGAAAAATAAATGAAGAAAAATTTACTTGCAATATTCATTGCTAGTGGTTCTATTTTTGCAGTTAATAACGCTTTAGCTGAAGATGGCACTATTGATTTTACAGGTGAAATTATAGATAACGCTTGTGAACTCGCATCGGGTTCTGATGCGTTAAAAGTGAATTTAGGTAAAGTATCTAAAACTGCATTACCAACTACGGGTAGTACGGCTTCGGCAACACAATTCACAATTAAGCTAATTAATTGCCCTGCAACAGCAAGTAGTGCTGCCGTAAAATTCGATGCAGATAATTATTCTGGTGATAATACTGTAATTGCCTTGAAAAACGAAGCCAATGTAGCAAAAGGTGTTGGTATTCAAATTACAGATGATACAAATAAAGTTATTCCGTTATTTACTGAATCGAAAAAATATCCATTAAAAACAGGGGCCAATGTTGTTAATAATTTGGACTTCCGTGCGCGTTATATTGCTAAATCCGATACAGTAACCGCAGGTCTAGCAAATGGTAATGCAACATTTACTATCAATTATAATTAATTAAAAAATAAAAAGGTTTAAAAGGACTTGAACCTTTTTACTCAATTAATGGTGGGGATATGAAGGCTATTATTTATTCTTTTATTTCTTTGTTTATTTTTTTAAATACCGCAAATGCGGGAGTTGTTATTGGTGGTACTCGTGTTATTTATGATGAAGGGAAAAAAGACGTCAGTATTAGTGTCGAAAATCCGGATAATATTCCCTATTTAATTCAGTCTTGGATTGATGATATTAATGAAAAAAAACAATCAAACTTTACTATAACGCCACCATTATTCAGATTAAATGGTAGTAATACAAATACATTAAGAATCTTTTTAACTGAAAATAATTTACCCAGTGATAGAGAATCTTTATTTTGGTTAAATATTAAAACAATTCCAGCGACAGAGAGAACAGAAAATTCTCTACAAATCGCATTTAAAACTCAGATGAAGTTAATTTTTAGACCCAAAGAGTTAAAAAATGTCAATTTTGTAGAAGAACAGAAAAAGTTAGAGTGGTCAAAAGTGGGAAATAAAATAAATGTAAAAAACCCAACACCTTACTTTTTTAATTTTCAAATGATCAAATTTAATAATAAGGCTGTTGATGATGTTTCTTATGTTGCCCCTTACTCAATAAAATCATTTGATATTAATAGCGAGGAGCTACATGGCACTATTAATTGGGAAGTTATTAATGATTATGGTGCAGTTACTGATTTATCAGAGATCAAAATATAATCTCCTATAAACTTAGGTTTTAATATGAAAATGAATAAAATATGTATTAGCCTAATTTTATATTTAGGCTATACAGCCTCGCTGTATGCGGAAGGATCCAATTTAGATAATCTTTATTTTGATCCTGATTTTTTAGAATTACCCAATAAAAGCTCAATTGATTTATCTCAGTTTGAAAATAATGAGCAGTTACCCGGTAAATATTATGTTGATATTTATGTTAATACTAATTTAATTGGTACTGAAAATATTAAGTTTGAGAAGGTAGATAATGGCAAGTTAATACCCTGCTTATCAATATCTGATCTCACTAAATTTGGTATTAAAACAAGTGAATACAAAGAATTAGAAACAAAAGGAAATAATTGTGTTAATTTGTCAGCGATCCCTAATGCAAAAAGTGAATTTCAATTTAATTCTCAACGCTTGTATTTAAGTATTCCTCAAATAGCGATGAATAAGGATCCTAGAGGATTTGTTGATTTAAATAATATAGATAATGGTATTACAGCACTGTTATTGAACTACAGTTATAGCGGTTCGAAAAATTATGATCGTAAGAGTAATGGCTCAAATACAACATCAAACTATATTAATTTAAGACCTGGAGTAAATATAGGCCCTTGGCGTTTGAGAAATTATACAACTTGGTCTAATAGTGATGATAAATCTAGTAAGTGGGATACTGTTTATACGTATTTATCGCGTAGTATTAATCAACTGAAAAGCCAATTAATTTTAGGGGATGGTGTATCACCTTCTTCTGTTTTTGATAGCGTACCTTTTAGAGGCATACAACTTGGTACTGATGATGACATGTATCCTGAAAGTGTACGTGGATATGCACCTGTAGTACGTGGTATTGCGCGTAGTAATGCACAGATTACGATTAGACAAAATGGTTATACCATTTATCAAACAGAAGTGGCAGCAGGTCCTTTTGAAATTAATGATCTTTATCCAACGGGAAGTAGTGGTGATTTGTATGTCACAATCAAAGAATCAAATGGAAGTGAACAACACCAAATAATACCTTTTGCTTCTTTACCCGTTTTACAACGTGAAGGTTATGTTTCTTATAGTATTACAGGGGGAGAATATCGTGCTTATGATAAAGAAATTGAAAAACAGAAATTTGGTCAATTGACATTAATTTATGGTTTGCCTTATGGAGCAACAGCTTATGGTGGAAGTCAACTTAGCAATAATTACCAAGCGTATTCTATTGGTATAGGACAAAACTTAGGTGCATTAGGCGCAATTTCAATAGATGTTACTCAAGCAAACTCAAAATTAAATAATGGTGATACATCGCGCGGGCAGTCTTATCGTTTCAGATATAACAAAAATCTAAATACGATTGGAACGAATATTGCCCTAGCAGGCTACCGTTATTCAACTGACGGATATTATAGTTTGGCGGAGGTTTTTGACGAATATCGAAATGGTATCAGTGCACCCGAAATAGAACGCCGTCGTAATCGAGCTGAAATTACGATTAACCAGAATTTAGGGGAGCAATACGGTTCTCTTTCTATCGGATATGTCAGAGAAAACTACTGGAATAGTGATAGAAAAACGCAGTCAGCCACTGTGGGATATAACAACAGCTGGCAGGGTATTAGTTACGGTTTAAATTATACCTATAATAAAAATACAAATAACTATTCTTATCGATCGAGCAGTTACGCTAAAAGTAATGATGACCACCAATTAGCGCTATCGGTAAGTGTACCTTTTAGTGTTTTTGATGATACGTTTTATTATAACTTCAACACTAATAGCAGTAGTCAAAGTCCAAGTACAGGAAGTGTGGGGCTTTCTGCATCTCAATTAAATAATCGATTAAATTGGAGTCTACAACAAGCATTTACAAACCAAGATCAAGGATCTTCTGGAAATTTAAATGCATCGTATAAGGGTAAGTACGGTGAAATGACAGGAGGGAGTGGATATAGTAAAGATAATTATAATTTATATTATGGTGTTAATGGTAGTTTAGTCGCGCATTCTGGCGGTGTTGTCTTAGGTCAACAGCTTGGTGAAACCTCGGCGATTGTAAACATTCCTGAAGCTGCTGATGTTGCTGTTTTAAATCAGGCAGGGGTGGAAACGAACAGTTATGGTTATGCTTTAGTGCCTTATATTACACCATATCGTAAAAATACGATTGATATTGATACTTCAGCATTACCAGAAAATACGGAAATGGCGTTAACGAGCCAGACTGTTTCTCCTAGTCGTGGCGCATTAGTAAAAGCAAATTTTTCTGCAAATGTTGGTTATCGTGCATTAATTGCATTAACGTTGGAAAATGGTGAATTCATTCCTTTTGGATCACAAGTCATTTTTAAAGATAATCCACAATTAAATAACATCGTAGGTAATGATGGTGAAGTTTATTTGTCTGGGTTAAATGAAAAAGGGCAATTTATTGTTAAATATAATGATAAACAATGTAGTGCAAATTATAATTTATTAGGCATCTCTCATTATTTAGGACTTTATAAAACTACCGTAGTTTGCCATAAATAAATGATATAAACACTTTGTTAATTAAATTGCATTATTACAGCTAATTAAAATATAGCTGTCGATATCTGCTACGTGTAGGAAATGAAAATGAAAAATATAATCAATAAGTTATTTTTAATAAATGTTCTAATAATAAGTCCAACATCGTGGGCTTCAGACAGCGTTAATTTAAATTTTACAGGCAATATTAGGGTCGCTACATGCAATATTTCGAGTGGTGATAATATTAATGTTAATTTAAAAGATATACCTGCTGCTAATTTTGAAAAGGCGAATTCAGCTTCTAGTTGGAATATTTTTTATATAGATTTTAAAAATTGTTCTACGGCGATTAATCAAATAAAGCTTACTTTTTCAGGTGTTTCGGATGCTGCTGACCCGAGTAGTTTATATAGAAATCAAGGAAGTGCTAAAAATATTGCAGTGCAATTAGAAAATTGGACAGGCACGTTAAAACTAGGAAATCAACAGTCGTTAATCATTACATTAAATGGGCGGACTGATATTAATTTGGGGCTACGAACGCGAGCTTTTAGTCCATCAGGAAAGGGAATGCCAGGAACAATATCAGCGAAAGTGACTGCAAATATTGTCTATTTATAAAAGAGAAATACTATGAAAGCGATGATTTTTTTACTTTTGTTTTATTCCGCTTTTACCATGGCGAGTACTGTAAATATTAATATTTATGGCACTGTAACAGTATCGCCTTGTGAGATCGAGAATAAGAACTATTTAATTGATTTTAAGAAAGTAAATGTTAGAGATTTAAAAAATAATCAGAATACAGATTGGATCAATTTTTCAATAAAACTAAAAAATTGTCCAATAAGCACACAAAAAGCGACGCTAACGATAGCGGGAACAGCAGATCCTAATAATGGAAATTATTTTATTAATAATGGATCTGCGAAAAATATCGCACTAAATTTAGTTGAAAATAGAAATAAAACCATAATAAAAAATGGTAGTAAATTAGAGGCAATAATTAATAGTCAAACAAAGATGGCAGAATATCCATTAGCAGCAAGATTAATTAAAACTGGTGATGGAATCAGTACGGGAACATTTAAAAGTCATCTTGAGTTTACGTTAATTTATAATTAAAAACTACTTAACCTAGGAGTGGAAAGTGATTAATCGCTATCCAGTATCGAAAGCAATAGGTAAAAAAATTACTTATTATAGAAAAATGAAGGGGATTTCATTAAATGAATTAGCTGAACTAATTGGGGTTAGTCAACAACAACAATCAAGATATGAAAGAGGAATTAATAGAATTAATCTGGATAGACTTAATCAATATGCTCATATTTTTGATATTTGTTTAAGCCAATTTTTTATTTTAGATGAAGAAGAACAAAAAGAGATGAAAAATAAAATAATAGATAAATTAGGAGATAAAAATGCGCCATGTCAGCACTAAATCTATTTTTTTATTAAGTGGGGTTTTATTTTATTCAACATATACTTTTTCCGCTTGTATTCAAAATCCAAATCTAAAAAATATTAGAGTGGATATACCGAATAAAATTTATTCAATTCAATATGATGATATGGGAACACGTGTATTAGATGAATTTCGTATAAATTATAAAAATGGGCCTATAAATACATTTTCTGGTAAGGATGGAGACTGTGGTTATGCAACAATTTCTGGTTCTTATATTAATGGTTGGGTACCTAATGCTAATAAAATCGTGCAGACCAATATTCCGGGTATTGGTATACAAGTTAAACTACATGAGTTAGGACTATTAAATTTAACTCACAATAATATGGCAAATCCGTCAGCGAATCATTATACAATAATAAATCCATACTGGACTGTTAAAATATTAAAAACAGGTAGAGTTACTGAATCAGGAAGTGTGAATTGGGGAATGCTTGCTAAAGTTGTACAAAATAATACATTACCTCGAAATAGTACTTGGAATATATCATCATTATATTTGCCGTTAAATGCAATAAAAATAAATTCCTTGAAATGTTCAACTAAATCATCAAATTATAATGTTAATATGGGCACTTGGTATGATACCCAATTTAAAAATATTGGCGATGTAAGTAAAAATGTTGATATTCCTATTACGTTAAGTTGTGCTGCGGGAACAAATATTAAAGCTACTGTAACGAGTAGTGCTGGATATATTGATGTAAATACAGGTAAGTTAAAATTATCGGGTGAAAATTCAGCAAAAGGAATTGGAATTCAGTTATTAGATAAAAATAATAATCCCATTAAATTAAACACTAAAAATAGTTTACAAAATCAGGTTGCATCTGGCGATTACATTTTTGGTTGGAAAGCGCGCTATATAAAAACAGGAAGTACTATAACACCAGGAAGTGCAAATTCAATTGCGGTGGTGAATATTTTGTATGAATAATTAATAAGTATACTTTTGATATTATCAGTTTTATTTTTTGGAGATGTTATGAATAAAAAGATATCAAAATTAGTTGGCGCTAAAATTAGAGAGTTAAGAATAGCACACAGTATGAGTGGCAGTGAGCTTGGTGCGTTATTAGGAATAAGCCAGCAACATCAATCTCGTTTTGAAAATGGTGAGTCAAACATCCATGCGGAAAGTATTTATATTTTATCCTATATTTTTGATGTTGATTTAAATTATTTTTTTGATGATGTTCAACATGCTGTTGAGAAAGATAAAGTAGAGAATAAAAAAAGCCATTATCAATCAGAGTCAATTATCGCAAATAATGATATCTGGCGTTAACTTTATAAGATGCCTAATAATTAACTAGGCATCTTATATTTGTTTTATTTAAAACGATATTTTTAAAAACTTACCAATATCCTAGCACTTTCCACCATACGCTACCAAGCGTGATCCAGATGATAAGATTAACCACACTCATCACAAAGCCTGTCTTCCACCATTCACCTAATGTAGCATAACCTGAACCAAAAATTATGGGCGCAGTACCTGTACCATAATGCGTTAATGACATCATTAATGAAGATGAGAATGCCAAAATTAGCCCTAATAACATTGGTGGTGCACCAAGGGCTAGGCCTGCCGCATAAAAGGCGGCAAACATTGCCGTAATATGAGCTGTGGTACTGGCAAAGAAATAGTGAGAATAGACATAAATCAGTACCAGTAATATCATGCCACTGACCCAACTGATCCCCATGCTATCAATGCTTGCCCCAACACTGAGTGATAACCATTTAATTAATCCTAATTTTCCTAAGAAGGATGCCATCATAACTAATGCAGAGAACCAAACTACGGTATCCCATGCGCCTTTATTTTTTAAAATATCATCCCAATTTAAAACACCTGTACATAATAAAATCGATAAACCAATAAATGCCGCGGTTGTTGCATTAATGCTAAATCCATCACCAAATAATAATGCAGGGACACCAGCCCACATAATTAATAACAAGGCGAAGACGGCAAGCGTTATTTTTTCAGGTAATGAAATGGGCCCTAATTGTGCTAAACACTCTTTAGCGAAATGAGGTGCATTTGGCGTGCTGGTTATTTCAGGCTTATAAAGTAGATAAATAACAATAGGCATTAAAATTAATGAAACGATAGCCGGTACAAAAGCCGCAATTGCCCACATAGACCAGCTAAGCTCATGTGTAGGATCTGTTTCACTAATAATTAAACTGACTATTAGTGGGTTAGGAGCAGTTGCCGTAATAAACATGGCAGAAGTAATCGGGTTTATATTGTAGTTCACTAAAGAGAGATAACGTCCAATTCTATTACTGGTGCCATCTTCTGCTTTTGAATTAAAGCTATCTGCAATTGATCGCATAATAGGGTGAATAATCCCACCTCCCCTAGCCGTATTACTGGGGGTTACAGGAGCGAGTATCGTTTCGGCGATCGCTAATGAATAAGCTATACCAATCGTTCTTTTACCAAATAGTGAAATAAAATAATACCCAATTCTAGCGCCGAGTCCGGTTTTATTTAGGCTCATTGATACCATTATGGAAATCCCAATTAACCAGATAAGATCATTGGAAAATCCACTTAATGCATCACCGATAGCGGCTTTGGTTGAATTAGGATTAGTAACACCTGTAACAGCGACTAATGCGATAGCAATAATAGAAACTGCACCGATAGGAAGTGCTTTGCCAATAATTGCTGCGATAGTGCCAACAAAGAGTGCTAATAAATGCCAAGCATTGGGGTCAACACCTTGTGGTACGGGGATAAGAAACCAGATAATAAGGGTAATAGAAACGGCGATTAATGTGGGTATGGGGCGTAATGGAGTTAATTTATTCATCAGGTTATTCCATTAAGTTGCAGGTTAAATAAATAATCGGAAGTAAAAAGTAAAGTTAATAAGTATTTTTATTAAAGATAATCTTATTAACATATTATTAAATATTCATTGACTGATGTCATAAAAATAAAATTATTTATTAACTTTATTTTAAAATAAAAGGTTTTATGTAACTTAATGTTATTGAAATATAGGGTGATTATAATGTTATTAGCAATAGCTGAATAATGGGCAGTAATATTTATCACTGTTTTTTTGACATAATATCGGCACCTGAAACAATTCAGCTAAATATTAAAAATAACCTTATAGGTGATAAACGATGAATGATCTCTACTATTTTTTGAAAGTGATGGGGGGCTGATTTGGCAAAAAACGCTATAAACCTTTGTCCCATTTTGAGTGGGATGTTTAGTTTACAAGAGGGAGCTACCATAACAAAAAAATCAATATTTCTATGATTTATTGTTCTATATAATATTTATCAAAACTATGTTGTCAAAATAATTAAGATGTAATTAGGTTAACGTTTTTAAAAGAATGATTTATACGGTTTTTCTGCGAATATTATTA
Source organism: Proteus faecis (assembly GCF_003144395.1). Taxonomy (GTDB): domain Bacteria; phylum Pseudomonadota; class Gammaproteobacteria; order Enterobacterales; family Enterobacteriaceae; genus Proteus; species Proteus faecis. The sequence continues at coordinate 61,580 of NZ_PENZ01000037.1, read as the reverse complement.
CTAATAATATGAGGTTAAGAATGTAATTTAAAACTATTAAGCGGTAACTATAATTTATAGATTTAATATTTTTTATATTTTATAGCTCTTATTAAATGAAAGGTTTTTTCTTATGGTTTTAAATGTAATTAAAACAAAGGGTAATTTAAAATAGAAAAATAGTTTTTTATTTATTGATAATAATTACTTACTGTTGTATGTTATGAAATTGTAAACCAAATATCATTTCTATTTGTTTTATTTGAGTTTTACGCCATAATAATTGTTTGTTTCTTGTTAAAGTTATCTCCGTGTTTTTAGGTTCTATTCCTGAATTAATAAACTTTTCTCATCATAATTTATTTAATAAATACCCTTCGATTAAATAAAAATTTTTTACAATAAATAAGTGTGACTTCTATCACTCTACATTTCAATATTTCTTCAGTATGTTTATATGCAGAGATTAGAAATTAATAAATCAGACATTTATTTATATTGCTTAATAATCTAAGCAAATAGGCTTCTTATTATCAAAAAAACGAAATGCAAATAGATATGTGCTGTTACATATATTAAATGCGTTAAGGATATCATAATGATCCATGCTTTTATTAAAAAAGGGAGCTTTCAGGATTCAGTAAGCCTGATGATTATTTCCCGAAAATTAAGTGAAGCCCCAGAGGTGGAAGAAATTTCCGTCATGATGGGAACACCAGCGAATAAATCTCTTCTTGATGTCACCGGTTTTTGGCATGACATGTTTAACGAAGCAACACCGAATGACATTTGTGTTTCAATTAAAGCGGAATCAGACGATCCTGCCATTATCGACATGATTTCTACGGCTTTAGAAGAAGCACTTGCAGAAATTGCAAGTGGCCAAAAAGGCGGTAACAAACTAACGACAGTACGTAGCTGGCGTACTGCTAAACAAAAAAATACTAATGCCAATATGTTACTTATCTCTATCGCCGGTGAATATGCTGCCGAGTTAGCCGATACCGGTTTAGAAGATGGCTGTAACGTTATGCTGTTCTCTGACAACGTTTCTATTGCAGATGAAAAAGCATTAAAAGAAAAAGCAGCCGCAAAAGGTCTAATTGTGATGGGACCTGATTGTGGTACGGCAAATATTGCAGGGGCACCTCTAGCTTTCGCTAACATTGCACCGAAAGGCTCAATTGGTATTGTTGGTGCATCAGGTACAGGTATTCAAGAAATTACCTCTCAAATTGTTTTACAGCGCCAAGGTATTTCTCACTCAATTGGTTTAGGTGGTCGTGACTTAACTGAGCAAATTGGTGGTATCAGTGCAATTACTGCTATCAATATGCTGGCGGCTGATCCTAATACGCGTGTTATTGCCTTTGTATCTAAGCCACCAGCACCGGCTGTTCGTCAAAAAATTATTGCTGAAATGAAACGCCATAATAAACCGATTGTGGCGCAATTCTTAGGAACAACACCTGAGAAATTCCAAGACGACAATATCTATTTCACTCGCACGTTAGATGAAACGGCACGCATTGCGGCTGAATTAGCGCGTGTTGAAGATATCGCAGCGGAATTGCCAAAAGTTACAGGTAAGAAAATCATTGGTCTTTATGCCGGTGGTACGCTAGCGGCTGAATGCGCCATGTTGTTATCTGAAAAACTTAATGTTGACGTCGATAACGAGCATAAGCAAGGCACAATGCTAGATGCTGATGGTCACAAAATCATCGATATGGGTGATGATTTTTATACACAGGGTAAACCACACCCAATGATTGACCCATCTACACGTAACAAATTTATCAGTGAGCTAAGTAATAAAACAGAAGTTGGCGTATTACTGGTTGATTTTGTTATTGGTTATGGTGCAACTCAAGATCCTGCTGGTGCGTTAATTCAAGAAATCAAAAAACTGAATGAAAAACGTGGCGAAGCCAATCCATTAATCACCATCGCAACCATTACTGGTACTGAAGACGATCCACAAAACCGTAGCGAACAGCAAAAACAGCTAAAAGAAGCGGGCATTATTGTGATGGATACGTTGCCGGAAGCGGTTTTATTAGCAAAAGAATTAATCCAGCCACATCCAGCTGAAGCAGATGCTGACGTGTCACCACTGCTTAACGGGATCTCTGTGATCAACGCAGGATTACGTAGCTTTGCTGACGATCTGCAATCAAGTGGCACCCCTGTTGTTCATTATCAGTGGGCACCTGTCGCAGGTGGTAATAAAAAACTGGCTGAAATATTAAAGAAATTGAAATAAGGAATTGCAGATATGTATTCAACTATCGAACAAGCGAATGAAGCAGTTATCGAACGTATCCGTGAAGCCCGTCCTCACTGGTGTGATGTTAGCTTAGCAAAAGAAGTTGTTCCTACTTTAGAAACGGGTAAAAAACTACTTCATGCAGGTCCACCAGTGACTTGGGGTGAAATGAGTGGTCCTGTTCGCGGTGCATGTATCGGTGCTTCTTTATTTGAAGGCTGGGCAGAAACTGAAGAACAAGCATTAGCCATGTTAGAAGCAGGGGAAATCGAGTTTATTCCTTGCCATAACGTGAATGCAGTAGGCCCAATGGGGGGGATTACTTCTGCTCATATGCCAATGCTGGTTATCAAAAACCACATTCATGGTAACTACGCTTACTGCAACATGAACGAAGGTATCGGTAAAGTGATGCGCTTTGGCGCTTACGGTCCAGATGTGCAAGAGCGTTTACATTGGATGAAAAATAGCTTAGCGCCAGTATTAAAAGCAGCGATTGCAACATTTGAAAACGGTATCGATCTGACGGCAATTATGGGTCAAGCAATTACGATGGGTGATGAATTCCACCAACGTAACATTGCCGCATCTGCATTGTTACTGCGCCAGCTTGCACCAGTACTAGGGACTTTAGATTTTGAAGAAGCTGAAATTACCAAAGTAACTAAATTCCTGAGCATTACAGACCAGTTCTTCCTGAACTTAGCCATGGCTTACTGTAAAGCCGCGATGGATGCAGGGGCTCAAATCAAGCAAGGTACTATCGTCACGGTGATGACACGCAATGGTAGTAACTTTGGGATCAAAATCAGTGGAATGGGCGATCAATGGTTTACCGCGCCAGTCAATACACCACAAGGTCTGTTCTTCTCTGGCTTTAGTCAAGCAGATGCAAACCCAGACATTGGCGATAGTGCAATCACTGAAACCTTTGGTATTGGTGGCGCAGCCATGGTTGCAGCTCCTGGTGTAACTCGTTTTGTCGGTGCTTCTGGTGGTATGGATGCAGCGCGTGAAGTAACGGAAGAAATGGCTGAGATCTACCTTGCTCGTAACATGATGTTGCAAATTCCAACTTGGGATTTCCAAGGCGCATGTTTAGGTTTAGATGCTCGTCGCGTTGTTGAAACAGGGATCACTCCACTAATCAACACGGGTATTGCACATAAAGAGCCGGGGGTTGGTCAGATTGGCGCTGGTACTGTACGCGCACCTTTAGGTTGCTTTGAGAAAGCGATTGTTGCACTTGCTGAAGAGCTGGGTATCGACGCTTAATTTCGTTTTTAACGACAAAGTACAGCAATAAAGGGGGCATTATGCAAATTCAAGCACTTCAAACCAGCCAGCATATCACTGACTTTGAAGGTGAAATTAAATGTGTGGGCATTTATGACCATGCTTTGAATTTCATTTGTCCTCAACAACGCTTAATCACTTTTCATCGTGAAGGTAGAGGATTAAGCCCGATGGGATGGTTACTGAAACAAGAAGATTTTGATTATTTTGCAAAACAGTGCCATCCCTCGATAGTGATGAAGCTTAAAAATCATCAAGCAACACTCACAAATAAGCTTACCTTGATCGCAGGTCAACGTGAGAATTTGCGCTTACAAGATAAAGCGGATTTAGATTTGCGTTGGTTAGAAAGTTTTTTTTCTCTGTTATCCCCCTCAATTGCAACGGGGTTATACGGATCATTAAAAAATTACCGTCAAATCGCGCAACTTAGTGAAATTAAATTATTAACTAAGCTATTTCATAATCAGTTATTAGGCAATGCTGTTAACTGGGCTATTTTTACAGGCAAAGGCCCCGGATTAACACCAAGTTCCGATGATATGCTGGTGGGAATGTTATTTGCACATTACTTAGCAGAGCCAGAAAATAAACTTAATAATTTTTTTTATAACACACCGCCTTTATCTGAATTGACCACCATTGTCAGTAAGCATTATTTGGAATATGCCACACAGGGAATATTTTCTACCTATCTCATTCAACTAGGTAAAAAAATAAAGAATAAAGAGATTATTTTTAAGGATATGTTGGAAATACTCTCTATTGGTCATCATTCCGGTGCGGATACATTACTGGGATTATGGATTGGTTACCAAGCTAAAAAACAACAGCAGCATATTTATTAATTTTTTTTAATAAAAGAATTTATATAAACATTCGGATACGGATAATTATGAAAACAATTGTTATTGCTTTAGGCGGAAATGCATTATTGCAACGCGGAGAAATTTTGTCTGCTGAAAATCAATATAAAAATATTGAACTGATGTCAGAGACAATTAATAAATTAGCTAAAGAGTATCGTGTTGTATTAGTACACGGTAATGGGCCTCAAGTTGGATTGCTTGCACTACAAAATCTTGCATATCAAGCTGTTCCAGCCTATCCGCTGGATATTTTAGTAGCAGAAAGCCAAGGTATGATTGGTTATATGATGATGCAGAAAATTAATCAAAATCATCCTGAACAAGCTATTACAACGGTAATGACTCGAGTTTCAGTCGATATTAATGATGAAGCATTTAGTGATCCAAGTAAATTTATCGGCCCTATTTATGATGAAGCTGATAAAGAAGAATTAATTACGAAGTATCAATGGACATTTAAACAAGACGGTAAACATTATCGTCGTGTTGTGCCATCACCAATACCGAAAAAGATCATTGATATTGAAGCAGTAAGGCTTTTATTAGACAAAGGTCATATTGTTATTTGTGGTGGTGGCGGCGGTATTCCAGTCAACAATTTAAATAATGAATTTATTGGTAGTGAAGCTGTTATTGATAAAGATTTAACTGCGGCTTTAATTTCTCGTGAATTAAATGCAGAGCACTTTGTTATTTTAACAGAGGCGGATGCTATTTATAAAAATTGGGGTACACCAGAACAAGCTGCAATTCGTGAAGCAACACCAGAAGAACTTGCACCAATGGCTGTCGCTGATGGTGCAATGGGACCAAAAATTATGGCAGTGAGTGATTTTGTTAATGCAACAGGGCAACAAGCTCATATTGGTGCATTACAAAATATTCAACAAGTTATTGAAGGTCAGTCTGGCACTTTAATTTATAAGTCTTAATAAAAATTCTTTCAGGAGCGTCATTATGAACGATGCACAAGTGAATGAGAAAGGCAAAGTCCCTTATTGGGTCAAACTGACCATTATCTTCTTCTTTGGTTGGATTGCGCTGTATGGTAGCCGTGCTATTGTTGGTCCTTTAATGGTAAATATTGGTGCTGAGTTTGATCTGACTAAAGCTCAACTTGGCTCCATCATGAGTATTTTCTTTATCGGATATACTGCATTAAATATTCCATCAGGCATGATTGGTGACTATTTAGGTAAGAAAAAAGTATTAGTAACCGGTGTGGTTCTTTTTGGTGGATTTACCATTATTGCGGGTATGATGCCAACTTACGTAACCTTTATGTTCGCATGGGTCATGGTGGGGATATTCCAAGGTTTCTATTATGGTCCTCAGTATGGTCTATCTTCAGAAGCGATACCAAAACATCGTATTACATTAGGTAGTGCGATTATCAATAGTGGTATGGCATTTGGTTTGTCTATTGGTTACTACATCTCAAGTATTTCTGTTGGTGAGATGGGAATGAGCTGGCGAGCTCCGTTCTATATTATTGGTGTGCCAATTATTATTATTGGTTTGGTGATGTTATGGATCATCAAAGATAAGCCAAAAGCACAACCAGCGACAGAAAATGGCGCACCAAAACAGAAAGTTAAGCTGACATTTAAAGATTTATTTGGTAATCGCAATATTAACCTTGCATATGTCACTATCTTCTGTTCGATCTATGGTTTCTTTGTATTAGTCACTTGGCTACCTTACTACTTAGAAACAGAGCGTGGAATTACAGGAACACAAATTTCAACTATCGCATCATTAATGCCGTGGTTTGCTATCCCTGGTTCACTTATTTTTAGCTGGGTTTCAGATAAAATTGGTCGTCGTAAACCTGTATTACTGATCATGTTACCACTGTCATTAATCGCGATCCTTGCTGTACCAATGTCAGAATCAATGCCAGTACTAATTGGCGCACTGATCCTTTACGGTATTGTAGGTAAAATCAGTACAAACCCAGTACTTGTTGCTGTGGTTGCTGATAACTCACCGCGACATGCTCTAGGTACATCGTTTGGTGTTTATAACTGTATCGGTATGCTGGGCTCTGTTTTTGCACCAACATTAACTGGTTTCCTATCAGACCAAACCGGTAGTATGGACTCGGGTTTCTACTTTGCCGCTATTCTGATTTGTATCGGTATTGTGGCAAGCCTCTTTATTAAAGAAAGTAACAATAATGAAGAAGCAAAAGCCTAGTACGTGATTCTGATAGTTATTGAATACACACTAAAAGGGCAAACTTCGGTTTGCCTTTTTAATTTAAAGGATCGTAAAACGATTGCACGCTTGGATGATTTTGCTTAAATAACTCCACTAAATAACTGACTACTGCGCCTTTTTTATCTTCACACCATGCTAATGAAAGGGGGGAATTATGACGACGATTTTTCACTTCTTTCGCAATTAACTGTCCGCTATCAATAAGTGGTTTACATAAACTTAATGGCAAAAATCCTATTCCCACACCTTTTAAATGACAGGCTAATTTTGTATGTAAGTCAGGTACGCGTATTTCATGTTGACCCGATAAACGCCATGCTGTGCGTTTAGAAAGATGGCGAGAAGTATCTTCAACGTTTACTGCAGAATACATACGCATTTGATCATCGCTTAGTACACCACTGATATTGGCTAAAGGATGATTAGGGGCGACAACAAATTGCCATTGAATTTCGCCCATCGCACAAATGTTAATATTATTCTTAAGGGATTCATTGCCTGTAACACCAATAGCAAAATGATAATCTTCGTTAATAAGCGCATCCCAAACTCCCATATAGACTTGGCGAGTAATATGAAATTGGGTAGAAGGAAAACGTTGATGAAGACAAGCCAACATACTGGCAACCGCAGTACGATCATAGAGAAGATTATTAATGACAATATTGACCTGATGTTCGACACCGGCATTCATTTGCTGGAGTTCCACTGGCATTGACTCTAACCATACAATCCATTGACGACATTTCTCTAATAGATATTCACCTGCCGGCGTAAGTGTAACGGTTCTTGTAGTGCGATTAAAAAGTTGGGTGCCAATATTTTCTTCTAATGTTTTTATACGATAACTAATCGCCGCTGATGTTTTATGAAGTACATCTGCAGCTTTGGTAAAACTTTGGCAATCGGCTACCTGTATAAAGGTACGGATCATTTCTTGGTCTAACATATCTTTTGTCCTGGTAATAAGAGAGGCAAAATATCAGCAGATAATGCTGAATTAAAAAAGTGAACAAAGTAAAGCTTACCTATTTTTTCTGAGGTCTATACCGCAAAGTAAGACAACTTCTTATCGTGTTAATGGATGTTATTATTTTTAGCTTATTGTTATTTGCCGTATGAAGTTTTGATTATTTATAGATAAGCAATAAAGCATACTAACAAAAATTTCATCGGATGATGGGCGCTAAGAACAGTATCTGTATTCTATTTGTGTGATTGCTTTCACGTTTCACTCATCCTTTTACTGACGAAGTTAAAATATCAGTAAAAGGCAGTGAAGATCAGGATAAAAAATAGGTCATCGTTATAATATGAAAAATAGAGATCAGGCTATTTTAAAAGGATAGGTAAAAAAGAGCAGGTGAGTCAGATTAAGTGCAAAGTGAAATAGCGTTGAAACCCAAAGCCGCCCACTCCACATCCAGGCTAATCCATAAATAATACCTGCCAGTGAAGCAAATATAATCAGCAGTAATCCGCCTGCAAAATGTGCTAGACCAAAGATAATGGCTGCTATTAATAGTGCAATATAAGGGGGAAGATAGTGAGATAATGTTTGCTGAATAACACCTCTAAATAATGCTTCTTCAGCAAGTGATACAAAAAAGAGGTTTGCGAGAATAAATGCAGGTAACCACGATGGTAAGTGTAATTCAATTGCTAATCCTCCCAGTTTTACAGCGATTAATAACAATGCAGGAATGGCAATAATTAGCATTGTCCACTGTAATTTATTTGCTTTTTTTAATGGTTCGCAGACAAAAAGCGTTGGAATAAAGATTAGAAAAATAAAAGGTAATAATGCTTTATCAGCGTTGAAATAAAAAGAGAAAGGGGCGCTTTTCATTCCTATAATGGCGTGTGAAAGGTAACGTAAATTGTTAAAACCAGGAATAAGGTGAAAAGTTAATCCACTGGCAATAATGACAAGCATGAGAATGATGATTGCTCTAAGTAGAGGCTGTTTTTTATAGCGAGAATAGGCGAACGCGAGTAAGAGAATACTAACAATAACTGGCAAGGTATGCCATGTAATAACACCGGTTATAAATGCGCTAACTGCTGTAAATATCAGTGAAATAAATGCAAGAGTGCGATTAAAACCCAAAAATAACAAAGAAAAAGCAAGAAGTAGCCAAGTGATCATAATTGTAAAGGTTATAAAATGAAAAGGAGCGCTAGGGTAAAAGATAGCGGCCTTCTAGGCTATCATTATAAATAAAAAAGTAGAGAAAGCAGACCTCTTTACTGACAATATTTTTATTTAATTATTTGAATTATATATAAAATACCAAAAATTGATTTTTAATCTAAAATTAAAACAAATGTTTAATTTATATGATGATTGTCAATTTGTGATATTAAATTAGCATGAGTAAAACACCCCAAAGTTGGTGTCCAACTTTGGGGGTGCAGTTCAGTTTTAATACCGGCATTTTAGCCCATATAGGTTAGTTTACTTTTGATTAAACCAAGTAAAACTAAACGTAAAAATAGCGAATAACATGGAAGAAAATAGGTGCTGCAAAACAGAGGGAATCCATTCTATCCATCATGCCACCATGACCTTCGATCATCGTACCAAAATCTTTTACACCACTGTCTCTTTTGATTGCAGACATACATAAACCACCGGCAAAACCGGCCAATGTAATCACTAAAGAGAGTAAAAATGCTGCCCACCATGAGAAAGGTGTTGCCCACCACAACATCATACCAATCAAGCTAGCTGAGATAATGCCACCAAAAAAACCTTCCACTGTTTTATTTGGACTTAATTTAGGCACGATAGGATGTTTACCAAATAATTTACCAAACACATATTGAAGCACATCAGAAACCTGCACCACTATCATTAAAAAGAGCAATAAATTGATATTACGGCCTTCGAAACCTTCAATTGGTAACATTAAAAGTGCTGGAGCATAACTTAGGCAATAAATGGCTATCATCACACTCCATTGTACTTTTGCCATACGTTCTAAGAAGTGGCGAGTGTCGCCTGAAAGTGCCATACGTGTTGGTATTAATAAGAAGGCGTAAACAGGAATAAATACCGCCATTAAGTTGTACCATTGCACACCAACAAGAATGTATTGGAGAGGCAGTATAACGAAGAAACACCAGAAGAGCGCTTCATGATCGCCACGATGTGTGGGGGTTAAGGTAATAAGTTCGCGTAATGCAAGCCATGAGATAATAGTAAATAGGATGACAGATCCGATTGCCCCAATTCCTATTGCAACGCCTGCAATAATACACATTACCCACCACGCGTTTATCCTTGAATTAAGATTTGTGATAGTGGAAGTTGGGCCTTTTACTGCTGCTAAAATAGCGCCAATAATGCTGGCGATAATTAAGAAAGAGAAGAGTCCAATAAAGATCCAGAAGACCTCGTTATTAATACGTTCCATTGTGTAGCTCCTCTAACGCGCTTTTTGCTCTTACCAGAAACTCTTGTTTACTTTCATTTTCATGAGTGGCTCTAATAGGGGCTCCAAAAATTGCACTACAAATAACCGGAACAACTAAGCGAGAGCCTTTAGGAAGAACTCTGTTCAAGTTTTCGAGATAAATAGGGACTAATTGTACATTCGGATTTTTACGAGAGAGATGCCAAAGACCCGCTTTAAAATCTTGAATAGATTCGCCATTACCTCGAGTACCTTCTGGAAAAATAATTAAAGAATCCCCTTGGTCTAAAATTTCTTGCATCAAAACAAGTGCATTGGTTTTATTTTGTGTAGATGATGCCGAATCATTAGTGGGGTGTTTTACAACTTCTTCGCAAGAATTTTCCTCTTGTAGAGAATTCATTTTGGTCGCATGTCGAGGAATAAGAATAGCTCTAAAGATACGACGAGATAAATAACGGCGTAAGCGGTTTTTATTCCAATAATCTTCAGCCGCAACTGGATGAACATAAGGGCGAATATTGGGCGAAAGGCAAGACCAAATAACTAAACCATCAAGATGACTAGAGTGGTTAGCGTAATAAATGCAAGGTGTATCTTTTGCAATAGGTGAGGTTTGTTTGGCGCGAATACCGGTTAAAAATCGACAAATAGAGACTAAGACGGATGATACCACTTTTGCATCGAAAGCAAGTTTTCCATTTTTCATTAATCAGACACCTTGTGCTAAATCCCGTAAAATTCGACGGGTTCTGAAAATTGTGGTCAGCGTTGAACCTAAGATAATAATCCATAAGGAAATAAAAAAGAGCCATATTCCCCAAAAACTGGGAATAAATGCAGCAATAACAGCAACAGAGGTTAATAATGCCATTCGGTGCTGTTTTGCCATTGGGCCTGTAAATTGTTGCTCTAATCCACAAGCACCACCTAATACGCGAACATAAGCGGTCATTACTGCAAAAAAAGCACCCACCCAACTCAACGTAATGGCCATAGAAAAGTCAGGAGATAATCCATAACCAACACCTAAAATAATTAAAGTATCGGCAATTCTGTCTGGTAATTCATTATAAACAGCACCTACAGGGCTTTTCATGCCACCTTCGACGGCAACCATACCATCTAATAAATTACAAATGAGGCGACCTTGGATCATGATAGCGCCAAGGAGCAGTAAAATTGATCGTAATAATCCAGATGTGTAAAAGAGAGCACAAAAAAGTGATAAGGCGGCAAGTAATGCAAATATGATGCTAAACACGGAAATACCGTTTGGGGTTGCCCCTTTTTGTTGTAAGTAGCGACTACACTTTGTAGCCCAGCTTGTTTGTCTTGCTTTTATAGGGCGGCGGTTTTTATCTTGAGCGTTCATTTTTCTTTTTAAAAAGCGAGTTAGGAGGGTATAGCATAAAGGCATTTGCACAAAGTGAGAATAAGAATAAACGTATAAGTTTGTCTTATGTTTTTTTGTGTGGATTAATATCTTATTGTTATGTTCTTATTAAGACTATAAATCAATCATCAATAATCATTTGTTTTTATAGGTGTTAATACTTATTCATGGCTAGTGCATTATACTTACATGAGTTGATCGTTTAATGATATTCTTTATTTGATTGTTACTAAGTAGAAATAGTAAATGATGTATTACATTAATTAAACTATAAAGAGAATAAATTTCTTAAGTAAAAGGGGGTATAAAAGGAAATACTTATTATTATTTCTTATTTTACAGTTTAAATAATCGCAATTAAAATGCGTTGGTTAGAATTTTCTTATAAAGAAATTCTTGTTTAGATCTAAAATCAAACCGCATAAATAGTCTTTAAATGGGCATAAAAAGAGAGACGGGGATTTCTTTTGTATTATTTTTTAATCATTAATAATTTTCTTCGTGAAATAAGAATAAAGAAAATGAGAAATTAAAAATAAGAATAATCATCTTTATAATAAGTGAAAAATGATTTACATCAAATTAATAGCTTTATCTTTTCTTATATTTCTATTATTAATAAAAAAGAATCATAATAGTTATTGATAATGGCGATTATGAAAACAATATATACGTGTTTTTTTAAATTGAAATTAAACGAACACTAATGAAAGGGGGCATCGAAATAAGTTGCCACCCTTTCTATCGTAGAATGGTGTCTAACGTATTAATTATTCCCATATTAGGTGTAATTCATCCAAAATAGAATATTTTTAGAAGTACAGCATTCTCTCATTAATAAAAGATAATGAAAGTTAAACAGGTCATATCGTTATATCGCTAGATAATACAACCTATTGATAAATAGAAATCACATTGTAGATTAGTTTGCTCTTAAGTCATATTTCTTAAAGAAATCATATTCTTGAACTAATTGTGGTAGTGATCTTATTTTCAATTTTGTATACATATTTGAACGATGCACTTCAACTGTTCGAGGCGATAGCGAAAGTTTTTCTGCTGCTTCTTTACTCGTATTTCCTTCTAGGATCATCTCCATAACCTCTTTTTCTCTATTAGATAACTTACCAAATTTATCTTTTAGAGATATATATGTTCGGAATTGCTCAACTTCACTTTCATAATGTAGGAAAGATTCCGAGACAATATTAAGAAGTTCATTCACATTTAGAGGGCGAGTTAAATATTCAAAAGCCCCTGATTTAAATGCGTTACGACAACTTTCAATGGAACTATCCCCAGAAATAATAATAATAGGGATAATGTTTTTCAATTTGTTAAGTTCTTTAATCAGTGCAATTGAGGGGGCAGCACTGCTTTTTGTATTAATTATGATGCACTCTTTATGAGCTCCTTTTGTCGATGAAAAATAGTATTTTAAGAAAGCCTGTTCATTTGAATAGGTTTTCACATTAGCCGCTAAAGAAGAAAGAACAGCTTTAAGTTGAACTTTTGTACTGTCATCTTCAAAAGTGATTAAGTGGATTATTGATTCCATATGTTGCTCCTGGTTTTACTTTGCTCTTACACTAAAAGTGAATGAGTAACGAAATTTGACTAATTTATAAGTTTTTTGTGTAGGGTAACATTCACGTAACGGAGCTATATTCAGAATATATCAAATTAAAAATGATTAATACTTCTGTATTATATTATAGATAAAATATCAGAACTTTGTTTTGTTTCAATATTTGTATTTTATAGATAAGAATAATTAATTTCTATAATGACGAGAGGAATAACTATTATTAATTGTAACTAAGTTTTTTCTCGTAAGTGATTTTAACTATATTAAACTCACTTAATAAGTAAAAAAATAATATATTTAGGTGTCTTTTTATGAATTAATTAATAGTCGCATTTAGTTACAACACAATTCCCTTTGTGGCTTTTTGACTTTACTTCTTGTAAAATAGCACTTTATTTCTATTGACCTTTTTAATAAACCAATCGAGCCAATACTATGGCGTCACTGAAAGATGTAGCTCGACTTGCATCCGTTTCTTTGATGACAGTCTCAAGAGCGATTAATAACCCTGAGTTATTAAAACCAGAAACACTGAAACAAGTTCAAAATGCGATTGATCAACTTAACTATGTTCCAGATTATTCTGCACGAAAAATTCGTGGTCAAGGAACAAAAGTATCATCAATTGGTGTTCTGGCCATTGATACCGCAACGACACCATTTTCGGTGGAAATGATTCTATCGATAGAACAAACCGCAAGAGAATTTGGTTGGAGTTCATTTGTTGTCAATTTGACTGCACAAGATTGTTATGAAAATGCAATTTGGCAACTTTTGGCTCAACGTCCAGATGGTATCATCTATACCACTATGGGGCTGCGTGAGATCACTGTACATGAAAAGTTGTTTGATAAGAATTTAGTGCTAGCAAACTGCTTAGATAAAACACATGCTTTTCCAACTTATATTCCCGATGATTATCATGGGCAGTATTTTGCGATGAAAAAAGTCATCGAAAAAGGGTATCGTCGTCCTTTGTGTTTTTATATACCCGAAGAGTCAGTTGCAGGTCCTATTCGTCGTAAAGCTGTTGAAGATGCTTGGCAAGAGGCAGGGTTGCCATTGTCACATCTACAACAATATACGATGATATTTGGAGATGAACACTACCGTGATGTGATTGAAATATTGAAAAAGCATTGTGTTCATCAAAAAGCTGACTTTGATATTCTCATTTGTGGTAATGACCGTATCGCATTTTTAGCTTACCAAGTTTTACTTTCTATGGGGTTACGTATTCCGGAGCAAGTGGCTGTTTTGGGATACGACAATATGATTGGTACAGGAGAGTTGTTCTATCCTCCATTAACAACGGTACAACTGCCTCATTATGAGTTAGGTAAAGAAGCGACGTTGCATATCATTCAAGAAAGAAACCATAGGGATACCGTACACGTACCTTGTCAATTAGTTGAACGTGAGTCTATTTAAAGACTCACGTCTTACTTATCTTCTCAATATCAGTAAATACTGTTTAGTTGCCAATATTCACCATTAATCAATGTTGCATCACCATTCATGGCAAAAAGATGTAAAGCTTGGGTATCTTGTTGAGCATAATATCGACTGCTTAGGGTGAATTCCCCTTTGTTTACAAAGACTTCAATTGATGAACGATCAATAAAAATACGTAAGTTCAATTCACAACCTTCAGGTAATGGAATACTTCTAGCCCCACTTATATTATGCTGAGGATAATGACGGTTAAGAACTAAACGATGTGATTGATTATCAACAAAAAGCTCAAGCCCTTCACCTATCCATAAGCCAAATTTCTCAGCGTGACTGTCTAAAGATAATGTTAAATCGAGTTCGATAGCTTGGGTATTATTTACTAGCTCGATAGATTGATTACTGAGTGTTACTGGCTGGATAGTCTGTTTTTCTTGACGTAATGATTCCACTTCTTTAACGGGGAGCATGCGTAAGCGATTTTTAGATTTATCAAAAGTGATTTCACGAGGGAGTGTAAAACAGCCAGACCAAAACTCAGATTTTGTAGGCATTGGTGAATTCCACATATCCATCCATCCCATAGAAACACGGCGACCATCAGGTGTTGTAAATGATTGTGGCGCATAATAGTCATGGCCATTATCAAGTTCAATAAAGTGCCCTTGTGGTTTAAAAGGTTGATTTGGTGACCACTTGCCAATTAATGCACCTGATTGAAAGAGGTTGCGATATTGATAGCCTTCAGCGCGTTTTCCTTGTGGTGAAAAGACGATTGCAAATTCGTTTTCTTGACTAATCGGGAAGAAATCAGGGCACTCCCACATATAGACATTTTTATCATCCGTTTTTCCTAAAACAGTGTAATCGTTGTTCCACTGCTGTCCCTCTACAAATAAGGTTTCGCTAGAGAAGAGTAGGACTTGTCCTTGATCTTTTTCATCACGTGCACCAACAACCATCCACCATTTACCTTCTTGATACCAGACTTTAGGATCACGAAAATGCATATAGCCTTTAGGGGGTTCTAAAACGATGCCTTTTTTCTCAAAATGAATGCCATCTTCACTGATAGCAACACATTGTGCTTCATAGATTTGGCTATCATCCCCTTCGGCGCCTAACCAATTGTGTCCTGTATAGAAAAGATAGAGTTTACCTTCATGGCTAATTGCTGATCCTGAGAAACAACCACTTTTGTCGTACTCATCTCCCGGTGCTAACGCAATGGGTTGGTGTTGCCAGTGGATCATATCGGCGCTTGTAGCATGTCCCCAATGCATAGGCCCCCAATCTTGAGAATAAGGATGGTGCTGATAAAAGGCATGATATAAACCATCATGATAAATAAGACCATTAGGATCATTTAACCAACCCGCGGGCGCAGCTAAATGAAACTGGGGATAAAATTTGTTGCCTCGTTTTTCAATCAAAGTATGTAAGGCTGTTGTTGATTGTTCTAAGCGGTGTTTCATATCATTATCCTTATTCTATTTTAGAGTTATTAGTGTGTTTTTAAGAGCACAGAAAAGGTAAAGAACAGACTAATCACACTATTACTCCTGTTGTTAACGATAACATTTAGAGTGAAAAAAATACGATGTATGAGATTGACTTTATCATATTATCTTATTATGTTAACGTTATCAGTGTGGATTTACGAGCAATATATTTACTTATTCGTTATGAATAGTCATAAGAACAGAATATAGTTAAGAAAAATAATTGCTTATCTTCAGGAGAGATTATGAAAGTCTGGTCTTTAGGTGACGCTGTTGTTGACTTGATCCCATTGCAAAACATGCAATATGAAGCATGCGCTGGTGGTGCGCCTGTCAATGTTGCTGCTGGTGTTGCTAAGCTTGGTCAACAAAGTGGTTTTATTGGACGAGTTGGTGAAGATGCGTTCGGCCATTTTATGCAAAAAACATTATTTGACCTGGGTGTGGATACTCGTGCAATGGAGTTTGATGAGTTTCACCGCACCAGTACTGTTCTTGTCTCTTTACAAGAAAATGGTGAGCGTGATTTTACTTTCTTAGTGGCTGAGTCTGCGGATCAATTTTTAACCGAAAAATCTTTACCTGCTTTTGATAAAGATATTTTGCATTTTTGCTCTTTAGCATTAGTGAATCCCATTTGTCGCTCGACATTAGATTGTGCAATCAAAAATGTTAAAGAAAGCGATTCACTGCTGAGTTTTGATATTAATTTACGCCCTCAAATGTGGCGTGATCACGAAGAAATGCGTGAAGTTATTGATCAATATGCGCGTAAAGCTGACATATTAAAATTATCAGAAGATGAGCTTACATGGATGACACAAGAAGTGACATTGAATAATGCACTTAATAAATTAGAAGATTATCCCGCTCGTTTAAAAGTGATCACTCAAGGCTCTAAAGGTTGTTTAGTTTTTACGCCAAATACTCAAGTCGCATTTAGCGCCTTTATCGTTGAATGTATTGATACAACCGGTGCTGGTGATGCTTTTATGTCAGGTTTGTTAGCCGCGCTTGCTGAATATGGTTTTGCTGAAGATGAACAATATCTATCAAAAATAGTGACACAAGCGGCTGCTTGTGGTGCTTTAGCCACGACCCAAAAAGGGGCGATAGCCGCAGCACCAAGTCGTAAAAAATTACGTGATTTTGTTCAGCAGCAACCACCGTTACATGTTAGGGAGATTTTCTAACAACTTACCTATTTTTTCTGGTTGTGGTTTTTACCACGGTTTTCCCTTAATGGTATTTTCCAATTCTCCATTTATAACGACTTTTCTCGGAATCGTTATTTGTGGAGATTTTTTTTATCTTGTCTATGTCGTCGTATTGATGTTTGATCAATCAGCGATGCTGATCATATTGTTCTGTCTGTTTTAAGCGTATGATATTAAACCTTATTGACTTTTATTGATGGAACATTAAATGTGGGCTCAATCAGGCGCGGTATTAGCCATTTTTTCGTATATTCTTTGGGGAATAACGCCTCTGTTTTATCGTCTGTTACCTGGGGCGCAACCGTTAGAAATGTTGGCTCAACGTTTGATCTGGTCTATCCCTCTTTTATTACTAGTACGACTCTTTATTAAAAATAGGACACGATGGCGCGTTGTTTTACAGGATAAGCGCTCTATTTTTATGTGCCTATTTAGCTCAATGGCTATGGCCGTTTCTTGGTGTACATTTACCTATGCATTAACACATCAACAAGTATTAGAGGCGAGCTTGGGATATTTTATTAATCCACTCTTCTCTATTTTATTAGGTGTCATCTTTCTTAAAGAAAAGCTTAATCTAGCAGAAAAATGGGCGGTTACCTTAATTTGTGCGGGAGTGGGGTACCAATTGTGGATGTACGGTGAATTACCTGTACTCGCTATTATGATGGGGGGGGCATTTGCTGTATATGGCTTGATCCGTAAGTTTATTCGTTTTGATGTGATCACTTCTTTATTTATCGAAACACTCTGGTTAATGCCATTAGCAATAGGGGTTACTATTTGGTTGTTGATAACAGATAAAAGCGCATTACCTTCCGCAGATAATCTGACTCGTTTTTATTATATTCTAACCGCACCTGTCACTATATTGCCATTATTGTTCTTTACCGCAGCAGTCAAACGAACCACATTAACTGTAATCGGATTAGCACAATATATTGAGCCTACTATTCAATTTTTATTGGCTGTTTTCTTATTCCATGAAGCTTTTGATGAAGTAAAAGGCGTGAGTTTCTCGTTGATTTGGTTAGGGCTTTTATGCTGTATATTGGCTCTTATTCGCAAACGTCTTAATTATCTAAAAATTCAAAAAGGAAAACGTAGCCAAACGGTGTAATTGTTTTATTTTCCTGTTTGATTATTTTTTTATCTGGCTATTTTTCTATCATGCTAAATCCGCTATGCTATATAAAAGCAATCGTTTGCGTGATTGTGGTTTTGATTAATAGTGAGGATAAAAAATGACAGTGTTGGGTACGGCTCTTACAGCAAGTGCAACAAAAGTGATGTTATTAGGTGCTGGTGAATTAGGCAAAGAAGTCGCGATAGAATGCCAACGCTTAGGCATTGAAGTTATTGCCGTTGATCGCTATCTCAATGCTCCTGCTATGCATGTTGCTCATCGCTATCATGTTGTAAATATGCTGGATAGCGACGCATTAAAGCAAGTAATTGAACAAGAGCGACCTGATTTTATTGTTCCAGAAATTGAAGCTATTGCTACAACATTATTGCTTGAATTAGAACAAGCGGGGCAACAAGTGGTTCCTTGTGCCCGTGCTGTAAAGCTCACTATGGATAGAGAAGGGATCCGTCGTTTAGCCGCGGAAACACTACATTTACCTACATCGAACTATCAATTTGTTGATGATGAAGTGAGTTTTAAAAAAGCCGCTTTAGCAATAGGTTTTCCTTGTATTGTAAAACCTGTCATGAGCTCATCCGGAAAAGGGCAAAGTGTTATTCGTAATGAAAACGATTTAGCTCAAGCTTGGACTTACTCGCAAGAGGGCGGACGAGCAGGAAAAGGTCGTGTTATTGTTGAAAAAATGATCCCGTTTGATTTTGAGATCACTTTACTGACTATTCACGCTGTCGATGGGATCCATTTTTGTGCTCCTATTGGTCATCGACAAGAAAAAGGGGATTACCGTGAATCATGGCAACCTCAAAAGATGAGTGATATTGCACTTGCTAAAGCACAGCATATCGCAAGTAAAGTGGTTGAAAACTTAGGGGGATATGGTTTATTTGGTGTTGAGTTATTTGTTCAAGGTGATGAGGTATTTTTTAATGAAGTCTCACCTCGTCCTCATGATACAGGATTGGTGACACTCATTTCTCAAGACTTATCAGAGTTTGCGCTTCATGTTCGTGCTTTTTTAGGCTATCCCATTGGTGGTATTCGTCAATTAGGTCCTTGTGCATCCGCGGTTATTTTACCAGCGCTTTATAGTACGAATATCGTTTATTCCGGTATTGAAAAAGCGTTGAAGGCGGATCGTCAAATTCGCCTTTTTGCGAAGCCTGAAATTGCCGGATCTCGTCGTTTAGGTGTTGTACTTGCTCACGCTGATACGATAAAACACGCATTAGATGAAGCAAAAGCAGGTGCAAAAGCAATCGTTGTAAGTGATGCTAAATAATTAGAAATGTAATCTAAGTTAGCCTATTCTACCGCTAAGTGAATATTATCAACTTAGCGGTAAAAACATCCAGTAAGTATTATTTGGGCTCAAACTTTCATCATATAAGGGGGGTAATCACTTTTATTAGCTTAATTTTTTACTCGACCCTTGAAACTAGCTTAACTATCCCCACTTTTTACTCATATCGATTTTTTTCGCCAAATTAGGATTAATTGAGGTAAAAATGAGTATGAAAGGTCAGGAAACAAGAGGATTTCAGTCAGAAGTTAAACAACTTCTTCAATTAATGATCCATTCTCTTTACTCCAATAAAGAAATTTTCCTTCGCGAATTGATTTCTAATGCATCAGATGCGGCTGATAAATTGCGTTTCCGAGCATTATCAGATGCAGCGCTTTATGAAAATAACGGCGATTTGCATGTGCGTATTTCCACTGATAAAGAAGCACGTACTTTGACTATCAGTGATAATGGTATTGGTATGACTCGTGATGAAGTCATTGATAACCTGGGTACTATCGCAAAATCAGGGACAAAATCATTTTTAGAATCTATCGGACAAGATCAAGCTAAAGATAGCCAACTAATTGGTCAGTTTGGTGTTGGGTTCTATTCTGCGTTTATTGTTGCAGATAAAGTGACAGTACGTACTCGAGCTGCAGGTGAAAGCGCAGATAAAGGTGTTTTTTGGGAATCTGAAGGTGAAGGCGATTACACCGTTGCTGATATTGAAAAGGCTGATCGTGGTACTGACATCACACTTCATTTACGTGAAGGTGAAGATGAGTATTTAGATGATTGGCGTCTGCGTAGCATTATTAGTAAATATTCTGACCATATTTCTCTGCCTGTTGAAATTGAAACGAAAAATGAAGAAGACGGCACAGTGACATGGGAAAAAATTAATAAAGCGCAAGCACTTTGGACTCGTAATAAAGCCGAAGTGAGTGATGAAGAGTATAAAGAGTTTTATAAACATATCTCTCATGATTTTGCTGACCCATTAAGCTGGGTACATAACCGTGTAGAAGGTAAGCAAGAGTATACAAGCTTATTATATGTGCCTTCAAAAGCACCTTGGGATTTATGGAATCGTGAACAACGTCATGGTTTAAAACTGTATGTACAGCGTGTCTTTATTATGGATGAAGCTGAGCAGTTTATGCCTAATTACCTGCGTTTTATCCGTGGGTTAGTTGATTCTAATGATTTACCGTTAAATGTTTCTCGTGAAATTTTACAAGATAGCTCTGTTACACGTAATTTACGCAGTGCATTAACTAAACGTGCATTACAGATGTTACAAAAACTGGCAGAAAACAAGCCGGAAGAGTATCAAGCATTCTGGAAAGAGTTTGGTTTAGTCTTAAAAGAAGGTCCTGCAGAAGACTCATCTAACATTGAAACAATTGCTAAATTATTACGTTTTGCGTCAACGCATAACGACAGTGATGCTCAAACTGTTTCACTGGAAGATTACGTTAGCCGTATGGTTGAAGGCCAAGAGAAAATCTATTACATCACTGCTGATAGCTATGCTGCTGCGAAAAACAGTCCGCATTTAGAGCTGTTCCGTAAAAAAGGCATTGAAGTACTGCTGTTATCTGATCGTATAGATGAGTGGATGATGAACTATCTGACTGAGTTTGATGGCAAATCATTCCAGTCTGTTAGTAAAGCAGATGAATCTCTGGATAAACTTGCTGATGAAGAGAAACATGCTGAGCAAGAAGAAACAGATAAACAATTAGCTCCTTTTGTTGAGCGCATTAAAACCTTGCTGGGAGATAAAGTTAAAGATGTGAAATTAACACATCGTTTAACAGATACGCCTGCCATTGTGACAACCAGTGCGGATGAAATGACAACACAAATGGCCAAATTGTTTGCTGCAGCAGGGCAAGAAGTGCCAGAAGTGAAATACAACTTTGAGCTAAATCCAAATCATCCATTAGTTAAGCAAACAGCAGAACTAACAGATGAAGCGCTATTTGCGGATTGGGTTAATTTATTACTGGATCAGGCTTTATTTGCTGAAAGAGGCTCTTTAGAGGATCCAAACCAGTTTATTCGCTTAGTGAATCAACTTTTAGTTCAAAAAGCGTAACTGTTTTCGTTTTCAAACATTTAAACCACGTTTATCTGAAGAGATAGCGTGGTTTTTTCTTTTTCGATAAAAATAAAATGCAATCGCTACCGTGATTTCTTGAGCGATGACCTCACAAAATGGTATGGTAATGCGTTTTCGAGTTTAAATATAAAAAATTAAATGCAAGGGGATTTACGCGATGCGTATCATTCTGCTAGGCGCTCCAGGCGCTGGTAAAGGCACTCAGGCTCAATTCATTAAAGAAAACTATGGTATCCCACAGATTTCAACTGGTGATATGTTACGTGCAGCAGTAAGTTCGGGTTCAGAACTCGGACTGAAAGCAAAAGCACTGATGGATAATGGCCAGTTAGTTACAGATGAATTAGTTATTGCGTTAGTTAAAGAGCGCATCAAACAAGACGATTGCCGTAATGGTTTCTTGTTGGATGGGTTCCCAAGAACAATTCCACAAGCTGATGCAATGAAAGAAGCAGGTATCAATGTGGATTTCGTACTGGAATTTGCTGTACCTGATGACATCATTGTCGAGCGTATTATTGGTCGTCGTGTTCACGCACCATCAGGTCGTGTTTATCATGTGAAATTTAATCCACCTAAAGTGGAAAATCGTGATGATGTGACGGGTGAAGAATTAACAACACGTAAAGATGACCAAGAAGAAACGGTTCGTAAACGTTTAGTTGAATACCATACTCAAACAGCACCATTAGTTTCCTATTATCAAAATGAAGCTAAAGCAAGCAATGCGAAATACTTCAAAGTTGATGGTACACAAAAAGTAAGCGAAATTAACGCTGAACTGAAAAGTATCCTTGGCTAATGCGTCATTGTGATGATTAATCCCGGTTTAGCCGGGATTTTTTTTATCTCTAGAAAATAAGGTAAAGAGTTCAATCCAATAAATTGACAAGCACAATCTATTATTTTCCTTTATTCTTCTACTCTTTGGTTATCCTAATAAAATAACTCTAAGGAGTCATAGTATGAATGATGCTAAGTATGGTGTTCTTTTGGTTAATCTTGGCACACCTGATGCGCCGACAACGGGTGCTGTTCGACGTTATTTAGCACAATTTCTTAGCGATCCTCGTGTTGTTGATATTTCTCCTTTGATTTGGAAACCAATATTACAAGGGGTGATATTACCGTTTCGTTCACCTAAGGTAGCTAAGTTATATCAACAGATTTGGATGGATGAAGGTTCACCTCTTTTAGTTTATAGCCGAGCGCAACAACGTGCTGTTGCGCAGCGATTACCTAATATACCCGTGGAACTAGGGATGTGTTATGGTAACCCATCACTAAATGAAGGGGTGGAAAAGCTATTACAACAAGGTGTTGAGAGCATTATTTTGTTACCACTTTATCCTCAATACTCTTGCTCTACTTCTGCTGCGGTATTTGATGGTGTTAGCCGAGTTTTTAAAGACATGCGTACAATACCTTCTCTTCACTTTATTCGTAGTTATCCTACACATCCTCTTTATATCAAAGCACTTGTCACCTCTATTGAGAAAAGCTTTCAGCAATATGGTAAACCCGATCGTTTAATTCTCTCTTTTCATGGTATTCCGGAGCGTTTTATCAAAACGGGGGATATTTATTATGATGAGTGTTGTCTCACAACAGAAAAACTAAAAGCGCAATTAGAAGAGCGGTTAGGTTATCCTAAGGAACAGGTTATGCTGACATTCCAATCACGCTTTGGTCGTGAACCTTGGTTATCGCCTTATACAGATAAAACGATGGAAAAGCTGGGAAGTGAAGGGGTTGAACATGTGCAGGTTGTATGTCCAGGATTTTCATCTGATTGCTTGGAAACATTAGAAGAAATTAATGAACAGAACCGAGAGTTCTTTATTCATGGTGGTGGTAAACAGTACGAATACATTCCGGCATTAAATGCTGAAATTGAGCATATTGACTTGCTAGAAGCGATGATCCGAGAGGTATGCGAAAAATAATTACTGAATTCGATAAATAAAATTATCGGATTTGATGATATATTAATTTGATCATATTTCAGTTATATATAAACTTATCTTTTCTCATTTTTTAAGTCTTTTAGTGGAAATCACTAAAAGTGCTGATAAACGGACACTGCATTACATAAATTTAGGCAGGAAAATGAATAGTAAGCTTTCAAAACCACAATCTTCAGAAATTGATAAAGGACATTTTGACGATTTCTATCTAAAACAGAATGATGAAATCGATCTTTTTGAATTATTTTCTGTTATTTATAAATCAAAGTTTGTCATTATTGGTATCACGTTATTATTTGCTATCGTTGGCTTTACTGTTGCAAGCTTTTTACCACAAAAATGGACTAGCCAAGCTGCAATTACCAAGCCAATGCTCGATGAAATGAAGCAATTAAGAGCAACATTGACTGAGCTTAGCTTAGTGGATGTTGATACAGGTGTGAATGGTTCATCTGTTTATCAAAAATTTATCAATAACTATAATTCTCGTGTTTTACGTGAAGAATTTTTAGTTAGTACTGACTACTACAAAAGCTTACTGGCAAAAATGGAAGAACCAACGCCATTAGATAAGCGTAGATTAATTGAAGATATTGTAACGAAAGATATTAATTTAAAATCATCGGATAGCAAGAATAGTGATGAAGAGTTTAGTGGGGAAATTAATTTAAGTTTTACCGCCCCAACGCCTGAAGAAGCTTACGATTTGCTTTCTGGTTATATTCGTTTTATTTCTACCAAAGTACGAATGGAAGTAAAAGACGAAATTGATGATCAAATTGAGCGTAAATTAAGTTTTGCACAAAAAGCCTATGAAATGGATTTAGAGCGTATCGCTAATGCGCGTAATGTGAATGTGCAACGTCTAAAATATGCGTTAGAAATCGCAAATGCCGCTGGAGTTAAAAAACCAATTTCCAGTGAGGGTGCACAGATTAAAGATGACCCTGATTATTCTATTGCCATGGGTTCTGATGCGTTAAGCAGTAAATTAGCCATTACAGAAGCTATCACAGACCCAACAACGGTAAGTTCTGATCTGAAAAACCGTTTATACAATATGAAGCAATTAGAAAAAGTAAAATTAGATGATCTTCAATTTGTACCATTCAAATATATGTTGAAGCCTTACGAACCGACTAAAAAAGATGCACCTAAACGTGCCCTGATTTTAGTTGGCGCCGCTTTTGTTGGTTTCATTCTGTCTGTTATGGGTGTTTTACTGAGCTATATGGCAAGAAGCCGTCGTAAAACTGCATAAAAATATCTTTAAATAAGTAGGTGTACTGACGTACACCTACTGTCTCTCCCATAATATTGTGTTAACATTGCGCATCTTTTTTAGCTGTGTAGCATCGTTCACAATGAAATTCCCTGGCAAACGAAAATCCAAACACTATTTTCCCGTTAGTTTACGAGATCCTCTATTACAACCCATCATCAATATGACGGAGAGCGAATCCTCTCGCGCTTATATCGTCGGTATTGACCAAACATTGGTTGATATTGAAGCGAAAGTTGATGAAGAGTTTATTAACCGTTATAACTTGAGTCAGGGACACTCTCTTGTTATTGAAGATGATGTCGCAGAGGCACTTTATCGTGAATTAACAGATAATAATCTGATAACACACGAGTTTGCTGGCGGTACGATTGGTAATACGCTACATAACTACTCGGTATTAGCTGATGATCGCTCTGTGTTATTAGGTACTATGTGTAATAACATTCAGATTGGTAGCTATGCTTATCGTTATTTATGTAACACATCTAGCCGTACTGATCTTAATTACCTCCAAGGTGTTGATGGTGCCATTGGGCGTTGTTTCACGCTGATCACGGAAAATGGCGAACGTACATTTGCGATTAGCCCAGGTCAAATGAACCAGCTTAAACCAGAAAGCATTCCGGAAGAGGTGATTGCAGAAGCTTCCGCATTAGTGTTAACGGCTTATTTAGTTCGCTGTAAACCGGGTGAACCGATGCCGTTAGCAACCATGAAAGCGATTGAATACGCGAAAAAATATGATGTGCCTGTTGTTCTGACGCTGGGCACAAAATATGTTATTGCAGATGATCCACAATGGTGGCGTGATTTCTTAAAAGAGCACGTTTCTGTTGTCGCAATGAATGAAGATGAAGCTTTTGAATTAACGGGACATGCAGATCCTCTGTTAGCTTCCGATGTTGCGTTAGAATGGGTTGATTTAGTGCTGTGTACCGCAGGTCCTGCAGGACTTTATATGGGCGGTTATACAGAACACAACTTTAAGCGTCAAACCACACATCCTTTATTACCCGGTGCTATTGCTGAATTTAATCGTTATGAATTTAGTCGTGCAATGCGTCGTAAAGATTGTGAAGAGCCAGAGAAAGTCTATTCTCATATTGAACCTTATATGGGTGGTCCTGAAAAAATCATGAATACGAATGGTGCAGGTGATGCAGCATTATCAGCGTTACTGCATGATATTACAGCGAATAGCTACCATCGCATCAATGTGCCCAATTCAAGTAAGCATCCTCGGACTTATTTAACTTATTCATCGTTAGCACAAGTATGCAAATATGCTAACCGAGTGAGTTATCAAGTGCTAAGTCAGCATTCACCTCGCTTAACACGAGGCTTACCTGAAAAAGAAGACAGCTTAGAAGAAGCTTATTGGGAACGTTAAGTTTGTATAGTTTCTAAGACTTGTTTTATCTGTATGAAATAAAAAAACCTATCAACATTTATTGATAGGTTTTTTATTGACTTAAATCCATAGAATTTAAGTGATTAACTGTGTTTGATTATTGCGTTGCACTAGGTGCAATGATTTGTTGACCATTTTCAGGTGTATCATCAATAGCACAACCAAACTCAACTTCTTTAATTAGCATATCTGCCATTGCAGATGCGGTTTGATCTTCATCGATGATGACGTGATTTGCCCCTTTCTCAAGGATAAAAGACGCTTCTTCATCATAGTTAGCTCGTACAATAATATCGTCAAAATGAGCACGAACAATGATATTTAAATCAGGGTTCATACTTCTTGCGGTTTCAGCGATATCTGCAGCTTCATACCCATTAGGTATCGTCAGTAATAAAGATTTAGCGCAATCAATGCGAGCTAAAGCAAGTGACTCTTTAGTCGATGCATTACCCAGCACGGTGTTTAAACTTTTCTCTTTTAACTCAGCAAATTTATTACGGCTATTTTCGATAATAACTAATGGAATAGATTGAGCTAATAATTTTTCAGCAAGCATGCTTCCTGCACGTCCATAACCGACGATAATGGCGTGACCACAAATATCAACAGGGACAGGCATCTCTTCTTCCAGCTCTTCTTGTTGTAGCTGTTCCACTTCTTCTTTGGTTTCTGTTTTTGCCAGATAACGGTCTAATAAAGAGAATAGCACTGGGTTTAACATAATAGAGACTAAAGCACCGGCTAAAACAAGATTACGTGCATCTGGCTCTAAAACGTTTAGCGCCACACCTAGACCTGCAAGGATAAAGGCAAATTCACCAATTTGTGCAAGGCTGACTGAAATGGTTAAGGCTGTTCGTCGAGAATGCCCAAACATTCGTACAAGCACCAACGCGGCGACAGATTTACCAATAATAATGATAGCCAGTGTTGCTAAGATCCCAAGAGGATGTTCAATTAACACCATTGGATCAAACAGCATACCAACGGACACAAAGAACAGAACTGCGAAAGCATCTCTCAGTGGTAAAGTATCTTGAGCCGCTCTGTGGCTTAATTCAGACTCGTTAAGTACCATACCGGCAAAGAATGCGCCTAATGCGAAAGAAGCATCGAATAAGGTTACAGCACCATAAGCGATACCTAAAGCGAGAGCGAGTACACTCAATGTAAATAACTCACGAGAGCCTGTTGCCGCCGTTTTAGCTAAAATCCAAGGGATCAACTTACGACCAACAATCATCATAATTAAGATAAAGGCAACAACTTTACCGACAGTGATACCTAAATTAATCATAAGTTGAGAAATATTGGTTTGATCGCTACTTTCCAGCATATTGGCAATAGCAGGAAGTAGTACAAGGGCTAACACCATTGCTAAGTCTTCAACAATCAACCAACCAATAGCAATTTGGCCTCGTTGGCTGTCAATCAGACCTCTTTCTTCTAGTGCACGTAAAAGAACAACGGTACTTGCTGTTGATAGACATAAACCAAATACAATGCCACTAAATAAACCCCAGCCAAAAAATGCTGATAATCCCAACCCTAATAGTGTTGCTACTGCAATTTGAGCAATAGCACCCGGAATAGCGATGGCTTTTACTGCCATGAGATCTTTTAATGAGAAATGTAAACCTACGCCAAACATTAGCAGAATAACGCCAATTTCAGCGAGTTCAGGGGCGAGAGAGGTATCAGCAACAAAGCCGGGAGTAAATGGGCCAGCGAGTACACCCGCAGCAAGATATCCTACTAAAGGTGAAATTTTTAGCCGTTGAGCGATCATGCCTAAAATGTAAGCAAGTGCTAATCCACCAACAATGGTGGTAATGAGGGGTGTTGAATGCGGCATCAATTCTCCTTCTTTTTATAAAACTACATGTATCGGGGGGCGAGTAATATAGCAGGCTAATAGTTTAACGTATTCATGCAATAAATTCGCTAAAAATTATCGATTATTTATTAAAATAGCAAGTTGATTGAATTTTTTAATGCAAATACACTTTTCTGTGTTATTTTAATTAGTCTTACCTTTTAAAGTAAGAAATAATCTGTTTCTGGTTCATTTTAGTAACAGGGGTAATTACAAGTTATTCAGTTTTATTGCACCCAATCTTAGTAAGAAGAATGGGGAAAATACCTAGTATAGAGAGAGGGCGAAGATATGATAGACATATTCAATACTCTTCTGAACCGTAATATATTCTAAGACCTCAGCATTAATTCATCCATCCTAAAAGCAACTCCGAAGAAATGCGCGGAAATCATGCTTTTTTCACCTAAAATTAACTCTTGAGCATAAACTGAGATAGCAGAAAATGCTGAAGCCAAAATTACACCAATGAATACAGTCAATACGTCCGTCCAGTAAAGGTTGGTATAGGGTCATATCAGCGTAAAAGGTGCAACACCAAGAATAGTTCCTCAAATAACGTATTTTCTGCCAAATTTTATCGTCTACTGGATCCACATTTATAGTGTTAGCTGCGACAAGCGAAGAGGAAAACAAACAGGTGTACTTTGTACTGAAACGTCAAATTTAGGTATTAAGTAGAAAGTATAGTAGCTACTGATGTTTGTAAGATAAAAATGCTTAGAAAAAATAAGAATAAGTAAAATAGCTAAATAGCCCAAGAGGGGCTTACATGGCAATATTGCTTTCCTTTTTAGCGTGTTAGGTTGTTTTTTCTGAGCATCTTGTTGAATTTTATACCTGCGACTAACTTGCAATAGCACTACAATTGCCAGCAACGTAACAAAGAGAATCAACGGATATTTACTTTCCTTTCCGTATTATTTTTTTGTAAATTATTTATGTTTTTATTGGTCTGGTTTACATCTTATTTGAATTGAGTGCTTTTGTGAGAAATAGAGTTTGATTCATGTCTCAAAAAAACTATTGGATCAATGAAATAATAAAAAAATTATATAACCTACATCATAAAATACAGCAAAAGTATTTAACTTCTGTCTTCTTTTTCTACTGTAGAACCATGGCAGAACCTTCTCAATAAATAATATACATGGGGATATACCATGAGCTTATCTTTTAAATTATCAGCATGCGCATTGACGGTTTCTTTAGCGATGACGCCTGCGATGTCTCAGGCATGGGAAAAGGATAAAACCTACGAAATTACTATTTTGCATACCAATGATCACCATGGCCATTTTTGGCATAACGATCGTGGAGAATATGGTTTAGCTGCACAAAAAACGGTTGTTGATAACATTCGAGATGAAGTCGCTAAAAAAGGCGGCAGCGTGTTGCTGTTATCGGGCGGTGATATCAATACGGGTGTTCCAGAATCTGATTTACAAGATGCAGAGCCTGATTTTAAAGGTATGAATCTTGTGGGGTATGATGCAATGGCTTTGGGTAATCATGAATTTGATAATCCATTAGATGTTTTGCGCCAACAAGAAAAATGGGCAACATTCCCATTCTTATCTGCGAATATTTATCAAAAAAGTACGGGTGAGCGTTTATTCAAGCCTTACACCATTTTTGATAAGCAAGGTGTAAAAATTGCAGTATTAGGCTTAACGACTGATGATACTGTGCGTATTGGTAACCCAGCAAACTTCCCTGATACTGAATTCCGCAAACCTTCAGATGAAGCTAAAAAAGTTGTAGAAGAACTGCGTACAACAGAAAAACCAGACATTATTATCGCAGCAACGCATATGGGTCACTATGATGATGGTAATCATGGCTCTAACGCACCAGGTGATGTGGAAATGGCGCGTGAATTACCAAAAGGCTACCTTGATATGATTGTGGGTGGTCACTCACAAGATCCTGTTTGTATGTCTCAAGAGAATAAAAACTACAAACAAGCTGATTATGTACCAGGCACTCCTTGTGCACCAGATAATCAAAATGGTACATGGATTGTTCAGGCTCATGAATGGGGTAAATATGTTGGTCGTGCAGATTTCGAATTCCGTAATGGTGAATTCACGTTAAAGCATTACCAATTAATTCCAATCAACTTAAATCAGAAAGTGAAGAAAGATGACGGTACAACCGAGCTTGTTTACTATACAGAAGAAATTCCTCATAACCCTGAAATGATGAAATTGCTGACACCTTACCAAGAAAAAGGGGGTGAGCAACTGAATATTAAAGTGGGTGAAGTTGTTGGTAAATTAGAAGGTGATCGTAGTAAAGTTCGTTTTGTTCAGACCAATATGGCGCGTCTATTATTATCC
This sequence comes from Proteus faecis, assembly GCF_003144395.1. Classification (GTDB taxonomy): domain Bacteria; phylum Pseudomonadota; class Gammaproteobacteria; order Enterobacterales; family Enterobacteriaceae; genus Proteus; species Proteus faecis. Next base: position 30,923 of record NZ_PENZ01000037.1, on the reverse strand, counting down.
GCTCAAGCTGAACGTGCGAACGCAGACTTTGCCATTATGAGTGGTGGTGGTGTGCGTGATTCAATTGAATCTGGTGATATCACTTATAAAGACGTGTTAAAAGTTCAACCTTTTGCTAACGAACTGGTTTATGTTGATTTTAAAGGTGAGGAAGTCGAGCCTTATTTGTCTGCGGTTGCATGTATGAAAGTAGACTCTGGTGCTTATGCTCAATTCTACAATGTTAGCTTAACAGTAGATGCAGATTGTAAAGTTAGCGATGTTAAAATTGCAGGCAAACCATTGGATAAAACGAAGTCTTACCGTATGGCGACACTAAACTTTAACGGCATTGGTGGTGATGGTTATCCTAAGATTGATACTCATCCGGGTTATGTTAATACAGGGTTTGTTGATGCTGAAGTCTTAAAAGGTTATATCGAAGCGCACTCTCCATTGAAAGCCGCAGATTTCGAACCTAAAGGCGAAATTGTTTATAAAAAATAAGTTTTATCAATAACGCTTATATAGACAAAAGGCGACATTTTATGTCGCCTTTTATTTTGCTCTTAATCACGTTAATTTCTTATTTTGAGGATGAGCCTTAAAATAAAAAATCATTAATGATTATGACTCTTTACGAATAAGTGCAAATTGAGCACCTAACACTACACCTAAGTCTTTTGCAGATAACTCAATATCTAAGCCTCGTTTACCACCAGAAACAAAGATAGTGTTAAATTCAAGTGCTTGTTCATCAATCACGGTTGGTAGGCGTTTTTTCTGACCTAATGGGCTTATTCCACCCACTAAATAACCAGTGACCTTTTGTGCAATTTGTGGATCTGCCATATCGGCTTTTTTTGCTTTAAAACACTTAGCAACGAGTTTTAAATCTAATTGACCAGAAACGGGTGTTACTGCAACGGCAAGATTTTTAGCATCACCATTTAAAGCAACTAACAGTGTTTTAAATACTTGGCGATTATCTAAACCTAATTTTTCAACGGCCTCATCACCAAAATTATGCACATTCGCATCATGTTCATAAGGATGAAGCGTAAATTTAATTTTTTGTTTTTCCAATAAATTGACAGCGGGAGTCATAGTTATTCCTAATCACAATGTTTTTATGATTGACCTGTTAGTAAATCAATCAGATTCTCTTCACCAAATAAATGAAGAGCACCTACAGTTACCACATAACGTCCAGCCGGTAATTTTGATAAGATGCTTACCCATTTTTGGTTACGGCTTTCCATTAAAATATCAAATACAGCTTTACTAAAGGTATTCGGTAAAGGTGGTTGTTTCTCTTGACTATTATAATTTAACCACCAATTGATCATGATTTGCAATGTACGTGCATTATCGTGCCAATTTTTTAGTGTATCCTCGAGTAATTGCTGACCATCATCAGGGAAGCTTAATAATAATGCGACCTGATCCTCAATGCCTTCAAGTTCTATAATGTTTTTTTTGTACTCATTAGCATATTGAATGACCTGGTAATCAATACCATATTGCGGTTGTAATCCAAGTTGCATTGCTTGGGTAGATTGTAAAATCAATGCAATCTGCCAAAGTGGTTTATTTTCAAGTTGATAAAGTGAGAGAGCGAGATCTTCACAATGACATGTGACTTGAGCAAAAAGAGAGTTATTTAAGCGTGTTTCTAGCGACTTTCTAAAAAGGGATGCTTGATCAAACGGTTGTACATCTGTGGAAATATCGGCTTCCACAATAATAGCATTTGCATTTTTTATTTCGTTGAGTAGCACATTGGAAAGTGGTGACATGGTGGAAACCCCCATATGGATACTCCCCACAAGGTGTAAAGAGATATTATTAGGTAGCGTAATATCAACAGCAGGATAAGGGTAATGGGCAGTATTTTTTATCCCTACCCAATGTTTGATTTTCTGAAAAATACCCGTCATTGATATGCTCCTTTTAGTGTCGATCACTCAGTCTCAGCATAACGGATTTTCAATGGAATGAAACAGCGAAAGCCAAGTATTTACTTAGCTTTCACTTTGTTTACTTTTTTGAGTAAAGTATTACCAACTGATCCCAACACCACCGGCTGAGACAAAATTATTTGAATCATTCCACGCCGTAGAAGCTCTGACTTTTACATTTTCATTAATACGATATTGCATCCCCCAAGCAAGAGCCGTTGCATTGCGATAATTACCAATACCGATAGCTGTGCTAAATGTTGCTGAGTCAGTAAAAGGTAAATTGCTCATTGCAGCTACAGAGGCAATACCTTGATTAGCGCGTTTTTCTACTTTATAAAAACGGTTTTGGGTTTCAGATTTAAAATGCTCAAAGTTATTTTTTAGCGTTTTAACTTCGCTTCTTGAGATTGATTGTTCCATATAAAGGGTAGCAAAATGGCTTTTTAATGAAATATTGCTTCCATTGATATTTAGATTATCGATATAGTTATCTTTAATATTATCAATATTTTCTTTATTTATATCAATACCTTTTCTATTAGTGTCAATATTTTCTTTATTTATATTAATATCTTTTCTATTGGTATCAATATTTTCTTTATTGATATCAATGCCTTTTCTATTGGTGTCAATATTTTCTTTATTTATATTAATATCTTTTCTATTGGTATCAATGTTTTCTTTATTGATATCAATGCCTTTTCTATTGGTGTCAATATTTTCTTTATTTATATTAATATCTTTTCTATTGGTATCAATGTTTTCTTTATTGATATCAATGCCTTTTCTATTAGTGTCAATATTTTGTTTATTTATATCAACGCCTTTTCTATTGTTATCAATATTTTCTTTATTTATATTAACACCTATTCTATTGGTATCAATGCCTTTTTTATTAGTATCAATACTGCCTTCATTTGCTAATATTTTTTCTAAATTCATTTCGTGACTGGATTTATTAACTTTACTTATCATCTTATTAAGCTTAATTTGATTATCAAACTTACTTAGTTCAATATTGTTCTTTTTGATTAACGCAGCGATCTTTTTATTGAATTCATTTTCAATTGAAAATAAATCTCCTTGGTTTATCATATTGTTTTTTTCTCTACTAACAATATCATTGTATTGTTCAATTGTTAGGTTAGCTGATGCCGTTCGTGCAATCTGTATATCATCATTTTTATGTTCGTCTAGAAATTGAAGAACGGCTTTTTTATTAAATGTAATATATGAATCATCGTTTGATTCGAGAGTAGGGGGTTGTATTTCATTAAAAAGAGAAGCAATCTTTGATCTTATCTCTATATCTTTCGGTGAAATAATTAAACTATTTTTTATTTTAATGTTTTCTTTTGTAATACTTTCCCCAGATGTTGTTTTTATGTTCCCTATGTTTTTATTGAGTTTTTCTATTATCTCATCAGTTAATAATATTTTATTTTTTTCTAACTTAATATAATAATTACTTATTTTTTGATCAAAAGAAGAGGGAGATGTGATTATCGTATCTTGTTCAACGGTGATAAATGGAGTTTCATCTGGTATTATATAATGCATTTCATCTGAAAATACATGAGATGAATAAATTAATGGTAATATTGTAATAATAATTTTATTTACATTCATTTTTAAATCCTTTTAAAAGTGTTATTTTTGTGTAAGTTTTTTATTTTATTTAAATAATAGTTTTCTACAATAATAAAAAAAAATTAAATGATAGTTTGTTCTTTTTTTAAAAACTATAATTTAAGTTTATTGTGCCGATAAATTTTAATGAAAAACTTATAATATATTGCTATTCTAGCGTTAAGAGAGCGGAGTGATGACTCTCTTGTATAATGAGAAATTCCTCTTTGACTGGCCGATAGAAATATCGGCTTTTTTTTTAACCTTTTGAAAATATTAATAATCATTGATAAATAATAAAAAACCCCTTTTACCGATAAGTAAAAGAGGTTTAAATATAATATTTATTAATATATTGTTAGGTGTTATTGCTTGGGTTTAAAACGCAATAAGCGGTTTGCATTGCTAACAACAGTAATTGAGGATAAAGCCATTGCTGCGCCAGCAACTACTGGGTTTAATAATGTTCCCGTGAATGGGTATAAAATACCAGCTGCAATGGGAATACCTAAGCTATTGTAAACAAAAGCACCAAATAGATTTTGTTTCATATTACGTAGCGTGCCTTTTGATATTTCAACGGCATCAGCAACACCATGCAAACTATGGCGCATTAATGTGATAGCCGCGGTTTCAATAGCAATATCACTACCGCCACCCATTGCAATGCCGACATCTGCTTTCGCTAATGCTGGGGCATCATTAATACCATCTCCAATCATTGCAACACGACGACCTTGTGCTTGAAGCTCAGTAATAGCTTGTGCTTTACCTTCTGGCATGACACCCGCAATAACTTGGTCAATACCGGCTTCTTTTGCTATTGCATTCGCAGTAATTGGATTATCTCCTGTTAACATCACTAAGCGATAACCTTGATGATGTAAACGTTGTAATGCACTTACCGTATCTTCTCTGAGTGGATCGCGAATCGAAAGTAATGCCGCAATTTTGCCGCTTTGCGCTAACAAAACAGGCGTAACACCTTTGGCTGCTTGAGAATCAATCAATGAATTAACTTCACTAATATCAATACCGGATTCAACCATCAATTTAGGGTTACCTAAAAGTACTGTTTTGCCATTAATTTCACCACTTAGCCCCATACCAGCTAATGTACGAAACTTGTTTACTTCAGGAAAATCAATGCCTTCAGCTCGTGTTAAAATGGCTTTAGCTAATGGGTGATTAGAACCATTTTCCAAAGAGGCCGCCAATGTCAGTGCTTGAGTTTCATCTATTTGATTGAAAGTATGAATATCAGTGACCTGAGGCATACCTTCTGTCAGCGTTCCTGTTTTATCAAACACTAAAGTATCTAGCAGACTCGCTTGTTGTAGTGCATCGGCATCACGAACTAATACGCCATATTCAGCCGCACGACCGACACCTGAAATAATTGACATAGGTGTTGCTAAACCTAAAGCACAAGGACAAGCGATGATAAGAACAGTTGTGATAATCACTAAGGCATAGGTAATTTGTGGTGATGGACCAAAGAAATACCAAATAGCACCAGCAATAAGGGCAATAGCAACGACAATGGGTACAAATACACTTGATATTTTATCAGCTAGCTGTCCTATTTCAGGTTTACTACTTTGTGCTTGGCGAACTAATTTAATAATACGAGCAAGTGTTGTTTTACTACCCACTGCTGCCGCTTTAAATAGCACAGAGCCATCTTGAACCGTTGTTCCAGCATGAATAGTGTCACCCACTGTTTTTTGTTGTGGAATGGGCTCGCCTGTCAACATTGCTTCATCCATCCACACTTCACCTTGGATAATTTCACCATCAACTGGTACTTTATCACCCGTTGCTAAACGTAAAGTCATTCCTTGTTTAACATCAGCTAATGGCATTTCAACTTCACCATTTTCAGTGATGACTCTTGCAGTTGGTGGCGTTAAATCCAATAGTCGCTCTAATGCTTTAGATGAACGCTGACGGGCTCTTTGCTCAAGCATATGACCCAGATTGATTAAACCGATGATCATTGCACTGGCTTCATAATAGAGGTGGCGCGCTTGAGCAGGAAAAATGTCAGGCCATAAATTTACGGTAATGGAATAGAGCCATGCGGCACCTGTTCCTAATGCCACTAAGGTATCCATTGTGGCACTACGATTTTTTAAGCTCTGCCATGCGCTACGATAAAAATGTCCCCCTGCAACAACCATTACAAACAATGTTGTAATGCCAATTGCTAACCAAATACTGTGGTTATCTTCGGTGAGCATCATATTGTCGCCGATCATTCCCCAAATCATCACAGGAATACCGACAATTAACGCTAATGCAGCTTGCCAGCGAAAACGTTTCATATTGGCAACAGCAACTTCTTGCTGACGTTCTCTACGTTTTATGTCGTCTTGGATAATTTCAGCACCATAACCGGCTTTTTCGATGGCAGATACAAGTGCATCATGATCGATTTCACCGGTCACTAATGCACTGCGCTCTGCTAGATTTACACGCACATTTTCAACACCATCAACGGATTGTAATGCTTTGTGAACCTTGTTTACGCAACTTGCACAAGTCATACCATCAATTAAAAGCTGAACACTGTTGTCATCGTCAATATTGATTTCAGTGCCATTATCAATATCAGCATTCTCGACTGGAACATCACAAACAGCCGCTGACGATGCTTCCAGTTGTGCATGCGTTTGCGCCAGCGGCTCAGTTTTTGGGAAATCAGTACTCGCTAGTTGTGCTTCAAAACCTGCCTCTGTAACGGCGGTAATTAAGGTTTCAGCGGTTGCAGAACCGGTTACTTTTGCGTGTGTTAATTCAACTTCAGCAGTGTCAACACCCGCTGTATTTTCTAGTGCTTTTTTAACTGAACTGACACAATGCTGGCAATTTAAGCCAGATAGAGTTAAATGAATGACGTTGTCAGTAGGAGCTAAGTTTGCTTGAAAACCTTCAGCAGTAATTGCAGCAATTAAAGTATCCGCATTCGCGTCACCAAAAATTTCAGCCGACTCTTTTGTTACATTAACGGCAACAACACCTTCAACGGCTAATAATGCTTTTTCAGTTTTACCGACACACTTCATGCAATTAAGGCCACTTAGGCTTAATTTTACATCGGGTTGTGTTGCCAGACTTGCTTGATAGCCTGCATCTTCAATTGTGTTGATTAAGCTTTCAGCAGTTGCATCGCTGTCAATTTTAGCGTATTGAATAGTTACTATTGCCTGCTCTATGTCATTGCGAGCATCAAGTGCTTTTTTTACACTGTTAACACAGTGGGAGCATGAGAGTCCTTTCAATGCGAGTATTACAGTTTTTGCCATGTTAATTATCTCCATCATAAAAGCGTTACCTCTATTATTGCGCAATATTCGGTAACTTGCTTTCTTTAAAGGTTTTTTCTTATTGAGATAAAGGCTAAACCTTTCCGCAAGGGGAAGGTCAAGGGGGAATTTTGAATATTAGTGAAATCGCCAGTAAAACAGGATTAACGGCTAAAGCCATTCGGTTTTATGAAGAAAAAGACTTGATAACCCCACCGGGAAGAGGTGAAAATGGCTATCGCTATTATCAGGCTCAACATATTGAAGAGTTAACATTATTACGACAAGCGAGAGAAGTTGGCTTTAATTTAGAAGAGTGTAGAGCTTTATTGATGTTGTTAAGAAATCCTTCTCGCCATAGTTCTGATGTGAAAGAAGCCACCTTAAAAAAAGTGGCTGAAATTGAGAAAACAATTAATGAGCTCAACGATATTCGCCAACGGTTACTTCTGTTAGCCAGCGAATGCCCCGGTGATGACGGAGCCGATTGCCCGATCATCGATCATTTGTCAGGGTGTTGTCATCACCAGAAACAGTCTGTTTAAGCGCAGTCACTTGTAAGGTAATACCATCAATTGCGATTACTGTTACTTTATCGCCGGCAACTAATGGCGTGTCTGAATAAACACGCCAACTGCCATCAGCTAATTTTACGCGACTAAAACCGTTTTCAGTATCTGATAATAAAACCGCGTGAACACCAATCAGTTGATGCGTTTTCTGATTTAAGTTTTCAGCTTCTTTTGATAGTTTTCTGCGTTTAAGCCAAAGGTGCCAAAGTACAGCACTAATAACCGTTAATATCGCAAATAGAATACCTTGAATAGGCCAGCTAACAGGCAATATCCATGTGATCAACGATACGCATAGAGCCGCCATTCCTGACCACAAAAGGTATCCTGCTGTTCCTAACATTTCTGTAATTAACAGCAAGCCACCAAGACAAAGCCAGAAAAGTGCAGGTTGAGCACTAATCCATTCAATCATAATTAATTGCTCTTGTTGCCAGAGTCACTTTTTTTGGTATTGAGTAATTCAGAAATACCACCAATCGCGCCCATGAGATTACTTGCTTCTAATGGCATCATAATAACTTTACTGTTATTAGCTGAACCAATTTGAGAGAGTGCATCAGTATATTTTTGAGCAACAAAGTAGTTAATGGCTTGCATATCACCTTTTGCAATGGCCTCAGATACCATTTGAGTTGCCTTAGCTTCTGCTTCTGCTGCACGTTCACGGGCTTCTGCTTGTAAGAATGCAGATTGACGCTCACCTTCAGCCTTCAGTATTTGCCCTTGTTTCTCACCTTCTGCTTTTAAGATAGCCGCTTGGCGAATACCTTCAGCTTCAAGAATGTCGGCACGTTTAGTTCGTTCAGCTTTCATCTGTGCGTTCATTGCAGAAATCAATTCTTTTGGCGGGCGAACATCACGAATTTCGATACGAGTAATTTTGATACCCCAAGGGTTTGTTGCATCATCAACAATTAGTAAAAGGCGACTGTTGATTTGGTCACGTTGAGAAAGGATTTCATCAAGTTCCATGGAGCCTAATACTGTACGGATATTCGTCAATGTTAAGTTGATAATTGCAAGTTCAAGATTATTAACTTCATACGCAGCTTTCACAGGGTCGATGACTTGAATAAAGCAGACCGCATCAATGCTAACGTTGGCGTTATCACGAGAAATGACTTCCTGAGACGGAATATCAAGGACCTGTTCCATCATATTGATACGACGACCAATACGATCAACAAATGGTATAAGAATTTGAAGTCCTGGCGCTAGAGTCCGAGTGTAACGACCAAAACGTTCGACAGTCCACTGATAACCTTGTGGAACGGTTTTAACACCACATAAAACTAAAATAATAGCGAATAAGATGATAATACCAATGACTATTTCCATATACCTGTCCTAAGTCTGCTTTTATAAGAAAATAAAATTAATAAAGTAAAGAATACACCATACGACGATATTTAGACGCTAAATTATCATTAGTACCTAAGGCTGATAGAATATCCATCAGGGTTTTCTTAACTTGCCCATCACCTGCATTGAGATCTTTTTTGATAAAACTAAATAGCAACTCTAGCGCCTCTTCATTACGAGCAACTTCATGTAATTTTAGTGCGAGTTGAATAGCAAGATCGGTATTTTCAGGTTGTTGATTAAAATCGTTTTGTAGCTGTTGAATTTCAGGTGTGTCAGCAGCCTGTTTTTGTAATTCAATTTGCGCTAACAAACTATGGTAGTAACTGTCTTGATCTTGTAATGGGATAGTAATTAATAGCGTTTGAGCTTCTTCATTTTTATTTAAAGAAATTAATGCACCAGCTAGCGCAAGCGTAATTTCACTGTTTTTAGGTGCCAGTTGATGAGCTTCTTTTAGCAGAGGTAAAGCTTCATCGGTTTTTCCTTCAGAAAGTAATTGAGAGGCTTGTGCTGCTTTTAATTCTTCTGGTTTTGGTAATACATTGGCTAACACTTGGCGAATTGCTTCTTCAGGTTGAGGGCCTTGGAAACCATCAACAGGGCGACCTTCTTGCAAAATGTAAACAGTAGGGATCGCACGTAGGCCAAATTGTGAGGCAATCATTTGTTCAACATCACAATCCAATTTTGCCAAAATAAATTGATCAGCAAATTCGGCTGCCAGTTTATCTAATGTTGCGCCAAGCTCTGCACAATGAGGGCTACGTTCTGAATAGAAATACATCATGACCGGTTTAGTCATAGATTGTTCTATAACTTGTTGAATATTTGATTCATTTACATCAACAATATGTGCAGTTGCTAACATTAACTTGCCCCTTTTTGAGAGTTTTAAATATAGATGCGATTTATAACGCTATTTTATTAATAAGTAAGGGTGGATCCTGAAAAATCAAGCCTTGCCACTTTGGCGACTGAGAATAACATCCATTAAAGCATCAGGTAGAAAACGTTTTAGTATTCTGACAGCGTAAGTCAGTAAGGTTACGGGATAACGTATCTTAGGTTTTGGGCTTTCTAAAGCATGAATAAGCTTTTTCACAACATCTTCAGGCGTTAATGTGAAACGACTCGCAATCCCCGGATTTTTTACGGGTTTATCTTTTTCGGCTTGAGCGACATTTTCAGTAAAACATGTTCGTATTGGACCTGGCTCTATTAAACTGACTTTAATACCTGTATGCGCAATTTCCATTCTTAGCGCATCAGACCATGCTTCTACTGCATATTTACTGGCTGCGTAAGCACCTCGACCCGCTGTTGAAATAATCCCCATAACAGAACTGGTTTGAATAATTCTTCCTTCACCATGAGGTAACATTGCTGGCAGAAGTAATGTAGTAAGCTGATGTAAACCAAAAAAGTTAGTAGAAAACTGTTTTTCCATTTGTTGGCGGGTAATGGCATCTAGTGAGCCATAAACACCAAATCCACCATTATTAAATAATCCATATAAACGACCGTTTGTTAGGCGAATAACTTCTAATGCCGCATTTTCAACACTTTTTGGATCATCAAGATCAAGATAAATAGGTTCTAATCCCAGCGTTTCCATGCGTTCAAGATCTTCGCCTTTACGGCAAGCAGCAAGAACTCTATAGCCTCTTTTCTTTAGTGCTTTTGCCGCACAGAGTCCTATTCCACTGGAACTTCCTGTAATCAATACCGTTTTTTGCATAATTTTACAATTAATCTCGTTTAATCTACGTCAACTACTGTCAGAATAGTCTAACGTGTTAAGTAAGGGGATAATGTTTCATCCATCCACTGCGTAATAAAAGGCTGAGCATCTTCATTGGGATGTATGCTGTCATTTTGCATCCACTCAGGTTTATCTGCGATTTGCTCCATATAAAAAGGAAGCAGAGGAAGCGCATTATCTTCAGCAAGCTTTGGATAGATCGCTGAAAATGATTGTGTATAACGTTTACCGTAATTAGGTGAAATCATTATTTGCATAAAAAGTGGCGTTGCACCGGCATCTTTTACTTGTGTAATGATGTTTTGTAATGCCTCCTTTGTTTGTGCAACAGGGTATCCCTGTAAGCCATCATTTGCACCTAACTCAATTAAAACCCAGCGTGGTTGATGTTGTTTTAGCAAATCAGGAAGCCTATTTTGCCCCTGAAAGGCTGTTTCACCACTAATGCTTGCATTAACAACATTAATTTCAGGGTAGGTTGTTTTCCATTTATCAGCAAGGCGTTGTGGCCATGCACTTTCAATCGGAAGACGATATCCTGCACTCAAGCTGTCACCAAAGATTAAAAAGGTATCAGTAGCAATAGCCTTAAAGCTAAACATCATCATAATGATAAGGAAAAATGTATGTCGACGGAAAAGGTTCTTGAAGTTCATCAGTTAACCAAACAAGTAGGACAAGGTGATAGTCAGATCTCTATATTGCAGGGTGTTGAGTTAGTTGTCGAGCCTGCTGAAACAATTGCGTTAATTGGTGAGTCAGGATCGGGGAAATCGACGCTTCTAGGGATCATTGCTGGATTAGATGATGGAAGCTCTGGCAGTGTGCATTTAATGGGAGAAGATCTCACAAAAATGAATGAAGAAGAACGTGCTAAGTTACGAGCCCAACATGTTGGGTTTGTTTTTCAATCATTTATGTTGATCCCAACATTGAATGCGCTCGAAAATGTGCAGTTGCCCGCATTATTAAAAGGTGAGTCAGAAAAGCATAGCCATGCGCGTGCAGTTGATTTACTTAAGCTGTTAGGATTAGGCGAACGTTTATACCATATGCCAGCACAACTTTCTGGCGGTGAGCAACAACGCGTTGCATTAGCAAGAGCATTTTGTACTCAGCCCGCTATTCTTTTTGCTGATGAACCAACAGGGAATCTTGATCGTAAAACGGGCGATAAAATTGCTGACCTGCTGTTCTCTCTTAACCGAGACTATGCCACGACATTGATTTTAGTAACACATGACAATGAGCTAGCTGCTCGTTGCCAAAGACGATTACGATTAGTAGATGGACAACTTAAGGAGGAGTCATGATTTGGCGTTGGTTTTGGCGTGAATGGCGTTCTCCCGCACTATTAATTGTTTGGCTTTCTCTAGCGCTTGCGGTTGCTTGTGTGCTTGCTTTAGGGCGTATAGGTGATCGCATAGATAAAAGTATTTACGCTCAAAGTCGTGATTTAATTGCTGGCGATTTAGTCTTACGTGCGTCTTATCCCGTTGATGAAAACTGGCTTACAGAGGCGAAGAACGAAGGGTTAACGCTCAGTCGCCAAATGCAATTTACCACGATGTCTTATGCTCCTGAAGGTGATACACCCCAGCTCGCGTTGGTGAAAGCTGCGGATAAATTATATCCACTGTATGGTGAGTTGGAAACAGAGCCAGCAGGGTTAAAACCTGAAAAAGGAACTGCGCTTGTTGGTGCTAGATTACTCGAATTACTTGATATCAAAGTCGGCGATAAAATTGATGTAGGCGATGCATCCTTTACGATTAGTGGTGTATTAATTCAAGAGCCAGACAGCGGGTTTAATCCTTTTCAAATAGCCCCCCGTATTTTAATTAATCTTGATGATGTTGAAGCAACTGGAGCAGTACAACCCGGAAGTCGCCTAACTTATCGCTATATGTTTGCCGGTAATGAGTCCGTAATTGATAGTTATCAACAACGCTTCGATCCACTATTAAAACCCGATCAACGTTGGAATAGTTTAAAACAAGATAGTGGTGCGCTTTCGCAATCAATGGAGCGTGCTAAAAACTTTCTTTTACTTTCAGCTCTATTAACGCTATTGCTTGCTATATCGGCAGTTGCGGTTTCCATGGCTCATTATTGTCGCAGTCGTCATACCTTAATTGCGGTATTAAAAACATTAGGGGCAGATAAGCGTGCATTAAGAAAATGGATCATTGGGCAATGGGGCGTGATTTTGATTGGCGCTATTATTGTCGGTTCATTCGTAGGACTTATTTTCGAAACGATACTGCTACAAATTTTAGCGCCGGTGTTACCGAAAAGTTTACCCGATGCAAGTTTCTTACCATGGGGATGGTCTGTAGGCTCTTTATTGCTAATTGCATTATTAACGGGAATAAGGCCTTACTACCAATTAATGGCAACACAACCTTCCCGTGTATTAAGAAGTGATACTACGGCGCCTATATGGCCTCTTCGTTATTATTTACCGATAGTAGGCCTAATTGTTGTCGGTGCCTTAACGCTTTTTGCGGGAACAGGTGTTTTACTCTGGTCAATTCTATTTGGTGTTGTTGTTATCGCTTTTTTACTTGGAATAATTGGCTGGCTAGGGTTATGGGTATTAAAGCAATTTAAATTCCGTCAACTTAGTGCGCGCTTAGCCGTTACTCGTTTATTACGACAACCTTTTCAAACGATGACTCAGCTTGCGGCTTTTGCGCTTTCATTTATGTTATTAACGCTTTTAGTCCTTATTCAAGGGGATTTACTCGATAAATGGCAAAAGCAATTACCAGAAGATAGCCCTAATTATTTTCTCATCAATATGTCTGAGCCCCAAGTTCAAGAAATTAATACTTTATTGGCAAAGCATAATGTTGAGCCTACAGATGCATTCCCTGTGGTGTTAGCGCGTTTAACACAAATTAATGAGCATAATGCTAAAGAGTGGGCAGATAAACGTGATGCAGGTAATAACACCGTTCGTCGAGAGCTTAACTTAACATGGCATAGCGAATTGCCAAAAGATAACGTGATTGTTGAGGGAACATGGCCTCCTGAGGGGAATGGAGTTTCTCTGGATCAAGGTGTTGCAGAACAACTCGATATTAAATTGGGTGATGAATTAACATTTGTCGGTGATACTCGTGAATTTAAATCCATTGTTACAAGTATTCGTCATGTCGATTGGGAAAATATGCGTCCTAATTTCTTCTTTATCTTCTCTGAAGAAGGGTTAAGTAATCAGCCAGAAAAATGGATGAGTAGTTTTTATTACAATGGTGAGGGTGGATTAATTACGGCACTTAATCGGCAATTTCCAACGGTAAGCGTGTTAGATACAGGTGCATTAATTCAGCAAGTTCAACAAATTTTACAACAAGTCAGCCGAGCATTAGAGATTATGGTTGGATTGGTCATGATCTGTGGAGCGTTATTGTTAGTTGCGCAAATTCAGGTAGGAATGACACAACGACGCATTGAGCTAGTGGTGTATCGAACATTAGGCGCAGGTAAATCATTATTAAGACGGACTCTTTGGGCTGAATTTGCATTATTAGGTTTAATGGCGGGATTAGCCGCTGCCATTGGTGCAGAAGTCGCATTAAGCTTATTACAAATATCAGTGTTTAAGTTCCCGTGGCAACCGCAATGGGGAATGTGGCTCACTGTACCTATTGTTGCGGCATTATTACTTTCATTATGTGGCAGTATCTTAGGCGTTAGGTTGTTGCAAGATAAAGGTCAATATCGACGGATCCAAGGCGAATAGTTAGAATAAATAAGAGTTATAAATAGTGTTAAATAAAAATGCTGATGCCATTAAGTATCAGCATTTTTTATGGGAAAGGATAAGACAATTATTCTTTTATAACATAAGCATAAATTTGCTTACTGCCATCTTCTTCATCATAAATATAGACCCCTTGAAGTTCAGTTGAAAAGCCCGGAAGCTGATTAATCGAGGCTTCAAGTGCCTGAAAATAACGTAAAACAGCACCTCCCCAAATTTCACCGGGTACAGCACATAAAACGCCTGGCGGATAAGGTAAAGCACCTTCAGCGGCAATGCGTCCTGCTAATTTATTTAAAGGTAAAAATTCAACATTACCACGAACAAACTCAATATTAGCTTGTTGCGGACTTAATGCTCGTTTAGGAAAGTGACTCTTTCTAAACATCTGTTTTTGCAGTAATTTGATATTGTATCTGACACAAATATCATGCATTTCCTGACAGAGTTGTCGTAATGTATATCCCTGATAACGAGATGGATAGCGACGACACACAGAAGGCAAGATTTGTTCTAATGGCACATCTTCAATTAAGTGTTTTTCAAATTGAACAATCAAAGAGATTAAGCGATCAAACTTTGCTTGATGTTCTGCGGGAGTCAGCAAAAATAAGATTGAATTGAGATCGCTTTTTTCAGGGATAACGCCGTGCTCACGTAGATAATTTGCCAAAATAGAGGCTGGTACACCAAAAGATCCATATTCCCCTGTATGAGGATCGATACCCGGTGTTGTAAGCATTAATTTGCAAGGATCCACAAAGTATTGATTGGTGGTGTAACCTTCAAATGAGTGCCAATTATCATTAGGAATAAAATTAAAAAAACGCTGATCGTGGGCGATTTCATCTGTGTCGTGATCTTGCCAAGCAATACCATCAACCACTTCAGGAATAAATGGCTTAATAAACTGGCACTGCTTTAGTAATGATTTACGGGCTTCAATGCCTTGCTTTACGCAACTCATCCACATAGCTTCACCACTTTTGCCTGAGTGCATTTTTGCATTGACATCAAGAGCGGCAAAAAGGGGATAAAATGGGCTGGTGGATGCATGCATCATAAAAGCATTATTCATACGTTTATGATTAACATAACGAGATTGCCCTTTAAGATGGGCATCTTTTTTATGTATCTGTGAGGTTTGTGAAAATCCCGCTAACTGCTTATGAACAGATTGAGTAACGAGAATACCAGGATCGTCTTCATTCAGTGTTAGTAACAAAGGCGAACATTGTTTCATCATTGGAATGAATTGTTCATAACCCACCCATGCAGAATCAAATAAAATATAATCACAAAGATGACCAATTTTATCGACAACTTGCCTCGCGTTGTAAATTGTACCGTCATAAGTGCCTAGTTGAATAACCGCTAAACGGAAAGGGCGTTTAGCGAATTGACGTTCCGGTGTAATTTCTGCAATTTGTTGGCGTAAATAGTGCTCTTCAAAGCAATGAGCATCGATACCACCAATAAAGCCAAAGGGATTACGAGCTGTTTCTAAATAGACAGGTGTTGCTCCAGCTTGAATTAGTGCACCATGATGATTGGATTTATGGTTATTTCTATCAAACAGCACTAAATCATTTGGTGCCAATAACGCATTTAAGGCAACTTTATTAGAGGAGGATGTCCCATTTAAAACAAAGTAGGTTTTGTCGGCATTAAACACTTGCGCGGCAAAAGTTTGGGCATCATAAGGCGCTCCTTCATGAATAAGCAAATCCCCCATTTCTACATCCGCATTACAGAGATCAGCGCGAAATAGATTCTCCCCAAAATATTGATAAAACTGTTCACCTACGGGATGACGACGGAAAAATTCTCCACCTTGATGACCGGGGCAATCAAAAGCAATGTTCTTTTCGGCAACATAATTCACTAAACGTGAAAAAAATGGGGTGGATAGGCTCTCTTCATATTGCTGCACCGCTTTATTAATTAATGTACTATTTTTTTGATGTGCACTTTTATCTGTAATGACAATCCCTGAAACTTGATTAAGCAATTCAGCACTAATTGCATCATTAAGATTAGCAGCTATAAATACGGGGAGTTGAAAGCCAGTTTGATGAATGCGATCTAATTCGCCGGACTCAATATCTGATAATGACAACACTACTGCTGATACTTGCGTTAAATTTGCATCAACAATATCAACAATCGGACGTTCACAATAAAAATAGTGTGAAAGAGTAGGGTGACACGCCAACTTCATTTTTTTCATTATACTCGCATTTGCATCAATAGAAGAATTGGCGACCAATATACTTGGTTGTGAATATGATTGAAATAAATTAAAAGTTAGAAGCAATGGTTTTATGCATATAAAACGCATAAATTCACATTGTAATAAATCGGTAAATGGATAAGTCTATGGGAAATAAACTTATCCATTTTCTATTATTGGGTAATTGGAGAAGGTTTTTCGAGATAGATTGTTTGAGAAGGAAAGGCAAAATCAGCGCCATGTTTATGCACAATCTCAATCATCTTTAAATAGACTTCTTGCTGAGCTTCAAGCCACTGTGCCCATACCGTTGTTTTGGTAAAACAATACACCATAATATTGAGCGAAGAGTCTGCAAATTGATTAAAATAGACTAACAACGTTTGTTGTGTATCGATTTTGTCATTTTGCATTAGCATGGTGCGGATCTCTTCAACGATAACTCCAATTTTATCTGAATCTTCATAACGTAAACCAATTTCAGTTTGGATCCGTCTATTTGTCATTCTTCCCGGATTTTCAACACTAATAGATGAAAAAATGGAGTTGGGAATATAAAGAGGGCGATGATCAAAAGTAATGATTTTGGTAATACGCCAGCCAATTTCGACTACAGTGCCTTCAATATTACGGTCGGGAGAGCGTACCCAATCACCAATATTAAAAGGACGATCGAAATAGAGCATGACACCAGAGAAAAGATTGCTTAATACATCTTTACTTGCCATGCCAATAGCAATGCCACCTAATCCTCCAAATGTCATTAAGCCGGATAAGCTCATACCAAAATGCTCACCGAACAATAAAATGATAATAACGAATAGAGTGATTTTGAATATGCGAGAAATAATACGAGCAGAAGTAGGATCACTGCCTTTTTTAATTTGAGCTTTTTCTAGTCGGTTAATTAGTAAGAAAAATTTCCTCATTAAAATTAATGCAATGCCAACATAAGTAACGAAATTAATCATCCTAAAAGAGATAAAATGGAGATTAAAATCAACAACAGCCATTTCACAATATTGGCTTAAGATAATCACTAAACTACAAAGAAAAATAGCTTGGCTGATATGAACAATAATATTTCTGTGGCGTTTTTTCTTTTTGTCATGAAAAAGAGATACGATGACAAAACCAACAAAACAGGCTAAAGCAATGCCAATACCTATTGAGTATTTTATTATTAATGCATCATTCATCAGCTTAACGCCTCCTTAGAAAATGCGTTTTTATAATATGAAACTCGCTATCTTATTTATTTAATGGTTATTTTTCTTGCTCACTTGCATGCTGAAATTTAGGGTAAACCGGTGGTTTCATAAACAAAGTGACCACTAAAATCAGTAAAACAGGTAGGGTTAAAATCAAGAATGCAGGTGTAAAACTACCTGAAATATCTTTGATTGCCCCAGCAAAGAATGGCGCTAAACAAGCCAATGTTGAAATTAAATTCATTACTGAAAATAGCTCAAGATAAGGGGAACGACCAAAATAGTTAGCAAGCAATATACTGGATGCTAAGAATGTCATGCCATAACCAATACCGACACAAACTGTAAATAAGATCAGATAAATCCAAGTGTTAGCCATGCTTAGTGCGAGCAAGCCAATAATAATAATACTTAAGCTTGCAATAAGTAATTTTTTAGGTTCTAACCATTCACCAATAGCTCCCCCCGCTAAGCGTGAGAAGGCATTGATAAATGCCATACTACTTAATAGTGTCGCGGCAATAGTTTCACCAAAACCGTTTTCAATAATATGTGCAACAGCAAAACTATTGACAGTGATCCCACACCATAAAAAGGCCGTGTAAGTCGCAGCAATAACATAAAATTGCCATGTTCTTAAAGCATGACGGGCTGTCCAAATCTCTTTAGTTTGATAGATACGTTTTGTGGTTTGAAGTTGGCTAATTTTTTTTGCGTGTTCTTGCTCTTTACTACCTTCGCGTAAAAATAAAATGGTGATAAGCGTAACAATGGTAAGTGTGATCGCTGAAATAAGCCAATGCATTCGCCATGTATGCCAAAAGTGGGTTGCCAAAAAGTAGATCCAAGGCCCGGCAACACCACCTAATCCACCAATCGTAAAATAGACGCCAAAGGCAAAGGACTGTTTTTCAAATAAGCGGGAAATAACATAAGTACCGGGTACGGTAGCCAGTAGTGTAAAACCAATACCTAACAGTGCAGTACCCAAAAAATAACGCGTAATGGTGTATGTTTCGTAAAGAAAATAGAAACCACTGACAAAAATGCTCAACCCAATCAGTAGTGTAAGACGAACACTCAATTTACGGATCAGTAAGGTAGGTAAAAAACTCGCAAGGCCACAGGTTAACCCTAATAACGTAAAGCCAAGTCCTGCTTGAGTCCAGTTCCACTCAAGTTCATTTATCATACTAGGAAGAACAACACCTAAAGAGGTAAATGTGGTTGCGGTAGCTAAAAAATACACAAAGCCCAATAATATCAGCATACTCCACTGATAAACGGGTCCAAAAACCTGTTGCGTGACTTGCATCCTGACTCCAACAAATGGGTGCAGTAACCTGAATAATCAGGAGAAAATAGCGAATAACAGACCTCTTTATTTGAGGTCTGTTCGTTTAAAGGCTATTATTCTCTAACTTTATGAGTCGGACTGCTAGCTTAATTTTTCTAAAGCCCACTTGATAGGGTACTGATAGGTATCATCAAGCATTGAGCTTAATGATTTGAGTGTCTCTTTCAATGGTTGGTTATCACGATGAACAAGATTGAGATGCCCCACTTTGCGAACAGGGCGAACTTCTTTTTCATACCAATGTAAATGAACTAATGGCAATGAAAGCCATTGTGGATTGACATCGGTACCAATCAAATTAACCATTACTGCCGGCTGGCAAACTTCAGGTTTTGGCATAGGTAAATCTAAAATTGCACGTAGATGTAACTCAAACTGGCTAATTGAGGCGCCATTTTGTGTCCAGTGGCCACTGTTATGAACTCGAGGAGCTAATTCGTTGATAAGCAATTTGTTACCAACAATAAAGCACTCCATCGCCATTACACCGACATAGTTGAGTTTATTAAGGATGGCGGTCAGCATTTTTTCTGCTGATTGTTGCAATTCTGACGCAGGCGTTGGTAATGCAACACTCATGCGTAAAATACCCTCTTGGTGAAGATTGTGAGTTAAAGGGTAGAAAACACAGTTTCCGTTACAATCTCTTGCACCTACTAATGACACTTCACCAGAAAAGGGAATACCTTGCTCAACAATACATTCACCATAGATTTCAGCAGGTAATTGCTGTTCTTCACCGGGATGAATACGCCATTGACCACGGCCGTCATAACCACCAACACGGCGCTTTACAATAATAAAATCACCCAGTTGAGAGAAGATATCAGGCCATTGTGTTGGTGCTGTTAATGGTTGCCAAGGAGCCGTTGCTAAGCCCAGTTCATCGAGTAACTGTTTTTGAGGTAATCTATCGGCAAGCAATGGAAAAATATCACGGTTTACAAAGTTAGTATGGCGTTCTAACTCTTTGGTGAGTGCGGTTTCAGGCCAGCGTTCAATTTCTGCTGTGATTATACTTTTTTGATAGGGAACGGCTTCAGGCTCTGCATCTAATCCTATTGGATAAACCGCAATTCCTAAAGGTTCTCCTGCTTGTCTTAGCATTCGCCCTAATTGACCATTTCCCAGAACACAAACCGGCTTCATAGTGCCTCCCTTGGATCAGGGTTATTTAATACATCGTCAGTTTGTGATGTACGCCATGCCGTTAGTGCTTCAAAAATAGTAGGAGAGTGTAATGCTAAAATTTGAGCAGCTAATAAGGCAGCATTAGCTGCGCCTGCTTTACCAATCGCTAATGTTCCCACAGGAATACCTTTTGGCATTTGTACAATAGAGTAAAGGCTATCAATACCGCTTAATGCAGCACTTTGAACAGGAACACCCAATACAGGAACGAGTGTTTTTGCTGCGAGCATACCGGGTAAATGGGCTGCACCACCTGCCCCTGCAATAATAACATCAAAGCCATTACTTTTTGCCTGTTCTGCAAAGCTAAATAGCTTATCAGGAGTACGGTGTGCAGAGACAATTTCAACATGATAAGGGAGTTGTAGTGCGTCTAGTACATCAGCGGCATGAGACATTGTTGCCCAGTCACTTTTAGAGCCCATTACAATGGCGATTCTAGCGGAAGAGGTATTTAGACCAACTTGAGAAGACATTACTTAACTGCTCCTGTAAGCATAAACGGATATAGCCTAATAAACTGAGCATGATAGTATCACGCTAACACGCATAGGAAAACGTTTGCGTAAAGAAAAAAATGGCTTTTTATAAGGAAAATAAACGGAACAGCTTAAAAGGGAAAATGAATAAGTTCTATTTTTTCATCTGTTACTTTAAACATAGAACCTTCAGTATGCCAAGCACCTAATACACCACGATAATGTATTTTATCATCAATGTTGACAGTATGAATTGCTGGACGATGCGTATGACCATGGATCATCCATTCTGTATTGAAATGTTTAAAAGTATCAATCACAGCTTGTGGGTTAACATCCATAATAGCATCTGATTTGTACTGATTTTCGTGCTGGCTACGTGAGCGCATTTTGTCAGCGATACGCAGTCGAATAAATAGAGGCAGGAGTGAGAATAAGCGCTGAATAAATTTATTATGTACTTTTTTACGATAACGTTGATACGCTTCATCATCCGTACAAAGTGTATCTCCATGCAAAATTAATATGCGATTTTTTCCAATTTCGAGCACTTTTTCTTGTGGAAGTAAGGTGATACCACTCTCTTTTGCAAAACGAGAGCCAATTAAAAAATCACGATTTCCATGAATAAAATAGCAAGGTACTCCTGCATTTTTTAGTGTCATCAGAGCTTGAGCAATTTGTTGATGTAAAGGATTGGGATCATCGTCACCTATCCAAAAATCAAAAAAATCACCCAAGATATAAAGTGCTTTTGCATGAATGGCTTGTTCTTTTAAAAAGCGAAGAAAACCGGCAGTGATTGCCGGTTCATGTTCACTTAAATGCAGGTCTGCAATAAAAAGCGTACACATAAAAAGTGAGGCTTATTCGCTAACCGTTACACTTTTAATGACGATATCTTCACGAGGAACATCTTGGTGGAAACCGCTACGACCTGTGGAAACAGCTTTAATTTTATCAACAACATCCATGCCTTCAACAACTTCAGCAAAAACACAATATCCCCAACCATTTGCGTTTTCAGCACGGAAATTTAAGAAATCGTTGTCTGCAACGTTGATAAAAAATTGAGCAGTAGCAGAATGTGGATCGTTCGTACGAGCCATTGCTAATGTACCGCGGTTGTTTGCTAGGCCATTATTTGCTTCGTTTCTTACAGGTGCTTTGGTCGCTTTTTGGTTCATACCTGGTTCAAAACCACCACCTTGGATCATAAAACCGTTGATGACACGGTGGAAAATAGTGTTATCGTAGAATCCTTCTTTACAGTAGTCTAAAAAATTTTCTACGGTTGCAGGTGCTTTGTCTGCAAATGTATTAATCACGATATCGCCGTAATTGGTATGAAAAGTAACCATATTCAGATCCTAATATAATTTTAGCTTTACCCAGATTTGGGCATAAACAACAGTCCCGTTTTTATATCATAGTTGCCTAATTTAGTCAGTATGCATCTTTTTCTTACGCTGTTTTTTCTTGCTAACTAAATCAGTAATAAAAGGAAAAAACACGTTTCGCTAAAATTTAGCCAAATAATAGAAGATTGATTGTTCACTAGCCGCGATTGAGCAGTGAAAATAAGCGCTAAGCAGAGTAAGATAAAAACCCTAATCTTGAGTTTGCTTTGCCTTCAAGATCCAATATTCTAATTAATATCATGCTATAGTAGTTGTTATTTTCTTTTATATAAAAACGTAATAAACACGTACAGTTGAAAACGGGAACGTCCACTGATGCTAAAGATTTTTAATACTCTCACTCGCCAAAAAGAAGAATTTAAACCTATCCATGCAGGAAAAATAGGTATGTACGTGTGTGGCATCACTATTTATGACTTATGCCATATTGGTCATGGACGTACATTTGTGGCTTTTGATGCCATAACCCGTTATCTGCGTTACTTAGGATATGATGTTAACTATGTCCGTAACGTAACGGATGTAGATGATAAAATCATCAAACGTGCGATTGAAAATAATGAAACATGTGAACAATTAACCACACGTATGTTAGCTGAAATGCACAAAGATTTTGATGCATTAAATATTGCTCGCCCAGATTCAGAGCCACGAGCAACACATCATATTGCTGAAATTATTGAATTAACAGAAGCGCTAATTAAACGCGGACATGCTTACGTTGCCGACAATGGCGATGTGATGTTTGCGATTGATACCGATCCTGATTATGGCTTACTTTCGCGCCAAGATTTAGAGCAACTACAAGCTGGTGCTCGAGTTGAAGTGGCTAATGTTAAACGCAATCCAATGGATTTCGTTTTATGGAAAATGTCTAAACCGGGTGAACCAAGCTGGGCGTCGCCATGGGGAAATGGTCGCCCTGGTTGGCATATCGAATGTTCTGCTATGAATAGTAAAGAGTTAGGGCATCATTTTGATATTCATGGCGGTGGTTCAGATTTAATGTTCCCTCATCATGAAAATGAAATAGCGCAATCAACTTGTGCTCACGATGGTCCTTACGTTAATTACTGGATGCACTCTGGTATGGTGATGGTAGACAAAGAAAAAATGTCTAAGTCACTGAATAACTTTTTTACTATTCGTGATGTGTTAGCTTATTACGATGCTGAAACAGTGCGTTATTTTTTATTATCGGGCCATTATCGTAGTCAACTTAATTATACTGAAGAAAACCTAAAACAGGCTCGTACTGCATTAGAACGCCTCTATACTTCATTACGTGGTACAGATGAAAATGCACAGCCTGTGGGTGGCGAAGCGTTTGAAGCGCAATTTATTGACGCAATGAACGATGATTTTAATACACCTGAAGCCTATTCCGTTTTGTTTGATTTAGCGCGTGAAGTTAATCGTCTAAAAGCGGTTGATATGAATGCAGCGAATGGTTTAGCCGCAGTATTACGTAAGCTTGCTAAAGTATTAGGTTTATTAGAGCAACAGCCTGAGCATTTCTTACAAAGTGGTGCTAAAGCAGATGACGCAGGTGAAGTTGAAAAAATTGAATTATTAATTCAACAGCGTAATGATGCTCGTAAAAATAAAGATTGGGCAGCGGCTGATGTTGCTCGTGACGCATTAACAGCGATGGGGATTGTTTTAGAAGATGGTCCTCAAGGAACTGTTTGGCGTCGTAATAATTAATACGATAATTGAGTATCGTGTTTAATATAAAAATATCGGATATTTAATATCCGATATTTTTTTGTCTAATGATTAATTTATTGACTAATAATATTTGTTTCTCTTTTGCTATCTTTTTGTTTATATTCAAAATAAGTAATTACATTTTCAGAGAAAAAGAGTCGATGTGTTAAGATCACGATAATAGAAAAAACTACAAAGCTAATTTCCGATATATTTGTTAATGACATCGAAATACTAAGTATAAAAAAGAGTGAAATAGATAAACATACCCATGATATTTTTAAAAAAGAGTAAGCATTTCTACTATTTTTAGCGAGTTTTATCCATGCTGTTACTTGCATGATCATCGTTATAATTAAACACAGCATGATGAACAGTCCTGCTAGCATTGTTTGGCCTCCCCCCATTGCCATTGCCAATAAATAAATTGGTGCTCCAGCAACTAATATAAATAAACTAACACCTAAAAATAATACTGAAATAACTTGGATCCATAAAAGTATTATGGGCCTTTCCATAACTTCTCCTAAAAACAGAAATAAGTTTTTATTGGTTTGAGAATATCTTTGTTAAATTTTATTAAAGTGAAGTTTATCGAATAAATAGAAAAAATAAAGTTTGATTTAATAATAAAAGAAATTAATCAATTAAAGAGATTCTATTTTTGATGTTTTATAGTAGAACGTTAATCTATTTAATAGAGGAGTTGGTAATTCTACTTAATATTATTCAAATTACCATAGAGTATGATTACTTATAATTTTAGCGGAGTTAATTCTACTTCTGTCATCATTTTTGCTAATTGTTCGCGATCATGAATACCAACATTGGTTTGGCTCACAGCAAGTGCAGAAACGGCAGTCGCAAGACGTAAGGTATGTTCACTGGTTTGTCGCATCATTAAACCATAAATTAAACCACCAACCATAGAGTCTCCAGCTCCGACGGTACTTACAACATCACATTTAGGTGGTTTAGCCATCCATGCACCAGAGGCATTAACCCACATCGCACCTTGCTCACCTAATGAAATAACAACATGAGCAATACCTTGCTGACGCAATGCTTGAGCTGCTTGCACAATATCAGAAAGTTCAGGTAAGGATCTACCCGCCCAAATTTCTAATTCATGATGATTAGGTTTAACAAGCCAAGGGGCAGCTTTTAATCCTGCGACAAAGGCATCTCGACTACTGTCGAAGATCAAACACATACATTCGCTACGTAAGCGTGTCATCCATTTAGTGAAATCATTGAGATCAATGCTAGGAGGTACACTACCACTGACACAAATCATATCAAATTGACCCGCCCAACTTAGCGTATCATTGACAAAGCGAGTCCAGTCTTGTTTTGTGATTTCGAAACCAGAAAAATTGAAGTCAGTCACTTTACCATTGGGTTCTGTGAGTTTGACGTTAATACGAGTACGACCTTCAACCATTTGAAAACGGTTAGCAATACCCGAATCACTAAACTCTTTTTGGAATCCATCTTGGTTTTCTTTGCCTAAAAAACCCCCAACAGTAACATCAACACCAAGGCTTTTTAAAACCTTAGCCACATTGATGCCTTTACCCGCAGCATGGAAGCCTGCTGTTTTAACTCGATTAACTTCACCAAGTTCAATAGGAGCACTTAAACCTACAAGATCATATGCAGGGTTGAGTGTGATAGTTGCTACTCTGCGTTTCATGCTAGTTCCTTACCTTAAATAAAAGAACAGGCATCAATTTTTGCTGTAATTTAGCAAAAACAGAGATACCTTGAGTGGGTAAGTCGAGCATAAAATCTCCTGTTAGATAAAGGGTAAAATGATGTAAATATTATAAAATAACGACTCAAATCGTATCATTAAGCTGAATCGTTTCAAATTATAACCTGTAATTTAGTACAAACAATGTTCTTTTGCCTAATGAAAGTAGAAATAAATTAGATCTAAATCACATTTTAATGCATTTAAACATGAATAAATGGATAAAAGTATCAACAAAAAGGTTTGTTGCTGAAGTTTTACAGTAATGGTTAAAACGTGTTATCTGTATATAAAATAATAACTTATAGCATTTCTTTTTATCTATTTTTTTATAAAATGTACAATTTGCTGAACGCTGAAAGGAGATTATAATCATAGATAAGTTTAAAAATAATGATCTAAATTTAAATATATTAAATTAAATTTAATTATTTTATTTTAATTCAATTGGTTATGTTATTTCCTTTTTTTTTACGTGATTAAATAAGAAAAAAGAGGAAGAAAAAGTCTATTTAAGGTAAAAAAGGATTAAAAAGAAAAAAAGCGAGGCTAAGATAGCAACGCTTTTTCAATATTAATTGATTTGCTGATTATTTGCTGACGCTAACGGAAAACTCACCAAAGGTGACAACTTTTCCTGCAACAATTTTACAGCGTTTACGAGTTTCAACTTCACCGTCAACACTCACTAAACCTTCAGCAATGACACTTTTAGCAGCTGCTCCGCTTTCAGTCCAACCTTGAAGTTTTAATAAATCACAAAGCTCGACATAGTCGTGCCCATCTAATTGAAATGTTTCCATTGATTAATTATTTCCTGTTTCAGGGTCGTGGTATTCTTCGCATGCTTGCAGAGTGTTTTGAATAAGCGTTGCGACTGTCATTGGGCCTACACCTCCGGGGACAGGAGAAATCCAACCCGCACGTTGAGAGGCGGCTTCAAAATCAACATCCCCGACAACTTTTCCACTTTCAAGGCGGTTTATACCAACATCAATCACGATTGCACCAGGTTTAATCCATTCACCAGGAATAAAGTTAGGTTTACCTACTGCTACAACGACTAAATCTGCATGTTCAACATGAAAACGTAGATCTTTAGTAAAACGGTGGGTAACTGTAGTTGTACAACCTGCAAGTAATAGCTCTAAGCTCATTGGGCGACCAACAATATTTGATGCACCAATAATAACGGCATTTAAGCCATTCATTGGAATATTACAACGCTCGAGTAGTGTGACAATTCCACGAGGTGTACAAGGGCGTAATTTAGGTGCACGTTGGCATAGGCGGCCGATATTGTAAGGGTGAAAGCCATCGACATCTTTATCAGGATGGATACGTTCTAAAACCTTAACATTATCAATTCCAGCAGGTAAAGGGAGCTGAACAAGGATACCATCAATGGTATTGTCTTTATTAAGTTGGTCGATCAGATTCAATAAATCAGCTTCACTGGTTGTATCTGGTAAATCATAAGAGCGAGAAATAAAGCCGACTTCTTCACAAGCACGGCGCTTACTTCCGACATAAATCTGTGATGCTGGGTTATCTCCTACTAAAATAACCGCTAAACCAGGCGCTCGTTTTCCTGCATTAATACGTTGTTTTACTTTTTCTGCAACTTCGCTTCTGATGGTCTGCGCAATCGATTTCCCATCTATAATTCTTGCTGACATCTATACATCCAAATTATTCAATTACGGTATTGGTCTATTTTGTCAGATCAGGAGCAATCTGTCAGTCGAATACTTGCCATATTTTGACCATATAGTTTGATATCGTTGAAAAATCGTTGACTCTCAGAATGTTGAACGTATAATTCACATCCGTTATCAGCACTCTTGCAGATGTCTAAAGTTCTTCTTGGCGCCCTTAGCTCAGTTGGATAGAGCAACGGCCTTCTAAGCCGTAGGTCACAGGTTCGAATCCTGTAGGGCGTACCATTTAAAATCAATGAGTTATGCGTTTTTAAAAAGAAACCCGCGAGAGATGCGGGTCAAGTAACGGGTCAAGTTAGCATTACAGTTTTTCACTTCTAACCCACTCTTCATAGACATGTTCTGGCCAACCTAAAAATGTACCACCTTTTGTTTTTTGTGGTTTTGGGAATTCCTTTCTTTTGGCATACATTCTCCATAACGTAGTTTTGCTTTTTCCTGTCAATTGAACCATTTCTTTCATCTTTATATATTTTATTAGTGCTGACATATTTTCTCTCCACTCGTGCCGTACACACGTTAAATAATGCTGGTGGTTATTTACTGATTTCCTTTATAGAACGCCATCCAATGTGTTTTATCGTTTTTCCCTACACGCTGAACGGCAGTTGGTTTTTCATTAGTTAAAGCTAATATTTGTTTAACGGGTATTTGAGTTTCATTCCACTTAAACAATAAGGTTCCATTTGGCTTTAACACACGAAATGCTTCAGTAAATCCTTTTTTTAAATCTTCTTTCCATGAGTCTTTATTTAACGAACCGTATTTTTTAAACATCCAGCTATTTTTGCCAACTCTAATTAAATGAGGTGGGTCAAATAGCACTTGATAAAATGAATTATCTTGGAAAGGAAGATTTTTAAAATCAGAAATAATATCTGGTGTTATATTTAAAATTCTCCCGTCACATAAAATATGTTCTTCGGCTCTAATATCATTAAATAAAACACGGTCATCTTGTTTATCAAAATAAAACATACGGGAGCCACAACACATATCAAGTATTGGCTTCATTATATCCTCTTAATTTTAGGGATAAAAATCCTTCTATTGCATAGTGTTATAAATAAGTTTTTTTATTTTAGATATCTCTTCTCTGTGACTTATGAGATATTTTATTGCCTCTTTAGCATCTATTTCTACTTCACTTTCAATTGAAATTGAATTATCGATATTATTCTTTATATAAGAATTATGATCTGCGTATAAGTAGATAGTAGAGAAGATTTTTCTTTCACATACATTTATATCTTTTATTATGTTATATAATTTTTTACTAACTAGCATGGTATATTGATTAATCTCATTGTCTAAATCATCATAAATGATATCTACTTTATTTATAGGTTCTTCCTCCATGTCTCCAATTTTAATTAAAGGGGATATCTTTTTAAAAATGGCTACATTTCTATCAATTTCAATATCATAATTTGAAGCATTTTTTAAAAATGTAATTAGTGAAATTATTGTTAAATTGATAATTTTTAGTTTAAACTCAATTTTCTCTATGATTCTATCATCAATATCCTTTTGCTTGTTTAATGCATCATTTTTCTGCCAAAAATAAACACCAATAGTAGAAAATATACTAAATGCAGATGTAAAACTAAAAAATGTACTCCATTTGTTATTTTCATCAATATTCAAATGAAAGAAAATAGCGTAAGTTACCGAAGAAAAAATAGCACTTACGACAATTAGGTACAGTAACCACTTCTTATTCATGAATCCTCCTTATTTAAAGTGGAAATCATACTCACATCCATTTGACTAATCCACGGTCAAAATACTTCCTTAATTCACACTTATTTGCTTTAATGCTCCACGAACAGCGTTTAACCTAGAGTCTAGACGTTTGTATGCAACGCTTCTCACACCTAATGGTTTTGAAGAAAGATAGCTAATTAAATATCCGTTATCAGCTCTGATAATAAAATCAATTAACAAACATGACATTGCAGGCCAATATGCAGTCCAAGCTTCTCCCCATTCAGTTATGGTTAATCGACCATGGCCTTGATTATCATCTTCTAAATAGACTCTAATTGGGTCGTGTTTTTCTACATTTGTAATTTCAAGCTTAGTAACTTGAGATTGTTCAACTTTCATATTCATTCCTCTTCATTGCATCCCTGCGAGTTAAATTAAAAGATAATTAAAGCTGTCGCTAAAAATGCACCTTTAACATCTTTATTTGATGGATAGTAATATGCTGAATAACCATCACGAGGAACTGCCTTGTAATAACAAACATCAACGCGATCGCAATTAACCCATTCCGATTTATCGCTTTCACAAATAATGTTTTCTTTAATTGCAGTGTCGATAACTTGCTCTTTGGTTTGGCAGCCTCGCATCATCAAAATAGTTTCGTCATTAGAATTTAGTAAATCTACTGTTTGCTTTTTCATATCTATCTCCTGTTTGCATCCTTGCACTGAGTAATGGTTATATCCTTTGGTTAAACTGGTAGGGGTCAAAATGGAATATCGTCTGAGAAATCCATTGGTGGTTGACTACTCTGTGCTTGAGATTGAGCTGATGGCAGGTTTTGCTGTGCCGACTGTGACCCTGCTGATTTACTAGCACCACCTAGCATCTGCATCGAACCGCCAACTTTTACAACAATTTCTGTTGTATAGCGTTTAACACCGTTATCATCCCACTCGCGCGTTTGTAGTTGGCCCTCGATATAAACTTGTGAGCCTTTACACAAATAGCCACTGGCGATATCAGCGAGTTTTCCAAATAGAACGACACGGTGCCATTCTGTCTTTTCTCGGTTGTCACCCGTTTGTTTATCTCGCCACTTTTCTGATGTGGCCACAGCTAAATTGGCAACAGCACCACCAGAAGGCAGGTAGCGAATTTCAGGATCGCGCCCTAAATTGCCGATAAGAATTACTTTGTTTACTGATCCGTTAGCCATTTTCAGTTCCCTTATAAAGCTCATTAAAACGGCGGAGGAATAAGGCTTTTGCTTGTGGCGGTGTTAGTGGATTAACAACAAAATCACTTGCTGGAATACCTTCAAGCATTAACCAGTTACTACCTGTATCAATTTCTAAATCACGCTTTTCTGTGGCTAACATCATTAAGTCAGCAAAAGGAACCGCATCAGATTTAGATTCAGGTAGCCCAAATTTTTTGCGGATCATCTTTTCTACACGTAATTCAATTAATTTATATTCAGGCAATAGCTTTTTAAGTGGTGATGGTAGGTCTTTGACATAAGCTTCACTGGCATCATGAAGTAGGGCCTCTAAAGCAAATTCAGGTGCAACTAAATAACTTGCATATACAGAATGCTGAGCAACAGAATAGAAATTATCAATCTGTCCATTAAAGCGACATTCATTAGCAAGGCCACTGGCAATATCTTGAATATCTATATCTTCGATCCGTACATCGAGATAATAGAAATGTTTATTTGTTGCTGTTGCAATATAAGACATTATTCTCTCCACACAATTTTTAGGTAATAAAAATC